>CAVWOD010000014.1:0-164127 GCA_963756355.1 uncultured Acidobacteriota bacterium | reverse complement strand
GCGCTTGATCCGGGAATCAAAGTGATCGCGCTGTCGCGAAACTTCGGCCATCAGGCTGCTCTGACGGCGGCAATGGACTACGCTGTCGGAGACGCCGTCATTGTGATCGACGGCGATCTTCAAGATCCCCCGGAGATCATTCCGGAACTCGTCGAGCTTTTTCGCTCCGGGTACGATGTCGTGTATGCGCAGCGGAAGGAACGCAAGGAAGTCTGGTGGCTGCGTCTGTGCTTCTTTCTCTTCTATCGAATCATGTCCAAGCTTTCCGACATCCGCTTGCCCCTCGATGCCGGTGATTGCGGGCTAATGTCGCGCCGCGTCGTGGAACAGCTTCGCGGCATGACGGAACATCACCGTTATTTGCGGGGAATGAGAAGCTGGGTCGGGTTTCGCCAGACTGGCATCGCCGTGGAGCGCAATGAACGTCACTCCGGGGAGAGCAAGTACAGCGCGCTGAGGCGTCTCAAATTTGCCTTGGATGGGATATTTGCGTTCTCGACCGTGCCCATCCGGGCCGCCTCTATCCTAGGCGCAATCGCCGTCTTGATATCTTCTATTTACGCCGCAGTAACTATCTACGCGAAAATCTTTTTGCATCAGACGGTGCAAGGTTTTGCCGCTCTGATCGTGGTCATGACCTTCCTTTCGGGGGTACTGCTTTTCTTCCTCGGCATCGTCGGCGAATATGTCGGACGCGTGTATGAAGAACTCAAGGCACGCCCTCTTTACGTCGTGGACCGATGCATCGGCCATGCCTTCGCAGATCGCCAGTGGTGGGAACGCCGGTCCGCGCGATCGGCACGCTTACCGTTAGGAGCCGCCAGCGGCCGATATACTCCGGCGCGGGAACCCGTTGCAGAAGATTAAACCCGAGATTTCCTTTTGGATCCCGAATTCAGCCAACTGCTGATGCCTATGTCTGCCCAGCCGGCAAAAAGCTCGTCACAACGGGCAGGCTGGTCAATGGGTGCACGACTTTGAAGTACCGGACGAGCAAATACGATTGCGAGCCCTGTCCTTTGAAGATGCGCTGCTGCCCACCACCCCGCCCGAAGGGTGCCGCGGTCGATCTACAAAGCGACGCCGCGCGACATGGCTCGCGACATCGCCAAAACCCAGGCCTATCAGACCTCACGCTGCCAGCGCAAAAAAGTCGAGATGCTATTCGCGCACCTCAAGCGCATCCTGAAGCTTGAGGAAACGTATCTTCGCAGCTCGACACGGGAATTCTTCAGTGGCACGTCCTTGGCATCCGTTACCCGTCCGTGAATGTGTGAATCCTGGTCGAGTACAAGGTTCGGCCGGATTTGCTCCATCTTCTCGCAGTCGCTCGATTCGTGGCGGCCCGCGAACGCCGCGGGAAGCAGGAAAGCAAAGACCAGCGAAAGTATGGAAATAGATTTCAAGTAAGTTTTCCCCGAGCGCGAAGTTTAGTCGAAATAGCGGGGCAGGTGAACAAAAAAGAGGGGCCCGTTCGCAGGGGAATTAGCCCTTTTGGGCCGCTTACGATAAACTGTCCTCTCTGCACCGCATCGCCATTCGCGGAGTGTAAGAGCAAAAATGCCGAAAGTTGGATTTGTCAGCCTGGGATGCCCGAAGAACCTCGTCGATAGCGAGGTGATGATGGGCATTCTCGCGCGCGATGGCTACGAATTCACGCCGCGGGCGGGCGATGCCGATGTGCTGGTCGTCAACACGTGCAGCTTCATCGCGCCGGCGCAAAAGGAATCCATCGATACGATTCTGGAAATGGCCGAATACAAGAAATTCGGCCGCGCGCAAAAGTTGATTGTGGCGGGCTGCCTGGTCGAACGCTACCGCAACGAAATTCGCGAGCAGATTCCGGAAGTTGACGCCGTGATCGGCACGGGCGAAGTCGAGAAAATTCTTGCAGGCTGCGCAGGGCGAACTTGACGCGCGAGGCGTCCGCCGCGCCGGCCGCGCTGCCCACTTTTCTCTATCACGACCTGACGCCGCGCATCCTGGCCACGCCGCGCCATTCCGCTTACATCAAAATCAACGAAGGCTGCGATCATCCCTGCACGTTCTGCATCATTCCGCAACTGCGCGGAAAATTCCGCAGCCGCCGATTTGAATCCGTGGTGCGCGAAGCGGAAAATCTGGCCGCAGGCGGGCGTGCGCGAAATTTCCCTGATCGGCCAGGACACCACTTTCTACGGCGAAGATCTGGGCCTTGCGCGACGGCCTGCCCGCTTCTTCTCGAACGCCTCGCGCAGATTGACGATCTGCATTGGATTCGCTTTCTCTATTGCTACCCGAATCGCATCACGCCGACTTCTGCTGGAAACCATGGCGACGCATCCGCGCCTGGCAAAATATCTCGACATGCCGCTGCAACACGCCAGCCGCAACGTTCTGGCGCGAATGAAGCGCGGCTCGAATGGCGATGTTTTTCTGAAATTGCTGGAAACGCATGCGCAAAACCATTCCCGGCGTTTCGATTCGCACTTCATTCATCGTGGGCTTTCCGGGCGAGACGGAAGACGATTTCGAAATTCTCTGCGATTTCGTCCGCGCCGCCGAATTCGATTGGATGGGCGTTTTTTCTTACTCCGATGAAGAAACCTCGAAAAGTTTTGCGCTCGACGGGAAAGTCGACGAAAAAACCATCGCTCGCCGCCGCGACACGCTTATGTCCATCCAGAAGAAAATTTCCGCGCGCAAACTGCGCGCTCGCGTCGGACAGCGTGTAACCGCGATGCTGGAAGGACCATCCAAGGAATCGGAACTCGTCTGGGAAGCGCGCCTGGAAGGTATGGCGCCTGAAATTGACGGCAAGGTTTACATCACCGAAATTGTGGGCGCTACCGAGGACTCCATGCCCGCGCCCGGCACACTGGCGACGGTTGAAATCATCAAGGCGCAGGCTTACGATTTGTTCGGACGTGTGCTCGATTACCAGCGCGACGCTTTCCCGCGCGCTTCCATCGCAATGCAGCCGCCGGCGCCGCCGAGTCCGTTCACGGTGCTCCCATCCCGTTAATTCTTGCGAGGTTTTCTCCGCATGATTTGGAGCTGCCCCATCTGCCACAAGCCCACGGATTCCGAAACGCACCGCGGACTTCCCTTTTTGCAGCGAGCGCTGCCGCCTCTTCGATCTTGGCAACTGGGCCAGCGAGAAATATGTGATCTCCGATCCGGCGCTCGACGAATCGGCTTCCGAGGATTCTCCGTCAGAAGCTCCGCACTCCTCGCAGCCCGAAGAACTCGATGACTGAATCTTCCACGCCTGGTCCGACCGCGCAAGCCGCACCTTTCTTTTTTTCTCGCCACAGCCTGCGGCCTCGGCTTTCTGCCGAAAGCCCCCGGCACATTCGGCGCGCTGGCTGGCTTGCTTCTGACGTTGTTTTTGGCTGTTCCATTTGTGCATCCGCAGGGCTCGATGTTTTCGATAGTTTGGAATTCATTCCCGTGGCTGCTTCGGATGGGAATGCATCTGCTGCTTTACGTCGAAGTCCTGGTGTCCATCATAATTGCGGTCATCGGAGTCATCGTATCCGGCCGCGTGGCCCGGTCGATCGGGCAAGCAGACCCTCAATTCGTTGTGATCGATGAAGTCTCTGGTATGAGTATTACTTTGCTGCTTGGTTTGGCCGCGGTTTGGTATCCGGCATCGGTAACCCGGAATCCGGACTTCCTGGGATACAATTCGCTATTCCTGTTGCGGCTGCTGAACTGGAAATATGTGCTGCTGGGTTTTATACTTTTCCGGCTATTCGACATTTGGAAGCCCTTTCCCGCGCGGCAAGCTGAATCTCTGCCCGGCGGATGGGGTATCATGGCGGACGACTGGATCGCGGGCGTTTATGCCGCGCTCGGTTTGTGGCTCGCAAGAGCCTTGGGAATGTGATGGCTCAGGGACCTCAATTGAAATCAGACGGCATCCCGCGGATTGAAAGCATCAAGCCTGCCGCAGCGCTTGCGGGCGGAGAAATCGCCATTCACGGCAGCGGGTTTGCCGGGCGGAATCACGCGCGTCCCCAAGTGCGCTTCGGCGAGGCGGAAGCCAGCCTGATCGTCTGCGCGGATAGCTACCTGCTGGCGCGAGTGCCCGAAGGCGCTTCGGGCGGCAGCGTCCGCATCCAAACCGGCGCGGTAGAAAGCCAGCCGTTTCCCATCGCGCTGGGCCAACAACTCGCGGATAACTTGCATCCGGTCTCAAATCCCGCCGTCGACAATGCCGGAAATGTATACGTCACCTATAGCGGCCAGCGCGGGCAAAAAGTTCCCGTCTCGCTCTATCGCATCACCACCAACCGTGTGGTGAAGCCGTTCGTCACCGAACTGATGAATCCCACCGGCCTGGCGCTCGATCGCACCGGAGTGCTGTTCGTTTCCTGCCGGCATGACGGCACCATTTATCGCGTCACTCCCGAAGGCCGCAGCCAGCGCTGGATTGAAGGAATGGGAATCGCCACCGGCATCGCCTTCGATCGCGATGGGAATCTATACATCGGCGACCGCAGCGGCACGATTTTCAAAATCAGCCCGCACCGCGAAATTTTCGTTTTTGCCACGCTTGAGCCGTCCATGGCCGCTTACCATCTGGCCTTCAGCCCCTCGGGCGATCTCTACGTCACCGGCCCCACAATTTCCAGCTTCGATCGCGTGTTCAAAATCACTCCGGCTGGAGAAGTCTCCGCCTTTTTCCGCGGCCTGGGCCGCCCGCAAGGCCTCGCCTTCGATCGCGCCGGCAATCTTTACGTCTGCGCCTCCTACTCCGGCAAGCGCGGCATCGTGCGCATCACGCCCGCGGGACAAGCCGAACTGGTGCTAAGCGGATTGAATCTGGTCGGTCTCGCGCTCACTCCCGAACGCCGCGCCATCGTCGCCACCACCAGCGCGGTCTACGAACTGCACTGGGACGTCGAAGGCCTTCCCCTCCCCGTCTGACGCCCGTTTCCCTCGGAGTCGAATGCATCCTTCCCTTCCAGATCAACGTTCCTCGCCGAGTCTACCGCTCCCACCCCTTCGCCCAGCGCCATAGGCGCGACAGAAGTTAGCCCCGCCCGTGAGGGCGGGGACGTCATTCGATTGAGGCCCCAGCACCGTAGGTGCGACACACAACCGAAAACAATTTCAAGATCAATACCAATTCATGTCGTGATTGACTTCATCGCGTACCCGCCATACTCTCCTCTCGCAAATTCCCATCATCGCCGGGGACGCGTTCATTGCGCGAAGAGCCTAGGCGAGCGGTTGTGAAGGAACCAAACCCAGAAGGGCGCGGCTAAACCAGTTGCCGAAAAATGCACTTGGATGTCATTCCGAACGAAGTGAGGAATCCAGAGTAGATTCCAAGTGCTTGAGAAGTGGGGATTTTCTCTACGCATCTTCTGGAATGCCATTCCATCGCGGAGCAATGCTTGAATTTTTCCGCAAACTGTAAAGCCGGTTCCTGCATCGGAGATTGGAAATCAGGAGGATTCATGAAGCATTTCACGATCTTGCTGGCACTCATTTTCGTCTTTTCGTCGGCGCTGGCCGCCGCGCCGGAAACGCACAAAATTCTCTTCATCCGCGCCGGTAAATTGATTGTGGACGCGGAAAAACCGCCGATCGACGGCGCGGAAATTATCGTGACCGACGGAAAAATCACGGCGGTCGGAAAGAACCTGGAAGTCCCGGCGGGCGCGGAGCAATTGGACTACTCCCACTACACCGTCCTTCCCGGCCTCGTTGACGCGCACACGCATCTCTGGACCGGGCAGCGCACCGCATCACCTTCCGTCCCGCTCGCCGTTTGCGCGCTTCAAAATCAGTCAGCTACGCGCTGAATTCCGGCGTCGTAGCCATGCGCATCCTGGGCAGCAACGGTTTCATTGACGTTGCGCTGGCGAATGCAATTGACGAAGGCACGATTCCCGGCCCGCATATCATCCCGGCCGGCCATGCGATTTCCATTATCGGCGGACACGGCGATTTCTGGACCTATCCTTCCGATTCTCCCTTCGCGGATTACTACACGCCGCTGCACGGCTTTGTGAATTCGCCCGCCGACGCCGAGCAAGCCGTCCACCTGCAAGTGAAATATGGCGCGAAAGTAATCAAGATTCTCGCGTCCGGCGGGGTTGGTTCGCCGCTCGATTCGCCCAGCGCCGAGCAAGTTTCGCCAGAAGAAATGAAAGTGATCGTCCAGCAAGCGCACATGGACCACATCAAAGTGGCCGCGCACGTGGAGAACCTGATGACGGTTCTCGACGCGCTGCACGCCGGAGTCGATTCCATCGAGCATGGCTCGGTACTCGATCAGGAAGCCGTGGACTACATGAAGGCCCACAACGTCGTTTTTGTTCCCACCGTCTACATCGTCGATAACATCCTGGAAAACGGCGAGAAGGATAAATTGCCCGATTACATGCTCCGCAAAGCCCGCGAGTTGGCCGTGAAGCATTTTCCCAGCTTCCAACTGGGGCTGCACAACGGCGTAATCATCGCCGCCGGATCCGATATGTCCTACGAACCGGGCAAAGGCACCGTGCTCGACGAAGTGATCACCGAAGTGAAATACGGAATGACGCCGCAACAGGCCCTGACCGCCGGCACGAAACATTCCGCTGACCTGCTCGGCTTAACCCAGCTAGGCACTCTCGAAGCGGGCAAAGAAGCCAGCCTGATCGCCGTCGAAGGCGACCCGCTCTCCGATATCAAAACCCTAAAGTCGGTAAAAGCCGTGATCTTCCAGGGCAAAGTGGTCGTCGCGCCCGGCCACTAGCGATAGGGAATAAATAATCTCCCGGAAATGTACCATACATGGTACACTCATCTCGAGATCGGAAATTCAAGTCCCGGCCGATACCGGCCGCCTTGCCGAATGCGTTAGAGATTGAACGTCAAGGCAAACGTACCCCTGTGGTCTTTTTTCGCACGGAGGCCGGAGGCGAGCCAGTTCGCGAGTGGCTGAAAGGATTGCCATTCGCCGATGACCGAACGCGAATCGGCGGGGATATCAAGACGGTGGAGTTTGGATGGCCGATTGGCATGCCGCTGTGCCGGCCAATGGGCGACGGTATACATGAAGTACGGACGCGTTTATCGCAGAATCGTATCGCGCGAGTTTTGTTTTACATCGATTCGAAAGGCCGAATGGTCCTGCTCCAAGGATTTATCAAGAAATCGCAAAGAACTCCAGACGAGGATTTAGAGGCGGCGCGAAATAAGAAAAGTAAGCATCAGAGGGGTATCGAGTGAGAGCCACGAAAAATCACAAACCGATTGATCACACCGGCTCAACTTTCGATAGTTTCCTGGAAGAAGAAGGAATTCGGGAGGAGGTCGAAGCGGTGGCGATCAAGCGCGTGCTGGCCTGGCAGTTGGAACAAGCCATGCGAAAACAGCGAAAATCGAAGCAAGTGATGGCCAGGGAACTTCGAACCAGCCGTTCGCAACTGGATCGGCTGCTCGATCCCACGAACATTTCCGTCACAATCGGAACGATCACTCGGGCCGCCCGAGCGCTTGGCAAACGACTCATAATTCGCGTCACCGACGCAAAGACCAAGCGCGCCTGACCCGAACTGCGAGGCCGTGCCGCGCCCCGTAGGGAGAGCCAGACCAGAAACTTTCAGAAAACATTCGCCGTGCCTATCCCTTGCTCTATCCCCTCCAACTCGTGTACAAAATTTACGCATGAAAGCCGAGATCATCGCCGTCGGATCGGAACTGCTTACTCCCTTTCGCGTGGATACGAATTCGCTATTCCTGACGTCGCAGCTCAATCTGCTGGGCATTCGCCTGATGCGCAAATCGGTGGTGGCGGACGATCTCGCTCTGATCCGTTCCGCCTTCGGTGAAGCGCTGGAGCGCGTCGAACTGGTGGTCTCCAGCGGCGGCCTCGGGCCCACCGCCGACGACCTGACTCGCGAAGCGGTCGCCGAGCTGCTCGGCCGCAGGCTGATTCGCGACGAAGAAATCCTCCACGCCATCGAAAAGCGCTTCGAACGTTTCGGCCGCAAGATGGCCGAAGTGAATATTCGCCAGGCTATGGTGCCTGAAGGAGCGACCGTTCTCCCCAATCCGCGCGGCACCGCTCCCGGACTCTGGCTCGAAGCCGGCGGCCGCATTGTCGTCCTGCTTCCCGGCCCGCCCGTCGAACTCGAACCCATGTTCAAAGAAGAAGTGAGCCCGCGCCTTTCGAAGCGCGCGCCGGACGTGCGCTTGTTTACGCGCGAAGTGCGCATCGCCGGAATGTCGGAATCGGAAGCCGAGCAACGCGTCGCGCCCATTTACACGCAGTACGCGGGAGTTGAAACCACGATTCTCGCCTCGCCCGGAGAAATTCAGCTTCATCCGCGCCTGTGGTCCAGCGACCCCGAGGAAGCGCAGAAATTGCTCGATGAAATCGTGCAGCGCTTCGCCATGGCCCTGGGCGAAAACGTTTTCACCACTACCGGCGAAACGATGGAAGAAGTCGTTGCCAGTTCGTTGATTTTCAATCAGACCACCATTGCCACCGCGGAAAGCTGCACCGGAGGTCTTCTCGCCCAGCGGCTCACCAGCCTGGCGGGAAGCTCGGCCTACTTTCGTGGCGGAGTGGTGAGCTACGGAAATGATTTGAAAACCGCCTGGGTGGACGTGCCGGCGGAATTAATCGAAGCCAAAGGCGCGGTCAGCTCCGAAGTCGCTCTGGCCATGGCCGAAGGCGTGCGCCAGCGCTCCGGCGCGACTCTTGGATTGAGCATTACAGGAATCGCCGGCCCCGGCGGCGGCAGCCCCGAAAAACCGGTCGGCACGGTTCACATCGGCCTGGCCGATCAGACGGGCGCGCGCGAACGCCGCTTTCGCTACCCCGGCGACCGCGACCGCATTCGCCAGCAGGCGTCGCAATCCGCGCTGGACATGATTCGCAGATATGTTCTGTACGGCGGCCACAACAAAGGATAGCGTGTGCGTGTATTTGTCGCCATCGACGTGCCGCAGGATGTTCGCCGCGCGCTCGGAGATTTGATTGAGAAATTGGAAAAGCTGGGCCGCGGGGCGCGCTGGATGCGCCCGGAAGGAATTCACATTACGCTGAAATTTGTCGGTGAAGTTCCGGACGAAGTGGTGGAAAAAGTGAAGCCCATTCTTGCCGGAGTGCATTTTCCTTCGCCCGTCCAGATGAGCTTTCGGGAAACTGGTTTCTTTCCCAACGCCAGGCATCCCCGCGTTTTCTGGGCTGGAATCGAAGCTACGCCGAATCTTGCCTGGATCGCCGGCGAAATCGAACGCCGTCTTGAACCGGCCGGAATTGCGGCGGAAAATCGCTCCTTTCGCCCGCACTTGACCCTGGCGCGCATCAAGTCCGAAGAAGGTCTCGCAAAATTAAGAACCGCCATCGATCAGCTGGCGCCCTTTGATTTCGGATCGGCGCGAGCCACTCAGTTTCATTTGTATCAGAGCATTTTGAAACGCGAGGGAGCCGAATACACGCGCCTGGCTACTTTCGATTTCGTCAGGACGGCTGCATGAGCGCGGCGACGCCACCCCAATGGGCGATTCCGCTCATCGCATATCTGCTGGGCTCAATCCCCTTTGGATATTTAATCGTGAAGCTGACCGAAGGCCGCGACGTCCGCGGTGCGGGCAGCGGCAATATCGGCGCCACCAACGTGGGCCGCGTTGCAGGAGTCTACGCAGGCATCGCCACCCTTCTTCTCGACGCCGCCAAGGGCTACTTCGCCGTTTGGATCGCAAGCCGCTGGACCAATGGAAACATCCGCTGGATGATTCTCGCGGCGCTGCTCGCAGTTCTCGGTCATCTCTTCCCTGTTTGGCTGAAATTTCATGGCGGCAAAGGCGTAGCAACGGGATTGGGCGTCTTTATTCCGATATGCTCTCAAGCGGTGTTGGCCGCGGCAGTCGTGTGGATCATCGTGGTCGTCTTCTGGCGCTACGTCTCGCTCGGCTCGATCATCGCGGCCGCTGCAATGCCCATGCTTCTCTATGTTTTGTACGCGCCCGGACACGCGCCGCCTAACATAGTTTCTTTCGGCGCTGTCATTATCTCCGTGCTGGTTGTACTGAAACACAGCGCAAACGTCGGCCGCCTGATCAACGGCACCGAAAATCGCATTTCTTTTCTCCGCTGACTTCTTGGCGGAGCCGGCCATTCGTATTTGCCGTCATCCCGAGCCCGCCAAAGGCGGGCGAGGGATCCCGAGACGAATGAGCGATAAGACAAAGTGCATTTCTCTCGAGTCCGAGCAAACGTGCTTTTCTCGTGCGCTGGTCTTGATTCCATGAAAAAAATCGCCATCATCGGAGCCGGAAGCTGGGGCACCGCCCTATCGATCGTGCTGTCGCGAGCCCGCGCGCCCCATCGCCTGGCCCTCTGGGTTTTCGAACAAGAAGTGGCCGATTCCCTGCGCGAGCGCCGCATCAACGAAGTCTTTCTACCGGGTGTCGAAGTCCCACGCGATCTCCAAATCACCCAGGACTGGCGTGAAGCCATCCATGATGCCGACATCGTGCTTGGCGTAATGCCGTCTTCGCACGCCCGCCGCATGTACACCGCCATGCTGCCGCACCTTTCGCGGCAAGCGATCATCGTCAGCGCGACCAAAGGTCTCGAGCCCGAAACTCTCCTGCGCATGTCCCAGGTAATCGAACAAGTCGTCTCGCCCAAATTTGCCCCTCGAGTCGCCGCGCTATCCGGCCCTTCCTTCGCCCGCGAAGTGGCTCGCGGAGATCCCACTGCCATCGTGATCGCTTCCTCGAGCAGCGAAATCGCTTCCGAAGTCCAGGCTGAATTTTCGGGTCCCACGCTTCGTCTCTATTCCAACGATGACGTTGCGGGCGTCGAACTCGGCGGCTCCGTGAAAAACGTGATCGCCATCGCCGCGGGAGTTTCCGAAGGCCTGGGATTCGGCCACAACACCATGGCCGCCTTGATCACTCGCGGCCTTTCCGAGATGACGCGCCTGGCCTGCGCCTTGGGCGCTCGAGCTGAAACGCTTGCGGGCCTCGCCGGAATGGGCGACCTGGTGCTCACCTGCACGGGAGACCTGAGCCGCAACCGCACTGTCGGTGTCGAGCTCGGAAAAGGCCGCAGGCTCCAGGAAATCACAGGCTCGATGCGCATGATCGCCGAAGGCGTGGGAACTACCGCCGCAACCCGGCAACTTGCCCAGCGCCTTAAAATCGAAATGCCCATCACCGAGCAAATGTATGCCGTTCTTTACCAGGATCGCTCGCCTCGCGACGCCATGCGCGAACTAATGGAACGCCCTCTGAAGCAGGAATAGTCCTCCCAACACCCGATTACCGCAGTCTCCCACGATTTGCGCAATCCAATACCCCCACCCGTTCGCCCGTGGCAAATGCGGCACCAGTAGTACCGAGGTCCCGTTGTATCCGCCGTTTCGCTTCGCTAACCTTTTTCAGTTGGGGTGTACAAGTGCGATTGGGCGAGCTATCACAATCGATCCGCCAAACGTCTCCGCGTGGCTTGCGGATCCTTTGGATTGTGCTGGGCGCGCTTCTGCTGACCAGCGTCGTTCCCCTGTGGCTCTATTACCGCCAGGTGCTGCGCATCAGCAAGGAAAAGCTGCAAGACACCGAACGCGTGCAGCAGACCGAAATTACCCGTTCCGTCGCCGAAGAGACTCTGCAATTTGAAACCAGCATTCGCCAGCAGTTAATCACCCAGCGGCAGGTGATGGCACTTACCGGCTGGATCACGGACGTCGACGATCCCGCCCATACTCCCCAATTGACGCGGCTGCTGCAGAATTTCATCGAGAATAATCCAGATCTTCTTTACGTCACCGTCGTCAATAAAGGCGCCCGGGGCGTTTCCGTGCAAAGCTTTAAAGCCGATCAGGATCCGTTCGTCGACAAAGCGCTCAAACGGGCGTTTACCGCCAGTTTCCAGCAGTTGAATTCCACTAGCGAAACATTCGCGGTAGGGCCGACGATCGGCCCGCTTTCGTGATGGCGGTTCCCCTCATGTCCGACGGCCAATTCACCGGAATGCTGGCGGCGGTAGTCTCCTTGAAGCATGTTCTGGACCGCCTCAAGGATTCCAGCATTCGCGATCGCACGGTCTACATTGTGGATTCGGATGGCCACATCGTCGTCCATCCCAATTCCAGCGAGATGGTTCCCGGCCGCGACGTCAGCAACTCATCGCCCGTTGCCCAGCAGTTCCGCGATTTTCCTCAGGAACTTCGCGCCACGGAAACCGTCCACTTCAGTTTGGCGGAGCATGGCGGTTCGGTGGAAATGATCGGGACTTACAGCACGATTCCGGAATTGCGGTGGGCCGTGATCGCCCAGCGCAGCCTGGAAAAAGCGCGCATTGATGCCGGCGTAAGCGAACTCAATACCCAGGCGCTGCGCTTCGTCCTGGTGGTCAGCTTGATGGCGCTGGTATTTGGATATTTGTTCGCCGTCGGCATCACCACCCCGATTCGCGAGCTGGTTGTTTCCACGCGCGCCATCAGCCGCGCGGAATTTCACGAACGGGTGGCCGTCCGCGGCGCCGCCGAAATCAGCGAACTGGCCATCACCTTCAACAACATGGCTGGCGACATCGAGCAATACGTTGAACAATTGAAGCAAGCCGCCCAGGAAAATCGCGATCTCTTCCTTGGCTCCATTCAAATGCTTTCCGCGGCCATCGACGAAAAGGATCCCTATACGCGAGGCCATTCCAGCCGCGTCGCGAAATATTCCGTGATCATTGGCGAAAACATGGGCCTGAACGCCGAGGACCTCGACCGCCTGCACATTTCCGCGCTGCTCCATGACGTGGGCAAAATTGGCGTGGACGACCGCGTCCTGAAAAAACCAGGCAGCCTGACCGACGAAGAATTCGAAATCATGAAGCAGCACCCTGTAAAGGGCGCCAATATCATGCGTCCCGTCGCTCAACTAAAGGAAATGCTCCCCGGCATCGAACTCCACCACGAACATCTCGACGGCCGCGGCTATCCCTACGGCCTGCGCGCCGAGGATATTCCCCTCATGGCGCGCATCATCGCCGTCGCCGATACCTTCGACGCTATGACCACCAATCGCCCCTATCAAACCGCCATGGACGTCGATTTCGCCATCAAGCGTGTCCGTCAACTCTCCGGCACAAAATTCGACCCGTCGGTTGCCAAAGCCCTGGAAAGCGGCGTCCAATCCGGCCGCATCCACATCACCGCCGTCCTCGTCGAAGCCTAGCCATATGGATCTGTAGGGCCGCCGGCTTACCCCGAGCCGCGCCCGCTTTTTCCGCTCAATTGGGAACCAACCTCGAATTTTTCCGTCATCCCGAACCAAAGTGAGGGATCGCCTTACCAATGAGAATGGCGAGTAGTGGAGGACTTCGGTGCAGCCACCCTCGTGCTCAAGCGGGGCTAATTTCCGCGCCCCGCTTTTCTTGTTCCCGCCACCTACGCGACCGCAAACCCTTCCTCTGCTAGAATAAATGTTTTCCCGGGCGCTCTTAAACCAACATGATCTCGCTCTTCGGCAAACCCGAACCAACATTACTCGAACGGCTGAAAGAGTCGGTCGGTAAAACGCGCACCGAACTCGCCGCCAAAGTCGAGCAACTCCTCACCGGCGACCGCCCCGTCGACCCCGCCCTCCTCGCCCATCTTGAATCCGCTCTGCTCAGCGCGGACATCGGCGTCACCACCACGCGCGAAATTCTCGCCGCCCTTCGGCAACAGGTAAATCAACACGCGATCACCGGCTCCGACGCGCTCAAAGCCGAGCTGAAAAATCAAATCGTCCGGGTTCTAACTCCGCCCGCCTCAGCCGCGATCGACGGCAAATCCGCCAGCCGCTCCCCGCGTGCTGTTTATCGTGGGCGTGAATGGCACCGGCAAAACCACCACCATCGGTAAGCTGGCCAATCGCCTGAAAAAAGAAGGCGGCACGGTAATTCTCGGCGCTGCCGATACCTTTCGCGCCGCCGCCATCGAGCAACTCGAAGTCTGGGCACGCCGCGCCGGAGTCGATCTGATCAAACAGAAACCAGGCGCCGATCCCGCTGCCGTGGTTTTCGATGCCGTCACCGCCGCGCGCGCCCGCTCGGCCGATGCCGTGATCATTGACACTGCCGGCCGCTTGCATACCAAATCGAATTTAATGGCTGAGCTGGAAAAAATGAAGCGTACCGCCGCAAAACTCGTCCCCGGCGCGCCGCATGATATTTTGTTGGTGATGGACGCGACCACTGGCCAAAACGGCCTCTCGCAAGCCCGCGAGTTCACCAGCCACGTCGGCGTCACCGGAATCGTGCTCACCAAGCTCGACGGCACCGCCAAGGGCGGGATCGTCGTCGCTATCGCCCGTGAGTTGGGCTTGCCGATTCGCTTTGTCGGTACCGGCGAACAATTAGACGACCTGGTTCCCTTTGACTCGCAAACGTACGCCAATTCGCTCTTCGACTAATCTCGCCATGCCTGCTCAGCGGGAGAATCAAACGGACCATTTCGCTCCCGGAAAGCCGTCCGTGCAATCGCCCTTGGTGGAATCATTCGACCAAGCCACCTACCAGATCGATGCCCGCTGGATCGACCGCGCCCTCGAACTCGCGCGCCGTGGCCAGGCCCTCACCCATCCCAATCCACTCGTCGGCGCCGTCCTCGTAAAAAATGGACGCATCATCGGCGAAGGTTTCCACACGTACGACGGCCGCCGCCACGCGGAAATTGTCGCCCTCGAAGCCGCCGGAAAAAATGCGCGCGGCTCGACGCTCTACGTCAATCTCGAACCCTGCTGCCACACCGGCCGCACCGGCCCCTGCACCGAAGCAATCATCAAGGCAGGCGTCAGTCGCGTGGTTGCGTGTATGCCCGACCCAAATCCCAAAGTGGCGGGACGGGGCTTCCGCCAATTGCGCCGCTCCGGAGTGAACCTCACGCTTGGCGAGCGCCAAGCCGATGCTCGCCACCTGAACGAGCCGTTCGCAAATTGGATTCGCCGCGGCCTGCCGCTGGTCACATTAAAATCCGCGCTCACGCTCGACGGTTACATCGCTTCCCTTCCTCGCTCCGGTAACAGCGGCCGCTGGATCACCTCGCCGCAATCCCGCGACGAAGTTCAGTTGCTCCGCCACTCATCCGACGCTGTGGTCACCGGAATCGGCACAGTCCTCGCGGATAATCCAAATCTAACCGATCGCACCGGCCTCCCCCGGCGAAGGCCCCTGCTCCGCGTAGTTCTCGATTCGCGCCTACGTCTCCCGCTAAAATCAAAATTGGTCCAATCAGCGGATAACGATGCACTCGTGTTCACCACGCAGCCTCTCGAATCCTCGCGCGCCCGCGCTCTGCGGCGCGCCGGAATAGAAGTGGTTTGTCCTCGCCCGCGCGGCAGGCTCGTTCGTTTCTCCGACGTGCTCCGCGAACTCAGCCGCCGCCAAATTCTCAGCGTCCTCGTCGAAGCCGGATCAAGAATAAATGGAGCTGCCCTCGAAACCGGAATTGTGGATAAGATGATCCTGTTTTTCGCGCCAAAGATTTTCGGCGGCGGCGTGCCGTTCGCAACTGGCCGCTCGCGGCGCCTGGTGGCCCTGCCGCCTTTGCAAAATATTTCGTTGCGGCAGTTCGGATCCGATTTCGCTGTGGAGGGATATTTGCGCGATGTTTACCGGAATCGTTGAGCAGCTCGGAAAACTCGAATCGCTCGATCGCACGCCGCAGGGCGGCCGGCTGCGAGTGAATCTCGCCGATGCTCCCGAAATCGCGGCTTCGATAAAAATCGCCGATAGCATTGCCGTAAATGGCTGTTGCCTCACCGTCGTCGAAATCAGCGATGGCATATTCGCCGCCGATCTTTCCGTCGAAACACTGCGCCGCACATCGCTCGATGAATTGAAACCTGGCCAGCCCGTAAATCTCGAACGCCCCCTCGCCGCCAATGCGCGCCTGGGCGGCCACTTCGTTCAGGGCCACGTGGACGGAATCGGCCGCGTAACGCGCCTGGAGCCGGAAGGTGAGAACTGGTGGCTTTCCGTCCGCGTCCCCGAAGAAATCGCGCGCTACGTGGCCATGAAAGGCTCAATCGCCATCGACGGAATCAGCTTGACGGTGGCTGGATGGCGCGATGGCATCGTGGATATAGCGCTGATTCCCTTCACCTACGAGCACACCAATGTCCATGGAATGATTCCCGGCGCGGCGGTAAACGTCGAATGCGATATTCTCGCCAAATATGTGGAGCGCATGCTGGACGCGCGATCGGAACCGGCGCCCTCGCGGCTCACGGTCGCCAAGCTGATCGAAGAAGGTTTCTAGAGTCTTGTCCCGTAAATTGGCTAGGATTCTCTTTAGGGGGTCGGAGCTTCAGCTCCGACATAAATGGATGATATTTTTAGGGGCTTCAGCCCCTGAGGTCAGCATCTATCGATTCGTGATTTCGGAGACGCGACATTAAAACCGCCGTCAGCGCACGGCACGGCTCACAAAATGAAACTGCCTCGACGCGAATTCTTGAAATCCGTAGTTGCCGCGGGCACAGTTGCATTCAATCGCTCGACGACTGGGATTTCGCCGAAAACCATCATGGGAGCGACGCAGATGCCGACCAGCAAAACCTACGACGTAGCAGTCATCGGCGCCGGAGTCTTCGGCGCCTGGACCGCTTACACTCTTCAGCGCTCGGGCAAAAGCGTCGTGCTGCTCGATTCCTACGGCGCATCGAATGCCCGCGCCAGTTCCGGCGGCGAATCGCGAATCATTCGCATGGGCTACGGCCCCGACGAACTCTATACGCGCTGGTCCATGCGCTCCCTCGAACTGTGGCAGGAATTTTTCGCGGCAAGCGACAAGCCGCTTTTCAACCGCACCGGCATGCTGTGGATGGCCGGTGAAGGCGAAAAATATCCGCTCGATTGTGAAGCCAATTTCAAAAAGCTCGGAGTGAAATACGAAAAATACCAGCGCTTCGATCTGGAAAAACGCTATCCGCAAATTGACTTCGGCAAAAGGATAACCTGGGGGCTCTACGAGCCGGAAAGCGGCGTTCTGTTTGCGCGGCGCGCCGTGCAGGCCGTGGTCGAGGCATCCCAGAAGAACGGAATGGAATATAAAATCGACGCGGTCTCGACTCCCACCGGCAACGGCCGCCTCGCTTCAGTCTCCACGCAAAGCGGTGAAAAAATCAGCGCCGGAACTTTCGTGTTCGCCTGCGGCCCGTGGCTGCCAAAGGTTTTCCCAGCAATTTTGGGCGAACGCATTTTCCCCACCCGCCAGGAAGTTTTCTTTTTCGGCGCGCCCGCCGGAGACTCTCGCTTCGCGCCGCCCGCGATGCCCACCTGGATTTGTCTGGGCGACGAAATTTACGGCATGCCCGACCTGGAAAATCGCGGCGTGAAAATCGCCGTCGACCGCCACGGCCCGCCTATCGATCCCGATACCGCGGATCGCGTTCCCACTCCCGATGCAGAAAAGGCCGCACGCGCCTATATGGGCGAGCGCTTTCCCGCATTGAAAAATGCCCCGATCGTCGAATCGCGCGTCTGCCAGTACGAAAATACTTCCAACGGAGATTTCCTGGTGGATCGCCATCCCGGATTTGAAAATGTTTGGCTGGTCGGCGGCGGCTCCGGCCACGGCTTCAAACACGGCCCCGCGATGGGCGCCTACGTCACCGCTCGCATAGCGGGCGAAGGCATAGCCGAGCCGCGTTTCTCCCTGGCCACAAAACAAACCATGCAAAAGCGCGCCGTCTATTGAGTCAGTAGCGCAGCCACTCCTGGCTGCGTCAACGCTGCCAATACGCTACAAATGCAATCGGGAACTAACCGCGCTTCCGGCTCTTCTTCGCGGTAGCTTTCTTGAAGGACCTTGCAGTGGCTTTCGAAACGTTCCACCCCTCGGGCAGAAAAATCTCGATATCACCTTTCAGCGATGTGTTCTTAAAACGAAAAGTGGTTGCGGGCTTTTTCGATGACTTCTTTTTATTTTGCTGCGCCATGCGCTTCCCTTCCCTAATGCCCGGCCTTTAGGTCTCCACTACCGCTCGATTTTTGCCGCGCCCCTCGAAAATAAAGCGCCAGCCCGATCAAAATCGCCACCACAGTCGCTCCCAACAACTTCGCCTCGAATCCGATTTTGCTCACTGCCTCGCCCGGCGGAATCACGGAAAGCGCGATTCCTCCAGCCACCACAAGAAATCCGAGTCCCCCGGCAATCCACACTCCCACTTTGCCGCCCGGAATCAAAACCGCCGCGGGATTTTCAGCCCGGTCCTTCCGGTAAGAAAGTTTGATCGCCGCCGCATACATGTAAAGGAACGGAATAAAATAAAGAATTACCGCGGCATCCACCAGTATCTGATAAGCGCTGTTGGCCGTCTCGTTGATCTGGATTACCAGCAAAATCAAACCGGAGATTCCCGCCTGCACCAAAATCGAAATGTAAGGAGTCTTCCACTTGGGATGAATTTTTCCGAACGCGGCCGGCAGGTACCGGTCGATTCCCACCACGAACGGCACTCGCGCAATCCCCGCAACCGTCGAGCCCACTCCGCCCGCGTTGCCCACCGAAACCAGCATGGCCGCGACAATCCCGAGCAACCCAACTTTCAAAATTGTCGAGCCGATCGTGATCGCCTGAAACACCCCGCTTTTCGGATCAACATCCGTGCTCTGCAACATTCCCAGCACGGCAATCGTGCCAATAATGTAGATCGCGGCGATCATCACACCGGAACCAAGAATCGCGCGCGGCAACGTGCGCCGCGGATCCTTGATCTCATCGCTCATCGCCGAAACCAGTTCAAGCCCTGTAAACGCGAACGCGATCTGCGGCCAGAAATTTACGGTATCCCAATTCCACGCCGGAAAAATATTCACCCAGGTGAAATGCGTCACCGGACCTTTCATGTACCACAAAATGAAGCCGATGAACGTGAGCATCAGCAACGGAAGATAGGTGGCCACGCCGCCGGCATTTTGCAGCCACTTGCCCACGTTCAATCCAATAATGTTCAGCCACACCGCCACAATCAGCAGGATCAGCGAACAAATCAGCAGAAAGGTGCGGCTCTGCGCCAGATGCGCCGCGCCCGAACCTCCCACATAAGCGCTCATCGATGCGCTCGCCAGCAGCAGCCCCGGAAAATAAAATACCGTATAAATCCAGTAGGTCCATCCCGCCACAAATCCGTGAAATTCCCCGAACGCTTGTTTTGACCAGACGTACAAGCCGCCTTCTTCCGGAAATCGCGTGGAAAGCTCCACAATCACCAGCGCGGTGGGTACAAAAAAGAAAACGGCCGCGCCAATCCACAAACTGATCGACGAGGTGCCGTTATGAGCCGCCGCCGCAATCCACCGCGGCCCCAGCACGGTGGCGATATTGAAAAGCAGCACGTCCCAGAAGCCCATCTCGCGGCGTAGTTGCTTCCGTGGATCGGGAATGGCTGGAGAAGTTTGGCTCACGCCGTGACGTCCAGGGCGGGAATCAATTCGTCCTGCATGCGGAAATTATGCAACGTGGGATCGGCCGAGCTTTCGAACTCTTTCCAGGTGCCGAAAAAGGCCACCTCTCCATCCTTCAGAAAAACCACGCGGTCCGCCAGCCTTCGCGCCAGATGCGTATCGTGCGTCACCACGATCGAAGTCTTGTGGAATTTTTCCTTGAGTTTCAGAATCAGTTCGCCCACATGGCCCGCCATGATTGGATCGACCATTGTCGTGGGCTCATCGAACAGAATTGCTTCCGGATCTTGCGCCAGCGCGCGCGCAATGGCTACCGCGCGCTTGGTCCCCGTGCTCAATTCGTCGGGCAATTTACCGGCAAAATCGCTCGCTTCCAGCATTTCCAGAAGTTCCTTCACGCGCGCGTCAATTTGATCCGGCTCCATTTCCTCGCGGCTTTCGAGCGGAAAGGCCACATTCTGCGCCACGGTAAGGGAATCGAATAGCGCGCCCGATTGAAACACCATCGTCACCTTCTTGCGCGTCTCCGTCAGTTGCTCCTCGGTCCAGCCAACGATATTTTCGCCGCCGACAATCACTTCGCCTTCGTCCGCTTGCAGAAATCCCATAATGATTTTCAGCGAAACGGATTTGCCCACGCCACTGCGGCCCATGATCACCGTCGTTTCGCCCTGCTCCACGTAGAAACTCACGTCGTGCAGCACGACGTGATCGCCAAACGATTTCGACACGTTCTTGAATTCGATGAAGTGATCGCTCACGCTTCCCTTTTCTTCCCCAGAGCCGCTAACAACTCGTTATAGTCATCCGGCGTGTTGATATTCTTGAATAGGAGGTCCCCGGAATCAAAGGGTTTCCATTCCTCGGGAGCCAGATTGACTATAGCAAGGCTTTCAAGCCCAGTCGTAATCTTGCGAACGCCCTGCTCGAGCGCCGCGGAAATTTTCGCCCCGGCTCTCCGCTGATACATGGCGCAAAGTGGTTCCGCTCCATGCTCGCTCAGCGGAACTACCGCATCCGCCTGCGATTCAAGCGCCCGGTGAATCAAAAATTCCAGCCAATCACCCGTCAGGAATGGCAGGTCGCATCCCATAATCAAATTCCAAGGATGCGTCGTGGCTCTGAGAGCTGTTGCGATCCCGCCAAGCGGTCCAAATCCCGGGTGATCATCGGGTATCGTGTGCAAACCGAGAGACGAGAATCGCTCCGGCGGTCCAACAATTGTTGCGCGACCCACGATCGGTTCCAGCAATTTCGCCGCTCGTAGAATCAGCGGCTCGCCATCCAGTTCAATGAACGCCTTATCGCGCCCCATGCGTGAACTAGCGCCGCCCGCCATTATGAAACCACCCACATTTTCGATGCGCGCCATCATTTCTCTTGTTCGGGTTCCTCTCGCCACAAACTTATTTTCCTGGCCGCTGAATCCCCAGCTCGCGCAGCTTTTCCTGAAGGCTTTGCCGGTGCAACCCGACGGCTGCGGCAGTCCGCGAAACGTTCCAGCGATGTTCTTCCAATTTCGATTTCAAGAATGCCACTTCAAATTTGCGTTTGGCTTCGCGGAAGTCCGTTTCACCAAGCAGAGGATCGCTGCCGCCCGCGCGAGCGCCGCCCGTCACCGGCTCGCCGCTGCGAATTTCTTCCGGCAACTCGGCAATCCCGATTTTTTCCTCCGGCGCCAGCACCAGGCTGCGCTCCAGCGCATTGCGCAATTCGCGGACGTTTCCCGGCCAGTCGTAGCGCGCCAGCAATTCGATTGCGGCGGAATCGAGCCGGGCCTTGCGGTTGTGCCGCGTATTCAATTGCGTAAGAAATGTTTCGGCAAGCAGGGCGATATCCTCCTTGTGCGCGCGCAGCGGCGGCAATTCCAGGGTCACCACGCGCAGCCGGTAAAAAAGATCTTCGCGGAATTTTCCCGCTGTGATCTCGGCCGGTAGATCGCGGTGCGTCGCGCTCACCACTCGCACATCCACTTCGATGGCCTGCGCCCCGCCCAGACGTTCCACTTTGCGATTTTCCAGGGCACGCAGCACCTTCGCCTGTGTAATTGAATTCATATCGCCAATTTCATCCAGAAAAAGCGTGCCGCCCGAAGCCAGCTCGAATTTTCCTTTTTTCTGTTGTGCAGCGCCGGTAAACGCGCCCTTTTCGTATCCGAATAATTCCGATTCGATCAAATTCTCCGGAAGAGCCGCGCAATTTACTGCAATAAACGGCCCATTTTTCCGAGGCGAGCGATCGTGAATTTCCTGCGCCAGCAAATCCTTCCCGGTTCCGCTTTCGCCCAGAATCAAAACAGTCGCATCGGAAGGCGCAACTCGTTCCGCCATTTCGAATATTCGCCTCATCGCGGCGCTCGTTCCGATCATCCGGCCAAACTGCCCTTCGGCCACCAACTCCCGCCGCAATCGTTCGTTTTCGCTGGAAAGTTCCAGCATCTTTATTAAATTCGCCACACGTTTGCGCAATTCATCGATGTCAAAACCTTTTACGATGTAATCCGCCGCCCCCAGGCGCAGCGCCTCCACCGCCGTCTTCGCGGAATCGAGCGCGGAAACCACCAGCACCGGCTGCTCATAACCGTCTTCGCGCATCGTTTTCAGCAAGGAGAGCCCATCCCCTTCCGGCATCACCAGATCGAGCAGCACAACGTCCGGCTTTTCCCGATCCAGCGCTTCGCGAGCGGCCCCTGCCGAATCCGCTTCGGCGATGCGATATTTGTGCTCCAGCGCGCGGCGCAAGCCGTATCGAGCCGAAGTATCGTCATCCACAATCAAGATCGTTCGCATTCTTCTTCCGCCTCAATCAATTATTCGTGCGAATTTCCGGCGGATTCCGCCAGCGGAATCGTCACCACAAATCGCGTCCCGCGGCCATTCTGGATCGGACTTTCCCAGCGGATCGACCCGTTCATTTCCGCCAGCCGCCGTTCGACAATGGAAAGTCCCAGCCCGGTCCCGCTGGGCTTCGTCGTATAGAACGGCTGAAGAATTTTCTTCTGCATATCGCTGGGAATGCCAGGACCATCGTCCGCCACTTCAATCACCAGGCGCCCATCACGGCAAACAACGGAAACTTTCACATTGCCGCCGCGCGGCAACGCTTCGATGGCATTCACAACAAGATTCGACACCACATCGTTCAAAGCTTCTTCAGAGCCGGAGACAAACGCTTCCCGCACCTCAACTGCACCGCTACTGTCTACTCGCCCCGGTTCTGTATCGGGCCGCTCCAAAATCAGTTTCACCTGCCGCCGCTCGGCGTCCCGGCTTAATAGCACGATCACCTGCTCTACCAAGGCCATGGCATCCACCCGCTGCCGCCCATCCCCTGGCCGCAGCGACGGCTTTGAGTATTGCAACAGTTGGCCCAATTTCGAAGCGAGACGGTCGACCTCGGCTACCACCAGCGAGCAATCGGCGCGAACATCCGGCTGCAGATCAGGCTTCTCGAGCAAGACCTGCAGCACTGTCTTCATCGAGCTAAGTGGGTTCCTCAAATTATGCGAAATGCTCGCCGCCATTTGCCCAACCAGCGCCAGCCGTTCGCGTTCCGCAAGTTCCCGCTCCAGCAGCAACTTTTCCCCGATCAGCCGGCACAGATCGAGCGCCGCAGGCAACTGCTCGGCCACGATCTGCAATGCGGCGCTCACTTCTCCGGTCAGAACGGCTCCGGTAGAACTCGCTTCAATCAATCCAATTTCCACATCGTTCTGCACAATCGGCACACGCACTACATGTCCGAGTCCTCCTGGCGACGCAATCGGTTTCTCATTCACCGGCGGCGGAACAGAAATACGCAAATCGGCAAGCCCGAAAGTTTCCCGTAGCCGCCGAGCTGTGAATTCCAAAAGTTTTTCCACATCGCCGTTCCGCGCCTCAGCCTGCACTTCCACCATCAGCCGCTGGACCAATTCCATCCGCTGCTGAATCGACCGGTGCAGCGCCGGCCCGATCACCCGTTCCACCGGCTCGAACAAAAAGATCAGCACAAAAAGAAGAATGCTCGCTGTGGCTTCCGGAGGAAGCACCGGCTCCAGCCATCCGCTGATCCGCCGCACCAGCGCCAGATAAAGCAATCCCAGAAAAGTCGCCGAAAGTGCGTAAACCAAATTCCGCTGCGCCCCAAATTCCAGAAAATTGTGCCGCAGCGCGAAATACCCGATCACCGCCCCCGGCAAGATTCCCCCAACAATCGCCACTGTCTTTAAAAGCTCAATAGTGATCGTTGGCCCGCCATCCAGCCAATTTAAGGCAATCAACACAACTGTCAATACAACGGAAATCGCAAGAAGCCACCGGAACAAATGTCGCTCTTTCAG
This sequence comes from uncultured Acidobacteriota bacterium, assembly GCA_963756355.1. Taxonomy (GTDB): domain Bacteria; phylum Acidobacteriota; class Terriglobia; order Acidiferrales; family UBA7541; genus JBGPTK01. The sequence continues at coordinate 140,416 of CAVWOD010000014.1, read as the reverse complement.
ATCTCGCGGCTTTTGTAGGCAACCAAGCTGGAATAACGCGGCGAAGAATGTGCAAGTCGCCAGATATAGGACAAGGTTGAACCTCTGAAAGCTTAGGAACTCTCGAACTAGAACAACCAAGTTCGGCCGGTGGGAAATCAAGAATACCGCACCTGCTTCGACGAATGGGAGAACGTACAGCAAGGTGTAGAGCGAGATGAAAAGCCATCGGCATGCAGTTGACTCGGAAACACGTGTCGTCTGCCGGCCGTATTCGACGTGAGTCTGAACCACAAGAGGTAGGAGAAATAAACTCCCCAGCGCCGTAAGGCTCAAGTAGAGGTATCTAGTAGCCTCTGGCGGCGATCCATACTGAATCCGCGCGTTCATCTCCAGCAGCCCGCCGCAATAGAGCAGAAACAGCGACAGCATCAAGAAGAAAAGCAGCCGCTCAAAAAGGCGCGGTCGCCTGTGCCCAACGATCAGCGCCAGCAGAAACAAGTAGACCAGCGCCCCGACCGTGAACCCAATCAGACGCAGGTAGAAGAGCAGAGGCACAGCACTCCTTTAGGATGCGAGATTCTAGCCCCATCTAGAGTTGCAACTCAATCTCCAAGTGTAAGGAAAATGCTGCATATCGTAAGCTATTGATAATAAGCACCATAAAATAAAGCCGTGAGTAGGAAGTCATCCCGGAAAATATGGTTGAGTGTGACAGACTCACTTGACAACCGGAGGGCGCTGGCATATATTAGCACTCGCTCAAGAGGAGTGCTAAACGTACTTCTACCTCTTGAAGCTATCCTGAGTCAACTTTCGGAGGGTGAAGAACGATGTCTGTCAATGTGACTCCATTACACGACCGCGTACTTGTCAAGCGGCTCGAACAAAAAGAGTCCGTCAAGGGTGGAATTATTATCCCGGACACGGCGAAAGAGAAACCACAAGAAGGCGAAGTGATCGCGGTTGGAGCTGGCCGTATTGAGAAGGGTTCGACGAGTCCCGCTGGACGTGAAAGCGGGCGATCGTGTTCTTTTCGGCAAATATAGCGGCACAGAGATCAAGGTCGACGATGAGGAATATCTCATCCTGAAGGAAGACGAGATCCTGGCAAAGCTCGGCAGCAGCGCGAAAGCAGCCGGCGGCAAAAAGTAAGCTTTTCCCCGGCGTGATTGGCCGGGCTATCGGAATCCACACAACTTTTACGACCTATTTCTGAGGAGGAAAGAGAACCATGGCAAAGCAAATCGTGACTGGTGAGAATTCCCGCCAGTCCATCCTGCGCGGCGTCAATATTCTTGCCGACGCTGTGAAGATCACCTTGGGCCCCAAGGGGCGCAATGCGGTGATCGAGAAGAAGTTTGGCGCTCCGATCATCACCAAGGACGGTGTGACGGTGGCCAAGGAAATCGAACTGCCTGATCCGCTCGAAAATATGGGCGCACAGATGGTTCGCGAAGTCGCCTCAAAAACTTCCGACGTGGCCGGTGACGGCACCACCACCGCAACCGTTCTGGCTCAAGCGATCTTCCGCGAAGGCGTGCGGACGGTTGCCGCCGGCGCCAGCCCGATGGCACTCAAGCGCGGCATCGAGCGTGCCGTTGAGGTAGCTGTCGAGGAAGTGAAGAAGCTGCACAAGGACGTCAAGGGCGACATGATCGCGCAAGTGGGCACGATCAGCGCCAATAACGACAAACAGATCGGCAGCATCATCGCCGAAGCCATGAAGAAAGTGGGCAAGGACGGCGTCATCACCGTGGAAGAATCCAAGACCATGGAAACGACGCTTGAAGTGGTCGAAGGCATGCAGTTCGACCGCGGCTACCTTTCCCCTTACTTCGTCACCGATCCGGAGCGGATGGAGTGCGTGCTGGAAGACGTTCGCGTCCTGATCCACGAAAAGAAAATCAGTTCGATGAAGGACCTACTTCCCCTTCTCGAGCAAATCGCCAAGATGGGCAAGCCCCTGCTGATCATTGCCGAGGATGTTGAGGGCGAAGCCCTGGCAACCCTGGTAGTGAACAAGCTCCGCGGCACTTTGCAGTGCGCTGCGGTAAAGGCTCCTGGCTTCGGGGATCGCCGCAAGGCAATGCTCGAAGACATCGCTACCCTGACCGGCGGCAAGGCCATCACGGAAGATCTGGGCATCAAGCTCGAAAACGTGAAGGTCGAAGACCTCGGCCGCGTCAAGAAGATCACCATCGACAAGGACAACACCACGCTGGTCGAAGGCGGCGGCAAAGCCGGCGAAATCGAAGGCCGCGTCAAGCAGATCCGTGCGCAGGTCGAGGACACCACCTCGGACTACGACCGCGAGAAACTGCAGGAGCGGTTGGCTAAGCTGGTTGGCGGAGTCGCCGTTATCAAGGTGGGCGCGGCAACTGAAATGGAGCTGAAAGAGAAGAAGGCTCGCGTTGAAGACGCCATGCACGCCACCCGCGCAGCTGTGGAAGAAGGCATCGTTCCCGGGGGCGGCGTTGCCCTGGTTCGCTGCATCCCAGCGCTCGAACGGTTGAAGTTGCAAGATGACGAGGCCATCGGCGTGAACATCGTCAAGCGCGCTCTCGAAGAGCCCATGCGTCAGATTGCCATGAATGCCGGGCATGAAGGCGCAGTGGTCGTCGGCCGTGTGCGCGACTCGAAGGAAGACAATTTCGGCTTTAATGCCGATACCGCCGAGTATGGCGACATGGTCAAGGCCGGAGTCATCGATCCTGCCAAGGTCACCCGCCTGGCTCTGCAGAACGCAGCTTCCATCGCTGCCTTGATGCTCACCACCGAAGCTCTGGTGGCAGACATTAAGGAAGACGACAAGAAGGCTGCCGGAGCAGGTGCCGGTGGGCCTGGTGGCGGCGGAATGGGTGGAATGTACTAATCCTCCCCAGCAGCGCACTTTCCCTGCTTCCAGCGGGGACCTGAGCTGCCGTCAAACCCGATTAGCTGAACAGGGCGTCTTGGCGACAAGCCGAGACGCCCTTTTTTTTCATTGCTTTACCAGTTTGGCTGTGTAGCGCCACCCTTCAGGGTGGCATCTCTGAATCGAGTCAAGCTGACGCCGGCAGAACGGGGCTATCCGGGCGTTCGGGTTGCACCTTCCCAGCCAGTTCCTTGCTCGCCTAGCACGCTTCGGGTATAGTCGGACGCTCGCAAACTCATACTTTTTCATAGGGGTAATACTCTCCCATGCCAGGACTGATGAGCAGGCTTCTCCCCCACGAAGAAAGTTTCTTCGACCTTTTCTCCGCCATGGCCGATAACGTTCAGGGGGGCGCGCAGGCGTTTGTCGAGATGTTGCACGATTTTTCCGATCCAGTCCGCAGCGCGGAGAAGGTGGAGGAATTCGAGCATCAAAATGACACCTTGGTTCACAGCCTGATGACCAAGCTGAACCAGACCTTCATCACTCCCTTCGACCGCGAGGATATTCACGAACTGGCCAGCGAGATTGACGACGTCCTCGATTTGACCGACGCCGCCGCCAGCCGCCTGGTGCTCTACGGAGTAAAAACCATTCGCCCTGGCGTCGCGCAAATGGCGGAGGTGCTTCGCGCCGCCACCGAGCAGGTTGCCGCTGCCGTTCGCGGACTGAACAAGAAAAACGGAATTCTGGACCACTGTATCGAAATCAATCGCCTGGAAAATGAAGCCGATCGCCAGTGCCGCGCGCTGATCGCTGATCTATTTCTCACTGAAAAAGATCCAGTCGAGATCATCAAGTGGAAGGAAATTATAGAAGTGATCGAAACCGCGACGGACAAATGCGAGGACGTCGCAAACGTGATTGAGACTGTCACTTTGAAAAACGCTTAAACGGGGGCGTTTCACACCAGCAGTCCGGAATTTGACGCTGGAAACGTGTGTCCGTACGGGGAGAGTTCTGGAGTGCAAGGCTTCCGCCTGCTTTGCTTGATCGTCTTCGTGACTCTGGCGTTCGAGTTTACGAATGGCTGGCATGACGCGGCCAGTTCCATCGCCACGGTTGTTTCCACTCGAGTGATGCGCCCGCTGACGGCGGTCATCTGGGCTGCTTTCTGGAATTTCGTCGCGGCGTTTGCCTTTGGCACCGCGGTGGCAAAAACGATGGGAAGCGGCCTGGTTCACTTGGAAATGGTGAATCAGTATGTCCTGCTTGCGGGGTTGCTGGGAGCCATCACTTGGAATTACGCCACGATCCGGCTGGGGCTGCCCGCCAGCTCGTCACACGCCTTGATGGGCGGATATGGAGGTGCGGCGATCGCGGCGGTTGGGTTTCGCGCGATTGTGCTGCAAGGCTGGGTGCTGCCCGTTATTTTTATTTTTGTGGCGCCCTGCATCGGGTTGGTTGCCGGCCTTTTTGTCACTGTGGTAACCAGTTGGATCGTCCGGCGGCAAGCGCCCCGACGAGTGGACAAATGGTTCCGACGGCTGCAGATGCTTTCGGCGGCCGGTTTCAGCTTCGGCCACGGAACCAGCGACGCTCAAAAAGGAATGGGGATCATAACCGCCGCCTTGATTTCGAGCGGATCTCAGGGAAAATACTTCGTCCCGGTGTGGGTGATTCTCTGTTGTCACCTGGCGATCGCGGGCGGCACGATGGCAGGCGGCTGGCGCGTGGTGAAGACCATGGGGCAGAAAATTACAAAGCTGCAACCCTTCGGCGGGTTCGCGGCGGAAACCAGCGCCGCACTGACTTTGATCGCCACCGCTCATTTCGGAATACCGGTCAGCACCACGCACACAATTACCGGGGCGATTACCGGCGTGGGCGCCGCGAGCAGGCTCTCCGCTGTACACTGGGGAGTGACGCGGAGAATCGTGTGGGCCTGGGTTTTGACGATTCCAGGTTCTGGATTAATCGGCGCGCTGTTCTTTAAAATTTTTGTTCACATGGGTGCGAAATGACGGAACATCCGGCACCGTTTGCCACGGCGGAAGAAGCCATCGAAGAAATCCGCCAGGGTCACATCATCGTCCTGGTGGACGACGAAGACCGCGAAAACGAAGGCGATCTCACCATGGCCGCGGAGAAAGTGACTCCCGAAGCCATCAATTTCATGGCAAAATTCGGCCGCGGACTCATATGCCTGGCGATGGCCGAAGAACGCTGCGATCAATTAAATCTTTCGCCGATCACGCAGCGAAACACTTCTCTGTTCGGCACGCCCTTTTGCGAACCGATTGATGCGCGCCTGGGCACCACCACAGGCACCAGCGCCGCCGACCGCGCCACCACCATCCTGGCCGCCACCGATCCTAAGACACGTCCTCAGGACCTGGCCCGGCCCGGCCACGTGTATACCCTGCGCGCGCGGCGAGGAGGCGTGCTGGTGCGCGCGGGACAAACCGAAGCCTCCGTGGATTTGGCCCGCATCGCGGGACTGGTGCCCGCGGGCGTGATCTGCGAAGTGATGAATGACGATGGCACGATGGCCCGCACTCCCGACCTGAAGACTTTTTGCCTCGAACACGGATTGAAGTTATTTACCGTGGCCGATTTGATCCGCTACCGCATGCAGCACGAGCGTTACGTCAAGCGCATTGCCGAAAGCATTCTGCCTACGCGTTACGGCGATTTCCGCATGATTGCTTTTTCAAGCGAAGCGGATAGCGAATTGCACGTGGCCTTGGTTCGCGGCGATTTGGAGGCTGCCGCCGCCCCGCTCGTTCGCGTGCATTCCCATTGTTTGACGGGTGACGCATTCGGAGCCACCAGTTGCGATTGCCGCGATATCATCGAACACTCGCTGGCGGCGATTGCGCGCGAAGATCGCGGCGTCTTTGTCTATCTTCACCACACCGGCCAGGGATTCCAGCTCGATTCCGCGGGCGGCGCCTCCGAAGGCGGGGCCTTGCCGCGCATTCGTTTCCACAATCGCGAAGTGATCGATCAGGACCTGAACCGCCAGCGCCTGGTGCAGCGCGAAAGCGGGATCGGCGCGCAAATTTTGATCGATCTGGGCCTGCGCAAAATTCGGGTTCTCACGAACCACCCGCGAAAAGTTGTGGCGCTGGAAGGCTATGGCCTGGAGATTGCCGACCAGGTCCCCCTCGCAATATCAAAGCCCAAAGTTTCCCACCAGGCCTTATAAACTTTATTGCGTTTTTTTGGGGTCGGCCGTCGAGGATGTTACGGTGATGTATGGCCGCATTTTCGCCAGGCGCTGCTTGGTGATTCCGCGGATGGCGAGCAGATCCTCCACTCGGCGAAATGGTCCGCTTTTTTCACGAAATCGAATAATCGATTTTGCCGTGGTAGGGCCAACTTCAGGCAACTGCTGAAGCTGTTCGATGGTTGCCGTGTTCAGATCGAGCGGCTGAACCGGCGGGTGCTTCTTGGTGTCGCCGGCCGCTACGACCAGGATATAACAATACAGAATGGCGGTGAGCGCGACAAAAGCCCTTTGAAACGGCCTCACGGCGTTTCTTCCTCCCCTCCTGGAATTTGCAAGCGGCGGCGCCCGCTATATCCTGTCTCCCTGGGCGTCGAACGATTCCACTTCACCGAACAGAGCTGCCTGCTCGCTGATCTCCCCGCGATCGCCCACCACCACGATTTGAGCATTGCCCGAATCGAAATATTTCCGTGCGGCCGCCAGAACATCATTCGCGTTGAGCGCGCGGATTTTTTCGCGGTAGGTTTCCAGATAATCTTCCGGCAATTCGTTCAGGTAAATACCGGAAAGCTGGCCGATCAAGCCATCCTGGGTGCCCAATCCCAGCGAATACGCGCCGCACAAATAACTTTGCGCGTCCGCCAGTTCTTCGCCGCCCACGGGCAGCGAACGCATCCGGTCCGCCTCGTAAAACATTTCGGTCAAAGTGGCGGCAACCACTTCATTGCGCACGGCGGCATGAATCGTGAAATATCCATGCTGCCGCAGCGGGTGAACGGAACTTCGCGGGCTGTAGGTATATCCCTTTTGCTCGCGAATATTCATCACCAGCCGGGAATGGAACGCGCCGCCATAAATCGAGTTGGCCAGAACCAGGCGCCGCCAATCCGGATCGCGCCGCGTGATGGCTCGATTGCCCACCAGCACGTCGGTTTGCACGCTTCCCGGCAAGTGGACCACGTAGACGCGGCGGCCGCGCAAATCGGGAGGAGCCGGCGATGGAGTTGCCGCGGGTTTCGGTGCTTGCCAGGAGCCAAAAATCTTTTCGATTTGCTCGAGCATGCGGTCCGCTGCAAAATCTCCCACCACGATGAGCAAACCATTCGCAGGCGTGTAGTGCTGCCGGTAAAATGATTCGAGTTCCTCGCGGCGATAGGCAGCCAACTGCGCCTCGGTGGGCGCGATGATCGCATAAGGATGCGCACCGAAAAGCACTCGGCGCAACCGTTCCCCGGCCAGAAAACTGGACGTAGTGCGCTCGATGCGCAATTCCTCGAGGCGTTGCCGGCGCTCGCGTTCGAATTCATCCGCCGGAAATACCGCGTTGCGCGCCAGGTCAGAAACCAGTCCGAGCAACTCCTCTGTACATTCCGCAAGCCCCGAGGTTGAAATGGCGCTGGTGTCCGCTCCCGCGTTCGTCCCTAAATCGGCGCCCATTCGCCGGAGGTCTTCTTCAATGCGGCGGCTGGGCCGCGTGGCGGTTCCGGTGCGAACCACAGTGGCCGTCATTTCAGCGAGTCCGGGGGAGGTGTGGGCGATCGCCGCGTTTCCACTGCGGAAAAAGAGCTGCGCGCTGATTTTGGGGAACGTGCGCAATTCGGCCAGAACCACTTTGAGCCCGTTCGCCAGAGTGCGAACGGTGCGGCGCGGCCATTCGACGGGCCGCTCTGGAGCCAGAGCCGGAGGAGTGCTGGAACGCATGGTCTCCGTTGAAAATACGCTCACTGCGCACCTCCTTGCTTCACCGGCCGGCGCAAAAGTATGGCGCGATTTTTCGGCACCAGATATTTCCGGGCCACGTCCTGCACCTGTTGCGGCGTCACAGCCAGGAACCCGTCCAGAATCGTATTCACAAGCTGCGGATCATGATCGAATAAAGTGAAGCAAGCCAGGTAATGCATCAAACCGAACCGTGGAATGGAAGCCCCCGAGCCGCCTTCGAGCGACGAAAAATAATCGGATTGGAATTTGATTTTTACCGCCGCCAACTCCTCGGCAGTGATTCCTTTTTCCTGCACTTCGCGAATTACGCCGTCGAACGCGGCGAGCGCCTGTTCGGGCGTGAATTCCGGCTTGTAGTAAACGGTGGTGGTCATCAGTGTGGGCCCGTCGTAATCGAACACGTCGCCCGAGCCGTAGTTAATTCCACCCGAAGCGTCCACCGCAATCTGCTTTTCCAGAACGAGAGTGCGGTAGAGATGGCCGGCGCGGCCGCCATGAATTGCGTTATCGAGCATGGCCAGTGCGTGCCAATCGGCGGTGTGGCGCGCGGGCATGTGGTAGCCGATGGCGAAAACCGGCAAAGTCCCGAATTTCTCCACCACTTCGCCGCGCCGTTCTTCGGCTTGCGGCTGCTCGCTCGCATCCACCACCGGAGGCAGCGCGCTGGCCGGAATATCCTGGAAATATCGCGCGGCTAGCGCGAAACCTTCTTCCGGCTGCACGTCACCGAGCATCAGCAGAACCGCGTTATTCGGCGCGTAGTAGGTTTTGAAAAAGGTTTGCACGTCGGCCAGCGTGGCGGCGTCGAGATCGGCGAAATCGCCGTAAAAATTGTGGGCGTTGGGCCAATTGCGAAACGCCACGGGCGGCAGGTCGAGCCAGGGAAATCCGCCGTAGGGGCGATTCATCACGTTCACGCGGACTTCTTCCTTCACAACGTCGCGCTGATTGCGGAGATTTTCATCGTCCACTTTCAGGGCGCGCATGCGGTCCGCTTCCAGCCACAGCACGCGTTCCAGCGCGTTCGATGGCACGGATTCGTAATAATTCGTCACATCGTAATTGGTGGTTCCGTTCAGCACTCCGCCGGAAGAATTAATCAGCTTGATGTGCATCATTTTGCCGGCATTTTCCGAACCTTGAAACATCATGTGCTCGAATAAATGCGCGAATCCACTGCGGCCTTTTGGTTCCAGGCGAAAACCAATTTTGTAATAGACGCCAACCGTGGCAACTGGGGCGGAATGATCGGGCGAGATCACTACTTTCAGGCCATTCGCCAGCGTGGCGCTCTCGATCGGAATATGAAGTCGATTCAACGGTGCCTTCTCCCTTGTGATTGCGAAATGTTTTTCAATTTCAGAAGCGCCGCTTTTGGCTTTTCCGCGAACAGCCGGACCGCCAGCCGCGAATAACCCAGGTACGCCTCGAGCATTTCTTTCGGAAATGGTTTCAGCGCTTCCAAATGTCTCCGCACCGTCGCGTAATCACCGCGCGAGAGCGGCCCGGTCCAGGAACTTCGCGGACCCATCCTTTCGAAATTCTCGATCATCTGCCGGACCAGCGGAATCACGGCGCGCGCCGCGCTACGCCGGGTGAATCCGATGGCCATCAAAATCTGGGTGCTGGCTTCCAACACGGCGAGCAAGTTTCCCGCCGCGAACGCCGCAGCAGCATGATAAGCCGGTTTATGCCTGCCCTGGATAACGATTGGGACGCCACCGAGCGCAAGGGTAATCTGGCGCGCGACGCGAAGAGCCTGGCGATTTCCCTCCAAGGCAAAGACGACTCCCTCCAAACGCGGAGTCGCGCGTCCACTAAACGTCTGCAACGGATGCAGGGAGCCGGTGGATGCGCCCGACCTGGCGAGCGGGGCCAACTCGGATCGATCGAGCGCTCCGCTGGTGTGCAGCACGATCTTGCCGCGCCACTCTTTTCCCCCGATTTTTGCCAAAGCAACCGCGACCTTGTTAATCGCATCATCTGGCGTAGTGATTAGCATTATGTCCGCGGCTAAAATCGAGCGGGTCAGTTCGCCGCGGGCGGCGCCTGCGCCGATGGCGCGGACGGCCGCACTTGCGGAAGTCTTGGAGCGGGTGACCACAACTCCAATGTTCCATCCCAGGCCCCGCAACTTGCGGGCCAGCGTGCGCCCCACGCGCCCGGCGCCGACAATCGCGACCGTTATAGCCATTTGACATGTTAGGATAAGCCTGTTGCGCTAATTCGCAGTCAGGAATTATATACGTTGCAAACCATGGGAACCGCGTTTCTGGAATTGATTGCGCTGTTTTGGCTCGTGCAAGGATTTCGCGCGTTCCGGGGCATGTCGCGCATCCCGCTGCTGGCGAACGTGAAGCCGCGCGAGGGCAGCGAATGTCCGCGGATTTCGGTGCTGTTCGCTGCGCGAGACGAAGCCGAAAAATTGCCCGCCGCGCTTGCTTCCATGCTGGCTCAGGATTACCCCAACTACGAAGTGGTGGCGGTTGACGACCGCTCGAGCGACGCCACCTCGGAAATTCTGGATACCCTGGCGCGCCAGCATTCGCACTTGAAGGTTCTGCATGTCCGCGAACTGCCGGAGGGATGGCTGGGCAAGCCGCATGCCCTGGAATTGGCTTACCGCCAGTCCACCGGGGACTGGCTGGTGTTCACCGACGCGGATGTCCGCTTTGTGCCCGATCTTTTGCGGCGCGCGATGTCGCTGGCGGAATCCAGGCGCTGGGACCATCTCAGCCTGCTGGCGGTGATCGACCTGGTGGGCTTCTGGGAAACCGCGGCGGTGATTTATCTTGGCGTGGGCTTCGTGTTCGGCGTCCAGCCGTGGCGGGTGAGCGATCCGGATACCGGCAGCTACATGGGAGTGGGCGCGTTTCAATTGCTGCGGCGCTCTGCGTATGAAGCCGTTGGCACCCACCGGCGGTTGGCCATGGAAGTGGTTGACGACATGAAGTTGGGCAAATTGGTGAAGCATGGCGGCTTCCGTTCCGGAGTCGCGAGCGGCGATACCTTCATCCGGCTGCGCTGGCAAAATGGGCTGGGCGACTTGATCCATGGGCTGACGAAGAATCTGTTCGCGGCATTCGGCTACCGGGTGAGCTATGCCCTGCTTAGCGTGATGGGCGTGTTTTCCATCAGCATACTGCCATTCCTGGCGCTGCCCTTCGTGACCGGGATCGCACGAATCGCGGCGGCCATCTCGGTGACCATGGCACTCGCGCTGCACGTCGCGCTCACGCTCCCGGTTCGCATCTCCCCGTTGTACGCGTTCACGCATCCGATCGGGGCGGCGATATCCTGCTACATGATGATGCGCTCAATGGTCGTGACGCTGTGGCAGCGTGGAGTGATCTGGCGCAACACGTTCTATCCTCTCGATGAGCTGAAACGCGGCGTCGTTTAGCGGGCTGCGATTTCTTGGGCCGGCTTCGCGCGCTGGTTGGCCTTCCCCTCCTGGCTGGATCCAGTCAAATATCCCCGCGCAAAAATTTGGAATCGAAGATTCGCGGCGATGGGTGATCCGCGCGCGGCTCATGGCTTCGCCTTTGGTTCGGCGCCGCCGGATGTCGCGGCGGAGACAGGCGGAGCGCTTGGCGGGGTGTCAAAGATGGCCGTGAAATCGCGCTGCTTGAAGGAGCGGATGCGGTCGCGGAGAGCCGCGGCGCGTTCGAATTCGAATTTTTTGGCGGCTTCGCGCATTTGCGATTCGAGCTGCTCGATAGCTGTGCGCAATTGCTCTTCGCTGGTGATGTCGTCGAGAGCGGTGTTATCCACGGGAACGGTAAGGTAATCGGCTTCGATAATTTTGGCGAGCTGCATATCCACTGCTTTGATGATGGAGATTGGCTCGATATTGTGTTCTTTGTTATAGGCGAGTTGCTTGACGCGGCGGCGGTCGGTTTCTCCGATGGCTTTGCGCATGGATTCCGTCATTACATCGGCGTAAAGAATTGCTTTCCCTTCCAAGTGGCGTGAGGAGCGGCCCATGGTTTGGATGAGTGATGTGGCGCTGCGGAGATAGCCTTCTTTATCCGCGTCGAGAATCGCCACCAAGGAAACTTCCGGTAGATCAAGGCCTTCGCGCAACAGGTTGATTCCGATCAGCACATCGAATTCGCCGCGGCGCAAATCGCGCAGGATGCGGACGCGCTCGAGCGTTTCAATTTCGGAGTGGAGATAACGGCAGCGGATGCCGACTTCGGCGAAATATTCAGCCAAGTCTTCGGACATGCGCTTGGTCAGCGTGGTGACCAGGATTCGCTCGTTGCGCGCGGTGCGCACGCGGATTTCTTCGAGCAGGTCATCCACCTGACCTTTCACGGGGCGCACATCCACCAGCGGATCGACCAGGCCCGTGGGACGAATCACTTGCTCGATGACGACTCCGGCGGCTTTAGTGAGCTCGTACGGGCCGGGAGTGGCGGAAACGTAGACGGCTTGATTCACGCGGTGTTCAAGCTCTTCGAAGGTGAGCGGACGATTATCGAGCGCGGAGGGCATGCGGAAACCGAAATCCACCAGGGTTTGTTTGCGCGAACGATCGCCGTGATACATGGCGTGAAGCTGCGGAACGGTCTGGTGAGATTCGTCGACCACGAGCAAATAATCCTGCGGGACGTAATCGAGCAAAGTGGGAGGCGCTTCGCCGGGAAGGCGGCCGGACATGTGGCGCGAATAATTTTCGATGCCGTGGCAATATCCGATGGTGCGCATCATTTCGATATCGAAAAGCACGCGCTGCTGGATGCGTTGGGCTTCGACGATTTTTCCCTGGCGCTCGAGTTCCGGCTTCCACCATTCGAGTTCTTCGAGAATGGTTTGAATGGCGCGTTCGCGCTGTTCTTTCGGCAGGACGTAATGCGTTTTCGGATAAATGGGGAGGCGCGTGACTTCGCCTTCGCGCGAGCGGATTTCTCCGGTGAGCGGGTCGATTCTGCGGATGGCTTCGATCTGGCTGCCCCACATTTCGACGCGCACGGCGAGGTCGTCATAGGGCGGATAAATTTCAATCATGTCTCCGCGGACTCGGAAAGTGCCGCGGGTTAATCCTTCGGAGCGTTCGTATTGGATTTCCACCAGCTTGCGGAGGATGGCTTCGCGAGCGATGGATTGGCCCTTTTCGAGCATCAGCATCATGCCGTAATAGGCTTCGGGAGAGCCCAAGCCGTAGATGCAGGAAACAGACGCGACGATGATGACGTCGCGGCGTTCGAAGAGCGAACGAGTGGCGCTCATGCGCAATTTGTCGAGCTCGTCGTTGATGGTGGCTTCTTTTTCGATATAGAGATCGCTGGAAGGAACGTAGGCTTCGGGCTGGTAATAATCGTAATAGCTGACGAAATATTCGACGGCGTTTTGCGGGAAGAAGGATTTGAATTCGTGGTAGAGCTGGGCGGCTAGAGTTTTATTGTGCGCGAGGACGATCGTGGGGCGCTTCAGGTCCTCAATCACCTTGGCCATGGTGAACGTTTTGCCGGAGCCGGTGACTCCGAGGAGAACTTGATGTTTTTCACCTTCGCGAATGCCGCGGATTAGTTGCGCGATCGCTTCGGGCTGATCGCCGCGCGGCTCGTAGGTGCTGGAAAGTTTAAAGTCCATGGCGATGGTGGTGACAATTTGGCCTATTTTGAAAGAAATTTACCGCAGAAACGCGGAGGGACGCAGAGATTTTAAGCGCCTGGCGAAGGCCCGATATAGGAGCGATTAGGATTTTATATGTTGTTGAATTTTTTGGCACTTGCTTCTCCGCGACTATGAAGTTCCCTGGCGATTAGAAACGGCTAAATTCGCTCGAATTTTGGCCTCCGTTTTGGATTCGATCCAGCCACTTTTGTTGCCGACGGGATGCTTTTTCGGCACGAAGTTGCAGGCTACAGGCGGCCGCGGGGGCCGGCGGACACAACGCCTTATTATCGTTACGGTTGCGGCCATCGTGCTGGATACATTCCCGATTTGGTCCATGCTTACCTCCCCCAACCCCCCGACACGCTTTAGATCGCCTCAGCTCGGAATTTTGTCTTCTGGTCAACCTACTATTATACAGCAGGTACGCAAGTGGCGTTCAAAGCGGAATCGTCCAGCGGGACATGAGGAAGCGGGGTTGGGCGCAGTTACCGGCGTGATTTATTTTTCTTCCGCCGAACCAATTTGATTTCGACTCTGCTTCCGAGCGCGTTGGCAACGCGAATGAGGGTAGCTAAAGTAAGGTTCTGGGGATCATTTTCCATCGCGGAAATCTTCGGCGCACTCATATCAGCCAGGGCAGCCAGCTTGGTCTGGCTCAAATTCTCCTGCTCGCGCAATCGGGCAATCTGCACGCCCAATCGGAGATTTTCCAGCTCGCGCTCGACGAGAGTGCGTAGCTGGTCATTTTCCATCTGCTTCCGGTAGTAACGGTGCCACCTGGTATTCACTTCGGTCTCCTGGCGATGCGGGCGTTATGCAACTCCATCCTTTGTTCAGCGATGCGAATTTCTTGCTCCGGCACGTGGCTAGTTCTTTTTAGCATCCCGTGCAGGAGGACAAATACTCTCCTGGAATCCCCAAAATAGAATATTCGTAACTTGTCTTTTCCCTGTTGAGTTCTTAATTCCCTCAGCTTGCCCCGAAGTTGCGAAGAATAGGGAAAGGGCAAATTCGGCCCTTCGAGTTCCAGCATCTTTATTAAGGCCAGGGCCTTCGCCAGATGATGAAGGGAGAGGCTTGAGAGAAACTCCTCGACCGGCGAACGGCCGCGCTCGTCGACGACGAAATCGACGTCCCAAATAATCTCTTATAGGGTATACCTTATATTATAGAGGAGCAAGCCCCGTTTTCAGATAACGATGTCGGCTCCAGTTGGCGGCTGAGCCAATTATTTCTGAGGGATGGCGAGTTCGGGCGCGGACATTCCGCCGATGATTTGCCAGTTTTTTCCGTTGTTGAGCCAGGTGTGCGTGACGCGGAGGTTGTGGGTGGCACCATTGCCATCTTTGTCCAGCACTTTGTAGGTGATCCAGTAATAGGTGAGTGCTACGTTTCCGTTGATTTGGATGGCGGCCGGTTTCAGTTCAATGGACTTGAAGGCTAGACCTTTGGCGGTTTGCGAGGTGATCCAATCGGTTATGTGGTCCTTGCGGAGGGGCGCGGGGCTGACGGAGGGCCAGCCGAGGAAATCGCGGTGCCAGAGAGATAAGTAGCCGGTTAAATCGTTGTCTTGAACGTAGCGCCAATAGTCGTGCTCGAGGTTCCAGAGGGATTGTTCGCTATTGGGGGATTGGGTGGTGTTTTTGGAGATGAGATCGCCGGCGCGATGAGGAATAAGACGGCCACCAGGGATAGAGGGAACTGGATGTTTGCGCATTGTCGCATCCTTTGAGCGGGGTTAGAGGAACAGCGGGAGAGGATAGGCCGGATGGATTGGATTGTACAGTGTGGCCGGGATTCGGTGGCGGGACAATTTGCGAACGCTGAGCGTTTTTCAGCGGCAGCGGTGCGCCTGACTGGGCGGGAAAGTCCAAATATTTGGCCGGTGAACAGCCAAGGTGGCTGTGCTAATAAAGCCGAGTTGATTTGGCGGGGCGTGGATTGTTAGTCAAGGATGCGATCGGTGCTAGTTGTTTTTCTTGGGGGATGGATTCGGCGATTACTTCGCGGCCGAGTTTATAGACTTTGTAAGCCTTTGCGTAATTTTTGGAGGTGAGGACTCTGTAGAAAAGGTTGTCAATAAACGCGATGGCGCAATTATTTTCGATCGCGATTCCTGTGCCGCCGGTCTTGCGGATCATTTCGCGGAAGTGTTTTCTACGCGGGACGCCGCGGGTTCTGCTGTTGTAGTGCGGGCAGTGGATTCCGGGGATCAGGCCAAGGCCTTTTACGTTGATGTATTTCCATTTTCGGGGATTGTAAAAGGACATGGAATCGGAGTGGCCGGAATCGAACCAGCAGATTGCGCCCGCGCTGATGCCGGAGAGGACGGTTCCTTTTTCGTAGGCTTGTTTGAGAAGCTTATCTACGCCGAGACGCCGCCAGAGGCGCATCATTTTCAGAGTGTTTCCGCCGCCGACGTAGATAATGTCCGCCGAAAGAATTTTGCGGCGGATTTGCGCTTTGGAAGGACGCTTCTCGATAAGGTGGAGGACGCCGGTTTTGCATTTCAGGAATTTGCCAAAATATTTCTGGACGTGCTGCCAATATATTTCGGAATCGGAGCTGGCGGTGGGGATGAAGAGAAGCTTGGGATGCTTTTTGCCGGACAGCCGGATAATTTCCCGATCGATAGCGGCAGTTCCCCTGGTGCGTATTTTGCCACCGCCTATTGCGACGATTGTTTTGGGCATGAGGCTAGTTTATTCGGATTGAATTTGAATTGGTACATGGCTTCGAGATTTTGTGGGAGGAGGCTATACTCCGGGGACTGAAAATCGAAGAGAGATTCTTCGGCCCAGAAAGCGGGCCTCAGAATGACAGGTGGAGAAGGGTGGAAATGGAGGAACGAAATTGAGACGGATGACTGGGTTAGCTTTGGCGATGCTGGCAGGAGTGGCGTATTTGGCGGCGGGCGGTGCGCCGAAATTGGAGTTGAGTTGGAGGAATCCGAATTATGCGGGCGGAGTGTTCAAAAATATTCTAGTGCTGGCTTTGAATGGGAAGGCCGAGGGGCGGGCGGAATTTGAGGATGAATTGGTGGCGGCGATCGCGCGGCAGGGATCGAAGGCAGCCCCAAGTTATGAGTTTATACCGCGACAGGATTTGACTCCGATCGACACGAAAGATTTGCGGGAGATTGTGGCGGCGCAACAATTCGATGCGATCGTGGTGGCGCGGCTGACCAAGCGTGATACCAAGCACAATTATGTGCCGGGCGAGGCGTTTGTTCCGGTTCCCTATTACCAGACGTTTTATGGATATTACGGCGCGGTGTATCCGGTGGTGTATACGCCGGGATACATGGAGACGGAGAAAGAAGCGCAAGTGGAAGTGAATTTTTATTCCACGGGGAAGGCGGATGGAGAGCTGGTGTGGACAGGGACTACGAATACATTTAACGCGAATTCGGCGATGAAGTCGATTAAGGGGTTGGTGAGGATTGTGAGCAAGGAACTGGAGAAGGAAAATATTATCGAGAGGGAGAGCAAGTAAACTCTCAATGCTGATGTCCCAGTCCGTGTAGCAAAAGCCTGTTCGCCCCCGGAAAACTTATGAGCATTTGCGGACTTGTAGACACCCTAAAGAAATCCCGCGCGACGCTGAGGGATTGGGGAGAGTATCGGCGGGTGACGGGACGGTGGCCAGTGCTTTCCATTTCTATGCATACTGCCAACTTTGTTGCGATTGTTGGGATTCTATTTGGATTGATTCTGTACGGGTCGAGTCATGATTGGTCCAAGGCACGTTTTACATGGGTGCTGCTCGTCGTGGTATTTCCTTACATGGGGCTGTGGTCGTGGGTCGAAAATAAAGTCAAAATACATGAAATCCGGAATCGACGGCGCTTCTCTGTTGCCCCGCGCGGTTGACCGCGCCTAGATAAGAGGGCGCGGCTCTCCGATAGAGATCATCGGGGCGAGGAAGACGGCGCGAACATCGAAGTTAGGTGCGCCAGTAACCTCGCATTAACTCTGTGATCCATTTTGGTTGGAAGATGGGGCCACGGGGGGCGAATTCGGCTACCCAGGGCTTGATGTCGAGGACTGGAGTGCCGTCGATTGCGTCGAGACCTTCGAGGGTGAGAACGCGGCCGGTCACGTTGACGAGTTTGCAGATGGTGGCGCCGATTTGATTGGGACGGTACTTGGTGCGTTGCGCGAAGACACCGGTCTTGGGCCAATCGGGATTGTTGCGCGGATGGCGCGCGGATTTTTCTACTTTGGAGGGATCCACTTGGTCCAGGTAGAAAATAATTTCGACGTGGGAAAATTCGGAGAGGCCGAGCAAGGCTTCTTCCGAAAATTGAGCGGGATCGAGCTCGATGGTGGTTTTCTCCGCGTCCCAGTTGTCGTCTACCGGTTTGATCCTGGTAGAACGGACAAATCCAATCGGGTTGAGTGAAACGGATTTCATGGAACTCCTTTTCGCCAAAAAGTGTAAGCAGGACTCCGGACGCCGCGATCAGGCTTTAGGTAGCGGCGGGACGGGGCACTGCGCCGAGCGCGGCGCGCGCATTCTGCCAGGCCGCCTCGAGGTTGCGGCGGTCAAGCGCGACCAGTGCGCCGGCGGTTTCCAGGATTGCGTCCGCTTGGTCGGAGAGCGCTTGCCGGCAGGCGTCCGGAAGGCGCGGCGCCAGCCGGCGGATTGCTTCGAGCTGGCGGATCAGTACCGCGGGAGTCGTGGCGGAGGCTTGACGAATCTGATCGAAGGCAAGCTTGACGAGGCGCTCCAGCCGCACCGCAGGCATCCACACGCGGAGCCTTCCGCCGGTGTCATACCAGTTCCCCTCGAGTGGGGGCCGCTCGGCGAGCGTCAGCAGCGCGGCGGCGAGCCAGTCGACGCAGGCGACGCCGGTGAAGGTATCGTTGACCGCGGGCGACAGCGCACGGATTGCGATCTCGACGACCTGGGCGATGCCGAACTCACTATCTTGGGTGAGCGTCCGGTGGCGGCCGATGTGAATTCCACGATCAATCGAGGTCTTCAGCGCAGCGGCGGCTTCTGCTGGAACGACTGCCGCGAGCGGCTCGCCGTGGTACACGAACTGACCCGGACGGAACTTCAGCACCAACAGTGCATCCGCCGCACGCGCGGCCGCAACCAGGGCGCCGTGATCGACGTACTGCAAATAGCCACTCGTCGCGCAAGGCAGGGTCGCGCCGCTCTCGGCCCGTGCCAGAATCGCGGCGTCGTCCGGCGCCTCGCCGGTGCCCTCGCCCCGGCCCGAGAGATGCGCGCTGCCGGCCGCGACGTACAATTCGTCGACAATCGCGCCAATCATGTCGGGATTCTGGATCGATTTCGCGATGCGGTGGCTGTAGTAAACCAGGAACGCAAAACTGAACACTACGAGCACCCAGCTGGTGATCAGCGAGATCTGCGGGATAAACTTCGACTCCGGATCCTGGTGGGTGACAAGGAAGACCAGGCAGATGTAGACGAACGTGCCCATGAACAAGCCGATGGTCACCTGGGTAACCCAGTCCTGCAGGAAGCGGTAGAGCAGGCGTGGGCCGAAGAGCGTGGCGACCATCGAGAGGACGAGCAGCGCGACCGAGAAAATTAGGGCGAGTACCGTCGCGACCGCGTCCATGGTTGCCGATAGGATCGCGCGCGCATCGTCGATGCTGCCCATCGTTAGCCATGGCGGGATATGAATGATGTGGTACTTGTCGAGGACGTCCGGAATCAGGGTGACCGCGAACAGCGCGACCGCGCCGAGCGAGAGCAACAGCGGAATTCGCCACAGATTAATGTCGCGTTGCGAGCGGAGCTTGGTAGTGTGCGGGGCGGGCATCCGAGTTGATATTCAAATGCTTTTGTCCTCCGACAAGCAATCGCTGCTAGACGGGTCCAAGAGCTACGCAGAAAGATAGCTCAGAACTACCGTCGCTATCAACAGAATGCGGATAGCACAGGGATGGAAAAAATGGGCCGGCACGATTTCGGGCGCCGCAATCAGGATGAGACCGGAGCGATCTCCAGGCCAGCTTTTTGGAGCCCATCAACCAGGTGATCGATCAGTTCCGGCTGCCACCATTTGCCGAGTTCTTGGCGAGCTTCCACCGTGAAATTGGGCTTGATCTCGAGCAATTGGCGCACGGCGCCGCGGGCGGCGTCCTGTTCGCCGAGTTGGCCATAGATCGCGGCCAGGACCATGTTGGTGCGCCATAAGCCGGGCATATTGACCTTGAGCGCGAAATCGAGAGCAGCCCGATAATCGCGTTTGCGATACGCATCTAGAACCATCGCGAACCAATACCAGCCAGGACCGTGAGGATTCAGGCGCAGAGCCAATTGCGCGAGCTCGCAGCCTCGCTCCCATTCGCCGGAATAGGCGAGAAGAAAGCCCAGGTAAGCCGCGGTGAATCCGTCCATGGGATTGAGGGCGATGGCTTTTTCGGCGGCGATGCGGAAGGCGGGAATTTCGCGGCGGAAGAAAAGGGCCGCGGCCAGGGCGTGATAGGCCAGGTGATTCGACGGCGCAGATTCGACGGCGCGCCGGGCGGCCGCGAGCGCGCGGCCAATGGGATCGGGCAAAAGATTGAAGCCGTGGGCATACTCTTCTTTGTAGATCAAGGAAAGCATGGCCCAGCAATCGGCTGGATGCGAAGGTTGCTGGACGGCCCGTTCGAGCGCGGCGCGAGCGGCGGCGTGCTCCTCAGCGTTGACGCGCTGCCAGTGCGCGAAGGCGCGGAGGAGAGCTTCATAAGGATTGAGCTGGGCGGGATCGCGCTGTCTTAGAGCTTCGCTCATCGAGCGCGGAAGGACGCCCTGGGTATCGGCGACGGTGGCGACAATGCTGGGGACGAGTTCGTCCTGCAGTTCAAAAAGGTCTTCCGCGCGGAAATTGCGATGGTAGGTTTCGGCCCAGAGATCGGTGCCGGAAACGGCGTCGACCACATGAACCGCGATGCGCAATTTTGATCCCGCCTGGCGAATACTCCCCTCAATCACGTAGCGGGCGCTCAGTTCCTTGCCGACGGAACGCAGGTCGGAAGCCTGGTCCGCAAAACGCAATGTAGAACCGCGTGCGACTACCCGGAGGTAGGAGAATCGGGTAAGACCGGTGAGGATTTCTTCGGTGAGTCCTTCCGCCAGGGCGCTGAGATCGGGATTGGCGCCATGAAACTTGAATGGAAGGACCGCGATCCAAAATCCCTGTTCGAAATTCGTGGTGCCCGATTTCTCGGCTGGAGAAGATGATTTGGGTTCGGGAACAGCAATGGCGTGCACGGAAGGGCGGGTGACGTCCTGAAGTTCATTGGCAATATCACGCGCGGTTTGGAAGCGATGATCGGGATCTTTTTCCAGGCAGCGGCGAATGACGCGAGAAAGATTGGGTGGAAGATCGGGCCGAAGAGAACTTACCGGAGGCGGGGTGTCGCGGAGAATGGCCGAGGCGAGCTCCGCGGAAGAGGCCCCTGCGAAGGGACGGTGGCCGGTGGCCATTTGATACAGAAGGATTCCCAAGGAAAAAACGTCGGTGCGGTGATCGACGGGACGGCCGGAAATCTGTTCCGGAGACATGTAGGCCGGAGTGCCGAGAGACACGCCCAGGACTGTGTGGCCGTCGAGAGAGCTGGTGACGTCGATGCAATCCACTGCTGTGGCAACTTTTGCGATGCCGAAATCGAGAATCTTGACGCGGCCTGCGCTCGAGATCATTACGTTGGCGGGCTTCAAATCGCGATGGACGATTCCCTTATCGTGAGCGGCGGCGAGGGCGTCGGCGATGTCGAAACCGAAGGCGAGAATTTGGCCGACAGGGAAACCCTCATCCGGAATCAGGCTGTGCAAGGAGCTGCCTTCAACCAACTCCATGGTGAGGAAGTGGACGCCTTCGGCTTCTTCAACGGAGTGCAGAGTGACGATATGCGGGTGATTGAGGGCTGCGACCGCACGGGCTTCGCGCTGAAAACGCGCGAGGCGATCGGGATCGTGGGCCATTTCCGGCGGAAGGATTTTCAGAGCAACGGAGCGGCCGAGCTTGGTGTCTGTGGCGCGATAAACGTCGCCCATCCCGCCGGAGCCGATGGCGGCGGTGATTTTATAGTGGGCGAGCGTGCGGCCGATCAGGGCGCGCCTCCTGGGAGCCTGGCGGGCGGACGGAGATTGTGGCTTATTTCTGGGCAATCACCACGGCGATTCTACACCCAGAGGCAACCTTGGGAAGGGGGAGTGGAGGAAGATGTGAAATCTAACAGGGGAAAAGTATTTGACTGTCTGATTATCCGATCCACAGGCGGATCATAGCGGATATGTCGAATATTTCATGCGCAATGATCACCGGGAGTGCGCGGCGCGACCGGACGTAATAGAGCGCTAAGACCAAAAAGATGAATGCCATGCTGCTGGCGCCAACGAACCCATAGTATAGATGGTAGGAAAATTGAACAGCGATACTGAGGAGCACCGCCAGGACCGACGAGCCCGTTAGTTCCAAAATCTCGGTCATCAAATACGCTCGCACGATCAGCTCTTCAAAGAACGGATTCAGAATATAAAATGGAACCGCCAAAACGGAGGGATGACCAAAGAAATCGCTGGCTCTTGGCGAGGTGACAATAGACCCATAGATCGCATAGTGCGCGAGGTGAATGGCCAG
The DNA here is from genome assembly GCA_963756355.1 of uncultured Acidobacteriota bacterium. Classification (GTDB taxonomy): domain Bacteria; phylum Acidobacteriota; class Terriglobia; order Acidiferrales; family UBA7541; genus JBGPTK01. The sequence goes on along the minus strand of CAVWOD010000014.1, from coordinate 118,387 downwards.
TGAACCAAATATGTAGGAAGCATAGGAGACTACCGCTACAAGCAGTCCAATTCCGGTATCGCGCCATGACCACTGCAAGCCGATGTCCTTGAACCGGAGTTTGCGCCGTGACAAGACATATGCGAGTAAGAGGAGAGCAGTAATTTCATGAAAAATACCGATAGATGATCTGGCAATAGAGTGGAGAGGAATGGCGCTTGGACCATTCTTCAGGAGATAGAGACTGTTGAGAAGTGGGCTCCCGCATGCAATCATTAAAACAAGGCAAACCTCAAACCAACGCTGATATTTGACGTTCGACAGTACTTCGGAATGGTTTGCCGCCGATGAATTGTTGGCAGTGGTTTCTGACTGGATCGACACTCTTGATTTATACCGCGGCAACTCACGCTAGATTTTTTAAACATCTACGCTAATGTTGAAACGGTAATTGCAGTATTGCCACGCTGGCCTGCCAAATTAACCGGAGCTTTAGGGCTGGAGGGAGATGTGGGATTGGGTTTGGATTTTTCCGGCGTAGTGGATTTTGGAGGGGGCGGTAGCTGCGGAGACTGTGAAGTCGATGTCTTCGGAGCCGGTTTGGGTTAGGGTGACGACCATGCCGGTGACGAGGGAGATGGTGGTTAGGCTTTCGCCGGTGCCGGTCCATTTGCCGGAGGTGCGCAGGCTGTTGCGGCTGTATTGGAGCGGGGTGGAATCGCCGGAACCGTGTTTATCGATCATTTCGAATTTCGTGAGGATTACGGCGCAGCCTTCCTGGGGTTTGGCGGCGGGCATCGATGAAGATCGATCGGCGGCCGCAGGCGATTCGGCGGATTGGCCGGGGAAACATGGCTCGTTGCGGATGTAAGTGGATTCGGTGCGCCAGGCGAGTCCTGCGAGCGGAGCGCCTTCGATGGGTTTTTCGGTGGACCATTTTTCGCCTAGCGCAATTCCCTGCTTGGGCAGAGTGGAACCTGCGGTCATGCTGGTGAGCCATTCGCGGACGGCGCCCGCGGCGGCTTGGTCGGACATTACGTCTTTCAGGCCTTCGATTTCGGTGACGCTGCCATCGGCTTCGAGAGTGAATTCGAGAGAGTGGCCTTCCAGATTTTTATACTGCTTTTCAATTTCATCTTCCTGCGGATCGTAGGTATCGCTTTTGGATTTGGCGGAACTTTGTTCGTAGGTGGTGCGCATGCGAACGCGGAGACCTGCGTTGTTTGCTTCGGGCTCGACTTTGAGCACTTCGAGGCGAACGAGCGCGGTGACGATGCGATCGAGTTGCGAGGAACCTTGAGGATCGTCGATAGGGCCGCTGCTTTGCGTGTTGGTGCTGGTGCGCAGTCGACCTGGTAGCGGTAGGCGTCGCCAGCTTTGAAATGAGGGAGCAACTTGGCGCGTTCCGTTGTCGGATGTCCGGCGGTTGGGCGCACGGCGACTGGGCGCGGCAGGGCCGCCGCGCAGAGCGAAAACGCGAGGCTAATTGCCAGCGCGAACGTCAGTCGTGGTACACGGGCCATGACACTCCTCAATTTCAATTTGCACGGAAAGCCGGGCGTGAAATTCCGGCGCGTGTTCCAGGCCGGGAACGGGCGCGAGGGTCCAGGTGATTTCGCGGGTTGCGGAGCGCGTGGCAGAGAGAACGCGGCCATCGCTCAGGGAAAGTGTGGCAAGAGATTCGGCGTGGAAGCGTCCATCGGCGGCGCCTTCGGGAGGCTTTTCCGGGCCCGCGGCAATTTTGCCCTGAATTTGTTGAATGACCAGGAGGCGGACGGCGGGTTCCGCGTCGGCTGAGGAATTTCCGGCGCGCGCGGGTTCGAGCCATTCGCCGTTTTCAGTTCCCTGCACCTCGTCCCAGCCTTCGAGAAGTACGCCGCGCGGTTCCTGCCAGTGATCGCCGATGGAAATGGGGCGCGCAGGGAGAGCGGCGACGGGACGGAGCGCGCGCAAAAGCCAAAAGGTAAGCAATGGCGGCGACGCCTCGACGATTGCGGGGGCGAATTCGGATTCGAGGCCGAGCAATTGACCGGTGGGCCTCTCGCGATAGCGGAAAGTTCTGGTTTCAGGCTTGGTCCAATCCGCGGACATTTCTTCGAGGGCTTTGGTCAGTTTTGCCGCGTCGGCATCGCCGGCGGGCGAGGCTTCGCCAGTGGAACTGCTGAAATCGTTGAGCGTTTCTTCCATCTCGGCGGCGCCGTCGGAACCTACGGAAAGAATGTGAACGGTGGAGCGCCAGGCGATGCGGCGCTCGGCAGTGCGGGAGAAGGGATGGACGTATGTTTTCGCGCCGATGGTATCGGGTTGCTGGCCTTCGAGTTCGGTGCGCACGGAAACCTGGATGCGGTATTGCGTGGTGGAGCCCGCGGTGAAGGTGCGTTCGAAGGTGAGGGGATCGGCGTTTGGCGCAGGAGACTTGGGTGTGTGGCGCTGCTGTGCGGATGCGGAGAGTGCCGCGAGCGCGAAAATCAGTATCATCAGCGTTCTTTGAAGAATCATGGATTCGACCAGTATGCCGCACCGGGCTTGGGAGAACGGCACGCTAGCACAGTGTGTTTATCCCGAGCAAATTGAGATGCTGGTGTGATGGAGTGAGTTGTAAATGCGGGTCTGCAGGAAAAGAAAATACATTCACCGCGGAGGCGCAGAGTTCGCGGAGGCCGGTTCGCTGAGGAAATCGGGCGCAGCAAGCAGCGCCCCTACGAAACCTTGTCGCGATCTCAGCGATCCGTGTTGGCCGCGGGGATTGGGTTGGCGGGTGCTTGGAGGTGGCGGTCGAAAAAATCCGTGGTGGCGTTGTAGGCGCAGACCCAGGAGCGGAAGAGCAGGAAATCGTGAATTTCACCGGGGAAAACGATTTGCTCGAATTCGACTTTTTGTTTGCGCAAGGCTTCGACCATATCGACCATTTGAGTGAAGGGGACGTTGCGATCGTCGTCGCCTTGAATCAGCAGGACGGGAGAGCGCCAGGTGTTCATGGAAGACAGCGGAGAAGATTCCCAGGCGAGGCGGGCGGCGTCGGGATGCGCGTCCGCTTTGTAGCTGGCGGTGAAATTGGGGATTTCGGTGTTCCAATCGTGGACGCCGTGCATGTCGACTCCGACGGCGAAAAGGTCGGAGGCGCGGGCCAGGCCTAGCGCTGTGAGATAGCCGCCGTAGCTGCCGCCCCAGAGGCCGATGCGGTGCGGGTCAACGTCGGAGCGGCTGCGGAGATAGAGGCCTGCACCCATCACGTCATTGAATTCGCTGGCACCCGTGGCGCCGTAGTTCAGCGCTTCGCGGAAATCGAGGCCGTAGCCGATGCCGCTGCGATAATTCACCGCGAGGACGATGTAGCCGCGGCTGGCGAGAAATTGGTTCATCCCATAGGCGTTGTTGTAATAGCCCATGTAATGCCAGCCGAGAAGCATTTGGCGGCGCGAGCCTCCGTGGAAGAAAACGAGGGCGGGATGTTTGGCGCCGTCATTGGCATTGGGCGGGAGAAATAGTTGGGCGTGGAGTTCGAGGCCGTCGGCGGCGGGGAGAATGATTTGCTGCGGTGTAACGAGCGCTTGCGCGGGGAATTGGGTGGGGATGGATTCGGCGGCGAGGTCGGTGAGTTTGCCGGATTCGGAGATTATGGCAGGACGCAGGGGAAGTTTCGCGTCGGAGCGAAGGACGATAACGGAATTATTGTCGTCAGTGACGACTGGATAAGTTTCAATTCCGGAGCCGCTAGTGATGGATTTCGGAGGATCGCCGGCGGGAGAAACTTTCCAAATATGGCGGCGGTCGATGTCGCCTTGATTCGAGGAATAGACGATTTGTAGAAAGTAGGGAGTGAATCGGGTGAATTCTTCCTGGTGGTGGCCGCTGGTAACAAATTCCACTTCGAAATTTCCAGGGGTGAGCAATTTAGGCGTGCCACCATTCACAGGGATGGAATAGAGGTGGGTCCAGCCGTCGCGTTCCCAAGGAAAGACGAGGAGATTACTGGGCATCCAGAAAAGTTGGCTATCGGCGACGATTTCGTGGAAGACGCTGCCACGGCCTGGTTCGGCGCGCCAGATTTGGCGGGCTTTTCCGGTGGAAGCATCGGCAACGTAGATGGACCAAGGAGTTCCTTCGCGCTTGGGGCTGAAGGCGAGATCGCTTTTCGAAACCGGGATGCGAATGAACGCGATTTGGCGGCCGTCGGGCGACCAGGCAGGCTCGATATCCCGATCGACGCTGGGATCGAGATAGATGACGGATTTTGCGGCGACGTCGTAGACGCCGATAAAGCCGTGATCGCTGCGGCGGCTGGTGAAGGCGAGCTTTTCTCCGTTGGGGGACCAGCGAAGATCGCTTTCGTCGCCACCGGCGTGGATTAATTGTTCGGGTTTTCTGCTGGCATCGAGTTTCGCAATCCAAATTTGGTTTTTGAGGATGTAGGCGACGCTGTCTCCCTTGGGCGAAACGGAGGGTGAATGGCCCTCGGCGATTTTGCGGGGCGTGCCGCCCGAGTAGGGGATCGCCCAGATGGCTTGTTCCATGGCTTCGGCAGAATTTTGGGGATTGGGTTCGGACTTGTTGGTGAATTCCAGATCGCCGCCGCGCGTGTAGACGATTGTTTCGGCGTCGGGAGACCAACAGAGTTCGCCGAGGTCCTGGCCATCGTCTTCGGTGTAGGAAGTGATCTGGCGTGAGCTGTGGGTGCCATTGAAGGCCGCGTCAGCGACCCAGATATTGCGGCGGCCTTGCGCGTTGAAGACCCAGGCCACTCGATTCTTCGCGGGAGCGGCGACGAGGTCTGTGGGAAACGGCGCGGAGAGAACCTGTTCGATTGTGAATTGCGATTTGGCCGCGCCTGCGGCGGGGGAATTTTGGGACCGGGCGGTGCCGGAGAGCGCAAGAGAAATGAGGACGAAGAGAAAAGTGATCTTAGTCGAGTGCTGGAATTTCATGGATGCATCCCCCCAAGGCGGCGAGGGGATGTTATTCCGAGTTAGCGGCGGTTGCAAATGGGATGCGATGCGGGCTGCAAACAATTGTGCTAGTCGGTAGGTGAGCAAGCATTGGAAGGTTGCGCGGGGTCCCTCGCCCGCAGGAGCGGGCTCGGGATGACTGCTTTCCTTTGCGGCGCTTGCAAATGGGATGTGATGAGCAATCCTTGTCGGTTGAAGCTTGCCGCGATTCAAACATTGCTGCCGGGCAGCAGGTGAGCGAGCATTGAAATGCCACGCGGGATCCCTCACTCCGTTCGGGATGACGGCCATTCCTTGCGCCATTGTAAGCTCCAGTTCGATCCTTTCAACATTTGAGCCGACTTCTGACCAAGAGAACAATCAGCGGGGGCGGGGTTCGGCGATCTTTACGATTTGGGGAGATTCCAGGGAGCCGGAGAAACGGAAGGAACTTTTGGGGCCGGGGGGCGAAACGCGCAATGCAGTTATGCTTTTTTCGATGGCCTGCGGCGAAAATGCACGGAGGCGGAAATCGAGTTTGTGGGAGAAGTCCACGGTGCCGGCGGCTTCCCAGGAATCTTCGGCGCCGATCAGGCGGAGATTGGCAAAGCGGATTTTTCCGGAGTCCAGCGAGAAGGCGCCGGAAACGAGGCGGAACGGAATTGCTTCGGGCGGTTCTGCCGCTAGCGGCGTGGACTGGGCAAAGTCGAAGCCATTGATTTGCGCGTCACGGACTTCGATCGAGCCGTGACCTTCGAGCGAGTTGACCAGGGCTTCGCGGCCGATTCCATTGGCGGTAAGGGAAATGTCTCCCGAAGTTGTGCCCGCAAACTGCTGCTGAAGATTTGCAGTGATAGCGACGAGTTCGCGCAGATTGACATGATCGAGCTTCGCGTTGATTTGATATTTAGGCTGCGGCAGCAGGTTGGCGATGAATGAAGCCTGCACCGTGCCGCTATAGAAATCGGCTTGGGCGTCCTGGAGTTCGAGGCGGCGGGAATCCAGATCGACATTCAGAGTGGCACGCAAGTGATGGAGCGTGGCGGGCTCGATGTTCAGCTCATCGGCGGCCAACTGTGCGCGAAGAAACATTCCGGCGGGGACCGCGACCGGCTGTTGCACCGGTTGCAGAATCGGAAGCACGCGTTCGATCAAGCTTTCACGCCAACGCGGGTTGAGCCAGCGATCGAAATTGGCGACGCTGAGATGGTCGGCGGAAAGCGAGCCTTCCCATGCGGGTGAATTTGGCGCACGGCGCAGCGCGCCGGTCCAATGCGCGCCGAAAGCCTGCGCGGAAGCGAGATTGAGGCGAGTTTCGGTGAGACGCAAATCGGCGTGGGCCTTGATCTGGCCGATCGGCTGATTCAGGAACGGCGCGCGAATTGAAATGCCGCCGAGATCGACGGTGCCGAGCGGCAACTCGCGGAATGGATTGCGAGCGTCCTGCCAGCGCAGATCGAATTTCGCGGGACCTTCCAGGGCCCAGCCGCCCGGCAAAGCCCAACCGGCTGCGGCAGCGGCGGCAAAGAGATTCTGAAGGCGCTCGGTTTGGCCCGCGGCTTTCGCGTTCCATTGCCAATCCACGGTGTGGCGGCCCGAGGCTTCGAGCCGAATGGAAGCAACTTGACCAGCGAGCGTGATATTGACGGGAGCGAGAACCGCATTCGCGCGATCCACGTGCACGGATACGCCGCTGATGCGGACGGGCTCGCGCAAACTGCCTCCTTCGAGAAGAATATCTCCCGTCACAGCCGTGGCTTGCTCGATTCGCGGAGGCCAACTGGTGAGCGCAACATCAACGCCTGCCGTGCCGCGGAGCGATAATTCGTTTCCTACTCCGGAATGGAATGCGCGATACCAGGCGAGGACGTCGTTGAGATCGATGGCGCTCGACAAAACCTGCATGTCGAAATTATTGGCGGAGGCGCGCGGATCGCCGCCAGCGGCGGCGCGAGCCCAGGAGAAGGATCCGCTGGCGCGGGCTGTGGAACGCGGCGCTTCGAGCAAGGCGTGCAGCAATACCATTCGCGAATCGGACGGCCACCACTGCGCGGAAAAATTCAAGTTAAATGCAGGATCGCCGGGCTGCAGCGGAAGGTCCCAGCGGTGCATGCGGCGGAATTGAGTGGCGGCGGTGAAATTCCAATCGGGGCCGTCGCTGTGCGCTTGCAGGAGCAGAGAGAGGCGGCCACGAATTCCGTAATCCTGATCGCGCGCGAGGCGGAGAATATCGGAGAGCGAGGCGACCGGCCAATTCAGTTCCAGGTCCACGGGACGCAAGCGCGAGGAAGTACCGCCTACATGGCCGCGGACTCGAATCGTGCCGGCTTCCTGGACGATGACGGCCGCGCGCATGGGGCGGGATTCGAGATCGAGATTCCAGCGGCCGGGGCCGTCCTGCTCGACGACTCCGTTGACGCCGACCAATGCGAAGGGAAGCTTGTCGGGGCCGCGCTTGAAATCGATGCGGCCGTTCTCGACTTCAATGCGCATCAGCCTGGGGACTGCGTTGGCGGCGGTTCCGGGCGCGGTTGGATGCGCAGACGGCGCAGTTGGCGCGGAGGACGTGGCATTTGATGCGAAAGAGCCGGGCGGGCGCGGGAGCCAGTCTTCGAGATTCCAGCGGCCATCGGGAGCCAGAACTAGATTCAGGCTGGGGCGCGTGAATGAAAGAGTGCCGAATTCAATGTGGCCGCGCAGCAGGGCTTGCCAGCGCAGGCTGGCGGATAATTCCTCGGCGCGAAGAAAATATTCGTTGCCGAAGCGCGGGTCTTCGCCAACGGTGACGGATTCGGCTTTCAGGCGGATGCCGGAAAGCAGGCTGAGATCGAAGCGCTCGACTTGCACGGGGCGTCCGAAAGCGGAGGCGAGGCGCACGGTGAGGAAACGATTTATGCGGCTGTGGCGAAGCAGCAGGGAGATGCCGATGGATGCTACCCAGAATGCGATTGCCAGTGCGGCGATAACGCGGAACCAGCGGCGGAACCGGCTGGGACGCGGTGGACGGCCGGACGCTTCAACTTCGGCGGGCGGCAGGGTTGTGGTGGCCAGGGCCATGTAGATGGAATTGTGTCAAAAGCGGGGGGCGAAGTGAAGCGGAGGGATGGGGGGGGCGGATTCGATTCACGGTACATCGGATTGCTGGGATATGGGTCGAGAGAGCTGGGAGCGGGAATGAGCAAGCAAAACCACAGAGAGATTCTTCGGCCCATACGGCGGGCCTCAGAATGTCACGGCGCTGTGAAGTTGCGAATTGAAGCTATAGGCGGCCGAGGAACAGGAGGGCGAGGATTATCAGGATTACCACGGCGGCGCCTGCGCTGGGGTAGTAGCCCCAGGTTTTGCTGTGCGGCCAAAGGGGAAGGCTGCCGATTAGAGAGATTACCAGGACGATGGTCAGGATTAGAAACATGTTCAGAACCTCCTGGAAAGGCGCTTGAGATTCGTGGGCTCGCTTCTCGGGTTAAAGCCCATTTCCTTCGGATATTGTCATGCGGTCGAAAGTAAAGATGCCACCCTTAAGGGTGGCGCTACACGACCTCCCCTACGCGAATTTGCCAGACGGACTCTGAAGTTCCTACCCCCTAAGAACCTTTACAGGGCAGTTGCTAGTGGACTTCGCGAAGCATGCGGCTCCAGCGGGTGCGGCTGGGCAGGTGGACGATAAAATCGACCAGGGCGATCAGATTGCCGCCGATGCCGCGGTCGCCGTAATCGGCGCTGGTGGCTTCCACGGACCAATAGATCAGGATGGGGCGGCCCATGATGGCGTCGCGATCGACGAAGCCCCAGTAGCGGCTGTCCCAGCTATGGTCGCGATTATCGCCCATGACGAAATAGTGGTTCGCGGGGACGACCAGATCGCCCTTCTGCACGTGGTTGAGAATATCGTGGGCCCATTCCTGGCGAACGCTGCCATTGAGGAAATAGCGGTCGGTGGGCGGAAAATTATCGGCGAAGGGATCCTCGGACGTTTCGTCGTGGACCACGTAAGGCTCGGAGGAAAGCTGGCCGTTGATAAAGATTTTGGCGTTGGTGATCTTGATGCGATCGCCGGGAAGGCCGATCACGCGTTTCACGTAATGCGGGTGATCGTCGAAGGGAAATTTGAAGACGATGATGTCGCCGTGGCGGACGGAGCGGTAGGGGAGCAAATGATCGTACCAGCCGCCGCGGCCGCCGAAGATGAATTTGTTCACCAGCAGGTGGTCGCCGACCAGAAGAGTGGACTCCATCGATTGCGAAGGGATTTTAAAAGCCTGGACAATGAAGGTGGTGGCGAAGAGGGCCAGGACGATGGTGACCAAAAGCGATTCAGCATATTCGCGCAACGTGGGTTGCGCCTGCGACTCTTCGCCGCCGTGATCTACATTTTCGGATTCGGTTAGTTCGGCCGCTTCGGCCATGAATTCCCCAATCTATCGGTTGACGCTCATTGCTTGCCGGCTGGATCGCTTTCGGGAGCGGAATCCGGAACATCGGTTTCGAGAAGTTCGAGAGCGGCTCGAGCCGCTTTCTGCTCGGCTTCTTTCTTGGTTCCGGCTTCCCCACCGGCAATCCTATGCTGGTCGAGCCAGATTTCCACGAAGAAAATCTTCTGATGGTCGGGGCCGCTTTCCCGGACCACGCGATAATCCGCCAGCCCACGGCCGCCCTGTTGCAACATTTCCTGCAGGGCGGATTTAAAATCGCCTTGTTTAAGCGCTTCCGGATGGCCCTCTATCACGGTTTCCAATAAGTTGGCGCGAACAAAACGAGCGGCGGATTCCGAGCCCGCCATCCAGGTAGATGGCGGCTATGACGGCCTCGAAAACATCGGCCAGAAGGTTGCGCTTTTCGCGGCCGCCGGTTTTTTCCTCGCCGCGCCCCAGCCTCAAGAACTGGCCCAGGCCGATTCGCCGGGCCGCTTCTTCCAAGGAAGAGGTGCTGACCAGCCGGCTGTTGCTTTTCGAGAGTTGGCCTGCATCCCAATCGGGAAACGTACGCAGCAGATGCTCGCTCACCACCAGGCCCAACACGCGGTCGCCGAGAAATTCCAATCGCTCATTATCAAAGACGTCCGCGGCGGCGAGACCTTCGCGATGAGAACGGTGGGTCAGCGCCCGTTCGAGCCATTCCGGATCGCGGAAATGGTGGCCGAGCGCCGACTCAAGAACTTCCTGTTCCGCTGGCATCATGGAGGCGCAGCGCCTCAGGGCTTTTTCGGAGCTTCCGTGGCGGCCATCCGTTTGGATTGCTCTCCGAGCTGCTTACAGCGGTCCTGAAGCTGGCTCGGCATCTCGGCGCACTTCTGGAAGGCGATAACGGCATCGCCGTAGCGTTTGAGTTGCTGCAGGTCGATTCCGACGACGAAAAGATCCACCGGATCGGGATTGGGCACGAGTTGCGTGGCCTGCTGCAATTCCGTGACGGACTCCGCAAATTGACCGCGGCGGAAATCGTCGAGCCCCAAACCACTGTGGCTGCGGGAAAGCGCCTCGGCCTTGGCCTTGTTGAACTGATCGTCCGAGAGACCTTCGGGCTTGGGCATGGAATCGAGCAGTTCAATGGCATGCTTTGAATACTGCTCGGACTTGGCGATTTTCTGGTCGGAATTCGGATCATTGGGATTGATATTGTGGGGAAGAACCCAGCCCAGCAATGCCAGCACGGAAACATCGTCGGGATTGAGCTGGAGGGCTTTGTCGCCGGAGGCGAACATCTTCTCCATTTCCTGCTTGCTGAAATATGCCTGGGTTAAACGGGAATAGACCACCTGGCGATAGTGGCTTTCCGGGAACTTTTTGAGGAAGTCTTCGCCCATTTGAATTTGCTTGGTGGCATCGTCGGGCTTGAGATCGTAAAAAGCCTTGTAAGCAGCCTCTTCGGCCGGGTCGATTTTGGGAGTTTCGACAGGGGCGGCCTGTTGCCCGGTGGCAGGAGTTTTGGGCGCGGGCGGCGCCTGTTGGGCCGCAGGCTGCTGCATTTGCTGCGAATTCCCCGCAGCGGATGTGCCGCCGGCCCAGAGCAGAAGACTGAGTGCGATGGCAGCGGCGCAAATGGCCGGAGATTGATTTTCAATAAACTTCATATGTCTCCCCTTCCTCGTAATTAGTTTCCATTCGATTTCCGCGGAAATCAAATGGTGTGCATCTAGGGCCGCTTGGAATCGTCAGCGGGCCTTTTGGGCTGATAGCCGGTGGAAACGCCGCGTTGCGCAGCCACACGAGCGGCCTCCGGAGCCCCTTCCACGCCAAGTGCTGCGCGATACTCGTTCAAAGCCAGGTTGCGGTCACCTTCCACGTCATGAATTCTTCCCAGATAGACATGCGACCAAGCCAACACATCCGGATCAGCGGGAGGCGGCGCAGCGCCGGATGCAGGCGCCGGCGCGGGCTTCACCAACTTTTCGAATAATTCCTTGGCGCGATCGCCGTTCCTTTGGAGCACGGAAGCCACGGCCAAACCGTAAACCGCGCGCGGCACGTCCGGATATTTCAGCAGAATATGCTCGAATACTTCGCCCGCGGCAACTCCATTTTGCAATGCGATCTGGCGATCCCCTTCCGAAAGCCAGCGATCGAGTTCCGTTTCGCCGGAATGGGCGTGCAATTGAGACGGAGTGGCGGAATCGTCCGCCGCCGCAAATTCCATTTGCTGCAGACGCTGAGTTTCCGCCGCGACATCAATTCCCCGCACCAGGTCGGGGAAATAATAATGCATGGCGGGTTCCGCTTTTTCAAAGATTTTCAATTGTGTGACCAGAGGGCGGACCAGAACGTAGCCGGAACGATCGTCGTCGACCAGGACCGCTTCGAGCTGGGCGGGGGTGTGGCGGGTGAGGCGCAATTCGACGGCGCGAATCAGGCATTCCGTGAAAAGCGATGTGAAGTCGCGTTGATACTCAATCGGAAGACGAGGGGCTTTGGCGGCGAAATTGAGCAGAGATTTTTTGGTGAGCACCAGGGCATCGAATTTCAGCGGGAGCGGATCGAGTAGAAAGTGCAGGAAGGCATGCTGAACGTCGTCCAAAGGCAGCACGGGAGAAGGACTTACGACCACGTCGTAATGATCGAGATAATCGCGGAAATTGGTGCGCGAACCGACCAGTGGCTCGACGTATACGGTAAAAGTGCGCTGCGAGGGTGCGAGAATTTCGCGCAAGTAAGCGGTGGAGACAGTGACAATCCGCCGAACCGGCGAATCGAATCGCTGGATTCCCTTTTCATATTCCGGCTGCACGGAATGCCAGCGTTGTTCGATGCGAGCCTCGCGGTAGAAATTCGCGAGAATCTCGTCGAACCCTTCCAGGCCGAGAACGTCCGGCGGCAATTGGTCGTGAATCAACACAAAAGGAAATTTCGGCGGGGGGCCCACAACCAATCCAAATGAAATGTAAGGAGAGAAAGTTTCCCGGGCATTGGCCAACTGGTGCTGGCGGTAGAATTTGCGGAGAGCATCGACGGCCGGACCCTGCAGCTTCATCAGATCATCGCGAAGCTGCAATTCGGCCGGGGTGGCGCCCAAATCAGCGGATTCGGAATCGAACCCCGCGGCGGCCAGCGCGCACATGGTGGCAAATAATTGCTGGCTGCTTTCCACATTGATGCTGGAAAGATTGCGAGTTTCCACGGGAGCAGGCGGCGCCTTCTGCTGAGCCGAAGCGGGCGCAGGAAAAAAGCCGCGCAAACAGACGCAAGCGATTAGGCCAGCGCGAAACAAAAGAATGGGTGCGGTGCTGGAAGGCCTGCGGAAACCTCGGATGTTCATCCTCCTCGACGAATGAGCGAATCCAGAAAGCAAAGCAGGCCGAACGGGACGCTCGGGCCTAAAGTGGCCGCGCTTCGCCAAGAAACTCTAAAGGGATGCAACTGCGGAGTCAAGGAAAGGTGGACGCCGAACCGGGCCGAGGGGTTGCCTGTCTATCCCTTTACGCGGACTTCGCTGAAACTGAGCATCACGCGGCCACCGGAAGTTGGGCGGCCAAAACTCATCTGAGGGCGGAAGCGCGAAAACAAGAGAACCTGGTCGAGTTGACGGCGCACCGCGGAATTATCGGGGCCGGCAAGAATGTTGTAGTTGACGACGCCGCCCTGCGCATCCAGGGTCGCTTCCACCAGCAGCACTCCGGAATCTCCCTGATCGCTTGGAACCATGATCCCGGGGGCCGGGAAGGGCGCCAAGCTTTCCAAACGAGCCGGCTGCATCAGATTCGTGGGCAGATCGTTGGGCACCGCGCCAACGGGCATGCCGACCAACAAACTTTGCACCACGAAAACGAATGCCAGGATGGCGGTGACTACCCCGCCCGTGGCAGGCACGGCCAAAGGCTCGAGAATGTCCCTGAAAATCATGGACGCGCGCGCCCAATATAGGTGGACACGGCTTTCCACTGCGCGCGCCTGCGAAACACGAATACGGATTTGCGTCGCCAATCCCGAAGGAGGGGTGGCAGGCCGAGTGCGGCAAAGCAATGCCGACAATTTGTGATAACGCTCGAGCTCCGTGCGGCATTCCGGGCAAGAATCCAGATGAGATCGAACGCGAGTCCGTTCACCGGAACGGATAGCGCCATCCATATATCCGGGCAAGCGCTTTCGAATTTGATGACAGGTCATCGCACATCTCCTCTCCCGCGCTCCAGTGTGAGGGCCACCGGGTACAGGGAGGGAACTTCTGATGAGACATGAAACGCGACGGCTTCGGAAGCGCCGGCCTCTGGAGACTGCTGAGATTGTTGCAGGTGCGATGGTTGGGAATGAGCCGAAGCGTGCACGTTCAAAAGGGGGTCCAGGATTTCCCGCAAGGCGCGCCGTCCGCGCAAAATCCGGGATTTAACAGTTCCCACCGAAACGTCCAGAACTTCTGAAATTTCCTCGTAGGCCAAGCCTTCGAGATCGCGCAAGATCACCGCGCTGCGATATTGTTGCGGCACCGATGCCAGGGCATTGCGAATCACGGTTTGGGTTTCCAGTGCAGCGAGCTTTTCAAAAGGAGTGGCATCCAGATCTTCGAGATCGATCGCGCGCTGGCCATCTTCATTTTCGGCGTCAATTGAAATCTGCTGGCGATGATGCCGCCAGCACCAGCGCCGGTGATTCAGCGCCTCGCGAACGGCGATGCGATAAAGCCAGGTCTTCAGCGAACTGCCGCGGCGGAAGCCGCGGATTCCGCGAAACGCTTTCATGAAAACTTCCTGGCTAACATCGGCGGCGTCGGCGGCGTCGCTTAAAATTCCGAAAACCAGGTTGTAAACAGGGGCGTGATAATAGGTGACCAACCAATCGAACGCGGCGTCAGAACCAGCTTGCAGTTCCGTCACCAGAACTGATTCGTTCTGTCCCCATGGCAAAACTTGTGCGAGATCCGACATTTTTCCAGCCGCCCTTCTTCCGCTGCGCGCCGATGCGCTAGCGATCAGGCTGCCTGGTTCGCAACTCGAAGAGTTCAGCCTGGCTGGGCTGAGGCTCCGAGACAATCCAGTCATTTTGTTAGACACCGAACCGGGCGTCTTTGTTGCTAGGATACCAGAAATCTCGGGGCGTGGAGCCACCTTTGGCTGGCGCATAGGTATTGGTAGAGCAATCGACGTGCCTGCGCAAGTGCTGTAAAATGAATCAAGTAGCTTGATTCGGTTGACCTTTAGGCGGGCGGAATGCTATAAAAGTGAAGTTCCCTTCCTATGTGCTGGGGCGTTCTGGGGCCAAGGGCGCGTCCTTGATCCAGCGGGAAGTTTGCTTGAATCTGAGTGAAGGGCTTGGATTTACCGTGGGGCCGTAGCGCAGCTGGGAGCGCGCCTCGATGGCATCGAGGAGGTCGCGGGTTCGATCCCCGCCGGCTCCACCAATTCTCAATACAAATTTGGCATACCGTTGTTGAATGGATCGCTTCACGGAGAATTCCGTTCCGCTTTGCCTTAGTTAGCGGAAGGGCGCGCCGCTTAATAAATTATTCAGCAAGTGAATTGCAATGGGGACCCACAGGACGCCCGACTCGGCAAATAGAAAACAGAGCACGACACCGAACAAAACTACAGAGATGAAGAATTGGGCAAGCAGCACCGGATTGCCATGGTAGATGACAAACCAGCCTGGCAGGTGGGCGCAACTGAATAACAGGCTCGAGATCAAATAAGCCCAAAGAGGCCGCATCAAATTAAGCAGACGCTTAAACACAATGCCTCGAAAGACGAACTCCTCCAGCACCGGAACTCCCGGCAAAGCTAACAACCCGACGAAAATCTGAGTCGAGCTTAGATGGGCGGGAATTGATATCCAGGAATTTCCTTGCATGTGTTCGACTGCCCTGCCAGCGAGGATCCAAAGGCATCCGAGTCCCAAGGCCAAATACTTTCGAGACGGAGATTTTTCCATCCGGAAAGCCCTCTCCGGCCGAATGCGATCCACTTGATAGAGCCAGCAGGCGGGAAATATTCCCCAGATCAGGAGTCTAAGAAATTCGAACCACAATCGGCGAAGGAGGGGATCGCTGATGGTCTGGTCAAAGGTCGCCAGCAGGATCGCCCGAGCCGACCAAGCCAGATAAAACAGCGCCAAGAAGCCGATCAGAGAGCGAGTTGGAGAAACGCGAGACTCCATGCGGAATCCATAGTAAGACAGTGCGAATTGGCCGGGCAATTTGTTTCGTTGCGAGTTCGCCAGGGCGGCGCTGCAAAGAGCAAAGATAGTTTTGAATTATTCCGCCAGTTCTCTTGAAAATCCACTACGGCAGCGCGCGCCGCTTTGCTTTGATTAGCACGTCCACGGAATCCGGCCGGCCATTCCAAAAATCCAAGCGTATACGGCCGTCTGGAAGTTGCGAGACAGTGGCAGGGATCGCGCTGGCGGTGAGATACCAGCCAGCGGGCAGAACCACGGCATTGCGCGGGCGGCCGAGGCTGCGATCGAAAACTAATTCGTCGCCATCCAGGCGGTAGCTGACCGGAGCGGTGTAGGTTTCGGAAATTCGCAGGCGGATTGATTGGCCTTTTTTTACCGGCGGAAAAGGGATGAGTACGACTTCCGACTTCGCAGGGATCGCTTCACCGGCAGCGATCTTGGAGGCGGCCAGCTCTTCGGCGCTTTTCAGCTGAGTTGTGAGCTTCTCACCAGTATCGAGAATGTAGGCGGAGGGATTCGAGACCGTGCTGCCTTCGCGAACTACATTGAGATATTTGTCGAAGCCGGGGCGCGACTCGGTGTAGTCGTGATAGAGACTGAAGGAGTGAGTTTCGGGCGGTTGAAGAAAATAGACGATGTCACGATCCTGGTGAGCACGTTCCGAGAGGCGGTCGCTTTCGGTGTCGCCCTGGAACGGCGATTCCCAACTGCGAGATGTGGAAGGCGGATGCGGCGCGGCTGCAGGGCCAACCTGGGCGCCGGGCTTTGCTTTGAGGATCAGCGGCGCTTCTCCGGCTGTGCCGTTCATGAAGCTGATCGCGATGCGGCCGTCGGGTTCCGGCAGCACTTGAGACGGAACATTGCACCGGGTCAATTCATAGCCAGCGGGGAGAACCACGCGATTGCGTTTGATTCCCAGGGAGCGATTGAAGACGATCGAATCGCCTTCGCGATAGTAGCTTTTTGCGTCCTTGTAAGTTTTGAGGATGATGATGCGGGCCTGGCCATCTTGCGGAACGGGACGAGCCAGGTAAATCTTGATGTAACTCGTGGCGGCATCGGGATCCGCCATCAGGGGATCCTTGCGCGCGTCCGCACCGCTGACGACTTCGAAGCGAAGCGGCTGGCCGGACATGGCGTCAAGGACGGATTCATCGCTGGCGGCGCTGCCTTTGCGGATGGGATTGAAATAATATTTCGCGCCGGGAGTAGCGGAGGTGACTTCGTAATAGATTTTGAAACTGGCGGTTTCGGGCGCGAGCAATTCATAGCGAGTATATTCGTCCGTTTCGGTTTGCAGCGCCGGGCTCGATGCGGCGGGCAGCGGCGCGCTTGAGGACGTTTGTTGCGCGCGGGAGGAGGCGCTAATAAATGAAAGCATCAGAACTGCAGTGAGCGTGAGGAGAATCCTGGACATTGATGTGCTCCTTGAAAGCGCGTCCGGACTCGGACTGTATCAGAAGAACATGCAGGTTGGCATTGAAGCAGTAAGGGGATTCCCCGTCCCGGCAAACAAGCCGGGACGCAGAAGGCGCGCGTTGCCCGGAATGATCCCAAAAGCATCGAGACTCGCCGCGGAGCAAGGACGAGAACGAAAGAAGCGAAGCAAATGTCGCCAGGTTTGGGAACTTCGATTAGAATAGCGCGCCTATGGCAAAAATAACTTTTCTGGGCGCGGCCGAGACGGTGACGGGGTCGAAGTATCTGGTGGAGGCGGGCGGCAAGCGCCTGCTGGTGGACTGCGGACTTTTTGAAGGCAGCCGCGAACTGAAGCAGCGAAACTGGGATCGGCTTCCGATCGATCCCGCTTCAATCGATTGGCTGATCCTGACGCACGCGCACATCGATCACACCGGATATTTACCGAGACTCGTGAAGAACGGGTATCGCGGACCCATTTACGCGAATGCCGCGACGCAGGAACTTTGCGGATACCTGCTGCCGGATTCCGCGCATTTGCAGGAAGAGGACGCGCTTTACGCGGGAAAGAAAGGCTACAGCCGTCACAAGCCGGCGCTGCCGCTTTACACCGTGCCGGAAGCGCAGACCGCTCTGCAGAGATTTCAGCCGATTGCGAGGATGGACCCGTTCACGATCAGCCCTCAATTCAAAGTCCAGCCCTACGATGCGGGCCATATTCTCGGGTCGTCATCCCTGGAGTTGACGATCACGGAAAACGGGAAATCGATCGTGGTCGTCTTCTCCGGCGACATTGGGCGCTATGACGCGCCGATATTAAAGAACCCTCAGACGCCCGCCCGCGCGGATTATTTATTGTGCGAAACCACGTACGGCGATCGCGTGCACCCGATTGACGCGAAATACGACATGCTGGCGGACGCGGTGACCCGAACGGCGAAACGGGGCGGAGTGGTGGTGATTCCGGCGTTCGCGGTGGGCCGCACCCAAACGCTGATGTACGTGCTGCGTCAACTCGCCGATTGGCAGCGCATCCCGCGCTTGCCCGTCTATGTGGACAGCCCGATGGCGATCAACGTTACGGACTTATACGTCCGGCACCACGAAGACCATAACCTCGATTTTACCAGGGAAGAAAATGAGGGCGATCCGTTGAACCTGCGCATGGTGCACCTGACCCTGACGGTGGAAGATTCGAAGCAGATTAACAATGTCAACACACCCTGCATCATTATTTCCGCCAGCGGGATGGCGACCGGGGGCCGGATTTTGCATCATCTGGCGCGACGTTTGCCGGATTCGCGAAACTGCGTGCTGATTACGGGATACCAGGCGCAAGCAACTCGGGGACGGGCCTTGCTCGACCATGCACCGACGGTGCGCATCCATGGCGAAGACGTTCCGGTGCGGGCCGAAATTGTGGAACTCTCGCAGTTTTCAGCACACGGCGACCGGACGGAACTGATTCGCTGGCTCTCTGGATTGAGCGCGCCGCCGAAGCAAACGTTTCTAGTTCATGGAGAGCTGTCCGTGATGAAATCGTTCCACGCGACGTTGGATTCACAATTCCACTGGCCGGTCACGATTCCCAAGTATGGCGAGACGTTCGAGCTCGCCTGACAATTTCCTCGCCGATCGCGGCACAAGGTAACGAACGAAGCGCTCGAGATCAACGCCGCGTGCATTTCCCCTCTGTACTGGAACGGAGCGCGGAGAAGTCTTCCGGGTCGCTTTCGTTTTAAGTTTCACTGGATCGATCGCCACTGAAAAAAAGAGAAAAAATCGGAAGGCAAGCGTAAGATTGTGCGCAGAGTGCAAACGTGCGTCGTCCGCCGGGGTGGCGGAGGATGAAATCGTTTGGGCCGGCCTCGGGAGGTCCCAATGGAACGACCGTTCTTCCTATTGCTATCCAGTTGTCTCTGCATCCTCACTGTGTGCGCCGCCAGCCAGGCGCAAATGACCGGCCGAACCAACAGCCCTAGTCGAAGAGTTACGATCGACGGCACGGTCCGTTCGGAAGATAATTCACCCATTCCCAATCGCATTCGAGTGGATCTGGCCTCGCCAACCGGGGGAGTGGTTTCGTCCGTGTATACCGATGACAACGGCCGCTTCACTTTTTCTGCCGTGACCGCAGGTTCGTACCTGTTGGAAGTGGAGGAAACGGGTTACGAGCCGATCCGCGAATCGCTTGATGCATCGCTCGGAAACTTCCACGGAATAAATCTATCGTTGAAGAAGACGCCGGCGCAGGCCAAAACGGAAAATGGACCCATAATTTCGGTGCACGAGCTGGCACTCCCTAAAAAGGCCCAGGATGCATTGCGAGAAGGGCGCAAGAGGCTTTACGAGGGCAATGACGCCCAAGGGAGTGTGGCGGATTTTCAAAAAGCCATTCAGGCCGCGCCGGATTGCTACGAAGCGTATTACGACCTGGGCATCGCTTACCGGCAACTGAAGCAACTCGACGACTCCGAAACTGCCTTACGAAAATCGAGCGAATTGAGCGCCAACAAATATGGACATGCGAACATGGCCCTGGGAGTGATCCTGGCCGAGCAGAAGAAATATGACGAGGCCGAGAAATCCCTGCTGCTGAGCGTGGAAGCCGAGCCCGCATCGTGGATGGGCTATTACCAGTTGGGGCGGGTTTATTACAGCGAGAATCGGCTGACGGACGCGGAAAAACCACTGGAACGGGCCCGCGAATTGAAGCCGGATGCTCCTGGCGTTTACCGGGTGCTGGCCCTGGTGCACTTGCGGTTGCATAACTCCGCTGCTGCTCTTGAGGATTTGAATGCGTTCATCAGGCTTGATCCGGATAGCGCCGCCGGGCTCCAAGCAAAGAAAATGAGGGAGCAGTTGCAGCAAGCGATGGCCAAGGAACAAACATCAACCACTCCCGCTGTGGCGGAGCCGAAACCTTGAGCGGAAAGGCAACGAGGAAGCGGGAAAGAGCGATTCGCGGACAAAATTCCCGATCCAGCCAGTGATACAATCGGGTGAAAGTTGGGCGGTGAGGTGCCTCATGGTGAAAGCATCTGGTTTTCCTGTCAATCCTTGCGGTTCTGCTTTTAACTCCGTCATTTTCCAGCGCGCAAAATATGTGCCCCAATGGTTGCTATCTTGAGGGCAACGTGCGTTCGTCGGACACGCGAGCCGTTGTGCCCGATTTGCGCGTCGACCTGGTGCTCACCGAGAATCCCAGCCAGGTTGTGATGACAGGACATACCGATGGCGGAGGGCGATTTACGTTCCAACCCCTGAACCAGGGCTTTTACACGGTCCTCGTTGTGGATCCCAATTATGAGTCGTCGAGCGTTCAAGTAAATCTGACGCTAGGCTCCCGCAGCGGGATTCTTCTGTTCGCCAAGCCGGTGACTCCGGAAGCGGCCGCCGCGCCGGCTGGGCCGTCCATTTCCGCGCATGAACTTTCGATGCCGCCCAAGGCCCGCCAATCCGCTCAAGAGGGACGGCACAAACTCTATGCGGAAAGGGATGCGCAAGGAAGCCTGGCGGATTTCGAACACGCTCTGCAATTGGCTCCGGGATATTACGAAGTGCTTTACGAAAGAGCGATGGCCGACTGGCAATTGGGACACTTCGCCGAGGCGCAGGACAGCCTGCGCAAGGCGCTGGAATTGAGCGATCAGAAATTCGGGCAAGCCGATGCCGCGCTGGGGGCAATTCTCAATGACCAGCAAAAATTCGCGGACGCCGAATCGTACTTGCGTCATGCCGTGGAGCTGCAACCCAATTCCTGGATGGCACAATTTCAGCTTGGCCGCGCGCTGCTGGGCTTGGATCGACTGGAAGACGCCGAGAAATCCGCGATGGCGGCTCGCAAACTGAAGCCGGACCACGCCGCGATCTATAGCCTGCTTGCCAATATCCACAGCAAAATGCATAACCAGCCGGCCTTGATCGCGGACTTGACGGAATATATCAAGATCGACCCGGACAGCCCGGCGGGAATAAAAGCAAAACAATGGCGCGACGATGTGCAAAGGTCGATGGCGCAATCACAGCCGCCCGAATCGCAACCCAAGCCTTAATTCTGCCGGCGATTTTTTGTGTAACCCTTTGCGGAATTTGAAAGTCTAAAAGCCAACCAGCATCGCTTGCGGGGCAGTTGGTTTCCACCACAGGGTAATCAACCAGCCATCTGCCCCGCCTCCTCTTTTTCCAATAATCGAAACGCAGCTTGGGCGAAGATGGATTGGGCCTGCTTTCTTAATTGGCCGCGCCAATTCGAGATTCGTGATTCGTTGGAGGTGTACCCGGGATCCATCACCCGCAGGAGGGGGACCGGGATGACACCATGCATTTCTCGCGCCGAGACGTTAACCGCAGGCTAGCTGGCGGCGGGGACGTTTGCAGCGGGTGCGGCGTGGGCGAATGCGGAAACTTCCTCGAGACGCAGGCCGATTACGAACATGGGCGTGGGTGCGACGCGGCCCCAGCGGGCCAGTTCCCAGCCGGCGCGGATGAATTTCACCTCGGGACGAAGAGAAAGATCGAGGACCTGGCGAATATGCCCGCGGTAGAAACTTTGCGGAATCTTGAGCAGTGGTTTGGATCCCCATTCGTTTCCATCGGCTGAACCCCAGACGGAGACGTCGATCGATTCCTGTTCCAATTGGTCGATAATTTCGAGAGTGCAGAGATACGTGCGAGTTGCACTGCCGCTGACATCTTGAGCGGGGCCTTCTCCCTTGGAGGTGACGCGCGTGCCGAACGGAACTAAATCGAATTGCACGGCCATACCTTTTTCTCTCCCGGATAACTGGCGAATTCTAGCACAAATTGCGCGATTGGCTGGCCGTTCGGAGTAATGTCCTAATCGGACCCTTCACCAAATCGCGGCACGGCTCCAGAGTGCAGCTTCAAGGGCTAGAGAGTCTGTGTGGCAACGCCAAGTTAGAGTGGTCGTGTAGCGCCACCCTTCAGGGTGGCATATTTACTTTCAACCACATGGCTGCCGGTAGGCAGGCTTGGCAACCGGGAAAACCGAGTTGCCACACAGGTTCTGAAGCCCCTGTTTGCAGCGCTTTCTAATGTCGGAGCTGAAGCTCCGACCCCCTAAAAACCGAGCCAATCTGAATTTAGGACAGCACCGTCGTTCCACCGAAGATTGAATTCCGATCACGGGCGGCGAGCACGAAGCTTGGAAAGCTTCGCGGCGGCCGCATCAAGCGTGGCATCTTTTTTGCAGAACGTAAATCGCAGATGGCGGCTGCCGTCCGCCGGATGGTGGTAAAAGCTCGAGCCCGGTACGGCCGCGACGCCAATATCCTCCACCAGATATCGAGCGAACTCCAGGTCGTCGGGGAAACCGAACTCGGAAATATCCGTCATAATGTAGTACGCGCCGTGAGGTTTGAAGCAGCGGAAGCCGGCGCCTGAAAGGATGCCGAGCATTTTGTCACGGCGCAGAAGATAGTCGCTCGCGAGCTTTTGATAATAGCTTTCGGGAAGGCGGAGGGCCAAGGCTCCAGCTTCCTGCAACGGAGCGGCCGCGCCCACGGTTAGAAAATCATGGACCTTGCGGATGGCGGAAGTGACGCCGGCGGAAGCGATGCACCAGCCCACTCGCCAACCGGTGACGCTGTAGGTCTTGGACATGGCGTTGATGGTGATGGTGCGATCGCGCATTCCATCGAGCGAGGCCATGGAAATATGTTCCGCGCCGTCATAGAGCATGTGCTCGTAAATTTCATCGGTGATGGCAAACACGTTTGCGCGCACGCAAAGATCGCGAATCAGTTCGAGTTCGTCGCGGCGAAACACTTTTCCCGTGGGATTATTCGGCGTGTTCAGAATGATGGCTTTGGTGGCGGGAGTGAATGCGGCCGCGAGTTCCTGGGGATCGAATGACCAGCCTTCGTCACCGCGCGGGGGATGCAGCTTCACGAAACGGGGAGAGGCGCCGGAAAGAATCGCGTCGGGGCCATAGTTTTCATAAAACGGCTCGAAGACGATTACCTCGTCGCCGGGATTGATGATGGCCATCATGGCGGACATCATGGCTTCGGTGGCGCCGCAGCAAACGGTGATTTCGCGCTCGGGATCGACCGTCACTCCCTGGGTGCGGGCGAATTTTTCGGCGATCGCATTGCGCAAGGATTTCGCGCCCCAGGTGATGGCGTATTGATTGATGTCCGCGTCGATGGCGTCTTTCGCGGCGCGCTTGATTTCCTCCGGCGCCGCAAAATCCGGAAAACCCTGCGCCAAATTAATCGCGCCGAACTGAATCGCCAGGCGAGTCATCTCGCGAATTACCGATTCGGTGAACCGTTCCGCCTTGGCGGAAAGGCGATTCCCGGGCAATCCCACGCGTTCCGGTCCAGCCGCGTTCATCGTGTGCCTCCCCTCGGAGTGCTTCCGGATGCCTTCGCTTCGGATGCTTTTTGGTGGCTCGCTTCCTTGCCCTTTCCGGAAACTTCACGCGGGAAAGATTCGGGCGAATAAACCTGGCGGTAAATCGAGCCGTTGCGCATCACCACTTGCACGTATTCCCTGGTTTCCGTGAACGGAATGGAATCCACAAATTCGGCTGGTTCCTCGTACGGTTTTCCCGCTTCCCATGCCGCGACGCGATCTTCGCCCGCATTATACGCGGCCAGCGCCGCTTCCAGGCTGCCGTAGCTCGACTTCAATCCCGCCAGATACACCGTTCCGAGGCGAAGATTGTACTCCGGCTCGAACAAACGCGGGCGGGAGAAACGAACTTTAACTTGCTTGGCCATTTTTTTCGCGGTGGATGGAATCAATTGCATCAAGCCCATCGCTCCGGCGTGCGAATACGCATCGGGCTGAAAAGCTGATTCCTGGCGGATCAATCCCGCTACCTGCATGGGATCCACTCCGGCGCGGGAGGCGGAACGTTCGAGTTCCGGCCGGTAAGGCAGGGGATACGCGACGCGCCAAACCGCGGAAGAGACTTGGCTGAAGGGCCTGGATTCCAGTTGCGAGACAATCTGACGAATGGTGACAAAAGCGACGCCATAGCGGCGAGCTTCCACGGCTTCCTGGGCGGCCTCGAGCAGCAGGCTGGGCGCTCCGGTGGCTATGTAAGCGGCTCGAAATTCCATTTCCGCGGAGGCATCGAAGGCAATCGAGTGCAGAGCAATAGCTCGATCGCGACGCGCGGCCGCGGCCGGCGGGACGTCTTCATCCAGCGGAGGCGCGGCTGGCAGCAAGGGGATTTGCCAGAGGATTGCGACGGTGTCTGTAAGGCCGGGGCCAATGGCATGCAGCCGTTCCACGGCTCGCGCGCCAAAATAATTTTGGGGGTAGCGATCCGCCAGTTTCGAGAAGTAGGCGCGGGCAAGAGATTCGTTGCCCGATTTCTCGGCGATACGGCCCAGCCAATACAAGGCGTCGGCAACGTAAGTTGAGCCTGGATGGCGGCGAATATGCTCCTCGAACAAACTGGCCGCTTGCGGCTGGCGCTGACGATACGCTTGCCAGGCCACGCGCCAATCCGCAATCGTGGTGGTGGAGCCGCCGGGAAAATCCTGGACTACGCGGCGGTAGAATTGCCCGGCGTGATCGAGATCCAATTGAACCCAATAGTAGTTCCCCGTCGAAAAGAAAGCTTGTTCGGTCCAACGGCTTTGCGGAGAACGCGCGGCGGTCTGCTCGACGGCTGCGAGCATTTCGGGCTCGCGTTTCTGCGAGCGATAGACCTGCGAAAGCGAGTACAAACGTTCGGCGTCCACCTCGGTATCGGAAATCGCCAGGCCCGTGAATGCATCGGGCCCGGCGCCAAGGCCGACGCGGCATTGCGCCAAGCGCAACTGAACCAGTTCGCGGTCCGCGCCGCTCGCCGCTTGATTCAACAATCTGGAATAATCTTCGTTGGCTTCGCGCCAGCGATGCGCGTCGTAAAGAGCCTGGGAGCGGGACTTCTGCTCTTCCGGCGTGATCTTGGGATATTTATCTCCCAGCTTCGCGGAAAGATACGAGAGCTTGTTGCCTGCCTCGGTTGCCTGCGGGGTGAGCGGAAGCTGGTAATACACGTCCTGATAGTCCACCGCGGCGGCTTCCAACCGGCCTGCTTGCTCGCGCAATTGGCCGCGAAGCAGAAGCAATGCGGCCTTCGATCCGATGGAAGTTTCCAGATCGAGAGCTGCCAGCGCTTCCGCCGGTTTTTGCGCCGCCAGCGCCGTCTCGCCGAGTGCCTGAAGAGCCAGATCGGTAATCACGCTGCCCGGATAATCACGATGAAACACGATCAATTTGGCCAGAGCGCCGGAATTATTGTTCATGGAACGTTCCGCCATGGCGCTCCAATACAGGGCATATTCCCGCAGCACAAGATCGTCCTGGGCGATCTTCAGCCAGCGCAGAGCCTGCGGATAGCGGTTCTTGGTGTAATCGAAGTATCCGAGGGCGAGCGCGGCACGCTTGCCCAGAAGGCCCGACGAGCGCCGTTGGGCGAAGTTCTTTAATCGGTCGTAGGATGCGGCCGAGCCGTTGTCGTGCATTGCCCGCGCCAATTGCTCGAGCTCTTGCTCGGGCGGCGCGGCGTTTGCCGGCGCTTTGCTTTCCGCGAAGGATTTCCCAGTTGCAAAGAGAAGCGCAAGAATCAGGACCACAGACGCGGGGACGCGAAAATGGTTACATCGGGGCGACGGGAATCGTCCCACGCATGGAATCGAGTTGAGTGCATTCACTGGCGGCGCTTCAATGTCGTAAGACGGGCGAAGGATAAGGATATTCACCGAGGGTTTGATGATCGCCGGCCGCCAGAATCGCCACCAGCCAGTGATGGAAGTAATCCACCGGGTGATCGGCAATCGAATGGAAGCGGCGGTCATATTCCTTGCGAGCTTTATCGAGATCACTTCGCAATCGGATACAAAGATCTTTATTTTCGCGGCCCAGGCGAACCTGTTCGGGCCTGAGTAATTGGATGTCTTGCATGGCCACTTTGGCTACCCGGTTGGCACGGCGATGCAGCTCTTGTTCTTCCGGCGACAAACGGGCTACGTCGAATACATTTTGCTCTTCCGCCAACGGTTCGTCGAATGATGTTTCGGGTAGCGGCTCGGCCACCTCCCCGGCTACTTCGGCCCAGGCGGAATCCGCGACGTCCTCAAATGTGGATGCTGCCGCTTCAAAAATCGATGGCTCGATTGGCGGAGCCAGGTCCGCCGGAGGCTCTACGGTCAAGGCCTCCGTCTGCTGCGCCTCATCGACGGGTGGTGGCGCCGAGTTCGGCGTGTTTAGCGGTTGCTGTGCGGCAATTTCCGATGACACCGCGCGAAGCATCGCTGTCTCTTCCGCGCCGCGCACTTTCGGCTGCAAAGCGGACGTCACCAGGTTCGAGAGGACTTCCAATCGTGCCGCCAAGGAAGCCGCCGCGGTCTGCGTGCGAAGCATCGCCGGTAGAGAATTCGTCGGCCGGCTCGAAGAACACGCAGCGACGAAGTCAGCGCAGGCCAACTGCAATTCCTCCGCTGTCCGCTGAACGCTGGCCAAATTATCGCGGAGGACGCGAGAAATGGCTTCGTCAAGCGCTCTTTGCTGAATTTGAGATGGCTGGTCCATATTGGATTGGAATCCCGGCTTGAAACTCCCTATCGCCGAAAAGCTAGATTTGATTATGAAAACGGGTTAAAAAAGTGTCAACTGACATTCCTCGGAGACGTTCCTGAGCAACGAAGGCCAGGCAAAGGACAGGTGGATGAACATTCCACTTGAGTTAGGCTCGGTGCTTTTATGTGCCGCGGGCAACCTCCGCTGCTTCGCTTGACTCGGTATTCAGACACAGTGTAAGTAAAGGTCGCGTTTTCCCATCGACATTGGGCTTTTTGTAAGCGGTTCCTATTGCAGGCGGCGGAAGAATCAAGTAATCCGCATTCGATTCCAAATTCGATTCTAAAAAGGAGATTCACATGAGAGTGATTCTAACGGCAAGGATTCCCCATGACACATTCAACGCGGCGGTGCGGGACGGTTCGGTCGGGAAAAAACTCCAGAAGATTCTGGCTGAATTGAAACCCGAAGCTACCTACTTTGTGGAAAATCAGGGCCACCGCTGCGCGATCCTGGTGATCAATATGGAACATCAATCGGAACTTCCGAAATATGCGGAGCCGTGGTTTCTTACCTTCGGCGCCGATTGTGAGTTCCGAATCGCCATGACGCCGGAAGATCTGGGAAAAGCCGGACTCGATGAACTCGGGAAGAAGTGGGCATAGGACGCTGGGAGCCGATGTGCATGACCGGCGTGTGTATCCTGCCGCAGCGCCAGGCGATTTGGCCTGGCGCTAAAGCCAATTCCGCTGGGCACACGGCCCGCGTTTTTGAAACCGGACTTCGTGTAGAAAAATTCCTCGATTGAGGTGCGAAATGTTTCGAAGATTTGTGGCTGTGTTTCTTCTGCTCTCGGCGATCGGCGTTGCTGGAGTTTTGCTCGCTGAACCGGCCAAGACGGAAATGGTCAGTTACAAGAGCGGCGATGAGGCTGTGCAGGGATTTCTCGCCACTCCAGCAACACGCGGAAAATTTCCAGCGATCGTGGTGATTCACGAATGGTGGGGATTGAACGATTGGGTGAAGGAAGCAAACGCAAAAATTGGCGGACCAGGGATATGTGGCGCTGGCAGTCGATCTGTACCGCGGAAAAATTGCGGCCAATTCCGACGAAGCGCACGAACTGATGCGAGGGCTGCCTCAAGACCGCGGCACGCGCGATTTGAAAGCGGCATTCGATTACCTTGCGTCGCGCAAGGATGTGGACAAAAATAAAATCGGCTCGATCGGCTGGTGCATGGGCGGCAGTTGGTCCATGCAATTCGCGGTAGCCGAGCCACGCCTGGCGGCCTGCGTGGTGAATTACGGCGCGCTGCCCACCGACGCCGCCGATATCGCGAAAATCCACGCGCCAGTCCTGGGAAATTTCGGCGCGGAAGATCGCGGCATCCCGGTCGACGCCATCAACGCCTTCGCAAAAACCATGAAAGCCGACGGCAAATCGGTAGACGTAAAAATCTACGACGGCGCAGGCCACGCCTTCGAAAACCCCAATAACAAGGCCGGCTACAAGCCCGAAGCCGCAAAAGATGCGTGGGATCGCATCACAGTGTTTTTTGCGAAGAATTTGAAGTAGCTGAGAGTCAAAACCGATTTCCCCGCCCTGCATGCGGGGTCGGCAAGAAGCGGCCGCTCGCCCGGCCCGGATTTTCGGCGCGGCCCATTCTCTCCAGCTTGCCGGATTCGCGAGGTCCCTCGTCCTGAGTTATAATAGAAGAACCAACGGGGGCGACACGGTTTCGACGGAGGCTGTCGCGGCTCGAAGGCATGCCGGGCGCCACCTGCCCGCAATCGGGTGGAAATTAACAACTGCCAATACGCAGTTGCCTTTGGCCGCCTAACCCAAAAGGTAGGTGACCCGTCTCCTCAAGCGTTGCCTATGCGTTTGAGATGAGACGTCATACAGTAGGCTGGCTGGCTCGTTTCGGTCCGTAACGAGCCGGCGAGATCCATCGGACTAGTCGACTGCGCATCTTGCCCGCGCTAAGCGCAGCCGGCGAAGCGGTGGTTGGCCCTGCGGCCAACTACACAATGAACGGGCTAAGCATGTAGTCTTCGCGTTGCAAGGCCTTTCGGACGGGGGTTCAACTCCCCCCGCCTCCACCATCGCAGTTCTTACATCCGACTTGTTTAATTGACTATCCAAGATGGCATTACGAAAGGGCGGAGACCGGGCATTCTACCCGGTCTCGCCTGTCGCGTGTTACGAACGGCGCGCTACTGAGCGGGGACAGCTACCCGGTTGGCGGGAACGATTTGCGGTTGGTACCAGAAAACTTCGCGGGTGTGCGGATCGACGAACACCTTGAGCCAGTGACAGTTGTTGATGTCGCTGGCCGGGTCGTTCTTGAAAGTGTTGTCGCCGAAGGTTTCGACACGGGTGAAATTTTCCAGGCGGCGGCCTTCGGTATCGAGGAACGGCTTGTCCACACGGAAATAGTGTGAATCGCCGTGTACGTAGGCCACCGGCTTGTGGAACGCAATCACTTCGTCACGGAGAGCGAGCAGGAATTGCTGGAACCCATCGGGGAAACCGTCGGTTTCTGCGAGCGTCTGCGGATTGCGCAGCGGGCCACCCTGCGAGGAATCCTGCGCGAATCCAGGATCGGCCTGGGAAATGATCATGATGGCCACGGAGTTGCGCTTTTTCGCCTCGTCGAAGGATTGCTGCATCCACAGGATATCGGCGGCATTGCGCGCGGCGTATTCGGCGGGGTCAGGGTCCGTGTCGCACAGGTTGTTGCACGATCCCTGTATGTTCATCGTGACGTAGGTGACGCCGCCAATCGTCCAGCGGCGATTTTCAACACACGGCACGTTGCCGCTGACGCCCAGGCACAGCGGATCGGTTTGCACTTCCTGTCGAATGTGGTGCTGCCCCAGCGAAAACGGAGTGCTGAAGAAGATTTTTCGTTCGTGGTCAAGGCGCTCGAGGGAGGAAAAGCCGCCATTCGAGGGCCGGTCGCAATCGGTCCAATCATTGTCGCCGGTGGTAAACATGGCCGGTGCGCGTAACTGGTTGAAATAATTATTCAGTGCCTGGGCGTAAAGAGCGTCGCTGCAGGTGGTGGGGGTGACGGATCCCGCTATCGAATTGCCGGCCTTGAGATCGCCGTCGTGAACAGTGAACGCAAGGTCCTGTGAATTCATGTCCGTAATCATGTTGGGAACGCCGACAAGAGCCTGCACATCCGAATAAGGCAGGTCGCCCCACAGGCCAATGGAGTACGGACGGTGTTCGCGGCCGTCGTGATCATCATCATCGCGGTCCGAGCCCCGGCCATCCCGGTCGTGCCGGTCGTCGTTGCGGCCCTTCGATCCATCGTGGCTGCGTCCGGCCCACACGCTAACGCCTGCCGCTGCAAACATGACGACAATGGCCAGCATGATCAGAATGCGCAACGGGTAGAATGCCGTTCCCGACCGGTCGAAATAAGAATCCTTCATGGTGAGTTTCCCTCCGTCAGGTATCGGCCCGGTTCACCGCTCGATCGAATTGCGGCGGGCCGCCGCGCGAGCTTGCCGCGCAGTGGCAGGCAATCTGACGGTCCTGCTTTACAGAAACATGAACGGCCAGTTTAAATTTGGAAAGAATCATCGCTCGAAATGAGCGCAGGGCAAAAAGCTGGTCTTCCGGCCAAGGTCTTTCGGAGCACATTCGAAAGCCTGATTTAGAGCATCGTGGCGAAGCTTGTGGAGGCGTCCAATGATGGTACAGCCGGCATCTAAATCTAGGAGGACGCACTTGGTGATTGCGGCCGGGCAGTTTATTACTTGCCTAGCGAAATTGTTGAGTGATAGGTTTTGACGGGGGATCATGATTCGAAGAGTTGTTTTTGTTCTCTCAACCGTTGTTTGCGTTGCACTGGCGCTTTCGTCTGGGTTGTTCGCCGCCGAAGCGGCCAAACCCTTGCACGTGCTGTTTATCGGCAACAGCTATACCTACTTCAATAATCTTCCGCGCATGGTGGAGCAGCTTGCCGCCGCTTCAAAAAACGGGCCGAGAATCGAAACTCAAATGATCGTAGTTCCCGGAGGAACCTTAAAAGAGCAATGGCAGCTCGAAAATGCGCTAAAGGCGATCCAACAA
The DNA here is from genome assembly GCA_963756355.1 of uncultured Acidobacteriota bacterium. Classification (GTDB taxonomy): domain Bacteria; phylum Acidobacteriota; class Terriglobia; order Acidiferrales; family UBA7541; genus JBGPTK01. The sequence goes on along the minus strand of CAVWOD010000014.1, from coordinate 87,830 downwards.
GGAGGCTGGGATTACGTGGTTCTGCAGGAGCAATCCACCTTTGGCGCGAGCTGGAGGGTGGACGGCCTGCTGCACGTGAACACCATGTATTTTTTTGAGTACGCGCGATTGTTTGACGCGGCCATCCAGAAAGCGGGAGCGAAGACAGTATTATTCCAAACTTGGCCGTGGCGTGATGCGCCGGAACAGGACCGGCAAGCGCTCGATTCCGCTCAAATGGAAATCGCGCGAGAATTGCATGCGGTGGTCGCGCCGGTGGCGCTGGCGTGGCAAATTGCGCGGAAAGAAGCGCCCGAAGTTTCACTCTATTGGGTGGACGGCTCGCATCCCTCCCCGGGAGGCACCTATCTTGCCGCCTGCGTTTTCTATGCGACTCTGACGGGACGAAAGCCAACCGGCCTGCCCAACGAAATTATCGGCCCATCCGTGGACGCGCAAGGAAAAGTGAGCGCGGAAAAACCACGGGCGCTGGTGACGATGTCGGAAATTGCCGCGCTTCTCGCTCAGAAGGCCGCGTGGAGCGCGCGCCAGCAGATTCAAGGTGACGGAGGATATCTGAAGGTGGCTGCGCCAGCAGCCCAACAACGCGCCGATCTTCCGGCCGGGCGCCGCGCTTCGCCCAGCGAGATGAGCGGAAAATGGACTGGCGAAACGCGCCTCTATCCGCGCGGGCCTAATTGGCCGGCAAAATTGGAATTAATTCTCCACACCGATGGAGATTCCTGCGGCGGCGAACTGCGGATTGAATTCCCGGGGTCAAAGGAAAGAATCAATTCTTCCATCACCGGCTGCAAAATAACGGATGGCGGGATCGAGTTCGTTGATCCGAAAGGGCCCGAGGACGGTGTGGTGAATTATAAAGGCAGCTTCACCGGAAGCGAACTGATTGGCGATGCGCGAATGACCGCCAAGGATGGCAGCCTTCTGGGCATCGGGCGCTGGGATTTAAAGCGAGCTGAATTAACTCTTTACAAATGTGCTCGGAAATAAATTCCGCATTCACTCATACCGCAAGGCCGCCATGGGATGAACACGCGAAGCGCGCCAGGCAGGTATCGCGCCGGCCAGAATTGCTACCGTCAGCAGGATTCCGGCCGCGCCCGCCAGGGTAAGCGGATCATGTGCGGTGACTCCGTACAGCATGCTCTGCAAAATCCGGGTGGCTGCCAGCGCCGCGCACAATCCGGCCGCTGCGCCTATCGCACTCACCAGCAGCGCTTCGCGCAAAATCATGCGCAAGATATCTCTCTTCTGCGCGCCCAAAGCCATGCGCAAGCCGATTTCGCTGGTGCGCCGCGCCACATTGTAGGAAAGAACTCCGTAAAGACCAATGCAAGCCAGCAGCAGCGCCACGGTTCCAAAGAAGCTGGAAAGGTGCGCCGTAAGCCGGTCGCGCACCAGTCGCTGATCGATCTGAACGGGAATTGTGTGGATTTCAATTGGATCGAGATTTGCATCCGTCTCGCTGACGGCGCGGCGAAGCTCCGTGGATATCGTTGTGCCCGGATCGGCATATCGAATTTCGAAAACCGCTCGATCCGGCTTCCCTGCTGGATTGAAAAACGGCACATAAAAGCGGCGCGGCGTTTCGTCGCGCAGCGAATTATATCTCGCGTCCGCCACCACGCCTGCGATTTCAAGATCCGTGCGGTTTTCCGGATATTCATCCCGGATGTGCCTGCCGAGAGGATTTTCATCCCCGAAGTAATAGCGTGCCATAGTCTGGTTGATCCAGCAGTAGCGCTGTCCGCCGAAATCTTCCCGGGCAACGTCACGACCCATCAATACCGGAATTCCGATGGTGCTGAAATAATTCGGACCGATCTGGTCGTAACGGGCATTCATGTTCTGACCGGATTTAGGAGTGTAGCCAAGAATCGAAATCGGGTCCGCCGATTCGGAGTTGAAGAACAGGCCATTTTCCGAGAGCGTTGCCGAACGCACTCCCGGAATCGCCTCAAACTTCGGAAGCAGCCGCTGGTAAAGCTGGGCGATCGTCGGCTGTTTGTAGCCATCGAGCACAGGATCCATTCGAAAGAGCAGCAAATGTTCGGCGTCGTAGCCAAGCGGCACCGCGGCCAGCTTTTGCAGGCTGCGCACGAATAGGCCCGCGGCCACAAGAAGCAGAAGTGAGAGAGCAACTTGCACGCCCACCAATACCCTGCCCATGGGCAGGCGGGATCCGCCCCTGGCCGTTCCGGCGATCGAGCCGGAGGCTCCGCGCAAAACGTGATTCAAATCCACGCGCATCGCACGCAGGGCGGGAGCAACGCCAAACAAAATCCCGGTCAGAATTGTGATCGCCAGGGTGAAAAGCAGCACACGCAAGTCGGGGTTCACATCGAGTGGCAACGGCGCCGTTCCGGAATTCACCATGCGCAGAAGCAGGCGGTCTGCCCACAACGAGAGGATCAGCCCCAACGCGCCGCCGAGGCATGAGAGCAATAAGCTTTCGGTTAGCATCTGCCGCAGCAGCCGGCCGCGGCTGGCGCCAAGGGACACACGCACCGCAAGCTCGCGCTGGCGGGCAGTGGCGCGTGCGAGCAGCAAATTCGCGACGTTGGCGCACGCGAGCGTCAACACGAGCCCGACCAGCACCATCAATGCAACCAGCGGCTGCTTGTACTGGCCCCGCAGCACTGAAACCCCGTGACGCGCGTCCCGCGCCACAATTTTCTGATCGAGCAAGTCGTGCTGTTCGGCTGGGTCGGAGAGCGTGCCGGCCTCGGCGTGCAGCACTTGCTGGAACGTGACGTTGATCGAAGCCTGAGCTTGATCGAGGCTGATCCCCGGCTTGAGCCTCCCCACCAGTTGCAGGAACATGATTTTGGTTACGGAACCGGGATTCCAAGTGAGGAAATCCTTGCCGGGGTACACCGATTCCTCCATCGTCAGGGGAACATAAATATCGGGAGCTTCGCCGACCATCACGCCGGTGAATTCCGGCGGCATCACGCCAATAACGTCAAAGGCCGTCTGCCGGATGCGCAGCTTGCGGCCAATCACGGCAGGATCCTGCTGCATGCGACGCTGCCAGAACGCGTAACTGATCACGGCAACCGGATCCGAGTCGCGCCGCTGATCGACTTCCGTGGAGAACGTGCGGCCCATCAGCGGTTGCACCTGCAGCACCCGAAAATATGCGCCGCTGACCATGCTGACCTTACCCGGCCCCGCATCGCGGTCCGACGCTCCCGAGGAAATCGGCACCGTCCCGAGCTGGCTGTTTGCAGCGAACATTCCGGAGAAAATTTGATTCTGCGCTGCAAGGCCCTCGAACTCGTGATAGGTATACAGTCCACGCTCGCCTGAACTTTCTCCGATCGACATGCCCGCATCTTCGGGATCGGAGAGGACCACGAGCTGCTGTGGATCGCGCACCGGCAAGGTGCGTAGCAGCACGGCATTGATCACGCTGAAGATGGCGGTATTTGCGCCGATGCCGAGCGCCAGGGTGAGAATTGCAATCGCGGAAAAGCCCGGATTTTTGGCGAAGGATCGCAGAGCAAAGCGCAAATCTTGCCGGAGTGTTTCCATCGGTCCCCCCCTCGCGGGCCGGCCGCGCGGCCCACGATAATAGACGGCGAGAAGTGGAAAAAGTCATGCCCGTTCTCGGAGAAGGCACGCAGGCAGGCTGCTAATTCGCTTGAGAGGCCGGACCGGAATGGTATAATCCCGCTGCTTTCTCAAGATTGCGTTCTCACTTTTTGATAACGGGCCGGAGACGGGCGGGCGCCCTCAGCCGCGAAGAAATTTTAGCAAGGCCACTCGAGGAGAGTTCATGAATCGAATCGCGTTGAAATACCTGCGAGTTGTACTGGGAGCGTTGGCAGTATTGCTTCTGACCTCCATTCCCCTCCCTGCTCAAACTCATCATCAACACTTCAGCATTCCCCAGTGGACCTCCATGCGCATTCGGATGGACGACACGATCACCAGCCGCGATTCAGAAGTTGGCGATCCCTTCAGCGCCACCGTTGTCGATCAAGGCGATTACCAGGACGCCCGAGTTTACGGAACGATCCGGTCGATCACTCAATCGGGGCACATTAAAGGGAATACGGAAATGGTGCTCTCGTTCAACCGTTTGATGATGCCGGACGGACGCCGGGCTTCCATCGACGCGGAGATCGTTCGCCTGTTTCACGCTCCCTCGGGTGAATTTGTGGACGTCGAGGGCGCAATCGAATCCGGCGGGCGCGGCAAGAAATCCTTGGAGCACACTGGAATCGGTGCGGGCGCAGGCGCGTTGTTCGGGGCGATTTTCGGCGGCGGCAAAGGGGCCGGAATCGGTTCGATTGTTGGCGGCTTGGCGGGATTGGGCACAACGGCGTTTTCCGGACCACAAGATATCAAACTCGACCGTGGACTTGAAATGCTGATCCGCATTACCTCCGGGCATTAAACCGCTCCTGTACCGGGTCCAGCGCGATACGACAGAGGGATCGCGCTGGACCTTGTTTTTAGCATGAACCAGAAAGGCAGCCCGCCAGTTTTGCGTCTTTTAATTATACTTCTTTGCCGTTACCACGAAGATACTGCCTGATCCATTCCATGCCTTCCTTGGACTGAAATCTAGCGCTTTGGCAGTGTTGCGTTCGGATTTTGGAGTATGCTTAGCCCAATTTAGTCTGGCTTACGAAAGGAGTTTATCGATGCGGACCCTTTTCGATGCCATCCGAGCGATTATTTATTCAGCGGGATTTATTTTGCTCTGGGCCTGGTTCGCCATGGGCGCACGGCAATATGACAAAAATCTGCGAATCGAATTCCCTTCCTGGATGGCGAGCATCGGAATCGCGGTGGCGGCCGCCGGGGGAATTCTAGCTCTCCTGTGCATATCCACATTCGTCCTGCGGGGTCATGGGACTCCGGCGCCGTTCGATCCTCCCCGGCAATTCGTCATCGTGGGTCCGTACCGCTACGTGCGCAATCCGATGTATGTGGGCGCATTTGCAGTGATTCTGGGCATGAGCATGTATTTGCGGTCTTTTTCAGTTCTGGCGCTCTCAGTCATATTTTGTTTTGTCGTAAGCTTGTTTGTGCATCTGTATGAGGAACCGCACTTGCAAGAAACCTTTGGCGCGACATATGAAGATTATTGCCGGTCAGTTCCCCGCTGGTTCCCCCGGCCGCATCGCGCTCCCCGCCGGCCTTGAGCGGTTGCAGACTTCATTCCTCCGAATACCCGGCGCGCGGGAACAAAACCGTTTCCCAGCAGTCGATAATGCGCTCCGCGATTCGTTGACTTCCAGGCCAACCTCGCCCTAAGATGCGAATCCTGTGCCGGACGTCAAATCCATCGTTGGTAAAACTATTTCGCATTACCGCGTCCTAGGCAGATTGGGCGTAGGCGGGATGGGAGTGGTGTACGAAGCGGAAGACGTAAAGCTCGGGCGCAAGGTCGCGCTGAAATTTCTGCCAGACGAATTCTCCCAGGACCGAGTCGCGCTGGAACGATTTCAGCGCGAGGCGCGCGCCGCCTCTCAACTGAATCACCCCAATATTTGCACGATCTACGATGTGGAGGAATACGAAGGGCACCATTTCATCTCGATGGAGCTGCTCGAAGGGCAGACTCTCGGCAGCCTGATTCGCGGTACTCCGCTGGCACTCGATCGCATTCTGGATATCGGAATACAACTGGCGGATGCGCTCGACGCGGCTCACGCGAAGGGAATTGTCCATCGCGATATCAAGCCCGCCAATATTTTTGTCAGCCCGCGAGGCCAGGCGAAGATCTTGGATTTTGGGCTTGCGAAAGTAGCCACCCAAGCCGAACTGACTACCACGGGAGGTTCGACCACCGAGGAAATCTCGCCCGCCGATCTGACCAGCCCGGGTACATCCCTGGGAACCGTAGCGTACATGTCTCCCGAGCAGGCCCGCGGCGAAAACCTCGATGCGCGATCCGATCTTTTTTCGCTGGGAGCGGTGATCTACGAAATGGCCACGGGCAAGCATCCCTTCCAGGGCAGCACCACGGCGGTGATCTTCGATCAGATTCTGAATCACGCCCCGGTTGCCCCGCTCCGGATTAATCCGCAATTGCCGGAAGAATTGGAGCGCATCATCAATAAGGCGCTGGAGAAAGACCGAGACATGCGTTACCAGGTCGCCGCCGAAATGCGCGCGGACCTGAAGCGCCTGCGGCGGTCGTCCGATTCCGGACGCGCCGCGTCGGCCTCCAATGTCTCTGTACCATCAGCCAGTGCAATGCCAGCCCAGCCCGCGCCGGATTCCGCTTCGCACAGCAGCGGCTCGACAGTTGTGGATATTGCGCGGCAGCACAAAATCGGCGTGGGAATCACGGCATTCATCGTGCTGGTGCTGATCGCGGCGGCAGGCTTCGGTCTCTATTCATTTTATCTGCACAATCAGCCCATGCCGTTTCAGCATTTCACGATCACGCGGCTCACCAATACCGGGCATTCAACCTCCGTCGCCATCTCCCGCGATGGAAAATATGTAGTGAGTATCGTGACGGACGGCGGATCAGCGGAGCGTTTGGCTGCGCAACATTCCCTCGAATAGCAATACGCAAGTGGTTCCTCCGGCGGAGGGCATTCGCTACCGGGGCCTTCAGTTTGGAGCGGATGATGACTACGTGTATTACGTCCGCAACGATCCGGAAAATCCCAATCTGAGCACGCTCTTCCAGACGCCCATCCTGGGCGGCAATTCCCGCCAGATCATCAAGGACATCGACAGTAATATTTCCTTCGCTCCCGATGGCCGGCACTTTTCCTTCATTCGCGGGAATACGCCTAGCGTCGGCCAGTTTCAGATTGTCAGCGGCGATCTAAGCGGAGGACAAGCCGCGGTTGTCTTTACGGGAAGCAACCAGGCGCCCCAGGTTTCGGCTTGGTCTCCCAATGGAAAGGAAATTGCCGCGCAGCTCTTTCAGGAAGGAGAATCGCTCGATAGCTTGGCCACAATCGACGTGAACGGCGGCAAGCCAAAAATTTTCTTATCGACTCAGCTGAATTTTTTTTCCAATCCAACCTGGCTTCCCGGCGGCAAGGGGCTCCTGGTTCTCTATACGGACATCATCGCTTTCAACAACAGGTCCCAGATCGGCTACGTTTCTTACCCGGGCGGAGATTTCCGCAGAGTGACCAACGACACGAACAATTATTCGGACCTGAGCCTTTCCGGAGACGGCAAAACGCTGGCCACAATTCTGAATGAATCCAATTATGGCCTTTCGGTAATCCCCGCCTCCTCGAACGGTTCGGAACTGGATCACCAGGCGGAATCGCATGACGCCGCTTACGCGTTTGTCTGGACGCATGCCGGAAAAATATTAGTCGACCGCGAAAATAAGATCGCGCGAACCGATCCGGAAACGGGCCAGCAAGATCCAATTCTCTCCGACAAATTTCCATCTTTTTTGCCGGTCGAATGTGGCGATGGGCGTTATATTTTCTTCGCATCGGCCGGCCGCGCCGGAAACGCTCGCGCCAATCTGTGGCGAATCGAAAGTGACGGAAGCAATCTAAAGCAAATGACGGAGGGAAAGGCCGACCTCTTCCCTGCCTGCACCTCTTCCGGCAAATCGATCTACTACCTGGACTTGTCCGCGGGAAATATCCTGATGCGCGTGCCGCTGGAGGGTGGAAAAGCCGAACGGCTGGCCGGACCTGGAATTTCGAGATTCGCTTTGTCTTCCGATGGAAAGCTGATCGCTGAAGATGTATTCGCGGGACCTCGCGAGCAGTTTAAGATCGCCGACGCCGAAACCGGGGCGATCCTGAAGGAAATCAACGCCCCAACCCACGCTGCTGTCTCCATGCAATTTACTCCAGACGATAAAGCAGTTGCTTTCGTCATCCGCGACAAAGGAATCGATAACATCTGGACCCAGCCCGTGGATGGCGGCCCGGCGAAACAAATCACCAAATTCGCGACGAACCAGATCACGGAATTCGGATGGTCTCGGGACGGCAAGAAACTCGCACTGGTTCGAGGGCACGTTCATTCCGACGTGGTTTTAATCCGTGAGGCAACTCAGTAAGCGGCACTCCTGTTTCGTCTGGATGGTTCTCCGTTTGGATCACTACCGGTGTCGGCTCCAGGATCAGGAGCGTTTCCGTTTAGCCCGGCCTGCGCGGCGCCGTTTGCATTGACGCCGCTCCTTCAGTTGCCGGTCAGCGTGCGCCGCGTATTTCTGCTATCCTTTTTTGCCGTGAAACGATTGCTTGGGATTTCCGTCATTCTTCTTTTATTCTCCGCGGCTTCGCCTGTGGGTTATCCGGCGCAGCAGCCTACGCCCCCGCAGCAACCGCCGTCTGCGCCCCAGGCTCAAACCACTCAGGCACCAGCACCGGCCACGACGCAAGTGCCTCAGGTCCCCGCGGTTGCGCCGATACCGGCACCACCGCCTGTACCGGTGGAACGCAAGTTTGTTGTGGTGCTTGATCCCGCGCACGGCGGCACCGATCCCGGCGCACGTGGAACTGGCGACGCCGTGGAAAAAGATATGGTTCTGATCATCGCCCGTGTGGTCCGGCTCGATCTGGAACGGCAGGGCTATCGCGTGGTGATGACTCGCGATAACGATCAGAATCCCTCATTTGAGGATCGCGCCGCGACAGCCAATGCGCAACGAGGTGCAATTTTTATCAGCTTCCATATTTCTTCCACGGGAGCAGTGGGGACGGCTCGCGTCTATTCCTACGAATTCCCAAGTCCGCCGCCCGCTGCGCCATCCGGATCGCTTGCTCCAACCGCCGTGCTGCCAGCGCCGGTTCCGGCTGGGTGGACTTCCTGGAACGTGGCGCAAAAGTCTTATGCCGATTTGAGCCGGCGCCTGGCAGATGTTCTGCAAGTGGAACTCTCGCAAAGATTCAAAGGATCGCCGGAGATTTCCTCGACTGTTGCGGTGCGCGGGTTGCGTTCCGTTGCCGAGCCGGCGGTGGCAGTGGAACTATCGAGCGTAGCAGTGGAGGATCCCAAGACGGTGGAAGGGATGGCGTCGAACCTGGGGGCGGCCATTGTCCGGGCACTGGCGGCATTCCGGCCGGTTTATGAGGGAGCCAGGTGATGTCGCGGCGGCTTAAGATTATTTCCGCGATCTTGGTGGTGGCGGTGATTGGCGGCCTGCTCTACGTGCGGGTGCTGCGCCGCCGGGTGGTGCGTCTTGCGCAGCAGACCCAGTCTTCCGAAGAGCAAGCGCGGCGCGAAGTTGTGGAGCCACCGATCACGACTCCGAGCGATGTGGCAGCAAAAGCCAAAATCTTCTGGATCTCGCCAAATTATCCCGCCCGGCTCGATCCCGTGGAAGTGCAAATGCCCCTTTCCGCCGATCCGGTGCAGCGCGCTCGGCAAGTGCTTCACCAGTTGATCGCGAATCCGCCCACAGCGGAGCAGCGGAGTTTGCCGGCGGGAACGACTCTGCTGGATTTTTACATCCTACCGGACGGGACAGCGATCGCGGATTTTTCCGACGCGCTGGCCAATGAAACTCCTTCCGGAATCCTGAGCGAACAGCAGGCCGTGGATTCGATCGTGCGAACACTGGAGTTCAATGTTTCATCACTGCATCGGCTGAAAATTCTGATTCACGGGCAGGAAGCCGAAACGCTGGCTGGCCATCTGGATTTGACCGGATTTTTTGACTTGAATCCGCCGGATCCTCAGACGCCCTCGAAGGCATCAGCCACGGAGCCGGCATCGGCATCTCCAGCCGCAAAACCAGCGGGCACCGCCTCGGGCGGGTTGACAGGCGCAGGCGTCCCCGTCAAACTGAAGCCCTGAATTTCTCTGTCCCTCACTCGACAGAGACAAGAAAGCGAGGATTCGTGCGATCGGATGGACGCGCTCCTGACGAAATGCGGCCCGTAAAACTGACGCCAGACTTCATCACCACCGCGGAAGGCAGCGTGCTGATCGAAGTGGGCCAGACACGCGTAATCGCCACGGCTACCGTGGATGACGGCGTGCCCTCCTTTTTAAAGGGCACCGGCAAAGGCTGGGTGACCAGTGAATATGGCATGCTGCCCCGCGCCACTGAGCAGCGCACTCCCCGTGAGGCCAGCCGCGGCCGGCAATCCGGCCGCACTCTGGAAATTTCGCGATTGATCGGCCGCTCTCTTCGCGCGGTTACGGATTTGAAATCGCTGGGCGAGCGCACGGTGTGGATCGATTGCGACGTAATCCAGGCGGATGGCGGAACTCGCACCGCTTCGATCACCGGAGCGTTCGTCGCGCTGGCGCTCGCTCTCGAACGTTTGGTCGCGACAGGGATTCTGCGTTCGATTCCCTTGCGGGACTCCGTTGCCGCCACCAGCGTGGGAGTGGTGAAGGATCGCGTGCTGCTCGATTTGGCCTATGACGAAGATTCGCAAGCTCAAGTGGACATGAACGTGGTGATGACCGGCAGCGGGCAGTTCGTGGAAATACAGGCATCCGCGGAAGGCCGTCCGTTCACAGGAAAAGAAATGCAGGAAATGATCGCGGTGGCGGAAGTGGGCGTGAAGCAATTGCTGGAAGCGCAGCAGGCGCTGCTGCACATGGATTTCGTCACGCGCATGCGCTGATGTGATTCGAGAGTTGATCACTCCACCAGCGTTCGATGCCCCCTTGAAATTATTCGTGGCTTCCTCAAATCCCGGAAAGCTGAACGAATACCGCATGCTCGTTTCCGGCCAACCGATTGAACTTGATTTGCTTCCAGGCTTCGCTGAAATCCCGCTGTTTGAAGAGTCCGCTCCCACGTTCGCGGAAAATGCCGCCGGCAAAGCCCTGCACTACAGCCAATTCGCGGAACTGCCCGTGATTGCCGACGATTCCGGACTGGTGGTGCCCGCACTCGGCGGCGCTCCTGGCGTGCATTCAGCGCGGTATGCCGGGCCGGGAGCGAGCGACGCCCAGCGCGTTCAGAAACTGCTTGCTGAGCTGCGCGGCAAGAAAGGCGAGGAACGCCGCGCAGGATTTGTCTGTGTGCTGGCAGTGGCGCTTCGCGGACGAGCGATCGCCATATTTTCCGATTCCGCAGAAGGGGTATTGACGGAAGAACCGCGAGGATCAGACGGCTTCGGCTACGATCCTATATTTTATTTTGAGCCGCTGGGCAGAACTTACGCGGAAACCACGCGAGAGGAAAAGAACCGCTACAGCCACCGGGGCAAGGTCTTCCGGAAATTGATGGAATTTCTCGCCGCGCCCGGCTCCTACGTCGTCAGCTAGTTTTGAACGACGCGCGAACCAGGCGCGGCGAATCCCATTACACTACTGATACTTTTCGATGATCTTCAGAGACGGCTTGGGCATCTGCCACAGCACGCCGGCATCCGCTGCGCTGTTCGGGTAGTAGCGCAATGATTCCTTGTTGCTCGGAATCAATACGAAGTCTACGCGACGGTTGTAAGCCAGTTCGGTGGATAGTTTGTTACGAGCCATCTTCTTGTCGGCCTTGTTCGGATTTTCCGTCTCGAGCTGCTTGATGGTGCCAGGATCGAGCGGCTTCTCTTTTCCGTAGGCCGTGGTGGTGATGTGGTCCGCCGAGACTCCCTGGGAAATCAGGAATTGCTCGATGCGGGCGTTGCGCCGTTCGGCGAGCGCCATGTTGTAAGGCACGGAGCCACGCTTGTCGGTATAGCCCAGAACCGAAATCTTCGCGCTGGGGTCGTACTCCAGATACTTCTTGAAGCCGGCCGCCATGGCGGAAATTTCATTCTGCTGGCTCTTCAGCAAGCCGTCGTTCGGATGCTTCGAATCGGGATAATCCGTGGGATAGAACACACTGGCCAGAGTCACCTGCGGAATCGGCTCGATGGAACCGGAAATATGCAGCGCCGCAGTCTGTGTGGCCGATCCTCCGCAAACGTTGGTAGCCTTCAGCGTAAAGTGAGTAGTCTCGTCCACCGGGCCTTCGGTGGTCTGCTTCGGTGTGCCGTCCACCGTCTTGCTGCCGCTCTTGTCCGTGCTGCCAAACGGATCCACAGAAACTTGATCCGCATTGGAAGTGGACCAAGTGACCGTAGCGGTTCCGGAATCGATGACCTTGTCCCCGATCTTCCGGAAATGCAGCTCCTGAGGCGCAACGTTCAGCGAAGCTTGCACTGTGGTGTTCACGTTCACAGTGCTGGTTCCCTTCACGGTGCCGCCCGGTCCCACTGCCATAAAGTCGTAGGTAGTGGTCTGGTGTGGAGAAACGTCGCGTTCGCCGCTGGCCGGAACGTCGCCGATGCCGCTGATCTCGGCGTGAACGGTTTCCGCAGACGTCCAGTTCAACTTGCTGGTATCGCCGCAATTGATCTGCGCGGTCGAGGAACTAAAATTCCCGCTGACCTTGGCGACGGCGATGGTGGCGCTGGCAATCCATACCTGGAACCGGGGCAGGGGTTTCGCGGACTGTTTATCGATGCGAGCCTTCCAGTCTTGCGCTTTCTGCTGGTTCTTGTCGACAAAGATGGTCACCTTCTGGCCTTGAGCCACGGTCACGTCGCCGGACCAGAGTTCCTTTCCGCCACGGGTGACCGTCAAATGATGCGTGCCGGGAGGGACGAGCAATTCCTGGTGCCACAGCCACCAATTGAAATTGAATTCATCTAGATGGCCGACGAAGTATTCCGGTGTCTTGCCGTTCAGCAACACCGCCGCGCGGGAATCGCCTTTCAGTTCAATGTCGCCCCAGGGTCCGCTGACCTCTCCCGGAACGGCCTCGAGCTTGACGTCGAGATCGCTGGTCTTTCCGGCTTCAACGTTCACAGTCTGCGTAAACAGTTTAAAGCCGTAATTGGCGATCACCACAGTGTGTTGGCCCGCGCTCACTTTGAGCGTCCGGCCACCTTCTCGAATGGCATTGCCATCCAGGAAAATGTAACCCTGCTTGGGGGTCACCTTAATTCGAATCTTGCCTTCCTGGGCGGAAGCGGCGCCCGCACTGAGGAGAATCATTACGGCAGGGACTACAGTAAGCAGCATTAAAAGTCGCTTGCACATTCTCGGTTAACCTCTCCTTATCGTTTGGCGCATGATTTTCACTACCCCTGGGGTATAGCCGTCCGGCTGGAGCCAATAAGGTACGTCGCGCATACCAAGTCTGTCAACATAAAGAAAAGGCAGGACAAAGCGTCGAGAGTTCGGTTTTTCCCGTTTTCGGAATTTTTCAGATGCTCCCTCGTTCAAACCGCACACCTTAAGAAATCTTACAATGACTTTAGCAAGGCTTGAAAACGGGCCGTGCCGCGCAGCGAATCGAGATCGGAATCGTGCTCGGCCCATGATTTGTACCATTGTCCCTGCGCCATCGCTTTTTCCAGGCAACCGATGGCTTCATCCGGCAGCCCCAGCAATGCGAAACTGCACGCCACGTTGTACAAAACGGCTGGATCATCCGGATCGACTTTCTGGGCGCGGCGTGTCCATTCCAGAGCGCGCTCGGGCTGTCCTGATTGCTTCAATCCCGACGCACCCAGATAGAGAGCCCGCGCATCTTCGGGATGAAATTCCAAATGCCGTTCGATGAGTTGAAGGCTGCGGCGCAGGCACGCTTCACCTTCCAACCTCCGGCCCAAGCTGACGTAGGTTTGCGCAAGTAAAACGAGAGCCTGATAGTCTTCCGGATTCGCCAGGCAGGCTTTTTCAAATAATCGCGCCGCCTCTTCGAGCTTTCCTTCCTGGAAGCAGGCGCGGGCATAGAAGTAGTAGGCCTCAAACAGCTTTGGATCAAGCCGGGTGGCGGTTTCGAATTCGTGGTGCGCTTCTTCATACTTCTTGGTCATCAATAGCGCCAAGCCCCGCGAGACGTGGGCTTCGGCCAGTTCGGGATCCAGCTCCACGGCCCTCCGGCTGGCCGATTCCGCTTCCTTTAAATCCTCGCTGCTGGCGCCCCAATACATGTACAGGTGCGAACAGCAATCCGCCACTCCGGCATACGCCCGGGCGTAATTCGAATCGATTACAATTGCGCGAGCAAACATCTGCCGGGCATAGTCAAAACTCTTGCGGCGAAATTGGTGGAAATATTGTCTTCCCCGCAGGTAGTAGTCGTAAGCCTGCGACATCGGCCGTCGGCGTTTTCTCGATCGCGCGCTTTTCTTGCTCGGTCAGCACCACCTTCAGCGCCTTGGCGATGCTCTGCGCAATTTCGTCTTGAATCGCGAATACATCTTCCAGTTTGCGATCATAACGTTCCGCCCATACCGAACGGGCGGTGCCCGTCTCGACCAGCCGGGCCGTAATCCGAAGCTGGCTGCCGGCGCGGCGCAAGCTGCCTTCCAGAACATAAGCGGCCTTCAACTGCTGGCCCACTTCCGGGGCGGTGGCGGGCTTGTCGCGGAACGCAATCACCGCCGAGCGCGTCAACACCCACAGATCTTTTATTTTCGAAAGCTCGGTGATGATGTCTTCGGTAATTCCATCGCGGAAATATTCGTCCTCTTTCACGCCGCTGGGATTTTCAAAGTAGAGGACGGCAACCGATTTTTCCGCCGGCTTGGCTGCCGCCGTATTACCGGATTCCAGTTCGCGTTTCAGCCGCGTGAGATCGGCATGCAGCCTTGCCGCGCTCTGATAGCGCGCGTTGCGGTCTTTCTGCAGTGCCGTCTCGATGATCTTGCCCAGCTCCGCTGGCACTTGCGGATTCAAGCGGACAACCGGAGAGGGAGTGCGATTCAAGATCGCGTCAAAAATAACCGCCGAGGTGTTGCCGGGGAAAGCCTGCCGGCCTGTCGCCATTTCATACAGGACCACGCCCAGCGAAAACAAATCGGTTCGTATGTCCACTTCTTCCCCGCGCGCTTGCTCGGGTGACATGTAGGCAACGGTTCCGATGGCTGTCCCGGGACTGGTCAAATGCTCCGCGGCAGTCGCGGCAGTCGCGTTGAGCGGTTTCCGAGAAAGACCCGCCGATCGCGGCATGGCGCAGGGCTAATTTGGCGAGCCCGAAATCCAGGATTTTTGCCTGCCCGCGCGGAGTGATAAAAATATTTGCCGGTTTGATATCGCGATGGACGATTCCCTTCGCATGGGCGGCGTCCAGCGCATCGGCAATCTGAATGCTCAGGTCCAGGATCTCGTCCACAGTCATCGGCTGGCCGGAGATCCGGTGCCGTAGCGTATTGCCCTCGAGCAATTCCATGGCAAGAAATGGACGGCCTTGGGCTTCGCCCACATCATAAATCGTGCAGATATTCGGGTGATTCAGCGCGGAGGCGGAGCGCGCTTCGCGTTGAAACCGTTCCAGCGATTGCGGATCGGCCGCCATTTCATCCGGCAAAAACTTTAGAGCGACGTTGCGTCCCAGCCGCGTGTCTTCGGCCTTGTAGACCACGCCCATCCCACCGCCGCCCAATTTTTCAATGATTCGATAATGTGAAATGTTTTGGCCAATCATCCCGAGGCAACCTCAATCGCGAGTGCATCTTACGTTCCGCCAGCAGACATGTCAAACGCGCTTCCGAGCAGCCAACCGCTGGCCAGACAAGGATAAAGCGAATCACTTGCCTGGCTCGCGCATCTAAATCAACGGGCAGACGGCAATAGTGCTTGCCAAGCGAATTCGAATCGCGGTAAAAGCTACAAACTCCAGGCAGTCCGAGGCAGAAACCCATGGCAACCCCCGTACAGACCAGGCAGAATCTTCTCCCGTCGCTGCTTGCGCGCATTACGGAGGCTCGCGGCAATACTGATTCTTTATTTTCTCTTATTCGGCCCGAAGCAATTTACGACCGGCCCATCCCCGAGCGGCACCGTCTGATTTTTTATTTGGGTCATCTGGAAGCGTTCGATTGGAATTTGATCGGCCGCGAAGCTTTGGGCCTTGATCCCGTAGATCCAAAGCTGGATCAATTGTTTTCCTTTGGAATTGATCCCACCGGGGGAAACTTACCCAGCGATGTTCCTTCGGATTGGCCGGCGGTTGAGGCGGTTCAGAATTACGCTGCTCGGGTTCGCGATAAACTGGATCAGTGTCTGCACGATTCCAGGTCATTCGACCCTTCCCTCCATTTACTTGCGGACGGCACGCTTCTCCAAGTAGCGATTGAACACCGGCTGATGCACGCGGAAACCCTGGCCTACCTGCTACACCAGTTGCCTCTTCAAAGTAAGGCGCCTTTCGTTTCGACACTCGACGTGGCCGCGCACGCCCCCGCTCCGTACATGGTCAAATTCCCGCGGGAACCGCGACGCTGGGGCAGAATCGAGCGGAAGGCGCGTTTGGCTGGGACAATGAATTCGAAGAAAATCTGGTTCAAGTCCCCGAATTCGCCATCGACGCTTATCCCGCAACCAACGGCCAATTTCTGAAATTCGTAAACGCCGGCGGATACCAGACGCGCTCGTTGTGGTCAGAAAAAGATTGGGCATGGAAAGAATCTCAAGGAATGAGTCATCCCGGATTCTGGGTGCATTGCGGCGAAGAGTGGGAATACCGGGCGATGTTCGCGCAAATTCCCTTGCCGCTGGCCTGGCCGGTCTATGTGAGCCATGCCGAAGCCTCGGCCTATGCGCGCTGGAAGAGAAAATTGCTTCCCACCGAAGCACAATGGCACCGGGCGGCTTATGGCACTCGCACGCATCAGGAGCGCTCCTATCCATGGGGCCAGGAATCCCCGCAGCCACACCACGGGAATTTCAATTTCCAACAATGGGATCCTTCATCAGTGGCAGCGCATCCAGCTGGCGCCAGCGAATTGGGCGTGCACGATTTAATCGGCAACGGATGGGAATGGACATCCACACCGTTTGAACCATTTCCGGGTTTCAAACCCTTTCCCTTCTATCCCGGATACTCGGCGAATTTCTTCGATGGATTTCATTTTGTCATGAAAGGCGGTTCACCACGGACTGCCGCGTGCATGTTGCGGCGCCCGTTCCGCAACTGGTTCCAGCCTCATTATCCTTATGTTTATTCGAAATTCCGTTGCGTGGAGGCATAGACAATGGCTGCTCCTCGAATGATCACTCAAAGCATTTCCGGAATTGCGCTGGCCGATTTTGCGGCGGATGTGCGCGAAGGGCTTTCGAACCCGCGGCAAAAGGAATTGCCTTCGAAATATTTCTACGATGAAGTGGGCTCCGCGCTTTTCGAAGTGATCTGTCTGTTGCCGGAATATGGATTAACGCGAGCCGACCAGCGGCTGCTCGATCGTCATGCGGATGATTTGATCGATCGATTGCCGCTGCCCATCGTGGTGGCGGAGCTCGGCAGCGGGACGGGAAAAAAAACGCGCCTGATTCTCGAAGCGCTGTCGCGGCGCCAGCCGGTTACCTACTTTCCAATCGATATTTCGCGGGCGGCTCTCGATCGTTGCGAACAGGACCTGGGCCGCATCCGCGCGGTGAGCGTCGTGGGATTCGAGCGTGCCTATCTGGACGGCTTGCTGGAAGTAGCCGCCCGGAGAAATCCGCGCGAACAGATGCTCGTGCTTTTCCTCGGCAGCAACATCGGAAATTTCGACCGTCCCGCCGGACTCGAATTTTTGAGGGAGGTCCGGAGAATTCTGAGGCCGGGCGATTCCCTGCTGCTGAGCGCCGATCTTGAAAAACCGGTCCCGCAATTGCTTCTCGCCTACGATGATCCCATCGGCGCCACCGCTTCCTTCAATTTGAATTTACTGGCGCGAATCAATCGGGAACTGGACGCGGATTTTGACTTGAGCAAATTCCAACACGTGGTTCGCTACAATGAAGACGAACGGCGCGTGGAGATGCACTTGCGATCCAGGCAAGATCAAATTGTCCATGTTCGCCGGGCCTCCTCCGCCTTTTCCTTCCGCACGGGCGAGACCATCTGGACCGAAAATTCCCAGAAATTCAATCGGGATGAAATTGTCGATATGGCTCAAAGATCGGGATTCCGCTGCGAAACTCAGTGGATCGACCAGCAATGGCCTTTCTCGCAAAATCTTTTAGTTGCAGTTTAGAATTCAGCTAAATGGGCGGCGGGGGCATATCACTGGCCGGCTCACCGCCCGTCAGTCCTTGCGCGACAATCAATTCTCGAGCCTCCACGCGCAACGCGGGCAAGTTCAGATAAAAAACTCCCGCTCCCGCCAGCCCCAACGCTCCTCCCAGAATCACGGTCCAGCGAGCTCCTATGTGGTGCGCCAGAAATCCAGCGAAAAGCGCGCCGATCGGCGCCATGCCCATGAACATCATCGAGTACACAGCCATTACCCGTCCGCGAAGACGGTCTGGCACCATCGATTGAATCAGCGTGTTGCAGGAAGACATCTGCAGCATCATGCAAAAACCGGACGGCACCAGCATCGCCAGCGATAGCCAGAACCATGGCGAAGACGCGAACAGAATCAGGCAAGTCGCAAAGCCCGCCGAGCCGAACGCCACCCAGCGCCCCAGTCCATGGATTCCCTTCTTGTTGGCTAGCGTTAGCGCTCCCAACAGCGCGCCGATGCCGGTCGCTCCCATCAGCCATCCCAACGCGCGCGCGCCGCGATGGTAGACGCTTCCCGCAAACACCGGCATCAGGACGGCGTAAGGCATTGCCACCAGGCTCATCAATGCGATCAGCAGCAGCAGCGCTCGAATGGGCGCGGTGTTGCGCACAAATCGAAATCCTTCTGCCGCGTGTTCAAACGGCGACGCATCGCGGCCCGCCACTGCCAGTGGACCCAGCTTCATCAGCAGCAATCCGGTGATCACCGCGATGTAGCTGACGCCGTTGGCGAAAAAGCACCATCCTTCGCCGATCGATGCCACCAGAATTCCAGCGATCGCCGGACCAATAATGCGCGCGCCGTTGAACATAGAGGAATTCAGCGCGATCGCGTTGATCAAATCCTCCTTGCCCACCATATCCACCAGGAAAGCTTGCCGCGCCGGAATATCGAACGCGTTCACGCATCCCAGCATCGCCGCCAGCACCACCACTTCCCACACGCGCACGCGCCCGGATATCGTCAGCCCGGCCAACGAAAGCGCAAGGACCATCGAAGCCGCTTGAGTGGCGATAATGATTTTTCGACGATTATGGCGGTCGGCCATCGTTCCGCCGATGGTGGCCAGCAGAAAAACTGGGATTTGTCCCGCGAAACTTACCGTTCCCAGCAAGACCGCGGACCCAGTAAGGCGGTAGACCAGCCAACCTTCGGCAATGTTGTCCATCCACGTGCCGATCAGCGAAATCATCTGCCCGCTGAAGAACAGCCGGAAATTCCGGTGGCGCAAGGCCCGTAACAAAGGCGGAGGCTGGCGGCGAGCGGCAGCGCCGGCGGAAATCCGTTCCGGGTTCTTGCTCGCGACGGATTTTTTAGAATGGCTCATCGTCTGGTTTCAAGATCAAGCTGCGGAACGATCCACCGGGCGTCCACGTCCGCCGGTTCCCCAGCCAGCCGCAAAGTTCGGCGAGGAAACAATAATCATCCCACAAGTCACCGCTTGCTTCACGGACTAGCCACAGGTTTTTGCAGACAGGTTGCAGAAAATTCGCCGGCGGCGAGCCTGTGATATAGTTTCCCGCTTGGCAACAGGAAGATTCCAACATGAAGAAACGCGCCGGAAAAAAGAAGTCCACGAAGCAGAGTGGAAAGCAGCCAGGCACCGACCCAAAAAGAGTCGCCGCCATTCTCGCCAAGCTCGACGAAGGATATCCGGAAGCAACCTGCGCCTTGCTCCACCAGAATCCCTTTCAATTGTTGATCGCCACGATTCTTTCGGCGCAGTGCACCGACGTGCGCGTGAATATGGTCACTCCAGTTCTTTTCAAGAAATATCCATCCCCTGAAGCGTTCGCATTCGCCACCCCGAACGACCTGGAAAACGAAATCCGCAGCACCGGATTTTTTCGGAACAAGACCAAGTCGATTCTGGGAGCCAGCAAGAAGATCGCCGAAGAGTTTGGCGGCCAGGTTCCGGAAACAATGGAGCAGCTATTAACTTTGCCGGGCGTGGCGCGAAAGACCGCCAACGTCGTTCTCGGCACGGCCTTCGGCATCGCTGCGGGAGTGGTGGTGGATACGCATGTGCAAAGACTGGCCGGACGTCTCGATCTGACCAAAAATACCGACCCTCAGAAGATCGAACAGGACCTGATGAAGGTGATACCCAGGGAAAAGTGGATCGCCTTTTCCCACCAATTGATCTGGCATGGCCGCCGGGTGTGCCAGGCGCGCAAGCCCCGCTGCTCGGAATGCATCCTGGAACCACTTTGTTATTCAAAAGATAAGACTGTTTAGCTCCCCCGGATGGAAGTTTCAGATCAAGCAATTCCCTTCCAGGTTTTCTGGCGCCCGGGCGCTGTGGAAGATATAGTAAATGTCGCTCCCAATCGCACCGCTGTCGCTGATTATTTCGGAGAAATTCAGGATGGAATTGATTACCGGAAAAGAGGCGGCCGAGCGCGTACAGGGCATCCTGAACGCGAAATTTCAGGTGGATGGATATTCCGTCCATCTGACGGTAGCCAACATCTATTCTCTCGACCCGCTGGGCAAGGTGGATTTCAGCGGGAGTGATTACGTGCCGGCAGGAAAGGTAGCGATTCCCACGGAGCGGCGGCACCCGGAAGACAAGTATGGCTGGTGGGAGCTCGGCCGCGGCAGCTACATCGTGGAATTCAACGAGACTTTGGAACTGAGCGGCGATGAACTCGGCCTGCTCGAAACCCTGGAACGTCTGCGCCGCGCCGGCGGAAGCCACGCCACCATGTCTCTCCGCGGCCGGGTGGCTCCGGTAGAAGCGCTGCTGGAAGTGAGCGCGCTGCGCATCGAGATCAAGCAAAATGCCCGTCTCTCCCGGCTGCGTCTTTTCCGTTTGAATCCCGCCAAGATCGCGCCACAACTCGTGCATGCCCTGGACCAACAAGAAAATTGAATTCCGCCAAGTAGTGGTGATCGTGTAGCGCCACCCTTTAGGGTGGCATCTTTGCTTTCAACCACTTGGCAAAATGCAGCCAGCGTGGCAACAGCCAGAACCGAGTTGCCACACAGGCTCTTCAGTTCCGACATCCATGCCGGCCTAATAGTCGGCCATTAGGCCCAGACGCTTTCGCACCGTGGCTAATAATTGAGCGTCAAATCTCCTAATTGAGGGCGCCACTGATAATTCCGCACACTTGGAACCCTGCATTCGCCTATAGTAAAAAGGTCCGCGGGCCGTTGCGCGGCTCGCCGGCGAACGGATTGCAATCTTCGTTCGGCGCTATTTATTCTGCTCCCCGCGATTCTTTGAGGAGACCGTCTTTGCCGCAATTGGAACGAATTCGGAGCGTTGCCTGCGGACGCAGGAATCATATTTTCGCTGGAATTTTTTCGCTCATCGCGATCGGTTTGCTCACGGTTCCACCGCCGGCCGCGGCGCAAGCAGACAACGACGCCAATCCTCTTCGCAAAGTAAATTCCGCCATTGAAGCGCTGATCGCCAAGGTAGCCCCCAGCGTCGTCCAGATTCTGGTGACCGGCTATGGAACGCTGGATGATGACAATAGCGACAGCGATTCCAGCGGCGGTGTAGTGATCGGCCGCCAACGGGCAATCGGTTCCGGCTTCATTATCGATTCTACGGGATACATCATCACCAACGCGCATGTGGTAAAAGGAGCGCAGCGAGTCCAGATTGTCTTGTCCCGCCCCAGCGGAGACATGTCTCCCACTAACTCCCTGACCTATCGCAGCACTGTCCTTCCCGCTCGAATTATTGGCGTGGCAACCGACGTTGACCTGGCCGTTCTCAAAGTCGAGGCAAAGGATCTGCCCACGATTCCCGTGGCAAAATTTGCCGACCTTCGCCAGGGCGAACTTGTGTTTGCATTCGGCAGCCCGCAAGGCCTTCGCAATTCCGTAAGCATGGGAGTGGTCAGCGCCACCGCGCGCCAAACCGAACCGGATTCGCCGATGATTTATATTCAGACTGACGCTCCCATCAATCCGGGAAATTCCGGCGGTCCGCTGGTCAACGTCAGCGGCGAAGTGGTGGGAGTGAACACGTTCATCATCACCTCGTCCGGAGGAAACGAAGGTCTGGGCTTCGCGATTCCCAGCGCCATCGTGAACGTTGCTTACGACCAGCTTCGCCGCACCGGCCATCTCCATCGCGGCGAAATTGGAGTGGAAGTGCAAACGATCACGCCCACGCTGGCCACCGCTTTGAATCTGGGCCAGGATTCGGGAGTTGTGATTTCCGACGTAAAACCCGGCGGCCCGGCGGAGGCGGCCGGCTTGCATATTCAAGATGTGGTGATCTCGATGGACGGCCGGCCGGTGGACAATGTTCCCTATTTCACTCTGCATCTTGTGCTGCACGAATCGGGCGGAAAAGTGCATCTGGAAGTTCTTCGCGGAACGAAGCGGCTCGCGTTCGACGTGACCGTGATCGAAAAACCCCGCGAAATCGATCAGCTTGCCTCGCTCGCCGATCCGGAGAAAAGTTTGATTCGTCCGCTGGGCGTCCTTGGCATTGCAATCGACCAGAAAATTGCCGGAGAAGTTTCCGATCTGCGCGACCCGTGGGGAGTGGTGGTGGTGGCGCGGTCCGCCGAAGCCACGGGCGATGTTCCATTGACGACCGGCGACGTCATTCGCTCGATCAACGGTGAAAAAGTAACTTCGGTCGACGGCCTCCGCAACGCCCTCAAAGCCATCAAACCCGGCGATCCCATCGCCCTGCAAATCCAACGCGACGACAAGCTGATGTTCCTCGCATTCACCCTGGACTAGCCTCCCCAGCATTTGTAGGGGCGCTGCTTGTTTATCCTGAGCCTTGAAGGGTTATCCTGCTCGCCATGCTTGCCCTGAGGAACGAAGGGAGCCTCGAAGGGTTTACCCAAAGCTCCGAAGGGCTGCGCCCGACGTTTTCGCCCCACGCAAAAGCTGCCCCCTGGGGCACACATTATCGCCGAATTCGCAATCGTCCGGCCCATCCGCCCAAACATGATGGATTTTAACTACAGAATATATTTTGAAAGCGACTTAAGATGCCCAAATTTGAGTTGGAAATAAGTGAATCCAGCGGAGAATGCACGGAACAAGTTACGTAGTGCTGTGTTGACTGGTAAACTAACAAGATCGATGAAAGGATACCTGCGCTCTCGCGGATGGAAAGATCTCATCTTCTTGTGCATTCTGGCAGCGATCGCATACCGGATTAGCCTGTGGCCACACTTTCGAAGTGACTACGAGAAATGGCAGGTCAGGCCTCAACTTCGTTCGCTTCCCGCCATAACTTCCCCAAAACTGTCGGTGTGGCACAAGGGACTCCCGTGTTTCTTCATTGTATCCCCAAACGCGGTGGGCCAACCCGTTGCATCGGAGACATTTGGAGAATGCCTTACGTTAGTGCCAGATGGAAGAGCTCTGGATTTATTCGAAATCGCCCTTGCATCGGATCAGTTTACTCCGGTGAAAACAGATCTACATGTTGTCGATGCGATTCCTCTGGCTTTCACACGAACTTATCGCCCCATGACCAACTGGGCAATACATTATCGAATCTATCTCCCACACGTCTATGACCCCTACCTTTGGGGGCACCGGAATCCGTACTCGGAAGTCACCTGGTACCTGCCGGATGGAATCGAAATGAATTTTCCACGCATTTCGCCGGGCACAGGTTATGGCGACGCAGTGTTCGAATTTACTGGAGCACCTCAGATCTTTACGGGCTCACGAATAGATTGGAACGGTAACGGATGGGACCTGAGTCTCGAAGATGGAACCACCTATCTATCACCGGAGGCATACTATTCCAAGCGACCCCAGCAGGGGTCGCTCGTTGGTATTTTCGATCGGAATGGGAATGAGGTCCGATTGTCCCGCCAATCCAACGGTGATTTGACGGAGATTAAGTCTCCGAACGGACTCTGGATTCGGCTGACCTACGACGACGAGGGTCGAATTCTCCACATCAAGGACAGCTTTGGAAATGTGGTTAACTACGGCTACGATTCCGACTACAGGTTGAGTTCGGTACGTTACCCCACCGGTCAGACAATAAATTACTCATTCGACTCCTGGAGCCGTATCGTCAAAATCGACGACTCCTCACGGGGAATTCTCATTGAAAACAAATATGACTCCAAGGGGAGAGTAATCGAGCAAAATTCGAGCAATGGACGCATATACAAATTCCGTTACGTTGACAACGAACCTGCAAATTCTCGCCAAGTGGATGTCACCGACCTAAGTGGAAAATTAACGCGCGTCATGATTCGACAGATTGCACGAGATATTTTCTACACATTCGAGGAACCCGCTCGCGTCCCCACTCATCATTAAAAGCA
The DNA here is from genome assembly GCA_963756355.1 of uncultured Acidobacteriota bacterium. Lineage (GTDB taxonomy): Bacteria > Acidobacteriota > Terriglobia > Acidiferrales > UBA7541 > JBGPTK01. Next base: position 63,643 of record CAVWOD010000014.1, on the reverse strand, counting down.
TCCCGGGGGACTGGTCATGGGTCACAAGGACCGACTCCGGGCAGCATCAAACGGACTTTCCCCAAGCAAACCTCGGCCACCATGCGCTCAAATCGCGGGTGGACCGGGAGTCCTCAGTTTTGACGAAGTTGGGTGGAGTGCCCATTGTGCCGAGTTTACACGTGGGGTTCTTGAGTAGGACCGTTTGAGATTCTTAGTTTCATTCCGCTCTCGAATCGCAAGACTTCCTTCATCCACCGGATTGACGGGCAGCAATTCCATTTCGCATTTCGGACGGGTCATGCAGGTTTAGTGTGCAGGCTGATTTTGGGCGGGACGCTGAGCTGGCCTGGGAATTTCGGAGAGATGCTTCGCCCCGACAAACGGCGTCGGGGCGCAAACTGCGCGCTGCGCTCAGCTTGACAAGAAATATCTGAGGGGCCGCTCCCGCGAATCAGGCGCGCAATGCCTGGACTGGATCGGTGCGCGAGGCGCGCCAGGCGGGCAGGAAGCAGGCCGCGAACGTAACGACGGTCATCACCGCGAATGCCAACGTGAATGCGAGCGGGTCGTGGGGACTTACTTTGTAGAGAAGATTTCCCATCAGCCGGGTCAATGCCAGCGAAGCCACAGTGCCGAGGAGGATGCCGGCTGCCATCAACGCCAGACCCTTGAACATTACGTGGCGCAATACGTCCGATGCGCCGGCGCCGAGCGCCATTCGCAACCCCAGCTCGCGGGTGCCCTGCGATACCGAGTAGGACATCACACCATAGAGTCCGATGGCAGCCAGGAGCAGCGCCAATCCACCCAGGAGGCCTACCAGGGTCACGGCAACCAACTGCGGCGATGTGGAACGATCCAACTGTTCCTGCAGCGAGATCACCTCATACAGGCCCAGGTTGGAATCGAGGGCATGCACCTCGCGGGCCAGCGCTTTGGTCATCGTTTCCGCGGCGAGCGCTGTTCGGATATTCAGAGTTCCCCCACGCGAGAAATTCTGGCGGCGAGGCACATAGAAAAACGGCATAGCGCAGTTCTCGAACGCTTTGGTATTTGGAATCCCTGGCGACACCGACGATCCGCATCCATCGATCCTTGACTTGAAGGCGCTCGCCCAGCGGATTCACGCCATGCCAATACTTCGCAGCCATGGTTTCGTTGACCACTGCAACTCGAGCGGCATTTTCGTCGTCGGCGCGCGTGAATTCGCGGCCGGATAGCAGGGGGATGCCCATCGTCACGAAATAATCGGGATCTACTTCGTTGTACTGAACGGTGGGCTGCTCGTCCGGCCGGGGCTGATAGCCATCCACGGCAATGACTGCCGATGAATAGGAGCCATAATCAAGCGGAGTGACTCGCGCGAACGCCGCCGATTCAACTCCGGACAGGGCTTTGACGTTATCGACGAGCTGGTCTTGAAAATCCTTGGCACGTTGATCGTCATATCCAGCGGAGACCAGACTCACAGAGGTGGTCAGCACTCCACGTGTGGAAAAACCCGGGCTGGCGTTGCGAATTTTCAGCAGGCTTTGCAGCAGCAGGCCCGCTCCGACCAGGAGAACGAAACTGAGCGACACCTGGACGAGGACCAGGCTGGAGCGGAGCCACGCTCTGCCGCGACCGCCAACCACTCCCGCTGATTCGGCATTCAGGGCGGCGGCAAGATCGAGTTTGCGGGTCTGAATCGCCGGGACCAAGCCGAGCAGGAGAGTGGTGATCAGGCAAACGCCGCCGGTTACTGCAAGGACGCGCCAATCGATTTCTCCGGGCAGGTGCATTGACACGCCGCCGCGCGCCGGAAACAAGAGCACGAGCGCGTGACTGCACCAGTGCGCAACGGCCAGTCCGCCAACCGCGCCCAATGCTGACAATACCAAGCCTTCCGTAAAAAGTTGCTTCACCAGCCGGCCGCGCCCGGCGCCCAAAGCGAGGCGCACGGTGATCTCATGCCGCCGCGCGAAGGATCTGACCAGCAGCAGATTGCCTACGTTTGCGCAGGTGATGAGCAGGACAAAGACGACTACGGCCAGCATGATTTCAAGAGTGGGGAGCAGAGTGCTTGCATTGTTGAACGGCGTTTGCCAGAGAGGCCACACTTGGATGCCGCGGCCGCGATTGGTATCCGGATAGTCCGCTTCCAATCGTTTTGCTACGGCCGTAATTTCTTGCTGGGCCTGCTGGCGAGTGACGCCGGGCTTGAGCCGCACGTAGGCTTCAATCCATCGCGCGCCGCGATCCTCCAGTTTGTAGCCGCCCGCTTCGAAAGTTTCTTCCATCGACGCCGGAACCCAGAACTGCATCGCCCAGCCGACAAAGGTTCCGTAAAAGCCCTGGGGCGCAACGCCCACAATCGTATGCGACACGCCATTGAGGCGTTGCGTTTTCCCGATGATTTGCGGATCACCTTTGAATCGCCCTTGCCAGAGCTGATAGCTGATCACCACGACGGCATGCGAGTTACGTCCGGTATCCTCGCCGGGTTGGAATCCGCGGCCAAGAATTGGATGGACCCCGATGGCGTCAAAATAATTTGCCGAGACGATGCTTCCGGTGGCGCGCTCGGCGCGGTCACCGATACTCAGGGTGGTTCCCGTGATTTTATTTACAATAAATGCGTCAAAGAGCGTGCAGTTGCGTTGCAAGTCGAGAAGGTCCGGCCAGGAAATGGCGGTGTGGCCAGATTCGCCGCGGGCCGTTCCGGTGAGTGCGAGCAAGCGCTCCTGGTGGGTTACAGCTGGATAGGGACGAAACAGGATTCCTTCGATCCAACTGAAAACCGCGGCATTGGCGCCGATCCCTAAAGTCAAGCAAAGGATCACCAGCGCCGAAAAACCGGGGCTGCGACGGAGCATTCGGAAGGCGAAGCGGGAATCCTGCAGTGCGGCCTCAATCGTCGGCAATCCTCGCTGGTGGCGATAAATTTCCTTGGTTTGGTCTAGGCCGCCGAGGTCGAGGAGCGCTTCACGGCGCGCTTGTGAGGGGCTCATGCCGCGGCTGAGGTTGCGTTCAACCGCCATTTCCAGGTGCGAGCGCAGTTCCTCGTTCAAATCGTCTTCGAGACGACGACGGCGAAAAAGTGCAGCGATCCGGTGAACGAACTCACGGCAAAATTCGAGCATGGCTAATTTGTCCTCAACACGCGGTTGATCATGGACGACATGCGGCCCCAATTTTCAGCTTCCGCTTCGAGTTGCCTGCGTCCTGCGCGGGTGAGGGAATAAAACTTGGCCTTGCGGTTATTTTCCGAGATTCCCCACTTAGACGCGATCCAACCGCGCTGTTCGAGCCGCAGCAGAGCAGGATAGAGTGTTCCCTGGTTCAATTGCAGCAGGTGTTCAGAGACTTGTTGAATACGAAGGGCGATGCCGAAGCCGTGCATCGGCCCCATGGAATCGAGGGTCTTGAGGACCAGCAGATCGAGCGTTCCCTGCAGGACTTCACTTCTGGAAAAGGAAGGCATACGCTCCTTTAGACGGCCAACAGGAGAAAACGTAAGCGTAGCATACTCCTGTTGATGGTCAAAAGGTGTCTGGAAGAAGTTCCGGCGTCTTCTTCAAAGAGCGCGCCGAGCGCCGGCCGCGTGGTAGAAGCAAACTCGCAAAGTACGCTAGAATGACAGCACAATCATGTCGGGGCGTAGCGCAGCCTGGTAGCGCGCCTGCCTTGGGCGCAGGAGGTCTGGAGTTCGAATCTCCACGCCCCGACCATTTTCTCCCGCCTTGTTTTCAATTTACTTTGGGTGACGCTGATCGCGCCTGAGACCCGGGAGAAATTCGTCCTAACGCGCATCGAGGATTGTCCCCATAAACTTTGCGGAATTTGAAGTCCCGGGAGATGACCTGACTCCGCGGAGGATCGTGGCAACTGCGGCGGGCTACTGAGCGAGGTACCCGCCGTCGATCACGAGTTCGGCGCCGGTCATGAAGCTGGACTCGTCGGAGGCCAGGAAAAGACAGCCGTTGGCGATTTCAAGCGGAGTGCCGGCACGCTTCATGGGCGTGAGGCCGATGACGAAAGTGTTGATGGCCGGGTCCTGAGCCTGGGTCAGCGGTGTATCGATAAAGCCCGGATGGATCGAATTCACGCGAATCCCGTCACCGACATAGGTGATGGCCGCGTTCTTCGTCATCATGACCACCGCGCCTTTGGTGGCGTGATAGGCGTGTGCGCCGGGCACCGCGGCGCTCCCCCAGATCGAGGATACGTTGATGATCGAACCAGACTTCCGCGCCTTCATGTGCGGGATCACTTCCCTCATGCCGAAGAAGCAGCCATCCTGGTTCACGCCCAGAACTTTGCGCCAGTTCTCGGTGCTGCAGTCGTGCACGGCGTCATAGACGGCGATGCCTGCATTGTTCACCAGAATATCCAATCTTCCGTGCGCCGCCACGATGTCCGCCACCACTCGTTTCCAGTGGCCTTCCTGCGAGACGTCCAACTCTACCCCGGTGACGCCGGCCGGATAAATGCCGGACGGGTTGCTGGAGCTGCCGGCATAAACAATCGCGCCCTCCCGGGCGAACAACTCGGCCACCGCGAAACCGATGCCGCGTGATGCGCCGGTGACCAACGCCACTTTTCCCTTGAGCCTCATTTCCTTTTCTCCCCCGTTGACCACTCGATTTCGAACTGCGGATGGCGTATGAGAGTGGGGCTAATCGCATGGACCTTCTCCCCGCTCTGGCCCCCTTCCCAATTGGCCTGCAGGGGTTCGGCTTGCCGCTCGCGGCTTCCCGAAGCTGCCCGGGAGGGCACGCCTGCCGCAAAGCGTACAATCTCCCGGCCAGGGAGCTGCTAACTTTCCACGGCAATTTCGGAATTAAAACGAATCCTCATTGCAAAGAGCTGCGCCGCCGGCGATACCTGAGTTCGCGCCGTAATGCGCAAAGACCAGCGGGATTTCCCTGCAGCGCGAATTCAACGACCAGTTCGGTATCCGATCGCGAATTTGATCGAAGAAGGGGCGCAGCATTGCCGCAACGCCACCGCCGATGATCATCACATCGGGTTCCAGCAAATCGACGGTATTGCCGAGCCATACAGAGAGCAGCTCAACCGTTTCCAATAATATTTCTTTCGCGAGAGGATCGCACTGGGCGCTCGCCTGTCCCACCATTTCGGTGGTAACCGCGTCGATTTTACCGCCGGCGAGTTCGAGGATTTTGGAATTCGAGGCGGGCTGTGCCGCCAGTTTGGCTCGAGCTCTTCGGGCGATGGCGGGACCCGATGCCAAAACTTCTATGCAGCCTCGTTTGCCGCATCCGCAGCGCGGGCCATTGTAATCAATGGTGACATGGCCGCCTTCGGCAGCGGCGCCTGTGCGGCCGTGGAATATATGTCCGTCGAGCACGATTCCGGTGCCGATTCCGGTGCCGATGGTGGCGTAAAAAACATTGCGGTAGCCTCGGCCGGCCCCCCAAAGCACTTCAGCCAGCGCGGCAGCGTTGGCATCGTTATCCACTTTCACCGGTACGCCATAACGCTGTGAAATCCCCGACGCCAGGGGAAAATTGCGCCAGCAAGGCACATTGGGAGGATTGATCACAATGCCGGTTTTCGGATCGAGCGGACCGGGAGCGCAAACACCGATGGCGCTGACCGTGATTCGGGTTTGGGGATCTTCCCCGATCAGAGAATCGATTGCCCCGGTCACGGCGTGAAACCCCGCGGCTGCGTCACCGTGCGAGGTCATCGGCACGCGGACATTGGCGCCGATTTCACCACGGCAATCCACCAGGCCAGCGGCCACTTTGGTGCCACCAATATCCACGCCAATTACGTGTCCAGTGCGCGTTGCAGCGTTTGACATCAGCAGGTTTCCCCCAGACTGGTTCGAGCGACGCGCGCCGGAACCTTTGCCAGCGTACTGAATCCAACGACGCATCACCTGCCGCCACTACCGCGGAAGTTACCGGCGGCTCAATTTTTCGCCACCTTTGCGAGGCCGTATTCCACATTCAGGTCCACTTGCACCTTAATGATGTTCGAGATCCTGTTGAACGCCATGTTATGCGTAATTCCGAATTGGCGCCGATTGAATGAAAAAAATCCTTCGATCCGCCGATGGCCGCTTTCTACCGGGTAGAGCGTAATCGAGGCGAGAATGGGCCTGGTGATCCCGCGCACCGTAAGATTTCCAGACATCAGAAATTTCGATGGATCTTTGCCGCGGACAATGCTGGTCGAAACAAATCGAATTTCCGGATATTCCTGCACCGCGAAGAAATTCTTACCTCGAGCTTGCCGGTCTTTGAATCCGCTTCCCGTGGACACACTGGCGGCATCGATTTGCAGGGCCAGCGAAGCATCCACAAATTTTTCACCGGGCATCATCAATTTCGCTTGCCAGGCGCGAAACAAGCCATCGATGTTGGCGAATGTGGAGCTGACCTGAAATTGAATCCGGCCGCCATCCACGGCCGCCTGGGGCGATTGGCCGGGCCGCGGCTCGGCGGAGAGCGAAGCTGCCGAAAAAAGCAGGAGAATGCACATCGTCCCCACTCGTATCATCGAAGCACCTGGAAGCATTCGCACAAAAAGTCCGTCTTGGTTGTATAGAATAACCATATTCTACGGCCAATTATGATTCTATCTCGCTTTCTTTTTGCTTGCGCAGTTGAGCCACTACCAGCCGAATTTCATCGAAAGTAATATCCGGCCGCAACACTTCCTTGATTGGGTTCAGGCGTTTGAATCCGAGACGCGAGCAAGCGTCTTCAATTAACCAACGTTTTTGCTCATCCACCCAGCTCGCCTGAAAATCCAATTCGCCTTTTTCCACCAGACGTGCCACCAAATCGATGACCGAACTCAGTTGGCGGCCGCGAATTTTGGCAATTTCCGCGAAGGTGCGGCCTTCGGATAGCAATTTCATTGTTTCTTCCGCCGGCATGGTGGTGACTGCCGCTTCCGGGGTCGCGCGGGCGCCTTCGCGAAACCGCCGGAGCGCGTCCAGGATCTGGCGGCCGTAAAGTTCTGTTTTGCGTTCGCCAAAGCCCGGAATCTTACGAATTTCCTGCAAAGAGGCGGGGCGGATTCTGCAAATCTCGTCGAGCGACGTGTCATGCATCACGACAAACGCAGCAATTTCGTTCTCTTTGGCCGTAGTCCGGCGCCACTCGCGCAGATATTCACGCAATTCCGAATCGGCATCTTTGGAGACTCTTAGCGGCGCTGATTTCTGTTTCACCGGACTGACGAAACCTTCCCAGGCTTCGGGTTTTCGGTTGCGCTTGGACGGCACAGGGGACGGCGCGCGCTTACTGCGCCTGGGGCGTTTTGTCTCGACAGGTTCGGAAAGCCAATCGGGCTCGCCGATACAGACGTCGCAAGCTCCGCAGGTGGTCCAGCGCGGCGTCTCGCCGAAGTGCACGCAAATGCGGCGATGCCGGCAATTTTCAGATTCGGCGAAACCACGGACCAAGTGATAGCGCTGCCAGGCGCGCTCCTTCTCCTGCGCTTCCGAGATTTGCCCGATGAAATGTGCCAAGAGGCCAACGTCGCGCATTTGCCACAGGAGAATACAATCCGCGGGATTGCCGTCGCGGCCAGCTCGTCCAGCCTCCTGATAAAATTGCTCAATCGATTTCGGCAGCGAGAGATGAATCACCGCACGCACAGCGGCTTTGTTGATGCCCAAGCCGAAGGCGACAGTACCGACCAGCACGCGAACTTCATCCGACATCCAGCGCTCCTGGTTTTGCCGTCGCGTCACCGCGTCCATTTTGCCGTGATACGGAATGGCGGGGATTCCCTGCTCCTCGAGGAAGTCCACGGTTTCTTCCACGCGGCGAATGGTAGGCGCGTAGATGATTACGTTGTGGCCGGCATAATTCCTCAGGGCTCGCAGAAGCAAGCTGGATTGGGTGCGGCTGTCGGCTTGCTTCACAAGGTAGCGCAGGTTGGAGCGGTGGAAGCTGGCAATGTACTTGTGCGGATCGCGCAGGCGAAGCTGATCGATAATATCGTGACGGACCTGGCGCGTGGCGCTTGCCGTGAAGGCGGCGATGGGACGCTCGGGAAAACGGTCGCGCAGGGAGCTCAACTGGCGGTATTCGGGACGAAATTCGTGACCCCATTCGGAAATGCAGTGCGCTTCATCGATTACGAAGAATGAAATCGATACCCGTTTGAGCCATTCCATGGTGTCCGCACGCGCCAGACGTTCGGGAGACAAATACAAAAGCCGGTATTTTCCCTGGAGCGCTTGCCGGCGAACCAGCTCTTGCTCATCCGCTTTCAGGGAACTGTTCAACAACGCGGCAGGGATTCCCATCTGTCCCAATTGCGCGATCTGATCCTGCATCAAGGAAATCAGAGGCGAAATCACCACGGCGGTTTGATCCGGCAGGAGCGAGGCGGGCAATTGATAGCACAATGATTTGCCGCCGCCCGTCGGCATGATCACGCAAGTGTCATGGCTGGCCAAAAGGCTTCGTACAACGCGTTCCTGAAGAGGGCGAAACGAGTCGTACCCCCAGAAGCGCTTCAGCGCCGGCAGCAGATCCAGCTCCGGCAGGAGATGCATTGAGGCAGTCACCCCAGCAGTATAGTTCGCGGGTTCGGCATGCGTCGAGGGCCGAAGCGGGAGACAACACTTCCGTTCACTCAGATTCGGGAATTATTTGCCGGGCCATGATCGATCTGCTAGAAGTGTGTGATGACTGCAATCCAAGTGGGGCTGATCGGATATGGCCTGGGTGGCGCTGTCTTTCATGCCCCGCTCATTTGTTCCGTTCCTGGTTTAAATCTTAAGGCGGTCTCGACCAGCCGCGTTGAACAGGTGCAGCGTGATCTGCCTGGCGTAATTGTGGTGCCACACGCCGAGGCAATCTTGTCCGATCCTGAAATCGAGTTGGTGGTGATTGCTTCGCCAACGAGCACGCATTTCGATCTGGCGTGCGCGGCCCTAATGGCTGGGAAAAACCTGGTGGTTGACAAGCCCATCACCACTACCGTTCAGGAAGCTGACCGGCTGATCGACCTGGCTAAATCACAAAAATTGCTTCTTAGCGTGTTTCAAAACAGGCGTTGGGAGAATGGTTTCCTGACGCTGCGGCGTTGCATTGACCAAGGTCTGCTTGACAAGGTCTACCACTTTGAAACTCATTACGATCGATTTCGTCCTGCCATTAAACAGGGTTGGCGCGAAAAGCCATTGCCCGGCTCGGGAATTCTTTACGATCTCGGCTCCCACCTGATCGATCAGGCTCTGGTCCTTTTCGGCCTCCCACAATCTGTTACGGCGGACGTAATTACTCAGAGGCCGGAGGGTCTGGTAGATGATTATTTCCATTTGATCCTGGGGTACGAGCGACTACGGGTGATTCTGCACTCCGCGACTCTCGTTCGGGCGCCAGGACCCCGGCTGATTGCTCATGGAGACGGCGGCTCCTTCGCAAAATATGGCGAGGATGGGCAAGAAGAAGCGCTCAAAGCCGGGCGTAGGCCAACTGGCGGGGATTGGGGCGATGATGATCCGGAACACTATGGGGTTTTCACCGCGAGTGATGGCCTTTCTCGCACGATCAAATCCGTGCCGGGGGCATATCAGAGATTTTACGAACTAGTGGTTCCGTGGATTCGCGATGGCGGTCCGGCCCCCGTGGATGCGCTTGATTCGCGCCATGGGGTTTTGATCATCGAGGCTTCGCGGGCGAGCGCACGGGAGCGCCGGACCGTTGACTTGGAAGATTTCTTGTAAATCGAACCCAGCAAGATCGCGGGCAGCGGCCCTCAGCGCTTGGAAATCTCCGTGAACAATCGGCGTACCCAAACCGCGCACGGATTGTCCCAAAGAAAGCCTGCACAAGGCTTGAATCACCGCAGAGAAGCTTAGACCGCAGAACAATTTCCTGCGCAGCCCTTTATTCCATCGCCCTTGAAATTGCGCAGAAAGCTTGTACCGTTAAGCCTGCCTGCCGCATCGTAATCCAGGGATGCCGGGAATCGCCGGAGAGGATTGCCTTGGCCACACCGATTTCTAACTGAGTGTTATATTGGCAGCAACACGATATTTAGAGACGGCGGCAATTTCCTGGGGCTGATAGACTTTCTCTGGGCGATCCCAGGACACTTCGAACGCAGGAACGGTTGAAGGAATATCAACGAAGTGGCATTTGCCTCGTTTCAAATGGATACAGTGATGAATGAATTTGAATATGTCAGGAGGCTCTAATTCCTGTGCGAATCTTGCTGGCAGATGACCATTCCGTTGTTCGGCGGGGGCTTCGTACCCTACTAGAAACTCAGGCCGGATGGGAGGTTTGTGGCGAAGCATCCAATGGAAGGGAAGCTATAGAACTGACTCGAGAGCTGCAGCCGGACGTGATTGTGATGGACATCAGCATGCCGGAACTGAATGGACTGGAAGCCACTCGCCAAATCACCAAGAAAGATCCGAAGATCGAAGTGCTGATTCTGACTTTGTACGACTCGGAACAAATGATTCGCGAAGCGCGGGATGCTGGCGCCCACGGATATATTCTAAAGTCCGGACTGGATAGTGCGTTACTCGACGCGGTGCGGTCACTGGGCGATCACAAACCATTCTTCAGGAGCAGCGCGGAATACGCGATGTAGGTGGGAGCGTGTTTCCGCAAGAGCCTGGCTGCACCGAACGCTGTGAAGCTGTATTTCCCGTTTTCAAATTCTCTGAAAAGAATTCCCAGCCAAATCAATTGAATTTCCGCATGATTTCTCCTCAGATTTTGAGTACGCGACGGCCGATCGCACGAATTCATCCCCCTGTTGGAGGGTTCGTGCGGCTTCAGGGGCTAAGGCCCAACTTTTCAACGCAATTTGATGTCGGAGCTGAAGAGTTTGTGTGGCAACTTGGTTTTGGCTGTGGTCATGCGTGCGCGCATTCGGCCATGTGGTTGAAAGTAAAGATGCCACCCTGAAGGGTGGCGCTGCACGAACACCCCAAATCGGTGTTGTCACACAGACTTTGAAGCTCCGACTCCCTACAAAACCGAGCCGGCCTGAATTTAGGGCAGCACCGAGGTTTCGTAAAACTTGCGGCAGGAATCAATCCAAGACAAACTGTAAACGGCGGATTGAAATCCGGAATCATACAACCTAGATATGAAGATCCAGAAAAAATGGCTGATTGTTGGAGGAGTTCTCCTGCTGGTTTTGACTTTAACCTTCATAGGGCTGCGTATATTTTCGCAGAATTATGCGCGCAGGTACGCCAAAGAATACTTGAGCAAGCGCTTCCAGAGCGACGTGCAATTCTCAGCACTCTACGTTTCTTTGCTGCCGTTCGTTCACGTTGAGTGCGACGACGTGGTTTTCCGGCATCACGGACGGATGGATGTGCCTCCCTTGATCACGGTCAGGAAGATTACCCTCGACGGCAGTGTGATTGGACTCCTTTCCATTCGTCCGCATTTGAGCAGCGCTCACATTGACGGGCTAAGAATCATCGTCCCGCCGCGCGAGCACAAGAACGGCGAAGGCGAGAAAAGCGCGGAAGAACCGAAATCAACGAAACATTCCGCATTCACTGTGGAGACCGTGGCTACCGAAGATGCGGAGCTCGATCTGTTACGCAAGGATTCGGCCAAGCCGGCGCTTACTTTCGCGATCCATCAGCTTACGATGCACTCGGTGAACCTGGATAATCCCGCGCCGTTCCACGCCACTTTGACGAATCCAAAACCCATCGGAGAAATCCACAGTGACGGTGATTTTGGACCCTGGAACGCCGCTGAGCCCAGCCTCACGCCAGTTCGTGGTACTTTCGCTTTCTCTCACGCCGATTTGAACACGATCAAAGGCATTTCCGGGATTCTCAGTTCCGATGGCCAGTACGACGGCGTGCTGGAACACATCAACGTCCATGGCGCCACCAGCACTCCGGATTTCTCGGTAGACATCAGTGGAAACCCCGTCTCACTGACGACGCAATACGACGCCTATGTGGATGGCACGAATGGGGACACCGTCCTGAACTCCGTGAACGCTCAGTTTCTGCATACTGCTCTGGTTGCGAAGGGCGCGATCCTGGAGATACAGAATAAAGAAGGCCGGGAAGTGAAGCTCGATGTCGTCTTGGACAATGGACGACTGCAGGATCTTCTTGTTCTTGCGGTGAAAGGCAGACCGCCGATGACCGGCAGTTCGAGTTTGCAAACGAAATTTGACCTGCCTCCCGGAAAGGAAATTGTAATCAAGCGATTGAATCTGGATGGACAATTCAATATCGCAAACGGGCGCTTCACTCAGGAACAAATCCAAAATAAGGTGGATACGCTCAGCAATCGCGGGCAAGGCCAGCCGAAAGAAGGAGACGCAGGAACCGCGGTCTCCCACCTGCGCGGAAAATTCAAGCTCCGGAATGGAGTGGCCACGTTCTCATCTCTCCAGTTCGATGTGGAGGGAGCTTCCGTGCAACTTGCTGGACAATATGATCTGGCCGGCGAAAGCCTGGATTTTAAAGGCGTGCTTCGCATGCAGGCGCGACTTTCGCAAACTACTACGGGAGTGAAATCCTTTTTCCTGAAAGCGCTGGATCCCTTGTTCAAGGGGAAAAAGGCCGGAACGGTGCTGCCCATCAAGATCACGGGAACGCGCGAGAATCCATCGTTTGGACTCCAGGTGGGCGCGGCGCTCACCCGAACGCAAATTGACAAGACGCAAAACCCTCCCAAGCCTTAGGAAATTTCGCTTTCTTCGCTTCGCGTATCAAAGCGAGGAATTATTTGCCGGCGCAATATATCGCGTGGAGATTTTCCCGCCAGCCGCTAGTATATTCCTGGAAATATGGCAGCGGCGCACACGACTTCTCCAGAAACTCCGCCGAATCCGGAGAACGGCCGGGAACTCGAGCGCGTGCGTGCCGCCTATGCCCGGCGAAAAATAAACGTCCCCGCGGGCCTCTATGACCGCATTCAAGCGGCTCAATTGCTGGCTCTGCAGGAGCGGGAACAGGCTGTGGCAGATCTCTTGCGCCGGGGCGGTCTCGAATCTTTGCGCGGACTGCGCATCCTCGATGTGGGATGCGGCCTGGGCGCCACTCTCCGCCAGTTGCTTGACTACGACGCGGAACCGGCCCGTCTGTTCGGCTTGGACCTGCTTCGCGAACGGGTGGAGGGCGCTCGCAAGTTGGCGCCCCATTTGCAGTTTTCCCGCGGGAACGCGGGGCAATTGCCGTTCTCCGATGGCAGTTTCGATGTTGTGCTGCAATTCGCTGTTTTCACCTCCGTCTTGGACCCCAGTTTGAAGCAAGCAATCGCGAGCGAAATTCTGCGAGTGCTAAAAACGCGCGGAAGTTTCATCTGGTACGACTTTATCTACAATAATCCGTCCAATCAGGATGTCCGCGGAATTGGCCGCTCGGAAATCCAGCGCCTGTTTCCGGGATGTTCCGTCCAGTTGCGCCGGATCACATTGGCGCCGCCCATTGCGCGCAGGATCGCCCGTTATTCGCCCGCGCTTTATTTCTTGCTCGCGCGGATGCGGCCGCTGTGCACCCATTTTCTCGGTCTCATCAAAAAACACTAAAAAAACATATGCGCTCCCGGATCGCCCTATTTATCGCTATCGTCCAACTGATTCTTTTCTCCGGACACTGGTTTCTCTACCGGACGATGGAATATTTTTGGCAAACTTCCGGTTCGCCCGAGAATTGGATTTTGAAGCTCGTTCTCGCTTTGCTATCGGTAAGTTTTGTGGGCGCGTCGCTATTGGCTTTTCGCTTCTATAATAATGCCGTGCGGCTGTTCTACACGTTGGCCGCGGCGTGGCTGGGAATTCTCAACTACTGTTTTCTGGCGGCTTGCGCGTGCTGGATCGTTTACGGCGTGGTCACGCTCGCGGGCATTCCAGCAAATCCGGGGATGATCGCAACTGTGCTGTTCCCGCTGGCGCTGCTCGTAAGCATTTACGGGATTGTGAACGCATCCAGAACGCGGGTGAAGCGCATTACGGTGAAACTGCCGAATCTGCCGGAATCGTGGCGCGGCCGGACCGCCGCGCACGTTAGCGATGCGCATCTGGGCCACGTGCGGAACTACAGCTTCATCCGGCGAATCGTAGCATTGCTGCAGCGGGCGCGGCCCGATATCGTCTTCCTTACTGGCGACCTATACGACGGAACGGCCGCGGATGTAACTAGGCTTGCGCAACCCCTCAGCGAGCTTTCCGCTCGACTCGGTGCATTCTTCATCGCTGGAAACCATGAAGAATTTCGCGATCACACAAAGTACCTCATCGCCATCACGCAAGCCGGTGTGCGCGTCCTGAACAACGAAAAGATAATCGTGGATGGATTGCAGATCGTGGGCGTGCATCACGGTGATTCAGTCGATCCTGCTCGTTTCCGGTCTATTTTGCAGCGCGCCGCGCTGGACCGCGACCGCCCCAGCATTCTTTTGGTCCACACCCCTGACCGTTCGCTGATTGCCGAGCAGGAAGGCATCTCGATGCAACTCTGCGGACATACTCACCGTGGGCAGTTTTTCCCTTACACCTGGATCACCGCGCGCATCTATGGTTCCCTGGTCTACGGGCTGAATCGCATCGGCGAAATGCAGGTCTATACCACCAGCGGTGCGGGCACGTGGGGACCGCCGCTGCGCGTAGGCTCAAACCCCGAGATCGTATTGATTCAATTCGAATAGGAATCTTCGAAGAAAGCGATGGACGTAGTATGATTCCGTTCCATGGACACTCAAACAAATTCGCAATCCGCTGATTCCGCGCGCCAGTTGCTTCGGCACACGCTTGCCACTCTCGCATACCGGTGCGGCAAGGCCTTGCGTGGCGCGCCAGAAAGTTATGCGCACTTCACGACATCGCCAATCACGCGTACGCCCGTCCGCATCCTCGCTCACCTGGGCGATCTGCTCGATTGGGGGCTATCGATGGCGAATGGCGAGCGCAAATGGCACAGCTCTGAACCGTTACCGTGGGACCAGGAAGTTGCGCGCTTCTTCGCCGCGCTGCACGCATTCGATACTTACCTGGCTTCCGAGCAGCCTCTCAAAGCACCCACCGAAAAACTTTTCCAGGGCCCGGTAGCGGATGCCTTTACGCATGTCGGCCAGCTTGCAATTCTTCGCCGGATGGCCGGCACGCCAATCAAGGCTGAAAACTACTTCCGCGCCGAAATCGTGACCGGTCGAGTAGGTTCGGAACAAAGCGCGCCCGCTCTCGAGTTCGACTGACCTGCGCCCGGGCGTCTCGGCCTCTGAAAATTTGCCGTCATTCGAAACTCTGGGCTTCGCTGCAGCCTCTCAATTTCGCCTCGTCCCCGCCCAGCACTCGGATACGCTGGCAAGACCGGCAGACTTCTAATCAGCAGCGCGATGCGCTTTCTCGGAACCGCCGGCGGCAACCAACTCTCCGGCGGCAACGACTTCCTGTTGCGAATCCTCGGCCCGCTGAAGTTGAATTCTCCGAATCTCCGTCAGCGCAATGGTTGCCGCAGCTATCGCCCACGGCACTAGCGGCGAAGTCCAGAACATGGGAATTGCAAAGCGAAGCATGGCCAACCAGGCCAACGTCCCCAGCCCTCCAAAAAGCACCGCCGACAAGCGCAGCTTGTTGCGCCACGGCAGCCACAAGGAGCACAGCCCCTGAATCATCAGCGCAAAAGGAAAAGCAACAATCAGATCCACAAAATAATGTTCGCCAGTCCCCAGAGTTGCCAGCACCGTAAAAATCACGAAAGCCATCACGATTCCGCGCGACGGCCAGGAAAGCTTGCGCGAATACCACCACGCCAACAGAACCCAGGCCATGTGCAGGGAAGGTATCGCATTGCGCGGGCCCGGAATCGCAATCGGCTCGAGCAACAGCCGCGCCGCCTGAGAAACAGGCAGAGGATGAAACGGAAAGCCTTGCTTGAATACATGGATAGGGCCGGTGGCCGGATAGAGGTTGTAGAACAGGACGCCGAGCGGCCCGGTGACCAAGAAAGCCAGCATAACCGGCAGCGCCTTCTCTCGCTGGCGCAGCAATTGCCCTGCGTAGACAAGTGCAATCGGAATTGGCAGACCCAGATAAAAAAGGATGCCGGCCGTCCGGAGCCACGCCCATTTCAAAAACGCAACGCCCATCAAAAAACTGAGCTGCACGTGCAAGCTGGCATCGAAGGAGTATAAGTAGAGGTCCAAGGTCTTCGGATGCGCCGTCTCCGTGAAATCCAAAAGGCTCGAAGCCATCCACTCCGATGAGACGAACAGCAAGGCGGGCACGAAAGCGCAGAGCAGTAATCTGCGTTCTTCCCCTTCCGCCCAAATGGTCCTGATCCCCAAAATCAGGAGGCTGCTCATTCCCAGGAGTGAGAACAAAACCATGAATCGGGGAGTGAATTTCAGGATGGAAAATTCCAGCACCGCTAGTACCGCGCTGCAGGCCAGAATCAGCAGGACATCGGCCCATTTCGGCCGGACGCTTAAATGCAGTATGACGGTGCTGCCTAACGCAATCGAGAAAAAGGCGGAGGTAATCGACCCGGCGTAGAAATCCGCGTTCGACGCCAACGCTACGGCACAACCGGCCAGAATGAGGGCGAGTAGGCCTCGAACGAGAAGTTTGGAATGATTCTCCATGCGCGTGCGCGTTCGCCGGCAGCCTCAGCGGCGGCGTCGAGCGGGCGGAATCATTATTCCCACAGTTCCAGGGGATTGTGAGCTTCCTGAGGACTCTACGTGGCCATCTCGTCAATGGGTGAAAGGAGCAGCTCGCCGCGGACGAGAAACCGCAGAGGGACCCTATTGTGTGGCGCAGTCATTCCGACCCGCACATCGGGCTGAGGAAGAACGCGAACAAAATAAAATAGCCGGGTGGCCAGGCTGAGGGACCCGGGTCACCCGGCTTCTTCTCACCCATCTCCGCAGGGTTTGGGTAAGAATCTCGTTATGCCGCGTTATTGTCTGTGCGCAAGAATTCGTATCGTTCAATCGCGGCGGCCACTCCAAAACTGCTGCCCGATTCGACGCTGGTGCGAAGGATTCTGCCCAGGCATCGCACGCGAACTGGGCCAGCCATGGTCACTTCATGCGGCAAAGTCATAACAATCTCGACCGGCGAACCGCTCTTCACCTCTTTCGGCAGCAGGAAATAGATTCCGCGTGAGCTGACCTCTTTGGATTCCGTGACGACTTCGCCGATGGCTGATTCATTGGTCCAGCGCACGGTAAGCGGCAACTTCATTTGGAACCGGCGTGAGAGACGGCGTTCTTTGTGCACTTGTGGATTCCTCCGCTTGACGTAGAGAGAATAGCCGCAATGCTCGCGGAGCCCTATAGCGCAAAGGACTCAATTTAACTCGCCGTTCTCGGTACGTACGTACTAGGAGCAAATCGCTGATTGGCTGATAAGGCGGCAGTTATTCGGAGGTACTCGCCGCTTGACGGTAAGCATGGAGGATGTCTGTGAGAGCCAAGACCCCTTCGAGACAATCCAGATCAGCGCGATTCAGCACGGGGACCAGCGGCCAATCACCGATCAGACGCATGGCTTCTTCCAGAGACTGATCCGGATAAAGAAAAGGAAGAGGACCGTGCGAGGGAACGTCGCGCACGTGAGGCGTATCCGCGCCAGTGACATGTTTGGCGAGTTCGTCCTTCTCTACCGCCATCCAGCCACCGTCGGGATAGCGCACCAAAAAGCAGCTGTCTTTCGCGTCACTCAACTGGCGCAGCGTCTCGGCCAGCGAATCGTCCGCCCGCAAAGTGATCTCCTCTGCCGGACGCATGGCCTGTTCCACTCGCATGACGGGCTGCTCGCGGATCGCTTCGATCGAAGGCAGCGCCATGCCATCCTGGTGCGAGAGCAGGTCGAAGAGTGGCACCTTCTGATAGTGGCGGGAGATCAAGTAGGCAATCATGTTCGAAATCATGACGGGCAAAATCACCGAATAGCTGCCTGTCACCTCCACGACCATGAAGACGGAAGTAATCGGCGTACGCAGAAATCCCGCGAAGAATGTGCCCATTCCCACCAGTGCGAACGCTTCCACCGATCCAGGCATGTGATGAAGAATCTTTCCTTCGATACCTCCCACCGCGCCGCCAATCATCGCTCCGATAAATAGAGTGGGGGCGAACATTCCGCCAGGAGTTCCACTGACGAATGAAATTCCCGTAGTAAGAATCTTGATGGCTCCCAAGATTGCCAGCATTCCCCACAGGTATTGGTCATGAAGAGCCTGGTCGATAAATGGATAGCCCGCTCCCATTACTTGCGGCAGCCAAATCCCCACGAAGCCAATCATCAATCCTGCGACTGCGGGCTGGAAATAATGCGTCCATCGGGGGAGCTGATTCATCCTGGGCCGGACGTAGGCGATAAATTTCAGGAAACCGAGGGAAACCACGCCGCCCACCACGCCCAGCACTGCATAGGCAAGCAGTTCGAGTGGATTGGCTAGCCGAAAGGGCGGAATGCGGAAGAGCGCTTCGCTGCCCAGAAACGCGCGCATGGTCACAACGCTCGAAACCGCCGCCAGAATAATGGCGCCTAAAACTCCCCCGCTCCAGTTTCCAATCACCTCTTCCACCACAAAAAGCACGGCGGAAATGGGCGCGTTGAAAGCTGCCGCCAATCCGGCGGCAGCGCCCACCGGTGCGATCAATCGGATTTTTTCGCGCGAGAGCCGCAACCCGCGTCCCAAGGCCGAAGCGATGCCCGCTCCCATTTGCAGGGACGGGTCTTCAGGCCCCAGCGATTGGCCGCTTCCAATGGCCAGTGCGCAGATGATGAATTTTCCGATTACGGTGCGGAACGGAATGTAGCCATCGAAAACGTACACGGCTGCCTTGGTCTGATTCACGCCGCTGCCGCGTGATTGCGGAAACACATGAACCACCAGAATTCCTACGGCAAGGCCGGCCAACGCCGGAACGATCAGCAGCCGCTGCCATGCGGGCTGGAGCGCAGAACCGAGCAGCCACAAATGTGTCCAATCAATTGCGATCCGGAAGCAAACTACGGAGAGTCCCGAAAAAATCCCGATCACTACCGCCAACAAAAGAAAAAGTTGCCCCTCGCGCAAGCGCAACGCTTTCCGCGCCAATCGGAACCACACGCGGCCCGTGCCTACGCTCGCCTCGCCCGGCGCCGCCGTTGCCGCGTTGGGATTTCCAGTTACGGGATTCGCGGATTCGCTCACTTCTTTCCATTCCGATACTTCGCGCCGAGTAATTGCAGCGCGAGATCTTGGCCCTTGGGTGGCCCGCATTCCCGAGCGGAAATTTGCTCGATATTGAATACCAGTTGCATGGCTTGCTGGATCAGATCCGGTTGCTGGGAAAGCATGCGTTCGTTGATTCGCGGCTGCATCTGGCGCGCTTCGGCGTATGCTTTTTCCAATTCACTCGACGGTTCGGCGGCCAGCAAAGAGTTGCCACGCGTTCGGGCGCATTCTTCCAACCGGTTTAGAGCCTGCTGAAAATTTTGGATCGTGCGCGCTCGCCGTTGACTTCCAGGAAGCCAAACTTCGAACGGATCGATATTGACGATTGTGCGCGCGGTTCCCAGCAGTTCAGCCGCCTTTTGATTTTGAGGATCTTCCCGGACGGCTTGCTCCAGATAGTTGGCGGCTTGCGGATAGTCGGCGGCTCGAAACGCCGCGGTACCGGCGCCGGCCAGGGCACTCGAATCTTGTTTATTCACAGCCAGCGCGCCGCGAAATTCAGCCAGCGCCCTTCGCGCGTCCTGTGCCTCCAGAAAAAAATTTCCTACCTGCACTTGCAATCCGGCATCGCCGGGAGGCACGCTGGAAGCCAGCGAAATCAGCTCCGACTGCGCGGCTTCCGTGGCCCCTTTTGCCAGCAAATATTTGCAGAATTCAATGCGAACCGAGAGTTGCCGTTGCGTAGGATTGTCCGGCCAGGCGCCGTAGATTGCTCCGTGATAATAACGGACCGCGTCTTGTTCCTGGTCTTGTTGCGCGGATAATCGCGCCAACTGGAGATTCACTTCTCCGCTGCCTGGCTCGCGGTTCCAAAGATTCACCAGGTAGGAGCGCGCTTCCGCGGTGTGGCCCGGCAGCGCTGCGGAAGCCTCTGCCAGGCGGAGCTGGTAAAGCTCATTTTCGGGAGAATAAATCAGCGCGGTACGAAAATCCTGCAGAGCGTTCGAGGCTTTCCCGGCCTCCAGGTCGGCGGTTCCCCGCGCAAACCATTCTTGGCCCAGTTCATTCTGCTTAAGGTGAAACATCCGGCTGACAAATCCAGTTGCTCCAAACTGAACCACCAGCAGTACGAAGCTCGCCAGAAGCACGCCTTCCCTTGGAATTTTCCAAGAATCAGTGGGGGCCGCGCAGCGGGGACATTCCTTCTTGCCCACGGGAATCAAACGACCGCATCTGGGGCAGTATCGATTGGCAGCCGGTTCGACGCTTGGCACAGGCAACAATCTATAGGATAACGCAGAAAGCTAAGTTTGGTCGATCAATCGGTGATGGATGGCATAAAGAGCCAGTTCGAGGCGGTCGGAAACTCCCAGCTTGTCGAAAATGTTGTGGAGATGGTTCTTCACGGTTTGCTCGCTGATGAAGAGCTTTTCGCCAATCTCGCGGTTCCGGAAACCTTGTGCTACCAATTGTACAATTTCTTTCTCGCGGTCGCTCAACAGCGGCTTCTCGCGGCGCTGGCCGGCTTCCGCCGATTTCTTAAATGCGTCGATCACTTCAGCGGTCATCCGGTTGTCCAGCCAAATTTCGCCATCCGCTACTTTGCGGATGCTCTTCAGCAGCAGGTCGCTGGCGGATTGTTTCAAAACCACGCCCCGAGCGCCCAGGCGCATCGCGCGCACCACGTCGCGATCATCCTCTGCCGCCGTCAGCACGATCACTTTGGTGGGAAGCGAATCGAAATTCACTTCTTCGAGGACGGCCAAGCCGTCCTTTTCGGGCATGCGAAGGTCGAGCAAAAGTATATCGGGCTTGAACTTGGCGAGCATTTTGACGCATTCTGTTCCATTGGAAGCTTCGCCGATAATGGTCACGTCGTCGGCGTCTCCCAGCAGCTTTCGCAAGCCGTCACGGAAGATAGCGTGGTCGTCAGCCACGAGAATGCGCAGAGGTGGTTTGCCTTTTGTCATGTCAGCTCAATGGTATCTGGACAGTCAGCCGTGCACCGTGCCCGGGGCTAGATTCCACCGTCAGCGTGCCCCCCACGCTGCGTGTTCTTTCCTTAATTGAAATGGGCCCCAAGCGCAGACGGTCTAGCTCTTCGCTGCTGAAACTGCCAGCAAAACTAAACCCCTGACCGTTATCATCCACGACGAGGAAGACCTTAGTCTCGTCCTGCCATAGTTTTACCACGACGTGGCTTGCCTGTGCATGCTTTTTTATATTATGGAGTGACTCTCTGTATATCTGGAACAATTCCCGACAAACCCGGTCTGGTACCCTTAAATCTCTGCCGTCTACAAATAAATCAATTGCCATGCTGGCTTCATTTCGAAACCGTTCGGCAAATCCACCCATTAATTCAGCTAAATCGGCGCTTTCCACGCGCAACGGACGCATTTCCGTAACCAGCCGGCGCAATTCGTCGCCTTCTTGCTGCACAATTTTCTGCAAGCCACCGAGTGCGCTATCCGCTTGTTCCGGGGCATTCGGCAACTTACGCCGCAAAACGTCAAGTTGGATGTTTAAACTCAGCAGCGTCTGCAATATTCCATCGTGCAAATCGCGCGAGATGCGGCTGCGCTCTGCTTCCACGGCGCGTGTTCGCAAATGACGCAGCAGGAAAACATTTTCCAGCG
Organism: uncultured Acidobacteriota bacterium; assembly: GCA_963756355.1. Taxonomy (GTDB): domain Bacteria; phylum Acidobacteriota; class Terriglobia; order Acidiferrales; family UBA7541; genus JBGPTK01. The sequence continues at coordinate 41,929 of CAVWOD010000014.1, read as the reverse complement.
GCGGGCTGATGTGCCGGACAATTTGCTGGCACCAACGCAAATCCTGCTCGGTGTACTTCCTAGTCCCATTCAGTACCAGGACGCGTCCAGCTGGTTTTCCTTCGGATTCCAGAGTCACCGCGAGAAAGGATCGCACCTTCAGCATCTGCAGCGTGCCGTTTGGCAGTCTGGGCAATTCGTCGAGCCTCGTTCCGTCTTCCCGGTTCCAGCCGAAGCCTGCTCCCTTCCCGTCGACTGAATTCCAGCAAATTATTTTCTCCATGTCGTCTGCCAGAAAGGCGTCCGCGCGGGTCAGCGAGAATGTCTCCGGCGCGATGGGACCTTTTTCTCCCGCATGAAGAGTCCACGCGAAAAGCCGCTCCAGTTCGGCATCGCATACGGCCAGTACCACTAGTTCGCTGGAGAATTCCCGCGCAATTTCCTCCAGGACCATTCGAATCGATTCCGCCAATCCGTGCTCAACGCGCAATTGCCGGGGAAGCCGCTCGAGAAATCGATCTTCGGATACATGGCGGCGTTCGCGAGCTCCCACCTCACCGGTCAATGCGCCGATCGCAATCGTGCCCACGCCAAGCGCCCCCCATAACAATCCATGTTGCCAATCGAATGGGTCGCGCCAGGCGCCGCGCGCAACCACCGCCGCCGTGGTCACTCCACCCACGGCCCATGCCAGGCGCGGTTGACCTTCCAGTGTCGTCGCAAAAGTGACGAAACCGTAGAAGAACCAAAGAGCCGGAGCCGCCGAAACTGTAATCAGGAATAAGCCAAGCGCCGCCACGTCCACAGCCAGGGGAAGTCGAAACTTCATCTCTCCCGTCATTTCGTCAACGGACAGGATGAAAATGGACACGACTAAGTAGCCGGCGCAAATCAGGAATGTCGCCGGCTTTACGGCCGCGCGGTTCACCGTCAGCAGGTCCACCAGCATCAGGACCACGGACACAAATCGCGCCAACGCCACCTGACGGTCGAACCCGTATTGATCTGACTTCTCTGGAGCCATCAATGGATTGGAAACGCCCCTAGCAAAGTCTAGCAAGCTTGCGGCTCGGCGTAACGCCGGGTTAAAGGCTCGGTATCGCCGATCACACTAGTGTGCGGCCCGGCCGCTCCGGAGCTTAATTCTTACATAATATAGTCACCACAAAATTCCACGGACTGGTGCATAATCAACTGGAATTAGTTGCGGTTTGATTTTTCTTTCCGGCGCTCAGGCAGCCTGGAAAGATTGGCGCGATCTAAATAAACCGAAAAGCGGAGTTCAAAAAAGTTGGCCGAGCGCTATACGCGAAGTGAAGTTGTACGCATCGTCGGAGTCAGCCCGCGGCAACTCCAGTATTGGCAGCGGCTTCGATTAGTTCGCCCGCTGGTTCGCTGGGGAGAGCGGTTCTACAGTTTTTCCGATCTGGTTGCCCTCGGCGCCATTAAGCGGCTGACCGACGAACAGGTTCCCGCGGGCCGCCTTTGCCGCGCGGTCGCTGCTCTGGAAAAACAATTTGGCGATCAGCGGCTGCCTTTGGGCAAATTAAAAGTGCTCTCCAATGGAAAGCATCTCGCCGTGATTCCACCTGGGCCGGACAGTTGTCCTTTCGATCCGCTTACCGGCCAGTTTTGGCTGCGTTTTGAGGCTTCCTCGCCGGAGCGCAAGATCCATCACATGGTTTCGCGCACGGCCGAACAGTGGTTCGAAATTGCGCTGACCTGCGACTCTCAAACAGAAACGCTGGCCGAAGCGGCCTCCGCTTATCGCCGTGCGGTGGAACTCTCTCCTGGATGGGTGGAAGCGCACATCAATTTGGGAGTGGTGCTCTACCAGCTTGCGGAGTTGGATGGCGCGCGCCAATCCTTTGAAGCCGCGCTGGCGCTGGATTCCGCAAGCGCCATTATTCATTTCAATCTGGGTTGTGTGCTGGAAGAATTGGGGAATCGCGATAAATCCATCGAACATCTGAATCGCGCCATCGAGATCGAGCCGAGTCACTCGGATGCTCACTTCAATCTCGCGCTGGCCCACGAAAAAAACCACGACTCGATTCATGCCCGCGAGCACTGGGGCCTTTATCTGCGATATGAGCCGAACGGCACTTGGGCCGATTACGCCCGTACGCGGATCGAGCCCGTCCAATCCGCGAAAGCGGTCCGGGCCGGGCGCGTCCTTTCCGCTCCCATTCCCTTTCCGTCCAAAAACTAAGTCCAGCTGCGACGCTTCGCTTTGACGAATTACTTTCCGGCCGGGACCGCCAAAGAGTTGAATAGTAGCGGAAACGTATTTTCCGGCTGTCCCCGAAACTGGCACCGGAAACCGATCAACACAACCCGTCCTTTTCCAAATGGCACGGAAACTGCCGCCACTTTCCCCTGCAAGTGTTGCTCTCCCAACAGCCAGCCGCTCAGCAAGGGTTGAGCCTTGGCATATCTCGCCAGAATTCGAATTCCATCATGCTCTCCCAGTTCTTCGAACGGATTCGGCGCTGAGGCCTGTTCCTTGCCCGTAAAGCGCGGAGGGCCTGCCGGCGCTTTCGGGCTCCACACATCGAACGCTTCCGAATTTACGAAAAACGCGACGGAATCACGTTCCATGCCTTGTGTCTCGGGAAGTTGCGGATCCACTTCGATCCGCAGCAAAGAACCCGGTCCATAAAATGCCGTGTTCGAAATTCCCGCCAAAACATTTTTCACCGGCAACCCGAACTGCTGAATCAGCAACTGCGAAGCATTATCCAGCGCCACCAATTGGCCGCCCGCTTCCGCGAATTGCTGAAGCGCTGCAACACCCGTTAAACCGAGTCCACCCACATACTCGGGCCGTTGCGTCACCGGTTGGCCGCATTCTCCTTCGAAGCACGTTCGCGTGCCGGGCTGCCAGCCGTGAAGCAAGGCTTGTTCACTCTGTTCCGGCAGCACGATCACATCGAAGCGATCTTTTAATCCGCCGGCCCGTATATCAGCATCGTGCAGCACTTGATAAGGGATGGCGTAGCGGTCAAGCAGCCATTTCGTCCAACCCGCATCCATGTTTGGCTGCCACGAATCGTACAAGCCGATCCGTCCCAACTTCGTTCCCGGGGGCGCCGCGAAGTGGTGCGGCGGCTCGGAAACGACATGCGGGCTGCTGGGAATATCGCCTTGTCCCATTCGAATTACTTTCACTCCCATTTGCAGCGGCAGCGTCCAACCCGTCATGTCGTAAGGCCGCTTCGGCGGGCCGCCCGGATAGATTCGCAAATCGGGATAATGTTGGGGCTCCATCAGATCGATCAGGTAAGGACGAAACGGTTGAGCGGCCGGCAAGATCAAAGTGCCGGCCGGATAGGTGGCGCCATTCGCCGAAAAAGAAGAAGTGGCCTCGCGAATTTGCACGCCACCCAATTGCAGCGCGAAAAGCATGTCGCCCGCCGCGGTGGAATCGTGCTGTTCATTCGGAATCACGTAAGCATACGGCTCGCCCATTTCTCCGCTGGCAATTTCCCGGTGGCACATCTTCCAGAAATCGAAGAGCCACTGTTCCTTGCGCCGCGCGGCGATGTCCAGCACCGCCATGTCTCCCGTCACCATGTAGTCCACCGCGTCGCGCAGCCGCCACCATCCGCCGCGCCACGGACTGGGATAAAACATGCTCGGCTCTTTCGCCGACAATCCATTGGCGAATGTTTTGGGCAACCTCTTCGGCGGGTAATAACCGGGCGTGGCGTAATCAAACAGCGCCGTCTCGGTCAAAATCCCGACCATGTTGTGATAGTACGGCGCGGTTCGCATTCCGCCGTTCCACCAGGCATCGAAGCCCATGCGCGATACCGCGCCCACTTTATTTTCGGCGTCGAGCCGCCGAGTGATGGCGTCGCCCACCATGTTCACTCCGCGAATCACTTCCGCGGGGATGTCCGGGTTCATCGGATCGTCAAACGGCGGCACAAAAATGCGCGAAGGAAATGGCCCGGACTGGTGCTGGTTGTAAACGATTTGCGGAAACCACTCCTGATAGAGAACGTGAGCAACGTCGCGGCTTTCGATTTGATTGAACATATACCAATCGCGATTGTTGTCGTGCCCCACATATTTGTTCCACAGTTGCACCACGGGAGCGAGTTCGTAAGGCGTATTCACATTCTGGTCGTACCAGTGGGCCACAATGTCCAATCCATCGGGATTAATCACCGGACACAAAACAAAAATCACATTGGCGCGAATTCTCTGCACCTCGGAGGATTCTTCGGTCAGGATGCGATAGGCGATTTCGGGAGTGTGCTGCGCGCCAGCCACTTCCGTCGCATGTAGTCCGCCGTCGATCCAGACCACGGCCTTCCCTTCTTCGGATAATTTGCGTGCCGTTTCCTCGTCGATCTTCCCGGCCGCAAGCTGCTGCACGATACCTTTATACTTTTCCAGATTGCGGAGATTCTCTTCGCTGGAGATGATGGCGATAAACAATCGCTTGCCGTAGCCGGTGGGGCCAATATCCTGCAGCTTGATCCGCGGGCTCGCCGCCGCCAGAGCCTGGAAATATTTTGCAATCAGTTCATAGTCAGCCAGATGAAAATCCGCACCGGGTTTGTACCCGAAAACGGATTCAGGGGCGGGAACCGCGGTGGCTGGGCCGGCAAACACTACCGCGCAGTTCGCGCACACCAATACGGTCAGCAAACAATATCGCCGGAAAGAAAACATCGGAGTCACCTCTCGCAATCCGCGCGTATTCTAAAGGAGAGCCGGGGCCGCAAACAAGACGAGTCGTAGCCAGGCGCGCTACAATTCCCAGCCGGTTGCATCAGGAATAACACCATGAAGCGAAACAAAGTTCGCTGGGGAGTTTTGGGCGTTGCATCCATAGCCACGCGCAAGGTGATCCCAGGCATGCAAAAGGGAAAATGGAGCGAAATTTCGGCGATCGCCTCGCGCGATTTGCAAAAGGCGAAGCAGGCCGCGCGCGCCCTTGGAATTCCTAAAGCCTATGGATCGTATGAAGAGCTTCTTGCCGATCCCGAAATCGAAGCAATCTACAATCCGCTTCCGAATCACTTGCATGTCCCCTGGTCCATCAAGGCCGCCGAAGCCGGAAAACACGTTCTCTGCGAAAAACCGCTCAGCCACACCCTCGCCGAGACCCGCAAACTTCTGGCGGTGCGCGAGCGGACGAAAGTAAAAATCGGCGAGGCTTTCATGGTGCGAACCCATCCCCAATGGATACGCACCAGGGAAATCATTCAGTCCGGCCGCATCGGCAATTTGCGCCTGGTCCTGGGGCATTTCAGTTATTTCAATCGTGACGCGTCGAATTACCGCAGCAATCCTGATTTCGGCGGCGGCGCATTGCTGGATGTCGGCTGCTATCCCATCTTCACTTCACGCTTTGTCTTCGGCGAGGAGCCTTTGCGCGTAATGGGCATGGTCGAAACGGATCCGGATTTCAAGATAGACCGGTTGACCTCCGCCCTGCTCGAATTCCCCTCGGGCCAATGCGTTTTTTCCTGCAGCAGTCAACTCGTTCCCTACCAGCACATGCAATTCCTGGGAACGAAGGGGCGCATTGAAATCGAAATTCCATTTAATCCTTCCAATCGGAGCCGCGCCCGGATTCGTACTGATAATGGCCGGCGATGTTCTCGGGTCGGCGCGTGCGAATCAATACAGTTCCAATCTGCGATCAGTACACCCTCCAGGGAGACGCCTTCTCCCGGGCAATTCGCGAAGATGGCCGGTTCCAGTCTCCTTGGAAGATTCGGTCCTCAACCTATCCGTGATCGAAGCTATTTTTCGCTCCGCAAAATCGGGACATTGGGAGAAGCCCTAGCCCGAAGATCCTATGGAGCTTAAAGTCCTAGTACCTGCGGACTAGCCAGTTTGTAGCTACTAGCCTATCGGCTCCCGCCGGCCCCTCCGGTACTATTTCCGTTGTCGAACACAACTGTCACAACCGTTGAGGCCTAAATCGAAGTGGGGGCCCTCGGAAATTACGCCTAACGCCGCGGCCGAGAGGGAATCAAGAGTCAGGCTAGGCAAGATGGAGAGAAAGACATGCAAGTGACGCTTTCACAGGCTAACGCGATCTCGATCTACCTGAGCGGTATCATATTGATTTCATTGTGGATAGCATACAGGCGAAACCGCAAGCTCACGCTGGCTTCGCAACTCGCCATGCCGTCCGGCCTGCTGGGTTTCTCTCCCTATAGCGGAAAGCGGCAGCCCTCCGCCAGCCAATTAGCTCGCGAGATGCAGGAAGGGATTGTACGGCGCGTAGCTGTGGCAGAGTCCTATGAGGCCTCCCGGGCCAAAGTCCCGTCCTTTGGGCGCCCACAGTTGGTGCAGGACCAGGAGACTGGCAGCGACTCCGCAGTCACCACCCTCGAGTGCGCTGAACCGGCTGAGGCGGAAGTTTCCATCGAATCCGCTGCCGTCGCCGTTCCACAGATCGAGGAGTTGTCTGTGAGCGAAGTAGCGGGGAGTATGGAGTCCGATTCTTCCGCCACCGATGCACTGCCATCGTGCGCCGTTTGCACCTTTGAAGAGGAAATCGACGAGTTCGAGACCGTGGTCGAAATTCCCTCGGAGAGCGATGAAGCAGCAGCGAGTGAAGCTCTTGATTCCGTTGAATTGGAATTGGAACTAACTGATTTCGTTTCGCCTTCCGTTGATTTCACCGAGAATTCCGCGGGGACTCTGCTGGACGAATCTTCGAGCCCTGATTCCGGCGCTACGGAGATCGAATTCTCATTTCCGAAACCGGCAGAAACCGAAGAAAATGGCGCGGCACTGTTTGCCGTCGAGCACGCCGCACTTTCAACCAATGTTACGGCCAACGCGGAATCGTTCGCTCAATCGTTTCCCGGCCCCGATGCTCAGTCAGAGATCGCGGCGCCCGCTTTTCTCGAGTTTTTCGGATTAAATGAGCAGCCTTTCGGCGTCACACCGGACCCCGCGTACATTTATCCAAGCCGCATGCACAGCGAAGCAATTTCTTCCCTCAAGCAGGGCATTCACAATCTTCGCGGTTTCATGACCCTGATCGCGGAGCCGGGCATGGGCAAGACCACTCTGCTAAACAAATTGATGGAAGAATTGCAGGATACAGCACGCGTCGTGTTTTTGTTCCAGACGCAATGCAATCCTTCGGAGCTTCTCGGCTATTTGCTCGGTGAGCTCGGAGTGGAGAGCCTGGGAATGGATTTGCCCACGATGCACAAGACGCTGAACGAGATTTTGTTCCGTGAAATGTTGCTGGGCCGCCGCTTCGTGCTGATCATGGACGAAGCCCAGAATCTGAACGAATCCACGCTGGAAACCATTCGCCTTCTTTCCGATTTCGAGACATCGAATGCGAAGCTGATTCAAATCGTCCTGGCCGGCCAGCCGCAATTGGTCGATACCCTTAAGCAACCCAGCCTTTCCCAATTGCGCCAGCGCATCGCTGTTCTTTCGAAATTGGAGCCGCTCAGCGTCGAAGAAACCGCGAACTACGTGCAGCACCGTCTCCGCGCCGCAGGCTCCGGCAGCGAACCGATTTTCACGGATGAAGCTCTGGCTCTGATCACCGAGTGCAGCCAGGGAACTCCGCGAAAGATCAACAATTTGTGCTTCGATGCACTGGTGCTGGCTTGTTCGGAGGGACGCACCACGATTGATACTGAGATCGTGCAGCGGGTGGACGCCAAACTGAGTTTGAATATTTTCGCGCGGCGGCCCGAGCCGGTTGCGTCCAATTCCCCGGCCGCCGATTCGAACCTGATGGGTGATTCCTCGCAGCTTGCACGGTTGCTGCTTTCGGCTCTCGCCAACCACAACCGGCAGGAATCAGCGCCCGTTGAAGAAACTCCAGTCGTGGCCGGCATCGGCCTCACCGGAAAAGTCACGGAGATCATCAAAGCCTGGACTGGAAACAAGAATAGCGAATACCGCATTCAAGTTTCTCTTCGCCGCGAGACTTCCTCGGAAATCCCCGTCGCCGAGCGCTATTACTCTTGCAGTTTCTATGTGGAGGAAAAAGAAGCGAAGACCTTTCAGGTGGGGCAATCGGTGACTTTTAAGATCGAGCGAAACTAGTTTTGACCAGCTCGCGCCATTCGCCGGCGAGCTAGCCCTGTAGCGGGGCCCAGGCGGGCCGTTCCTCCGACCAAGGAACGGCTCGTTTGCATTTGAGGTGTGGTTTCGAATCGCCTCAAAATCGGCAGCGGCTACTTTTATTTTTGCTCGTCGTGCTTCGCCGAACCCTGCGTTACTGCCGGTAGATTTGCTTTTTTCAACGTTCCGTTCAATTTCGGAAGTTCCTGCTCCTTAAACGTATTCCATTGCGACATCAATTCCGCCATTTTCTGCCGCCTCTCGGTAGCCGCCTCCACAACTTGCGATGGAGGAGCCACGTCCGATCCTTGCATCATGCTCATCAACGCCAGCAGCGTGCCCCGCACGCTTGAAAGCGTGTCGGCTCCGGTAGCCCGGCCGAAAAAAAGCTGAAGCCGGTTTCCTTCTCCCGCCAGCGCCTCCGCCTTTTTATCGACAGCAGCGATTGCATCCTCCACCGCGCCCCCGCCGCCCTGCTTTTTCAAGGATCCCAACTGTTCTCGAATCGATTCCAGTTGCTCAATAGCCTTCGAAGCAGTCACCGCCGCTTCGTACAATTTCATCGACTCGGTGAACTGCTGCATCAATCCGATGCTGGGAGTTTTCACTCGCGGATCCATCTTCACCGAAAAGCTTCGCGTGTAGCTTTTCCCATCGATAGTCAGCTTCACCGTGTATTGACCGGGCATCACCCACGGCGAACTCGGCGCCGGCGCTGTGTCGTGAACCACCGCCTGCATCGGATAGAGCGGCTTCAATCCTGGCGTCGGCGAATAATGCATGTCCCACAGAAAGCGGTGCATCCCCGCTTCGCCGGAAAGCACTTGCGGAGGCCGCACCCAGTATTTCGGAATGTCGAGCATGGGATCGATCTGCGGCATGGGATCGGCGCTCGAATACTTGCGCACCAACTTATTGGCAGCATCAAATATTTCCAGCGTCACCGGCATGGTGCCCGCCGCCTTGATGGAATAATCGATGATCGCGCCGTCGGGAGGATTTTCTCCCGCCGGTTCATCCGGCGGCAGCGGCGTATCCGTGTTCATGTCCCAGCGAACTCGCGTGGCCACCTGCGGAACGAACAAAAACGCATTGGCATCCGCCACGCTATCGGTGATCTGCCGCAACGGAGTGATGTCGTCCAATATCCAAAAACCTCGACCGTGAGTACCGGCCACCAGATCGTCGTCCTTCACCTGCAAATCGCGAATGGAAGTTGCCGGCATGTTCAGCCGCAACGATTGCCAGTGATCGCCATCATCGAAGGAAACGTAGACCTGCCGCTCCGTACCCGCGAACAACAGGCCCTTATGTTTCGGATCCTCGCGCACCACGTCCACTGGCGCGCCATCCGGAATTCCACTCACGATTTCGGTCCAGGTTTTTCCGCCATCGCGCGTGCGCAGAATGTGCGGACGCATATCATCCAGCCGAAGCGTATTGATCGCCGCATAGCAAGTCTGCGCGTCGAAATGGCTGGCATCCAGAATGGAAACTTTCATCCAGGGCAAAAGCTCTTTCGGCGTCACATCATTCCATTTTTGCCCGCCGTCTTTGGTGATCCAGATCAATCCGTCGTCGGTACCCGCCCAAATCCTGTTCACTTCCACTGGCGAAGGAGCCAGGGCGTAAACCACGCCGCGCTGCGTCACTTTCGTTGCCGGATCGTCTTTATATTTTCCCGCCACTTCGGGAACGTCCCAGGTCTTGCGCGATAGATCAGGGCTGATTTGTTTCCAATTGTTTCCGCCGTCACGCGTCATCCACACTGAGTTCGCCCCGAAATACAAAATATGCGGATCCTTGGGATTGAACATGATTGGCTCGGTGCGCAACATGCGGAATCCCTCGCCGCGCAACGGCTTCGGCAAAACCTCGGTCACTTGGCCGGTGCGCCAATCAAATCGAGTGAGTTTGCCGCCATACACGATATTCGGATCGAGCGGATCGAGCGTCACGTAGCCATATTCTTCCGCGCCCACTGGCAGCCATTCGCGCATCGTAATTTCTCCATACGCGCCGCGGCTCGAAACGCATGCCGATCCGCTCTCTTGCTGGCCGCCGCACACGCGATACGGAAAAGAATTATCAGTGCCCACGTGATACATCTGCGCGGTCGGCTGGTTGTACCAGGAACTCCACGATTCGCCGCCGTTTACCGTGACGATCGCGCCCTGGTCCGCCACCAGAATCAGCACATCCGGATTGTCAGGATTGATCCAGATATTCTGGTAATCGTCTCCTCCGGGCGCCCCGCGAATTCCGGTCCATGTTTTGCCGCCGTCCGTCGATTTCCACGTCACCACCGTGACGCAATAAACGATGTCCGGATTTTTCGGATCGACTTTCGGCACAGCCAGGTCGCCCCCGCCGATTCGCCCCGCGGGCCGCGGATCGCTGGTAATCTTTTCCCAATTTTCTCCCGCATCATCGGAACGGTAGATCAAGCAATCGCGCCCGATGGCCACGGTTGCGTACAACCGGTTGGGATTGCTCGGCGAGATGGCAACGATGATCTGCGCCAATCCATCCGGCAGGCCGTTTTTCAATTGACGCCAGTTCGCCCCGCCATCGGTGGATTTGAAGAGCCCGCCGTCCGTTCCGCCCCACGATCCATTTTCCCAGGGCGCTTCCTGCCCCTGCCACATACCCGCGAACACAACATCCGGATTCGCGGGATCGAGTTCCACATCGCTGCCGCCGGTATATTCATCCTTCGACAAAACTTTCACGAAATTTTGTCCGCCGTCGGTCGAACGATAAATTCCCCGCTCTTCATTCGGCCCGTACGGATGCCCAAGCACGGCCACAAACAACCGGTTCGGATCGTGCGGGTCCACCACGATTTTTGGAATCTGCTGGCCGTCGCGCAGCCCCAGGTGCGTCCACGTTTTGCCAGCATCGGTCGATTTGTAGATTCCGTCGCCCGTCGATAGGTCGGGCCGGTGCAATCCTTCTCCGCTGCCCACGTAAATAATATTCGGGTCCGAAGGCGCCACCGCAATCGCGCCGATCGATCCGGTCGCCTCATGATCGAAGATCGGCTCCCAAGTGCGGCCGTAATCCGTGGTTTTCCAGACGCCTCCGTTCACCTGTGCCATATAGAAAACATTTGGCTGCTGCCGCACGCCGGAGACGGCCTTCGTTCGCCCTCCTCGCAGCGGACCAATCGATCGCCAGCGCATTTCCTGATACAGATTTTCAGGAAATTGCTGCGCGCCAGCCTTTGGCGCAAGCGCTGCGCAAATACAGCCAATCAATAAGCACGGAATAATCCTGCGAAACGAAATCATGCTTCCTCCCCCGAATGAATCGTGGCAAACGATAGAGCATAATTCGATTCCCGCAATTGCGGATAGAGAATTATTTCTGTGCTCATCAATCGTACCTGCGCTTGTGAGGGTGACTCTGCAAGATTCCAACCGTTGCCCGGCAATTTATTCGACGGATTCCGAATGCGAAGTTATAATCCCGGCGCCTTTCGCTTCACCTTGAGCGTTTAACTGTCGAAAGGGGACAACCATGAATCGAATGACCCTGGCAACCATCCGTCTTCTCGGATTTTGTCCTATCGCACAGCGGGCAAAAATTTTTAGGGGGCCGGAGCTTCCGAGTCTGTGTGGCAACGCCAGTAGCCAAGATCGTGTAGCGCCACCCTTCAGGGTGGCATCTTTAGTTTCAACCACAAGGCCAGATGCGGCCACGCGTGGAAACAAGCAAATCCCAGTTGCCACACAGACTCTTCAGCTCTGGCAATCGAACGGGAAGGGGTTGAAGGCTTCAGCCCCTGAAGCTACGGCACGGACATTTCGCCGCCGCGAGCTGCAACTACAATTTGGAATGCGATTCCTTCTGTCGTTCCTTCTTATTTGTGCCGCGGCCTGCGCATCCGTTGCAGCCCCTCAAGCGCAAACTTATCTATATAAAGCAACGCTCGTCCAGGCCGCGCCGGGGAAATTGGTGGATTTGATCGCGGTCTATAAAAGCCTGTGGGCCGGGCAATCGAAAAATTTGAGCGAGCCGGCCCCGTTCTGGATGCGCCACAGCCAGGGCGATCGTTGGGACCTGCTGATCCTTTTCCCCGCCGGCAGCTACAGTGATTACTATCAGCCGGATCGCGCGGCGGCGCGAGAAAAAGCCACTCAACCTTGGAATGAAAAATTAAAACAGGACATCGCCTGGCAAGAAGACGTATTCGTCTACGGACCGCCGCTCGAATCGGTGAAGAAAGCCTTTTCAAATGCGGGCTTTTTCCACATCGAAATGTTCGAAGCTCTCGCAGGTAAGCAACCCGATCTCCTGAAAGAACGTGAAATGGAAAACGCCTTTGCCCGCTCTGTGAAACAACCGGAAAATTTGATCTTTGTCCGCGATCAGGGCGCCGCCTGGGATTTGTTCACTATCGGCTGCTACCGCAACCTGAAACACTACGCCGAAAGCGGCGACGTCGCCGGACCCGACCGCGAAGCCGCCGCCAAAGCCGCAGGCTTCGCTTCCGGCGACGACATTGGTCCCTATCTCCGTAAATTTATTTCCTTGCACCACGACACCCTGGCCGTCGCCGTAAAGTAGCCAGGTTTTTTCGTTCCCGGGTGCACCGGCTTCTCGATCGCATCCCGCCTATGCCTGCCGGTCCCCGTATGCTATTATTTTTTCACGGCGGTGAGCGTAGCTCAGCTGGTAGAGCATCGGTCTGTGGCACCGAGGGTCGTGGGTTCAAATCCCATCGCTCACCCCATCCACCCAGCTTAAGTCCAATTCACTTCAGGCGCTGCTTTCCCGGTGTCCAGATAAAGCTCTGCAATGTTCTGCGTCCTTGCGGCGCTGCCGGTGACTAATTCACTCAGGCGACTCTTTTCCACGCAACTTCCGGCGCGAGGTGATCGGTCCCTCTCATCCGTTGCAATTTGGCCAGCACGCATGCGGGATCAAGTCCCGCACCGCGGCAAACCATCGCAAAGTCACTCTCGCTGTGAAAAATGAATCGTTCCGCATCCCTACGGCGCCTCAGAGTGCCGGTCTGCCAATCTTCAAGAGCCTGCAAAAGAATCGCCACCCACAAATTGCGTTCAGCAACTGGAAGTTCCGATCGTTCTGACATTGCCTTGCTTTCTTGCGCGTAAATCTGCATGTTCATCTTTTTCCCCGGATTGATTTGTTCAGCCCCCGCTCCACGAATCATTGATTCCGCGTGCGTGTCTGATGCGGTAAAGGCACGCCGCCTTCCATTCTCGCGTCGCGGCCATCCTTCCCCATCCTCCGGGTATCTTAGTGATAGCGAAGTGCATGACCATTCAATCGAGTGGGCCCGATCAACGAAGCCTCCACCAGTCAAACAGTCAGATCGGCACACATGTTTCAATTCCGTTGCCGCATCGAGCCGGGCGTATCAACAGATGGATTGGGAATCAGTTTCAGGATTGCGAATCAAGCAGGCTGGAAATAGTCTTTTGAAGTTCGGCGGAAACAGCGGTTTTTGAAACATAACCATCCGCGCCCGCGCGTTCAACCTCTTCGGCAAGCTTCGGCGAATCATGCATGGTGAATATCAGGATCTTCGTTTTCGGCGACACGGTGCGGATCTTGCGGGCGGCTTCCAGACCTCCCATCACCGGCATGCTCAGGTCCAAAATGACCAGATTCGGTTTCAGGGTCAGGACCTGATCGATAGCTTCCATGCCGTTTTCTGCTTCTCCACACACTTCCCATTCGGAATTGTGCTGGAGCAGAAGTTTCAGACCCCTCCGCACGACTTCATGATCATCAACAAGCAAAATTCGAGCAGCCATTCACCACCGTCGGAGGGCAGTCGTCAATCTGGGATCTGGGACAAACAACATATTAGCTCCGGTTATGCCCCGCCATACAGAAATTCCTGTATTTCTGGCTAACTAGTTCATTTCGAGCTTAACTCTCTGAAAACATCCAGACAGCCCTAACTCAGTCCCAGTCGTCCACCCAGTGCCTCCGGGCGAACAATCCCTCAGCGCTTCCGGTCCACCCGCAAAAACACGTCAACGGGAACACCCGCAAGTCGATCTCTTCGGGGCTCCGCAGGGCGTGTTGCGCCGCGGAGACCAAGGGACGCTTACAATCCGGACAAGCAAAAAGCAGCACGTGAACATAAGACTTAGTTGGATCTGGCAAGCTCACCTCCGCGGCATTAAATCCGCCGTTGACGGCAGACTAGCGAAATGCGCTCGACGAGCCCATACCGCAAATTGGCGATTACCTCCTGGAAATGCCCCTAGGAAAAAATCTCCAGAACTAGTTCATTTTTTCCAATTAATTTCCTTCTTAATCCACCTGGTCCAATCTGGCCGAATCGTCCGTTCCACTTCTAACTTCCGTGATTTACGGCGAATAGACAACAGGTCGAGGCATTTCGAGGCGCCTCCACAAGCAGAGATCTCAGTTCGACATATTTGCAACCGGTTTTCCATCTCTCCGTCATTTTCCGAATTTACGATCGGAGCTTGCGTTTTGCCCTTTTTCTGGTAGAAGAAGCAATCGAGAAAACGGAGCGCATCGACGCACAGGCTGAGGCGCGACTTTCGCGCGGGACGGTCGAACCGTACAGAGGTAACCGGGAGCATCAATGATTACCGCGGAAAACCGCAAGTGGTGGGTGGTGGCCGCAATGGCTCCCCCGCTGCTGATTTTGACCATCGATTTCTTCGGCATTGCCGTGGCCCTGCCTTCGATCGGCCACGATTTAAGGACCAGCACCACCAACCTCGAGTGGACCGTAAACGCTTTTATGCTGGCCTTCGCCGCTCCCATGATCGCAGTCGGCCGCCTGGGCGATATCATCGGCCGCCGCAAAGTGCTGATCATCGGAACCGTGATTTTCGCGCTCGCTTCCGCCCTTTGTGGCGTCGCCAGCACCGATTGGCTTTTGATCGTGGGACGCGTGATTCAGGGCCTGGGCACCTCCATGACTTTTGCCAACTCACTCTCCATCGTCAGCAATTCCTTTCCGAAGGAAGAACGGGCGGTGGGAATCGGAATTTGGACTTCGGTCGGCACGGTGGGTTCGGCACTGGGGCCGCTGGTCGGAGGCGTACTCACGCAGTATCTTTCCTGGCATTGGTTTTTCTTTGTCAATATCCCCATTTCAATCGTGTCGATCGCGCTCACGCTTTATGCCGTGCCCGAATCGCGCGACGAAACGGCCAGCAAGAAGATCGATCTGCTGGGTTTCGTCACGGTCACGGCGGGGATCGTCCTGTTCGTTTTCGGAATCGATCTGATCGATACTCGCGGTTGGGATTCGCCCGTTGTTCTGGGCGTGATCGTGGGAAGCCTGCTGCTGCTGGCGTTGTTCGGCCTGATCGAACGAAAGATTCAAAGCCCTTTGGTCGAATTTTCCTTATTCGAAAACCTGGATTTCTTCGGGTCGTCCGGGGTCGCCTTCGCGGCCAATTTCGTTTTTGGCGCGCTGTCGTTTTTCATGACGCTCTATCTGCAGCACATTTTGGGATATTCTCCGGTTATAACCGGCGTCGTCTTCCTGGCATACACGGTCCCCTTTATCATTTTCTCGCCGGTTGCGGGAAAAACGATGCGGCCGTGGGGGCCCAGGCTCAGCATGTTCTTCGGCGCGGTTTCGCTGGTCCTGTCTTTCGTCCTGTTTGCAATGATCAGTCCCGCCACGGGAGCGCTACTAGTCGTAATCGCTTTCATGGTGCACAGCGTGGGACAAGCCTTCGCTTTCAACATCTCCACCACCACGGCAATGGAATCCGTCTCCGAACAAAAATCCGGCGAGGCTTCCGGCGTGATTTCCACAATCCGCATGCTCGCCATCGTCTTTGGCGTGGCCGTTTCCGGTGTTCTCTTCAAGGTTCTCGAGAAATCGAAGATTTTCGACCTTTTCACCGAATCGGGCCGCAGCCTCACTCTCGCGGAACGCGTCGAAGTTCGTGGCCTGCTCTCCGGGTCCGTTGACGCTCAAGCCAAGCTCGCGGCACTTGCGCCTGAAGCGGCCGCCCACGTGGAATCCATCGTCAAACGAGCATTTGTTTATGGTTTGGACGGCGCGATGCTCCTATGCATTGGTGTCGCGTTGATGGGTGTATTGTCGTCGCTGATGGTTCGCCGCCAGGAATAGCACGAACTGCAATCCTCTCCACGCGTCCTCGTGCTAGAATCGCCGCCGTTTAGTTCGCCCGATTCCCTCCATGACTACCCTGCGCCGATCCATGGGCCTTCCCCACGCAACCGCAATGGTCGTTGGAATCATCCTGGGCGCTTCGATCTTTGTTCAACCTTCGGAAATCACCCGGCTGGTTCCCTCTTTTCGCGGATTGCTGCTGGTATGGCTGTCTGCAGGTGCGTTGACGTTCTGCGGCGCCATGGTCTGCGCTGAACTTTCCTCGGCTTTTCCTCAAACCGGCGGCGTATACATTTTCCTCAAGCGGATTTTTTCTCCGGCTCTTGGATTTCTTTGGGGTTGGGCGATGTTCTGGAGCATGCACTCCGGAATCATCGCTGCCATCGCCGTGATTCTCGCTCGTTACGTCGCTTATTTTGTGCCGCTGGGTGAACCTGGAGTTCGCGCGCTGGCGGTTGGCGTTATTCTTTTATTGTCCGTGGTCAATTACCTGGGAGTGAAGCCCGGCAGCGCGGTGCAATTGATTTTGACGGGCGCAAAGATAGCCGCAATTCTCTCCGTCGCATTTCTGATTTTCTGGCTGGGCGGGCCTGCGCATCGTGCAATGCCTCCAGCCGTCACAGCGTTAGCGCCCTCACCAACGTCCGTACCACTCAGCGCCTACGGCCTTGCGATTGCTGCGGGCTTATTCGCGTTTGGCGGATGGCACATGGTCACTTACACGGCCGGAGAAACCACCAATCCCGAGCGCACCATCCCCCGCGCGTTGCTCCTCGGCACTCTGCTGGTAACGGCGTGTTACATCTTGCTGAATGCCGCCTACCTCTACGTCCTTCCCCTCGCCGCGGTAGCCCGCTCCACCCGTGTCGCTGCCGACGCCATTCGCGTCCTGGGCGCCACCGCGGGAAATTCCGTTGCCGCTCTTGTGATTCTCTCCGCGCTCGGCGCGCTCAATGGAATCATCCTGGCCGGCCCGCGCGTCTATTACGCCATGGCACAGGATGGTTTGGCCTTTCGTTGGATGGGCGCGGTGCATCCCAAGCGGCAAACTCCCTATTTGGCGATTGTGGCGCAAGCCCTGTGGGCTTCCGTTCTGGTCGCCACAAACAGCTACCGCGAATTGTTTACGCGCGTCGTCTACACCGAGTGGCTTTTCTTCGCCCTGCTCGCCGCCGGTTTGTTTGTCTTGCGCCGCCGCCGAGAGTATCATCCCCTGTTTCTCGCGCGCGGGTATCCGGTGGTGCCCGCGCTATTCATCGCGGCTTCGCTGGGGATCGCCATCAATCAAGCCGTGGCCAACCCGCGCGGCAGTGCGGTAGGACTTGGCCTTCTGCTCGCGGGCCTTCCGGTTTATTTGGTGTGGTCGCTTCAAATTTCAAAAAAAGGAACCCCTCATGGCGATCATCGACTTCCATAATCACTATTATCCCCCCGCCTATCTCGACGCCATCGAGCGCGGGCCAAGTTCTGTCCGCGTCACCCGCGATGCCGAAGGTAATCCCACGCTCCACTATCCGGGCGATTACAACGTGGCCGTGCGCGGGCACCGCGACATCGATTACCGCGAGCAGGTGCTCCGCGAGGCGGGCGTCGACACCCAGGTGATCACACTCACCACGCCTGGCACGCATATCGAAGCTCCCGCCGCAGCCGTCCGCCTGGCGAAATTGGTAAATGATGCTTTCGCACGCGTGGTTGCCGATAAAAATGGCCGATTCGTCGCGCTCGCTACTCTTCCTCTCAACGACCCCGAAGCTTCCGTCTTCGAACTGCGCCGGGCGGTCGAGCAGTTGCATTTCAGCGGAGCGATGCTCTTCAGCAACGTCAACGGCATGCCTCTTTACGACAAACGTTTGTGGAGTCTCTATGAAGTCGCCAATGAGCTGGAGGCGGTGCTCTACATCCATCCCACCAATCCCGTCGGCGTGGAAGCAATGATGGATTACTGGCTGATGCCGCTTGTGGGATTTCTATTCGATACCACGCTCGCGGCAGCGGGGCTCGTCTTCAGTGGAGTAGCAGAGCGCTTCCCCAACATTCGCTGGGTGCTCGGGCACCTGGGTGGCGCGATTCCCTACCTCGCGGAGCGCCTGGATCGCGGCTACCACGCGTTTCCCGAATGCCGCCAGAACATCGCCCAGCCGCCCAGCACCTATCTGAAACGCTTTTATTACGACACCGTCAATTTCGATCCCCGCGCGATCGAATTGGCCATTTCATTTGCCGGCATCGGCCAGATTCTTGCCGGCAGCGATTACCCGCACCAAATCGGCAGCATCGAAAAAATGCTTCACAGCATTCGCGAGTTGCGAATCTCTCCGGAGGATCAGCAAAAGATTTTAGGAGACAACTCGGCCCGCCTGCTCCGCCTCTAGTAAGCGGCGGGCGGCTGTTCCGTCTTTATGAGGTACGCTTCGCCGCGGAAAAGGCTCGCGGCTGCTGCAGTGCTTTGATCGTTTCAATCAGGCTTAAAATGCCTTGCCGTTCGTGTGGCGGAAGATCTCCCGCCGCCGCTTCCAGAAACGGCGCTGCTTCGGGAGACCGCCCCAATTTCGAAAGCAGCACCACCAGGTTCATCGCCGCCGTGGCATTCTTGGGATCATGTTGCAGCGCCCGCCGGAATCCCTTCTCGGCGTCGCCTGCGTTTGCGCAAGCCAGTTGCGCCATCGACCAATCGTTCCAAATGTCACTCGTTTCTCCTTCCAGAATCGCCTTGCTGAATTCGTCCAGCGCGGCCGCAAATTGTCCTTGCAGATAGAGTTGTGTTCCAATTTGCTGGTGCTCCTGTGTGGTCATTGATGCCTCCCGTCGATTGGAAATCGAAGGATCAGTTCCCCAAAATAAAATTCGGACTCGGATTCAGCGCCGTGTGCGGCGCCTGCTCGCACTCCATTTTGGTTCTAAGCCTGATTCGATTAGGGAAGACAAGGAGCCACCTCGATGCACTCTTCGTGCTCGCTCGTGGTTGCCGGGTAGAAATTGAATGATTTTATGAAAGGTTGATCCCCCAAAACCTTGTCTTCCCTCTCGCTGCAATTTGCATGTAGATTTAGTGCAATCCGCGTGCCAGTGGGCATCCTGAGGAAATTACCGAAGACTGATCATAAACAATGGGGCAGTTTAACTAGAAGCCATCCGATAAATAGTTGTTAGGGGGTCGGAGCTTCAGCTCCGACATTCGAAGCCCCACAAAAGGTAGGTTTTAGCCACTGAAGGCAATCCGGGAAACTCTTCGTCATATTTATGAGATGAGTCCTGGCAACGGGAAGGTTTTTAGCGCACTCAGCCGAGGTTTCGCCACTCTCCCATGCCATGCATCAAAACTGGCGTGAACCATCTTGAAACGGTCCAGAATCCCCTGCTACTTCGCGTTCGGCGAAACACCCTCACGCGAGTCCGACAGCACTTTCTCCACAAGTTTACGCACTGCGTCCAATTTCGCGGCCACGCGAAATCGCCGGAATCCTTCCGGCTTCGAATCAAGCCTGCCCTGAATGAATTGAGTGTCTTTCAACTGATGGCCGGTGAGCACCGCCACCACATCGGCATTCCGTTCGATTTTCCCCGCCGCGCGCAGCTTTCGAATTCCCGCAACCGTCGCCGCGGACGCCGGTTCACAACCCACCCCGTCCCGCGCCAGCATGGCCTTCGCTTGCGAAATTTCACCGTCGGTCACGGCTTCCACCAGGCCATTCGTTCGCTCCAGCGACCGCCGCGCCTTTTTCCAATTGGCCGAATTCCCGATGCGAATTGCCGTGGCGATTGTCTGGGGATTTTTTTCAGGAATTAATTCTTTGCCTCCGCTCGCAATCATCCGGTAGAAGGGACTCGCACCCTCGGCCTGGACCACCACCAGCCGCGGCACGCGATCGATCAAATTCAGCGCCTTCAACTCTTCCATTCCTTTTCCGATAGCCGACGCGTTCCCCAGATTGCCGCCAGGAACAACGATGTAATCCGGCGGATTCCACGCGCGCTGCTCCAAAAGTTCAGCCACAATCGTCTTCTGTCCCTCGATGCGGAATGGATTCACCGAATTCACCAGATAAAGTCCCAATTCTTCCGCTAGCGGCGCCAGCACTTGGAAGGCATCGTCGAACGATCCCTCCACTTCAATCACCGTCGCGCCAAAATCCATGGCTTGCAGCAGCTTCGCGGCCGACGTATGTCCATAGGGCGCGAATAGCATCGCCGCAATTCCGGCGCGAGCCGCATAAGCCGCCATCGAAGACGACGTGTTTCCCGTGGACGCGCACGCAACCACGCTCACTCCCAACGCAGCCGCTTGCGTTACGCAAGCCGTCATTCCCAAATCTTTGAATGATCCGGTGGGATTGTTTCCCTGATGCTTGATCGCCAAACGAACGCCGCCGGCCCAAACCCCTGCTCGCGAAGTTTCCACCAGCGGCGTCGATCCTTCGCCGAGCGAAATGATCCGTTGATTTTCACCCAGAAAGGGAAGCAACTCGCGAAACCGCCACACTCCGCTCCGGTCGATCGCTTCAGCGCTCGTCTTCCGTTGTTGCCAGATTGCCCGCAGATCGCCGGGCCCGGCAGGTCCAAATTCGTTCTGAATTTCGAGCGGGCCGCCGCACGCGTCACAAGCGCATTTTCCATTCGCCACTTCCTGCCGGTGGCGGCAGCCCTCTTCGATGCATCGAGCGATGGCCCGTCCCATCTCTAGATTCTCCCCGCCAGTCACGAATTCACAGCTAACGTCTCCTGCCCATCGACATTTCCATTTCCATATCGAGTTCCCGTTTTACAATGATGGTTTTTAGGGGGTCGGAGCTTCATAACCTGTGAGGCAACTCCGACCAAGAATGGCCGTGTAGCGCCACCCTTCAGGGTGGCATCTTTACTTTCAACCACATGGCTAAATGCACGCAGGCGCGACAACCGGATAAACCGAGCTACCACAAATGCTCTTCAGCTCCGACATTTAGCAGACTCCTTAGACTCGGGCCTTGGCCCCTGAAGCGCTGGAAAGCAAATCCTCACAGTTCGAATTCCTCATGAATGGCCTTCAACGCATCGGAAACCTCATCCGACTTCACGGCAATCGAAATACTGATCTCGCTCGATCCCTGCGCGATAGCAATAATATTGATCGCCCGCCTTCCCAACGCGCCAAACATCCGCCCAGCCAGTCCATGAATCCCCCGCATTTTTTCGCCCACTGCCACTACCATTCCTACATGGGGAGTCGCATCGATCGCAACCAGAGAATCATGCCGCATTTCCAGCTCGAACGTTTTTTCCAGTTTTGCGCACACGCGTGCTTGATCGGCTTCGTGAATCGCGAAGCACAATACGTTATCCGCCGACGATTGCGTCACCATCAGCGTCGAAACATCCTCCACGCTCAACGCGCCAAACACCCGCGCCGCCAATCGCGGAAAACTCAAGCCGTCTTTGCCGCTCACCGCCACCAGCGCAGCTTTCGCAATTCCCGTAATCGCCCGCACTCCATTCTGGCTGGTCGCTCGCCCGGAAACTTTGGTGCCCTCGCAAGCTGTGTTGAACGTATTACGGATCAATACCGGAATGCCCGCTTTCATCGCCGGCTGGATCGCGCGCGGATGCAACACCTTGGCGCCAAAAAACGAAAGCTCCAACGTTTCCAGATAGGAAATTTCCGAAATCATGTGAGCGCCCGGCACCAGACGCGGATCGGCGGTCATCACCCCATCCACATCCGTCCAGATCCAGATCTCCTCCGCATCCAGAGCCGCTCCCAGAATTGTCCCGCTATAGTCCGACCCGCCCCGCCCCAGCGTGGTGCAAATCCCTTCGCGCGTTGCCGCGCGAAATCCCGTCACCACGGGGATCGTTCCCGCTTCCAGCATCGGCAGCAAATGTTTCGAGGTGTTCTCCCTCGTCTCCGCGGATAACGGCGTGGCATTTCCAAACCGTTCGTCGGTCACAATCAAATCCATCGCGTCCACTGCTTCCGCCGCAGCTCCCTTGCTTCGCAAAACGGCCGCCAGCAGCGTCGCCGTCAACACTTCTCCCAGGCTCGAAAGCGTATCCATGGCGCGCGGCGTAATTTCCCGCAGCAGCGAAAATCCCGAACACAAATTCTCGTACACCATCATCTGCTGAGAAAGCGTGGACATGAATCTGGCCCGCTCCCCCGCCGGCAACAATTTCTCTCCCGCTTGCTGGTGGCGCTTCACCAGCGATTGGCTTTCCGGCCGCCACTTGTCGCCATCCTCTATGCTGGCCGTGCGCGCCGAGCGGATCAGCGCATCGGTAACCCCCGCCATCGCCGACACCACGGCCACTACGTCCGCTTCTCGCGAATGTTCCATCAGGATTTGCGCCACGGCGTCGATTCGCTCCGCGTCGCCCACCGATGTCCCGCCGAATTTCATCACGAATAACGGCTTCTTGTTTTTCCGCATTTGCTTTTCCCTGCCCTTTGGACGGATGCAGCTCTCCCTTTGAGAGCGCGCCGGCTAGCCCAAGGGCAACCCGGCGCGGTTAAATAATCGTCGTGCGAATAATAGTGATGGTGCCGCTCGAACGGCCGTTCGAGCGTAGGGGTGGATCGGGTGGCCCAAAATCATGCCCGCGAGCGGGAAGGTTCGCCAAGCCGGACGCGCCCCAGGCACAAGTTTCCCCGCTGCGGCGCTGCGGCATTTTCTCTCGAATTGTTTCGAGCCTGTTCGAATCCATGGCGATTAACCGCGAGTAATGATCTCGCATTTCCTCGCTACGATCCAGCTTTACCGATCAATTCGTTGCGATTATCCCCGCCGTGCTCTCTTCCTCCACCACTCGCGCAGCCATCCGCCCCGCTCGATCCTGCGGAAAGAAACGCTCCGCGATTATCCGCCTTCAGCACGCGCTTCTGCGATTCCACTCCCTTTTGGCGGAACGTATCTATGAGCAGCTCGGCAATTTCATCCGCTCCCTGCCGCGCGATCGCCAGCACGGACGATCCCGCGCCGCTCACAAATACTCCTGCGAGCCCCGGGTGCTGCACCTCGAGGCACGCTCCTAGTCCCGGAATCAGCCTGCTGCGGTATGGCTGATGCAG
This sequence comes from uncultured Acidobacteriota bacterium, assembly GCA_963756355.1. Lineage (GTDB taxonomy): Bacteria > Acidobacteriota > Terriglobia > Acidiferrales > UBA7541 > JBGPTK01. The sequence continues at coordinate 18,716 of CAVWOD010000014.1, read as the reverse complement.
CCGGTCGCGAAAAATTTCCTGCGACAGATCGAATTTCCCCGAAAAACATTGCGCCGCCAGCAGCACAGCCCGCTGCAAATTGCTCACGGCATCCCCACGGCTATACATTTTCGGCAAGATCGCCCGCGCCTCGCTGGTCGGTATCGGCACATTCGGCGTCACCACTATAAAATCCAATTCTTCCGGCACGGGCGCTTTGCATGCCAGCACTTCCGCAGAATCGCCCACGCTTGCCGCCACCACGAATCCACCGAGATATGCGGCCGAGACGTTGTCCGGATGCCCTTCGATTTCCACCGCAAGCCGCAGCACGGCGCGCGGATCGATTTCCTTCTCGCAATGATGCGTCCCCAGCAGAATTCCCGCCACGATTGCCGCGGCGCTCGAGCCCAGCCCCACTCCCACCGGGAATTTCACTTTCGATCGCAAAATCCCCGCCGCTTCCGTTGCGCCCGTAGTGCTTCAATGTACGCAAGAAACTTTGCAGCACCAGATTCGAATCGTCCAGCGGCACGCGGTCCGCATTCTGACCCTTATAGGAAACCCGGAAGCCACCCGAATCACTCGCCGCGAATTCCACTTTCAGGTGCAGATTCAGCGCGATGGCCGCACAATCAAACGCGCAGCCCACGTTCGCCGAAGTTGCCGGAACCACAACCCGGGCTTTCACGGCCGTCCGCCCGCCGCAACCGCCGCCAGATTTCCGGCCGCCTGGTACGCTTCAAATGCGCTCAGCTTCGGCTCGATCGCTGTTTCGTTCCTCGAAAACACCCGCCAGCGCCTCGGTGGTCTTCAAACCGTTTCCGGTAATGCAAAGCACCGTTGTCTCTTCGGGCGAGATTCGCCCCTGCGCAATCAATTTTTGCGCGGCCGCCAGCGTCACGCCGCCCGCTGTCTCGGTAAAAATTCCCTGCGTTTCCGCCAGCAGCCTCATGCCATCCACGATCTGGGAATCCGGAACATCTTCCGCCCAGCCGCCGCTGGTGCGAATCACGTTCATCGCAAATAATCCATCCGCCGGATTTCCAATCGCCAGCGATCGCGCAATCGTCTTGGGCTTTTGCGGCTGAAATTCATCCAGCCCCTCATGCACCGCGTGGGAAATCGGCGAGCAGCCCGTGGCTTGTGCCCCAAAGAATTTCACGGGGCGCGGTTCCACCAATCCCAATTCCACCAGTTCGCGAAACGCCTTATTGATTTTCGTGATCAACGACCCGCCGGCCATCGGTACCACCACGTTATCCGGCAACTTCCATCCCAATTGTTCCGCGATTTCGAACCCCACGGTTTTCGATCCTTCCGAATAATAAGGCCGCAGATTCACGTTCACAAATCCCCAGCGGTAGTGTTCCGCAATCTGCGAGCACAGCCGGTTCACCTGGTCATAGTTTCCAGCAATGCGGATCAGCCTCGCGCCGTAAACCTGCGTGGCCACGATTTTCGCCGCCTCGATATCCGACGGAATAAAAATCCACGCCTTCAATCCATAGTGCGCAGCCTGCGCAGCCACTGCGTTCGCCAGGTTGCCGGTCGATGAACAGCTCACCACTTCGAATTTGAATGCCCGTGCTTGCGCCAGCGCTACCGCCACCACGCGGTCCTTAAACGAAAGCGTCGGGAAACATACCGAATCGTTTTTCACGAACAGACGTTGCGAACCGATTCTTTCTCCGAGCCTGCGCGTGCGGATCAGCGGCGTCGCTCCAACTGGGATTTCACACTCGAATCCCTCCGGCAGCGGCAGCAATTCCGCAAAGCGCCAGATATTCACCGGCCGCGCGGCAATCTTTTCCCGCGAAATCAGCGGCCGGATCGCATCCAGGTCGTACGCTACTTCGAGCGGAGCCATGCAATCCTCGCAAAAACTGCGCGGCTGGTTTCCCCAATCCCGGTGGCACTCCTTGCACTTCAACGTATATCGCTCGCTCATCGCTCGATCCTTTGCGCGCCCCTTCACCATTCCCGGCGCAATAAAATTGGCCCTAAAAACAAAAAACCTCTTCCCGGGATTGGGGGAAGAGGCTCGAAAAATGCAGCCCTGAAACCGAATCTCATGTCCCCCGCGAACCGGGCGGGACTTGGCACCGGACGACCGGGTAATGCTCACCACTCCCGATCCGGTTGTCGTGGCTTCGACGGGCCCGTAACCCTCAGCCACTCTGCATGAGACAACGGTGTGCCAAACAGCAGCACGCGAAAACACAATGGTAAGCAGCCACACCCGCCGTGTCAAGTAACGCGTTCGTAAGTTCCGCAAATAGTCTCTATTCGTTTTTGTTATACGGATTCGCGCGTCACCCCCGGCAATCTGCGGACCTAAACGCCCCCGCCCCAATCGAATCGCCGCCGCGCACCGGGGCTTGTTGTTTTCCCTTTGCTGACGCAAAATGCTTTGTCGACTTCTCGGGGAATGCAGAAGAAAATTCGTAGGATTCCAATCCGCTCGAGCAAAAGGAGAATTACCAAATGAAGAAGATCGCCCTGCTAATCGCGATTGCGTTTCTCTCCGCAACGGCCACTTCCGCGCAATATAATATGGGCAAGAAGGCGGCTGCTCGCGCGGAAGTCCACAACGCCACCGGTCAAACCATCGGCACCGCGTCACTCACTCAGGAAAAAGACGGTGTCCGCATCAAGCTCGACGCTTCGATGCTTCCCCCCGGCGAACACGCCATCCACATCCATAGTGTCGGCAAATGCGAGGGCCCCGACTTCAAAACCGCCGGCCCGCACTTCAATCCTGAATCCAAGAAGCACGGCTCGAAAAACCCTGAAGGCCCGCACGCCGGCGATCTGCCAAACTTCACCGTCAAAGCAGACGGCAAAGCGAAAATCAACATTTTGGCGAAGGGCGTAACGCTGGGCAGCGGCGCGAATTCGCTCTTCCAAACCGGCGGAACGTCGCTGGTAATCCACGAAAAGGCTGACGACTACATGACCGACCCGTCAGGCAACTCCGGCAACCGCATCGCCTGCGGCGTAATCGAAAAGTAATGTTGCCGTGTTCGAGGCGAACGATTAGGGACTAAGTCAGCTGCTTGGAGATCTTTGATAGCAAGTTTGCAGTTTGGGGGGCGGTGCGTGTAGCGCCACCCTTCAGGGTGGCATCTTTACTTTCGACCTCATGGCCGAATGCTCTCACTCCACCTGCCACTCACTTCAATCCGTCCACCAGGTACAAATCCGAAAGCTTACGATTGTATCCATAGACGTAAGTTTTCCCGTCGCGGAGTCAGCAGAATCGGGCCAACGCTGGTAACCGCCGCCGGATCGGACGGCTGCACCGACTTCCATAAAGTTCTGCGGCCGGTGGCAACCTCCAATTGGTATACGTTTGCGGGCAAAGTGCCATACCGGTAGACGAACAGGATTTTGCCATCCGAACTCCATTTCGAAATCCGGTCATCGGGCAGTGATCCCGGAATCGGCTTCGCTTCGCCGCCCCCGGTTGGATAGAGATAGCTTTTCTGCTCGGGACCTTCAGCAGCCACCCACTTTCCATCCGGCGATATATCAAAGAAGCTGGGATCAACTCCCTCAGGCGAGATGGCCTGCGGTTTTCCTCCATCCAAACTCTGCAGGTAAAGCCGCACGCCATGCCCCGCTTCGGTTCCCGTAAAAACGAAATTTTTCCCATCGGGCATCCATCGCACCCACAGATGATTGATCGCGTCATGCGTAACCGGCTTTCCCTGGCCCGCACCGGTGGGAAGCAGCACTAACTGGCTGGGTGTATCCGGCGTCGAACAGAATGCCCATTTTCCGTCCGCGGAAAGCGCCACCGCATTGCCCTCTCCCAATTTCACTGCGGGAGATCCGTCAGTGCCCCGAATGTAAACGGAATAGTTCGGGCCGCCCCCGTTTCCTTCTTCGTCAAACAACAGAAGCTTTCCGTCCGCCGACAAATCACCCGGAAACGAATAATCAAACCAGGAAAGATCGCGTTCCTTCTTCTCCCCATTCACTGCTCCCAGCAGTTCCCGCCGCCATTCCTGTACGATCATCAAGACGCGCCCATCCGGCGCAATATCTTCGAGTGTCAATGCCCCCGGGGTCTGCGCGATGTGGCGCTCGTGCCCCGCCAAGTCCACGGCATAGAGCCCGCGCGCCCCTCCTCCCCCTTTTTTCACCGTGAACCAAACCTCATCTCCCTTCGGTGACCACGCCAATCCTTCCTCGCTCGAAGCTCCCGTCGAAAGAGTCGTTTTCTTGCCCGTTAAATCAACCACAGCCACCGAACCCGCGTCATCGCCCTGCGTTGGATGATCCAGAAAAGCGATGCGATCGCCCTTGGGAGATATTCGCGGATAACTCACCCATCCGCCCGTTTCATACAAAACTTTTCCAGCCGGAAATTCCAGCCGGTTCTTTCCTTCGACGGTCCTGACAATTGCCAGGGTCTGCCCATCCGGCGCCCAATCGGCCCATTGCACGGCTTCCAAAATTTCCCGAGGTGCGCCGCCCGATAGCGTGGCGCGTCCCAACGTGCCGGACGCGGTGAAGCCGCTGACTTGGTGAACTCCCAACGCAACCGCCATCTCTCCATTCGAAGAAATCGAAAGCAACGCCGTGTTCTTTAATCCGAACGAACGCGATTCCGGACTTTCCCTCCTCGTCGAGTAAATTTCCGGCGGCTGGCCTTCCCATCCCGCCGTGTAAACGATAGTCTGGCCATCCGGCGCGAATCGCGCGCCTCTCACTTCGCCTTTCCTGAACGTAAGCTGGTGATAGGAAGGCTGGTGCACCGGCCCGGATTTCCCGCCAAGAAACACCATCGCGCCAGCCGTTACCATCGCCGTGATCAACGCAGAAACCGCCACCGCTACTAGCAAATTCCGATTAAGAAATCCCTCCTTCGCCTCAGTCCCGCCGCTCGCCTCCGCCACCGCTGCCGCTGAACTCACCGAACCCGAACCGCTTCCCGCCGTCGCGCGCCCAGCTTCAGTATCGCGCTTCAACCGCTTCAAGTCCGTGCGCATTTCGCCGGCGGTCTGATAACGCAGCGTGCGATCCTTATCCAACGCCTTGCCAATAATCTCGTCCAATTTCGCCGGCAAGCTGGGATTAATCTTGCTCAGCGGCTCCGGCGTGCGATTCAAGATGGCGTCAAACACCGCCGCAGACGTGTTCCCCGGAAACGCCTGTTTCCCCGTGGCCATTTCGTACAGCACCACGCCGAGCGAAAAAAGATCCGTTCGCGCATCCAGTTCTTCCCCGAGTGATTGCTCCGGCGACATATACGCCACGGTTCCCACCGTCGAACCCGGGCTGGTAAGCATTTCTTCGCCGCCAACCGTCCCTCCGATCGTGGCGCTCGCTCCATCCGCCCCGCGCTGCCCGGCTGCCACTTTCGCCAGCCCAAAATCCAGCACCTTGGCCTGCGCGCGCTTGGTGATAAAAATATTCGCGGGCTTGATATCGCGATGAATGATGCCCTGCGAGTGCGCCGCATCCAGCGCGTCCGCGATTTGCGCGCCCAGATCGAGCAATTCCGCCAACTTAATTGGCTTTCCCTCGATGCGATGCTTCAGCGTCTGCCCTTCCAGCAGTTCCATGGCGATGAACGGCTGGCCTTCGAATTCATCCACGTCGTAAACCGTGCAAATATTCGCGTGATTCAGCGCCGAGGCCGACCGCGCCTCCCGTTGCAGCCGCTCCAACGCCGTTCGGTCCCGCGCCAGGTCCTCCGGCACGAATTTCAGCGCCACCATGCGCCGCAGCTTGGTGTCTTCCGCCTTGTAAACCACACCCATCCCGCCGCCGCCGAGCTTTTCCAAAATGCGGTAGTGCGAAACAGTCAGGCCAATCAGGGTTTTGGAGTTTGCCATCGGATGCACATATTAGGCCGCGCCTCATTTCAAGTCAACGCAGTGTGTGATCCCGTGCTGTCTTAGATCGAGATTGGCTAGGCTTTCAGGGGGTCGGGGCTTCTAGAGCCTGTGTGGCAACGGCGGGCAGGGGTGATCGTGTAGCGCCGCCCTTCAGGGCGGCATCTTTTGTTTCATCCGTATAACTGATTGCAAGCAGGCATTCCAACATCCAAAAGCGAGTGGCCATCCAAACTCCTCTAGTTCAGGGATTCATGTTCGCACTACGATCGGCCTTTAGGCCCTGAAGTTCTACGCAGATAAATTGTCCCAACGCAACCCAAGCCGCAAATGAATGCACGTTTCAACTGGGCCGTCAGTCCGATGCCACCATCGGCAGAAAATCAAACTTGCTCTGAAACAAAATCGAGCTTCACGATTTCGACCCGCTCGCCGCCGCCATCTGCATCACCGCTTTCGCAATTTCCTCCGCCATCTGATCCACCAGCGCCCGCAAATTATCCGTGGTCCCGCTCACCGTCAAGTTCCCTAGTTTTTTTCCGTCGCGCCACAATCCAATTTTCACCGCTACATTCTTGCCTTGCACGGTATAAGTCCCGCTCGGCAGGATCGCCCCCGAAACATCATCCTTATCCACAAAAACGGCCGAACCGGAATCATCGCTTTCCCCGCCTCGCGGCGAGTAATTTTCATCTCGCAATCGTTTCCGCAGCGCCGCCACCAGTTGCAGCGTATCCCCGCCCTCATCCGCGTTAAGCAGCACGGGCCGTTCCAGCATCGGCCGCATCGAAGCCAGATGAATGGCGGCCTTATCCGCTTCCAGCAACCGCCCGACCTCAAAACTATTCGCCTGAGGCGCCGCAATCAACGGCTTCTGGATTGCCCCGATATCCCGAGCCAACACCGGAACATCGTCCTCCGCGTATTGAAACAGCGTATCCACGTCCACGAACCCGCCTTCTTTCAGCGCTGCGCCCTTCATTCCCTGCAGCAGCGCATACGTCAAAAATCCATGGCCATACTGGCTCGCTTCATAACTCGCAGCGTCCGCCGCCGACCCCATCAGAACATAAAATCCGGTGCGATCTTTCAAACGTTCAATCGCGCGCACTTGATCTCCCGACATGCCGCGCTTTGTCAATTTTTCCGCCGCCGCGCCCGCCGCGCACGTATCCAGAATCATCACCTGGTGCCGCGCCGGCACCTTCTTGATCCACTCCACTAATTCTTCGCTGGTCACCGAAGTCGACGCCAGCACGCTGCGATCCGAAAAAGTCAGGCTGGGAGCCTCCACCGTGGGATAGGCATACAAATCATCCACCGCAACGCCGTGCCCCGCCAGGTACACCACGAACACATCGCTCAATTTCGAATGCTGCGCATCTTCAAACGCCTTTTTCAAATTTTCCTTGGTCGGCGCCAGCGCGCCCGCGTGATGCGACGTCGAGAGCACCGTTATATGAACGTGCTGCGCTCCAAACATTCGATTCGCACCCAGTTGCAGCGCATGCGCCATTTCTTCCGCATCGCTATCCGGCAGCACCAATCGCTGGATCGCAGGCGACGAATAATTCGAGATCCCCGAAATAATCGCGTAAAATTCCGGCGCGCGCGTATCCGGCGTCCCGCTGGGAGTCCAGGTAATCGAATCCCCCGGACTCGCCAGATACCCTTCCTCGTTCCACGCCACCACGCGAATCGTATTGGGACGCCCGTGCGAAACCGGCGCCCCAGCCAAATTCACAGTAATCTCCGCATCGCTGGCCTGCGGATTCAATTTCGATCCCCGCGCATCCGCCACCAATTCCTTGTCGTTCACAAATACTTCCACTTTCCCGATTCCGCCTCCGCGATTTACCAGCTTCAACTTCATCTTTCCCGCCGCATCCACCGGCCCGTCGAACTGCACTTCCGGAAACAACGCCACGCGATCAAATTTGCTCACGTCGCGCGGCTTTTCTTCGCCAAATCCCAGCACTTTTGCCAGCAGTCCCGGATCGAAATAACGTTCTTCCAATTGGTGCGCTGCGATCGGCTCGTTTCCCACTACCCAATGCACCAATTCCATTCCTCCCGGAGACGCATCGAATCGCCCGATCGGATCCACTACCGCCCAATCCTGTTTATCAAGCGCCACCAGTTTCGCCACTTCCCTTTTCGTCGAAACTTCCCACAGGTGCGTGCTTCCATCCCACCCGCTTCCCACCAGCCATCGACCATTGGCGCTGAACGCCACTGACGAAATCGATCCGCCCGGCGTGAAAAACTTTGCAATTTCGTTTCCCGTCGCCACATCCCACAATCGCACCGTGCGGTCCATTCCTCCGGACGCCAGCAATTGCCCATTGGGGCTGAACATCACCGAAAAAACATTGTCACCGTGCCCTTTCAGAGTCTTCACTTCCTTCCCGGTGGCAACATTCCAGATTTTCACCATGCGGTCCTGGCTGCAGGAAGCCAGCAATTGGCTATCCCGGCTGAACGCGACCGTAAACACGACGTCCGTATGGCCTGTCAGCGTTCTCTGCTCCGCCCATGTCGCCGTATCCCAAATTTTGATGGTTTTGTCGCCGCTTCCCGACGCCAGCCAGCGCCCGTCCGGGCTGAATGCCACCCCCTGCACGTCGTCCCTGCTCGCCGCAATGGTCTTTACCAGCGCACCGGTCGACGCGTTCCAAATCCTCACCGTTTTGTCATCGCTCGCCGAAGCAAGCAAGCGGTCATCGGAACTGAACACCACTTTCCAGACTTTGTCTGTGTGCCCGGTCAGCGTCCGAATCAGCTTTCCGCTCGCTACATCCCACATTTTTATACTGTGATCCCCGCTCGACGAAACCAGCGTCTGGCTGTCGCGACTGAAAACCACGGATTCCACGTAATCGGTGTGCCCCGCCAGAACTCGCAGGTTTCTTCCCGTCGCCAGGTCCCAAAGTTTAATTGTGTGATCGTCGCTGCCCGAGGCCAGCCAGTGTCCATCGGGACTGAACGCTTCCGAAACCAGCAAATCCGTATGCCCGGTAAGCGCCGTCAGTTCGTGTCCGGCTTCCACATCCCACAAAAGCACCGCGTTGTAACTTCGCTTCTCCGCCAGCAGTTTTCCATCGCCGCTGAACGCCACAATCTCGTCCACTTTGAAATTGCTGGGCAGCCGCCCGATTTCGTTTCCCGTCGAGACTTCAACCAGGCGAATCGATTTGTCGAGGTCTCGAACAACCAGTGTTCGTCCGTCTTCGCTCGATTTCAGCACATCCTGTGCGCTCACGTTTCCCGGCAGCACCACCGGTTCTTTCCCGGAAGCTGGATCGAGGAAGTGCGCGCCGCTCTTCTCTTCCCGGGTTTCCAGCCAGCGGCTGTCGGCGCTGAACGCCAGGCTTCGAACTTCGTCGGCGTATCCGGTGGCATTGTGGAGTAGCGCTCCGCTCTTGGCGTCCCAGATTTTGACGGTCTCGTCCGCTGCGGCCGAAGCGATCCACATTCCATTTGGGCTGAACGCAACCGATAGGACGTTGCCGGAATGCCCAGCCAGGTGCTGCGCCTGGTGTGTCTCCAAATTCCAAACAACAATTTTCCGTCCTTGCCGCCGGACGCCAGGAACCGTCCGTCCGCGCTGATCGCCACGGCCTTTTGCGCGCCATTCGCGTTCGCGTACGAGACCAGCTCCCTTCCCGTAGCCACATCCCAAAATCGGATCACATAAGCCGCTTCATTCTTCGCAGTCCATCCCGGCCCGCCAGTCACTAATTTGCGGCTGTCCGGTGTGAATCCGACAAACTGCGACGGAGCATCCATCCCGGAAAAAGAGCGAAGCTCGTCCCCCGTGGCAACCGACCACAGCTTGATCGAATAGTCGAATCCCGAAGTAACCACCAATCGCTTGTCGGGACTAAACACCACCGCATCGATCCCGCCAGTGTGCCCGGTCTGCAGCACCAACTCCGGCTTCAAAGCCTCAGAGACAGCCTGCGACGTTTGCGCGCCAACCCCCAACGGCGCCAACCTCCAAAATAAGAATCACCAAAATTAATTTCCGCATGTATCTGTTTAACCCCAGCTCTTCCACTCGAACAGCATCTGTAAACGCTGGCTATCCTTGTCCCGACGGCATCGATCCGGAAACCGCGCCTGTTTTGTCTTTGTAGAGGCCGGCTTCAGTTTACCCTAGGCCTCGAAGGGCCGCGCCCCGACGGCATCGATCCGGAAACCGCGCCTGTTTTGTCTTTGTAGAGGCCGGCTTCAGTTTACCCTGGGCCTCGAAGGGCCACGCCCGACGGCATCGATGCGGGAGCCGCGCCTGTTTTGTCTTTGTAGGGGCCGGCTTTAGCCGCGCCCGGTTTTTTTTGTAGGGGCGCTGCTTGCTGCGCCCGCGACGCCAGTTGTCGATAATCAAATTGCAAATATGTTTGAATTCTTCGCCCGCCACCCAATTTAGTCCAGCAAAATTTCAATCGATCACCCTATCCCCCAAAATAAAAAAACGGGCAGAGCCATCGGCTCTGCCCGTTTCCTTCAGCCATCCTGCGGAGATGGATTCTTTAGCTTCCCGATTTATCGTTGCTGCTTGCACTCTTCTGTTTGCTGGCCGATGCTGTAATGGACTGAACGTGAATCGTGTCCCCGTCCAGCGAGCCCTTCACCTTCACGATATGCGCAACATGCTCGGCGGCCGCGGCTTGGTCATCGAGGTTGTAGGTTTTCTTGTTCGATGAATTGTAGAGCACGTACTTCGCTCCCTTGTCGGAGACGCATTTTCTCGCGCAATCGGCATGGTTCGCGCTCGCGCCTTTCGCGCCGCAATCGCTGTCTGTGATCCAGCCGGTCCAGGACGACGCGCTCTTCGAGGAATTATTCTGGCTCGCGCTGTTCTGGCTTGCATTCTTCTGGCTCGAGGCGTTCTGGCTCGAACTGTTCTGGCCCGATCCGCTCGGATTCGCGCTGCTCTGCGTGGAACTGCTCTGGCTCGAACTCTTCTTGTTCTGGTTGTCCTGCTGTCCCGCAAACGACAATCCGGCCACGCACACAGTCACGACTGCGCACATCAGAATTCGCTTTACCATAATTCACTTCCTCCTCAGAATCTCAAGAATCCGGTGGGTTTTTGGATGGAACACTAGCCATCGTCAATAGTGCATGCTCCACTTTACCTTGTCTAGATACATACCTTCAATATTGTGAATTCGTGTTGACAGTTTAAGCACGCGCGTTTTAGCCTTCCTTTACCCCATGCACAGCCCATCCAGTGAGGTTCAAAAGCTCTCTCTGCGCCCCCATCCGCACCTCTATGAAATCAATACCTGGGTGTGGCTGGAATCCCTTTCCCGGCGCGATGGACGCAAATTGTCTCTCGCTGACGTCCCGGATCGCGATTGGGACGAGCTTGCGCGCCTCGGATTTGACCTCGTCTGGCTGATGGGTGTCTGGGAGCGCAGCGTGATCGGCCGCAAGATCGCTCAAACCGAATCATCGCTTTTCCCAGAATATGACCACGCCCTGCCCGGTTGGACGCCGGACCAGGTGGTGGGATCACCCTATTCGATTCGCAATTATTCTCCCGATCCGCGCATTGGCACCTGGGACGATCTGGCTGCTGTCCGCGAAAAGCTTCATGCCCGCAAAATCGGCTTGATCCTCGATTTTGTTCCCAATCACACTGGATTGGATCACCCCTGGGTCGCCGACCATCCGGAATACTACATCCAGGGGACCGAGCAGCAGTTTCGTGATAGCCCGTCTGATTTTTATCGGATCGAGAGGAGTGGCGCCGAACCTTTAATCGTTGCTCTCGCCCGCGATCCTTATTTCCCTCCTTGGCAGGACCTGGCCCAATTAAACGTGTTTGATCCCGGCGCCCGCGCTGCGCTTCTCGGGGGAATTCGAAAGATCGCGCAACATTGCGATGGCATCCGCTGTGATATGTCCATGCTCATGCTCACGGAAGTTTTCTCGAAAACCTGGAGCAATTTTCTTACCGGCTCTCCTGCTCCCGCCCGCGAATTTTGGACCGAGGCCACAGCCGCTGCGCCGGGCCTGATTTTCATGGCTGAAGTGTATTGGGGAATGGAAGGCCGGCTGCAGGAATTGGGATTTGATTTCACTTACTGCAAGGGCTTCTACGATCTGCTTCGAAACGGCCAGCCGCGCGATGGTCGCGCTCATTTCACCGCAGCAATGGACTACCAGAAACGCGCTGTCCATTTTCTGGAAAACCACGACGAGGAGCGCAGCGCCGCGGTCTTCGGCGCCGAAAAACTCCCGGCAGTAGCCTCTCTGCTCGCCACCGCACCAGGCCTCCGCTTCTATTTTCAAGGCCAATTCGAAGGCCGGAAAATTCGCCTGCCGATCCAGCTTTCCGCAGCCGCCGACGAACCCGCCGACCTGCTCACCACCGTCTTCTACGAAAAAATCCTGCAAATCTCGAATCACCCGGTATTCCACGAAGGCGAATGGAAACTGATCCCCATCCGCGACGCCGGCGATTCCACCTCCGGCAACCTGATCGTCTACGAATGGCGTTCCAAAGCTACGTGGAAACTGATTGCTGTGAATCTCGCCGCCTGCATCTCGCAGGGCAGCGCACAAATTCCCGGCGAAATCACATCCTCTAATCAATACACGCTTCGCGATGAATTGACCGGTTCGAAATATCAATGGCACGGCAGCGATATCGCCCGCGATGGCCTCTACGTCAGGGTGAATCCTTATTCTGCCCAAATCTTCGACATAACATCGCCATAGTTCCCGTTGCTTTTCAGCACCGTAGCGCAGCCACTCCTGGCTGCGTCGCTGCAAGGGAACCGAATAAAGAAGGGCGCTCCGGCCCCGCCGCCTCGGCGCACTCTGCGTCTCTGCGGTAAGGCTTTTTCATGAATTCCACTACGGAGAACAATCGCACCCACCCCGTTTCGTGCTGAACTTGAATCACTACGATCTGCACTTGAAGATTGACGATCCAAGGAAAGCTTGATCTTCCGATTCTGGTTGAAATGCGCCGAATGCTTCACTATCATGCGCCCCAACATGTACTCAACAATTCAATCGAAACTGAAATCTGGTCAGACGATTCTGCTCGATGGTCCCATGGGCACCGAACTCGTCCGCCGCGGCGTGCGCTGGCGCAAACACGGATTGCAAACCGATGCGCCCGCCGTCGAACAACTCCACGCGGATTACGCCGCCGCAGGCGCCGACGTTTTGCGCACCAACACATTCCAACTCAACCCGCGCATCTATCTGAACGTTTTTCACAATCGCGCGCACATGGCCCACATCGGCGCTCCTGGCCTCGCCGAAATCACGCCCAAGCTCCTGCGCACCAGCGTGCAAGCAGCCCGCGCCGGACGCGCAAAAAGCGGGCGCGAAACAAACACCGCGATCGCCGGTGTCCTGGCTCCGCTGGAACATTGCTTCCGCCCCGATCTCTCGCCTCCCGAAGATCAAGCCCGCCGCGAACACGAGGAATTGGCCCGCGTCTTCGCGGACGAAAAAGTGGATTTCATCCTGCTCGAAAGCATGAACACCATCTCGGAAGCAAAAGCCGCGCTAGCCGCAGGACGCGCAGCCGGCCTTCCCGTCTGGGTCAGTTTTGTGCTCGGCCCCGAGGGCGAGTTGCTAAGCCAGGAGCCTCTCGACCGCGCCGTGAAAGAGATGGAAAACGGCGGTGCCGATGCCGTGCTGGTGAATTGCGCGCCGCCCGAAGACATCACCGCCGCGCTTTCGCGCATGCGAAATATGACCAAGCTTCCTTTCGGCGGTTTCGCCCACGTCGGTCATTTTTCTCCTCCGAGCTGGAAATTCGAATTTTTCCGCAATTTTCGGATACGGAATCCTGGCCCACCCCGCGTTACACAGCCGAGGCCGCGCGCTGGCGCGATTCCGGCGCAACAATCATTGGCAGTTGCTGTGGCACTCGGCCGGAACACACGGCATCCTTGCGGGCCGCGCTTGGCAAGAGCGCGGGCGGAGCGGCATAGATGAACTCCAATTACGAACCCATTCGCGAAAAACTCAATACCGGAAAAACCGTATTCTCGACGGCGCCATCGGCACCGAAATTCTCCGCCGCAACGTAACCTGGGCCGATCACCAGCTCACCAACAAGCCCGAATTCGTTCGCGGCATTCACGAAGATTACATTCGCGCCGGCGCCGACGTCCTCAGCACCAATAGCTTTCAACTCTGCCGCCGCGCGCTCTACAACCATTTCCGTGATGATCAGCACCGCCATCACATCGGCGCAAAAGATTTGGACACTCGCGCGAACACTCTACTCACTGCATCCGTCCATCTCGCCCGCGAAGCTCGCGATCACGTCGGCGCAAAGCGCCCCGTCGCGGTAGCCGCCGCCGTCACTACGCTGGAATGGTGCTTCCGCCCCGATCTCGCTCCTTCCGTCGAACAAGCACGCAGCGAATATCAGGAAATCTTTCAAACTGTAAAAGACGCAGGCGCCGACCTGGTCCTCCTGGAAACCGTGAACAGCATCGCTGAAGCCCGCGTCGCTTCCGAAGTTGCCAAATCTCTCTCGCTGCCGTTGTGGGTCGCGTTCGTTTGCGATGAAGAAGGAAAACTGTTCACCGGGGAAACCATGGCCGAAGCAACCGCCGCTCTCGAACGCGTCGGCGTCGATGCCATCCTTCTCAATTGCGCGCCACCCGACGACATCACCGCCGGAATGCGCGCCCTCGCACCTCCCGCGCACGTTCCCATTGGCGCCTATGCGCACATCGGCCGTTTCAATCCGCCCGAATGGCTTTTCACCGATGAATATCCGCCGGCGAAATATCTCGCGGAAGCCGCGCACTGGAAAGAAATGGGCGCGACAATTCTCGGCGGATGTTGCGGCACTACACCCGATCACATTGCCGCGCTCGAAACTTTGCGTTAATCCACGCTGATGAATAACGCGCCCGCCGCCGGCAGCAAACTTGCGCCGGCCAGCGGCGCGCTTCGTCAGGTTGGATTTCTTCCTCTCCTCGCTCTCTTCTACGGCTACACCGCCGGCGGTCCCTTCGGCTACGAAGAAATATTTTCAACTTCCGGCCCCGGCATGGCCGTTCTGTTCCTTACGCTGGTTCCTTTTTTCTGGAGCATTCCAATTTCGCTCGCCTCCGCGGAAATGAATTGCTTCCTTCCCGTGCAAGGTGGATTTTATCGCTGGGTGCGCGCCGCCTTCGGAGATTTTTGGGGATTCCAGTGCGGCTGGTGGAATTGGACCGGAACGTTCCTCCTGAATTCCGTTTACGGCGTGCTGCTGATGGATTATCTCGCCGATTATATTCCTGGATTAACGGGAGTATGGAAATGGGCAGGGGCGTGCCTCGCGCTTTGTTTTTTCGCGTACATGAACGCGCGCGGAATTCAGGTGGCCGGGTGGCTCGCGATTCTCTTGCAAATTGCGGTGCTGATTCCCGTTGCGTGGATGTGCGCCGTCGCGCTGTTCCACTGGCACCACAATCCGGTCGTGCCGTTCACCCCGCCGGGACATCCTTTCGGAAATGCGTTCGGAAAAGGTCTCGCTCTGGCCATGTGGAATTACGCGGGCTACGAACAACTCTCCAGCGTCACAGAAGAAATTAAAGATCCGCAAAAAACTTTTGTGCGCGTCCTCGCCTGGAACACGCCGCTGAATATTTTGACCTACACTGTTCCCGCCACTCTCGCTCTCGCCGTTCTCGGAAACTGGCGCGAATGGCAGACCGGTTATATCGTCACCGCGGCGGCCAGCATCGGCGGCGTTTGGATGGGCGTAGCGATGTTGGTGGCATCAATCATCGGCACGGCCTCGCTTTCCAATAGCACCATTCTTTACACCACGCGAATTCCCGCAGCCATGGCCGAAGACGGCTACCTTCCCCGTTGGCTCTCTGGACTTCATCCTCGCTACGGAACTCCGGCGCGCGCCATCGCGATTTCCACCGTGATCTATTGCGCGCTGGCCACCTCGCGCGTCACGGATTTGGTCAACATCTACATCTGGACGCGCATCGCCACCTCGATGCTGACTCTGCTTTCCGCCTGGCGCCTGCGGCAGAAAATGCCAAACGCGCCACGCACATTCCGAATCCCTGGCGGCGCGCTCGGACTCGCCTGCGTAATTTTATTTCCAGCAATATTGTGTGGGATAAAAATTTATTACAGCGAGCCCTACGTGTTTCGCTGGGCTCCATGGCTGCTGGCAGCGGGGCCCGTGGCTTACGCGATCCTGCGCTGGGTCTTCGGCCTGAAGCCAACCCTCACAGCCGCCGCGCCAACAAAAATCTAGCGCGCCTTGCAAATTCGTCTTAGGCGAATTTTTAGGGAGTCGGAGCTTCCACGTTCCTTGCGTCCCGATTTTTTTGATCGGGAAGCGACTAGGTGCAAATAGGGATGGTCGTGTAGCGCCACCCTTAAGGGTGGCATCTTTGGCTCCTTGCGGCCAAATCGCTCGGCATCAGCTCTACTGAATTTTTTCCGCGATGCTCTTCCCCTGCAAAAACAGCAGCAAATAATCCTGCCCGCCGCTCTTCGAATCCGTTCCGGACATATTGAACCCGCCAAATGGATGCGCGCCCACCATCGCTCCGGTACACTTGCGGTTCAAATACAAATTCCCCACGAAAAATTGCTCGGCGGCCTTTTCCAGCTTTTTCGGATTCTTCGAATAGACTCCGCCGGTCAAGCCGAACTCCGTATCGTTGGCGATCGCCAGCGCGTCGTCAAAATCCTTCGCCGGAATCACCGCCAGCACAGGCCCGAAAATTTCTTCCTGCGCGATGCGCGCCTTGGGGCTCACGTCGGCGATCACGGTGGGCTGGATAAAATATCCGTCGCCTTCCGCGCGCCCGCCGCCGACGATCAGCCGCCCTTCCTTTTTGCCCACTTCGATATATTCCAGAATCTGCTGCATGGAACCTTTATTGATCACCGGGCCCATGTAATTGTGCGGATCTTCCGCCGATCCCACTTTAATTTTGGCGACTCGCTCCTTCAGCTTGGCCAGAAAATTGGCATAGATTTTTTCGGAGACAATCGCTCGCGAACAGGCCGAACATTTCTGTCCCTGGAATCCGAACGCCGAAGCCGTAACGCCATCCACCGCCGCTTCCAGATCGGCTTCGTCGTCCACAATAATCGCGTCCTTGCCGCCCATTTCCAGCACCGTGCGCTTGATCCAGATTTGTCCCGGCTGTTTTTTCGCGGCCTGTTCGCCGATATTCAGTCCCACTTCCTTCGACCCGGTAAACGCGATAAAACGCGTCTTCGGATGCATCACCAGCGTATCGCCCACCGAGCTGCCCGGCCCGGTCACAAAATTGATCACGCCTTTGGGCACTCCCGCTTCGTAGCAAAGCTCCACAAATTTCGCTGCGATGGTCGGCGAATCGCTCGAAGGCTTCAGCGACCACGGTGTTGCCGGTGACGATCGCGGCCAGCGTCATTCCCGCCATAATCGCGCAAGGAAAATTCCACGGAGGAATCACAGCCCCAACGCCCAGCGGAATGTAAACCAGATAATTTTTCTCGCCCTTCATCGGCGTCACCGGCTGAGGTCCGCCCAGCCGCAGCATTTCCCGCCCATAAAATTCACAGAAATCAATCGTCTCCGCGATATCGGCATCGGCTTCCGGCCAGGTCTTGCCCACTTCATAAACCAGCACCGCGGCGAAATCGAATTTCCGCTGCCGCAGCAAATCGCCCACGCGAAAAACAAGTTCCGCGCGCTCTTCCGCAGGCACGCGCTTCCATTCCTCAAACGCTTTTCCCGCCGCATCGATCGCGCGGATTCGCCAGATCGGCAGTTCCCTTCTGGAAAATTCCCAGTACCTGTTCAGGATGCGAAGGATTCGTCGATTTGATTTTTTCAGGAGTGGTGATTTTCTCACCGCCAATATAAATCGGATATTCGCGCCCCAGTTCCGAGCCAAATTTGTGCAGCGCATCCTTCATCGCCTTCTGGTTATCCGGCCGCGAAAAATCCACAAACGGCTCATTCGCAAATTCCCCGCGCCGCACCTTCAATTCACTAGTAACCATAGCCGCCACCCTCCCTCAAATCGCGAATAACGCCATTCTACTGTGACCCACACAACCGGGCAAGCCAGCGCTAGGAAGTTCAGTTCGCAAGCTTGGGGCCTTGAGATCGAGTTCGCATGCCTCCAATCAAGGCTTCCGGGAATTTTCGCGGGCCAAAACTGATGGCCTCGAAATCGCGGATATAGGAGCGATTAGAACGACTCCCGGCGCTGAACCCACAGGGTTTAGGCGCATTTCTAATCGCAGCCGCTGGCGATTAGAATTCGGTGTTTTTCCGCTCGGTAAGTTGCTTGGAGAGGTTGGTGCTGTGGGCTGAGTGAATCGCGAGTTAAATTGCGGTGAGCGGCGAAATGATCTTGCAGAAATTTCGGATAGATCAAATCTTAGGCCTGAATTGATGTTAGGTACTGCCTGTAGGCGGATGATATCAAAGTATCACATACTACTATTTACCACAACGATAACAGAAAGTCAAGAGATTTCGGGCTAGCCGTATCGAGTTGATTTTGAGGGCTTTGCAATTCAAGAACCGCACCCTTAAAGGCGAAGGGATGCGGCACCCAGGTCTACTGCCCGCAATGCTTTTAACCGGATCGTATGGTTCTTCAGTGCTCTAGGAAGAAATATTCGCTTCGAGAAGATTCTCGTAGCCACCCGCGCAGCTTCTACCGGCACGCCTGCCGGAGAAAGTTTTCAAATACGGAATTGCCAACATTCTGGGCAACAGGGGCAAATTCAAGGACTGGGGTGGTGAAAAGAATGATCTTTATTCGAGCCATCTGAAAATAAAAGGAACGCGTTATGCTGCCGCGATTGGCCTAAAGGGGCCAGCCACAACAGGAGTGTTGACACCTGGCAAGATGGGAAAGAACGGCGATC
>CAVWOD010000013.1:0-67095 GCA_963756355.1 uncultured Acidobacteriota bacterium | reverse complement strand
CGTGCTGTGCAGGATCAGCGGCGCTACGTCGGCTACGACGAGGGCGGCCAGCTCACCGAACAGGTGCGCCGCCGGCCCTACTCCGTGCTCCTCTTCGATGAAGTTGAAAAGGCGCACCCCGAAGTTTTCAACGCCCTGCTGCAGGTGCTCGACGATGGCCGCATGACCGATGGCCAGGGCCGCACCGTCAGCTTCAAGAACACCGTGATCGTCATGACCTCCAACGTCGGCACGTCGATGGTGGAGAAGAACACCATCGGCTTCTCGGTCCTGGCCAAGGACGCCCACGGCGACGAGACGCGCAAACGCCTTTTGGACGCCTTGCGGCGCCAGTTCCGTCCCGAGTTTCTGAACCGCATCGACGACATCATCGTCTTCAACACCCTGACGCGCGAAAACCTGTCGCAGATCGTCGACATCCAGTTGGCTAATGTCAGTCAAGATGCTGCAAAGACCGCAAACTCAAACTGATCGTCACGCCGGCCGCCAAAGACGCGATCATCGCCGAAGGCTACGATCCGCAATTCGGAGCCCGCCCCATGCGGCGCGCCATCCAACGCCTGGTCCAGGACCCGCTGGCGCTGAAGCTTCTCCACGGCGAGTTCCTGGAAGGTGAGACCATAGAAGTAGACGCCCAACCCGAGCGCCGCGGAATTGCAGTTCAGTAAAGCCGACCAGCCCGCGCTGGCGGAGAAATAACAGGAGCAGTGAGTCGGCAGATTGAACGTCGCGATGGACGCAGATAGCCAACCTCTGATGCGGCGTTTATCCGCGTTGCATCGCCGGCCCCAATCATCTTACTGTAGAGCCATTTATGAGCGTCAACACCATTAAAACCGCCGTTCTCTTGGCCCTGCTGAGCGCCGTCCTGATTGTCGGGGGCGGCGCTATCGGCGGCCGGAACGGCATGTACATCGGCCTCGCCCTGGCCGTTGTCATGAATTTCTCCAGCTATTTCTTCTCCGACAAAATCGCCCTGATGTCCTACGCCGCGCAGCCCGTCAGCGAGACGCAAAACCCCGAAGTCTACCGCCGCGTGGCGCCCATCGTTCGCAATCTCTGCCAGCGCATGGGCCTGCCCATGCCCAAGCTCTGGATCATCCCCGAAGATTCGCCCAACGCCTTCGCCACCGGCCGCAACCCGGCGCACGCCTCCGTGGCCTTCACGTCCGGCATCCTGCGCATCATGGACGACCGCGAGATCGAAGGCGTGGTCGCCCACGAGCTCGGCCACGTGCTGCATCGCGATATCCTGATCAGCTCGGTGGCCGCCACGCTCGCCGCCGCCATCACCATGCTGGCCCGCTTCGCCTTCTTTTTCGGCGGCGGTCGCGCCGCGACGACCGCGAGGGCGGCGGCGTCCTCGGCGCCATCGCCATGATGATCCTCGCGCCCATCGCCGCCATGCTGATCCAGATGGCCATCTCGCGCTCGCGCGAATACGATGCCGACGCCGCCTCCGCCAAATATACCGGCACGCCCTACGAGCTGATCTCCGGCCTGGAAAAGCTGGAAACCTACTCCAAGCGGCATCCCCATGGAGGCCACGCCCTCCACCGCCCACCTGTTCATCATCAAGCCGCAGTCTGCGGCTTCGGCCTGGGCAACCTGTTCTCCACCCACCCCTCCACCGAGGACCGCATCCGCCGCCTGCAGGCCATGCGATGAACGAAGTCCGCGTGAACCGCAAAGCGGCCGGCCGCGTCGCTTCCGGTCACCCGTGGATCTTCTCGAGCGACGTCGTCGATCTCGACGGCGCCCAGCCCGGCGCCGCCGTCAAGGTCGCCGATTTCCGCGGCCGTCCGCTGGGCACCGCGCATTACAGTTCCGCCTCGCAGATCGCCCTGCGCATGCTCTCGCACCAGGTGGAAGAGATCGGCCGCGATTTCTACCTGAAGCGCCTCCGCGCCGCCGAAGATCACCGCCGCACCGTGGTCCCCACGGCAACGACGCCTACCGCGTAGTCCACGGCGAGGCCGACCTGCTTCCCGCCCTGGTGGTCGACCGCTACGGCGATTACCTCGTCATGCAGACGCTCGACCAGGGCATGGACGCCGCCAAGAGCGAGATCGCCTCCTGCCTGCACGGAGATCTTCCAGCCCCGCGGCATCGTGGCGCGCAACGACGTCGCCGGTCCGCGCCAAAGAGCAACTGCCGCTCGAAACCGCCATCCTCGCCGGCGAAATTCCCGACACCGTCGCGGTCCACGATCAACGGCCTCACCATGCATGCCGACCTGCTGCACGGCCAGAAGACCGGCATCTTCCTCGACCAGCGCGAAAACTATCGCGCCGCCGCGCATTACGCCCGCGGCGGCAAGGCGCTCGATTGCTTCACCTCCACCGGCGGCTTCGCCCTGCACCTGGCCGCCAAGTGCGAATCCGTGGAAGCGGTCGACAGCTCCGGCCCCGCGCTCGCCACCGCCCGCGCCAACGCCGAGGCCAACGGGATCGCCAACATCCACTTCCACGAGGCCGACGTCTTCGACCTGCTCGCCGGCTACTCGTCCGCCCGCCGGCAGTTTTCGCTGGTCGTGCTCGATCCGCCGGCCTTCGCCAAGAGCCGCCGCAATCTCGACCCCGCCATCACCGGCTACAAGGAGATCAACCTGCGCGCCCTGCGCCTGCTCCCGCCCGGCGGCATCCTGGTCACCTGCTCCTGCTCCCACCACGTGAGCGAGGCCACGCTTCCTGGAGCTGGTCGCGCAAGCCTCGCTCGACGCCAACCGCACCCTGCGCGTCCTGGAGCGCCGCACCCAGTCGCAGGACCACCCCATCCTGCTCACCGTCCCCGAGACCCACTACCTGAAGTGTCTGATCCTGGAAGTAGTTTAATGTCGCCGCCTCCCCACCCCCCTTGCACCCGGCACCTTTAACCTCCGTGATCTCTGTCCCCTCTGTGCTCTCCGGTTTTGACTTTGACTTTGTCTTCTCTGTGCCTCAGTGCCTCCGTGGTGAACAATCTTCCGTCCCCAAGCCCCCCTTGCACCCGCACCTTTAACCTCCGTGATCTCTATCCCCTCTGTGTTCTCCGGTTTTGACGTTGACTTTGTTTTCTCTGTGCCTCCGTGCCTCCGTGGTGGATAATCTTCCGTCCCCAAGTCCCCCTTGCACCCGGCACCTTTAACCTCCGTGATCTCTATCCCCTCTGTGTTCTCCGGTTTTGACGTTGACTTTGTTTTCTCTGTGCCTCCGTGCCTCCGTGGTGGATAATCTTCCGTCCCCAATCCCTCCTTGCACCCGGCACCTTTAACCTCCGTGATCTCTATCCCCTCTGTGTTCTCCGGTTTTGACTTTGACTTTTTTTACTCTGTGCCTCCGTGCCTCTGTGGTGAACAATTTCCGTGGTGAACAAATCCCATGAACGTGTTAGCCTGATATCTTATGAAGCTTTGCGTTGCGGCGCTGCTGGCGGCGGCTTCGGCCGCGCTTGCCCAAGTGCCGACTCCCGAATCGGTGCTCGGGCCACAAACCGGGCGACGATTTCTACCTCGCGTCGTATGACGAGTCGCTGGGATATTTCCAGAAGCTCGCCGCGCGCCACCGACAAGCTGAAACTGGTGCACGTGGGCAAGACCACGCAGGGGCGCGACTGGTATATCGCCATCATCTCCTCGCCGCGCAACCTGGCCGACCTCGACAAGTACAAGGACACCGCCAGGCGGCTGGCGCTGGTGAAAGGCCTCACCGACGAGCAGGCGCACGCGCTGGCGCACAACGGCAAAGTGATCGTCCACATCGATGGCGGACTGCATGCCACCGAAGTGGCGCCGGCGCAGATGACCATCCAGCTCGCCTACAACCTGGTGACCGCCACCGACCCGGAGACCACCGCGATTCTCGACAACGTCATCCTGCTGCTGTGGTTCTCCATCAATCCCGACGGCCAGAACATGGTGGCGAAGTGGTATCGCAGCAACCTCGGAACGCCGTACGAAGTGAGCAACCATGCCGGGGCTCTGCCAGGAGTACATCGGGCACGACAACAACCGCGACGGCTACATGAACAACATGATCGAGTCGCAGGTGATCACGCGCACGGAGCTCGAATATTATCCCACAGGTCATTCTACAACCATCACCAGACCGCGCCGTTCCCCGCGCGCATCTGGATTCCGCCGTTCGGCGACCCGGTGTCGCTGAATCCGCATCCGCTGATGTACCGCTGGGTGAACGTATTCGGCACGGCGATGGCGGCCTAGCTGGACGAGCACGATATGCCCGGCGCCATGCATCGCGGGCGTTTCGACGACTGGTATCCGGGCTTCGTGGACCACGTGAACAACTTCCGCAACACGGTTTCGTTCCTGACCGAGACGGCGCTCTATCGCTACGCCACGCCGCACTTCTATACCACCGACGATTTTCCGCGCGACAAGCAGGATCTGCGCAGCCGAGGTCTTTTATTCGAGCCCGTGGAAGCGGCGGATGGTGGCGGCTGGGCGACGCCGTGCGCTACACGCTGGGCGCGTCGATGGCGGTGCTCGATACGGCGGCCAAGAATCGCGAGGAGCTGCTGTACGACCGCTACCGCGCGGGCCGCGACGTGATCGCGCGCTTCACCAAGGATCCGCCGTACGCGTACGTCATCCCGCGCGAGCAGCGCGACACGCCGACCGCGGCGACGCTGGTGGAGAAGCTGCTGATCGACGGCATCGAAGTGCACCAGGCGACGCGCGAGTTCGCCGCCAACGGGTCGCACGTACAAGGAGGGCGACTGGGTGGTGCTGATGGATCAGCCGTTCGCGGCGCTGGTGAAGGAGCTGTTCGACATCCAGAAGTATCCGCGACTGCCCGGTCCGCCGCTGCCGCGGCGTCGACGGCGGCGGCGGCGGCGGCGGCGGCGGCGGAGGCGGCGGCGGAGGTGGCGCGGCGGCAGCGGCAGCAGCGCCGGCGGCGGCTACCGCGGCGGCTGCTGCCGCTCCAGCGGCGGCGGCGGCGGCGGACGCGGCGGCGGAGGCGGGCGCGGCGCGGCAGCAGCGGCGGCGCGGCGCGGCCGCGGGTGCGCCGGCCAGCCCGCGCAGACGCCCTACGACGTCACCGGCTGGACGCTGCCCATGCAGATGGGCGTCGAGGTGGTCGCGGTGGCGCAGCCGGTCAGCGATGCCACCCGCCAGCACGCTGCGCAAGATCGACCGCGTCGAGCCGATTCGCGGGCAAGGTGGAAGGCTCGGGCCCGGTGTTCGCGTTCTCGCACAACAGCAACGCGGCGCTGAGAGCGGTGAATGAGATTCTGGCCGCCGGCGGCACGGTGAGCTTCGGCAAGGCGGACGGCACCATCTACGCCACCGGCAGCGCCGGCGCCGATCCTGAAGAAGGACGGCGTGGACGCCAAGTCGCTGACCGAAGCGCCGGCAGCGTGGCCGGTGAAGAAGCCGCGCATCGGCATCTACGAGCCGTGGGGCGGCAATATCGACGAGGGCTGGACCCGCTGGATCCTGGAGCAGTTCCACTTTCCCTTCACGCGTGCTGCACAACGCCGACGTGCAGCGACGGCCATCTGCGCGAGCAGTTCGACACCATCGTGATCGCCGAAATGGCGACGCGCCAGATCATGGACGGCATGCGGCCCGGGACCGGTGCCGGGGCAGTACGCCGGCGGCATCGGCGACGAGGGCGCGCAGGCGCTGCGCGATTTCGTCACCGCGGGGGGCACGCTGGTCACGCTGGGCAACGCCGCGTCGTTCGCCATCGATCAGTTCAATCTGCCGGTGACCGAACGCGCTGGCCGGGCTGCGGCAGGACCAGTTCTTCTGCTCCGGCTCGCTGCTGCGCGTGGAAATCGAGGACCCCAAGCATCCCGTGGTGGCCGGGCTGCCGCTCACTCCGGCGGTGATGTTCGAGCGCAACCAGGCGTTCGACACCCAGCCCGGCGTTCCGCGGCAAGGTGCTGGCCGAGTTATCTGAAGGACCGCAATCCGCTGGTGAGCGGCTACCTGCTGGGCGCCGAAGCGATTCAGGGCAAGGCCGCGGCGCTCGACGCCAATTACGGCAGCGGCCACATCATCATGCTCGGCTTCCGGCCGCAGTGGCGCGGCCAATCGCACGGCACCTACAAGTTCCTCTTCAACGCGCTGTACTACAACCCGTCGATGGCGCCGGAGACGCGGCGGCGGGCGGCGGGCGCGGAGGCACGCGGGCGGCGGGAATCCGCAGCAGGCGGCGTGGCGCACGCGAGGCCGAATCGGTGAAGACCGAGCTCACGCGCCTGGCGGATCTGAATCGCGCCTACTTCACGGCGCGCGGACCGGCGGCGGCGGAGCCGGGCAAGCAGCTGGAAGCGGCGCTGGACGCCTTCCAGCGCGACCGCATCCCGCTGCTCGACGACCTGCGCGCGCAGGTGGAAGACGCCGCCATCGTGCGCGCGCGAAGCCGCATGGTCGGCGCAGCTCAAGCGGCTCGCGGCGGACCTGCGCACCAAGGATTTCAGCGCGACGCAAACTGGAGGATCTGCTGGAACAATACAAACTGGCGGTGGTGCCATGAAGACGGCTGCTGTATTCCTGTGCCTGCTCGCCGGCGGCGGCCGTGGGCGCAGGTGCCCACGCCGGAATCGGTGCTGGGCCACAAGCCGGGCGACGATTTCTACCTGGCCACCTACGAAGACTGCGCTGGGCTATTTCCGCAAGCTGGCGGCGGCGTCGAACCGCATCAAGCTGGTGAACGTGGGCAAGACCACGCGCGGCCGCGACTGGTTCATCGCCTTCATTTCCGACCCCGCGAACCTGGCGCAGCTCGATCATTATAAGGACGTCTCGCGGCGGCTGGCGCTCTCGCGCGGCATCAGCGACGAGCAGGCGCACGCGCTGGCGCGCGAGACCAAGCCGATCATCCATATCGACGGCGGGCTGCATGCCACCGAAGTGGCCAACCACCAGCACACCATCCAGCTCGGCTACGACCTGGTGGCCGCGCGAGACCGCCGAAGTCAAGGCCATCCGCCAGAACCTGATCGTGGAGCTGTGGTTCTCCATCAATCCCGACGGCCAGAGCGCGGTGGCCGACTGGTATCGCCAGAACGTCGGCACGCCGTACGAAGTGAGCCCGCTGCCCGAGCTGTACCAGGAGTACGTGGGGCACGACAACAATCGCGACGGCTACATGCTGAACATGCTCGAATCGCGCGTGGTCACCAAGGCCACGCTCGAAACCGCAGCCGCTGGTGTTCTATACGCAGCACCAGTCGGCGCCGTTTCCCGGACGCATCTACCTGCCGCCGTTTGCCGACCCGATTTCCGGCAACATGCACCCGCTGATGGTGCGCTGGCTGAACCTGATCGGCATGACCATCGCGCGAGTATCTGGACGATCACGGCCTGCCCGGCTCGATGCACCAGGAGACCTTCGACGTCTGGTATCCGGGCTATCTCGATAACGTCGGCAACTTCCGCCACACCATCTCGTTCTTCACCGAGACGGCGCTGTATCGCTACGCCACGCCGCACTTCTACACGGTGGACGAATTCCCCGCGGCGCGCCAGGGGCTGGGCGACGGAGATGCTGTATTCGAGCCCGTGGAAGGGCGGATGGTGGCGGCTGGCCGACGCCTGCCGCTATATGTACGAAGCCGACATGGCGGTGCTTAATCTGGCGTCGAAGTATCGCGAGCAGATGACTTACAACAAGTACCGCGCGGCGCGCGACACCATCGAGAAGTTTCCAGAAGGAGCCGCCGTTCGCCTACGAGATTCCGCGCGAGCAGCACGATGCGCCCACGGCCGCGCTGCTGATGGAGAAGCTGATGCTGCAGGGCATCGAAGTGCATCAATCGAGCCAAGCCGGACGCCTGGGTGATCCTGATGGATCAGCCGTTCGCCGGGCTGGTGAAGGAGCTGTTCGAGGGATGGCACGGTGCCGGGAAATTTATTCACCCGCGCGATCATCGCTGAAAAAGACAATGGAACCTGGAAAGAAATTTTCCGGTGTGATGAACACTTGAAGAATCAAAAGGGATTTCTCGGCGGCACACCGCTTGCCGCCGTCAATGGCTGGCGATTGCAATACGAACAGCACCCGGATACCGGTCTGGTCATGTATTTCACGCCCCTAAGAACGCCTGAAGGCGGTCACGCGGAAACGCTTGGCGTGAAATGGAATCCGAAAGTGATGCGATACCAGACCCTCGATCGCAACTTCGAGCAATTTCAGAGTGAAGCTCCTTCGCTCGAACCCGTTGAGGTCCCCCTGCGTCGATGAGCGCCGCGCCACAAACCGTCCAAGCACAAGCAGGAGCCAAGCCCGCTCCCTTGCCGTCCGCCTGGCGTAGCCTGCGAGGACTGCTCCCCTACGTGGCGCGTTACAAGGGCGGAGTGGTGGGCGGCTTGGTTACTCTTGCGCTGATGGGCGTCCTGGGGACACTGCCGCAAATTCTGATCGGCGCGATCACCGATTCGCTAACCAACAATTCCGTTCCCCTGCGCAACCTGACGGGTTTTTCCCGCAGCCTCTTGAATTGGCTGTTCTATTTTTACCAGCCGCTCAGTCGCCGCACACTTCTGATATTTTGCGCGATGCTGGTGATTGTCGTCGCCGCCAAGGGCGTCTTTTCCTTTTTGTCGCGCTGGATTTTAATCGGCATCTCGCGCGACATTGAGTATGACCTCCGAAACGATCTGCTCTCTCGTTTGATGCGCCTGGAGCCGGAATTTTTCGTTCGCAACCGCACCGGCGAACTGATGTCGCGCTGTACAAATGACTTGAACGCCGTGCGCATGGTCCTCGGGCCGGGAATCATGTACAGCGCCAATACGCTGGCCACCCTGATACTGGCAATTTTCTTCATGGTGAAACTCTCGCCAGCTCTAACTCTTTGGGTCTTGCTGCCGGTTCCTTTTGTTGCCGCCTCGGTTTGGTATTTCGGCGACGCGATCCACAGGCTCTCGGAACGCATCCAGGCGGCTCTGGCTACTCTTTCCGCGCGTGCCGAAGAAAATTTCACCGGAGTCCGCGTAATCCGCGCTTATGCCCAGGAACGGTCGGAAATCCGCAAATTCGACGAAGCCAATCAGGACTACGTCAGCCGGAACATCAAATTAATCGGCGCCTGGAGCATGTTCTTCCCCGCGCTGCAGGCCCTGATCGGCACCACGTTTCTGATCGTGTTATGGCAAGGCGGGCGGCTGGTGATGACCAATCGCATATCTCTCGGCACGCTGATCGCCTTTTATACTTTCATGGTTCAACTCGTTTTCCCCATGATCGCCCTCGGATGGGTGACGAATATTTTCCAGCGCGGCGCCGCCTCCATGGGCCGCCTCAATTACATTCTCGAGGCCGATCCGAAAATCGCGGATCTCGAGGTTCCCAGGCCGGAACTGGTCTCTGGCGATGGCTCGGCCCATCCGCTTTCAGCAACATCCATTCGCGGGGAAATTGATTTCCGGAATTTGACTTTCATCTATCCCACCGCAGAAAACGGCTCAGCCGGCAAGCCCGTCCTGCGCAATATTAATCTGCACGTCCCGGCTGGATCCACGCTGGCAGTGGTCGGGCCCACCGGCAGCGGAAAGTCCACGCTCGCCGCCCTCGTGGCTCGCCTCTGGGAAGCTCCACAGGGCGCATTGCTGATTGACGGCCGCTCGATTCGCGATTGGCCTTTGTCGGAACTGCGCCGTGCAATTGGCTACGTCCCTCAAGACACTTTTCTGTTCAGCGAAACCATCGCGGGCAACATCGCTTTCGGCGTGCAAGACCCGGTCCCCGAGCGAATCTCCGAGGCTGCGCAAATCGCCAGCATTCACGGCGATATCGAGGAATTCCCCAATAAGTTCGAGACAATCGTCGGTGAGCGCGGTATTACCCTTTCGGGCGGTCAAAAGCAGCGCACCGCCCTGGCGCGGGCCATTCTGCGTGATCCCAAGATCCTTGTCCTCGACGACGCGCTCTCCAGTGTGGATACCGGCACGGAAGAAAAAATACTCCGTGGCCTCAAAGACGTCATGCGCAACCGCACCACCATCCTGATTTCGCATCGCTGCTCCACCGTGCGTCACGCCGACCAGATCGTCGTTCTTCGTGCCGGCGAAATCGTGGAGCGCGGCACTCACGAAGAATTGCTGGCCCTGGGCGGTTATTACGCCGACTTGTATCAGAAACAATTGCTCGAAGAAGAATTGGAACAGGCCTGAAATGGCGGACCATCGCGAAGAAGAAGCTTTAGGAAAAATTTACGACACGCGGCTCACGCGGCGCCTGTTGCAATACCTGCGCCCCTACCGCTGGCAGGTTTATTTCGCTCTCGGCCTCACCCTGGCTGTAACTCCGCTCGAATTTGTCTCGCCCTTGCTTTTCCAGATGGGCGTCGATCGCTACATTGTTCCCGTCACCCGCGGCTTGCTGCCTTATGCCGGAGGGATGCGCGGATTAAGTTTGATTGCCGCGGGATTTCTCGGCGCACTGCTCCTGGCGTTCGCGCTGCAATATCTTCAGGTGCGCGTGATGCAGAAGGTCGGCCAGGAAACCATGTACGACCTTCGCAAGGAAATCTTCACCCACCTGCAGCGCCTGCCAATGAGTTTCTTCGACAAAAGCCCAGTCGGCCGCCTGGTCACGCGCGTCACCACGGACGTGGACGCTCTCAACGACCTCTTCGCAGCCGGTGTTGTGGCCATGATTAACGATGCATTTTTGCTCGTCTTTTTCGTCGTAGCTCTCTTTTATTTCAATTGGGTGCTGGCTCTCGCCACTCTAAGCCCTTTGCCGTTCATGATTATTTTCACCATGATCTTCCGCACCAGGGTAAGAGACGCCAACCGCCGGATCCGCACCGCGATCGCTCGCATCAATTCTTTCTTGCAGGAACACATCAGCGGCATGGCCGTGGTCCAACTCTTCAATCGCGAAAACAAGGCCGCGCAGGAATTTCGGACCTTAAATCGCATCCACATGGACGCCTATAAGGATGCCATCAACGCCTTCGCGCTCTTTTATCCCTCAGTCGAATTCCTGAGCATGATCGGCATTGCATTCCTCTTCTGGTTTGGCGGACTTCGCGTCATTGCTGGAACAATCACGATCGGCGTGCTGTTTATGTTTATGCAGTACGCCTATCGTTTCTTCCGTCCGATCATGGACTTGAGCGAAAAGTTCAATATTCTTCAGACCGCGATGGCTGCGTCCGAACGAATCTTCCGTCTGCTCGATGAGCCGCTGGGGGCTGCCGCACGGGAGACCGCCTTCATTGCCACTTCTGCCGCCGCTCGGTCCGCCTCCGGAGCCGCTATCGCACCTCTGGCGCCGCCCCCACCGGGCCAGCCTTCTCAAAAACGAGTGCTCGAAAATCCTCGCGGCGAAATCGAATTCCGCAACGTATGGTTTGCCTATACCGGAGGTGAGAATCCCGGCGAGTCGGATTGGGTATTGCGCGATGTTTCTTTCCGCGTCGAACCCGGCCAGACCGTGGCAATCGTCGGGCACACCGGCGCGGGCAAAACCACGCTGATTCAGCTCTTGCTGCGCTACTACGAAATCCAGCGCGGCCAAATCCTGCTCGACGGCGTGGACATCCGCGAATTGAGCGTGCAGGAGCTCCGTCGCCTCTTTGGCAT
This sequence comes from uncultured Acidobacteriota bacterium, assembly GCA_963756355.1. GTDB lineage: Bacteria > Acidobacteriota > Terriglobia > Acidiferrales > UBA7541 > JBGPTK01. The sequence continues at coordinate 55,550 of CAVWOD010000013.1, read as the reverse complement.
CGTCTTGCAGGATCCGTTTTTATTTACGGGAACGCTGGAATCAAATGTCCGGCTCGGCACCGAGGAGATCGACCGGTCTACTGTGGAACGCGCCCTTCGAGAAGTGGGCCTCGAGGATTTCCTGGCCGCCCTGGCTGGCGGTGTGGATGCGCCCGTCAGCGAGCGTGGTTCCACATTTTCCGTAGGCCAGCGACAGCTCATTAGCTTCGCCCGCGCGCTGGCTCACAATCCTAAATTCCTGATTCTCGATGAAGCGACATCGAGCGTTGATACCAAAACTGAGCTGCTCATCCGCGAAGCGCTGGATCGCCTGCTCGAAGGGCGCACCGCAATTGTAATCGCTCACCGGCTGAGCACCATTCAGCACGCCGATAGGATCCTCGTGTTCCACAAAGGCCGCTTGCGCGAGCAAGGCTCCCACCAGGAATTGCTCGCTCTCCGCGGCATTTATTACCGCCTGTATCAGCTCCAATACAAGGACCAGGAGTTGCGCATTCCGGTCCCTCCTTCCGATCCAACGCGGGTGCCCCTGCGCGTCGATGAGTAATACCTGCCCGCGCCTCCAAGACCATCGCACCAGCGCTCGACATCTTGTCGCTACCAGCATACCCACTCTTGACTGTGCACCGATCGAACGCTCTGACTTACAAGCTCAGGCAGGAGTCTCTGTGCCACGCCAGAACCTTGCCACCGGCCACGGAGTCGCACTTTGACTCCCCCGCAAATTCTCATTTCTGCAGGCGAAGCCTCCAGCGAAATGTACGCAGCGCGATTGGCCGCGGCGCTCCAACAGCGCACCGGCGCGCATCTTTTCGGAATGGGCGGTCAGCGCATGCGCGAAGCCGGAGTGGAACTTGTGGCCGACGCCGGAGAAATCGCGGTCGTAGGAATCTTCGAAGTGCTCAAGAAATTGCCCGCTGTGTTCCGCATTCGCAGGCGGCTGGTAAAGGAAGCCGCCGCGCGCCGCCCGGCTCTAGCCATCCTGATTGATTCTCCGGGCTTCAACCTGGGCCTGGCGCGCCAACTGCGAAATCTTGGCGTGCGCATCGTTTATTTCATCGGTCCTCAAGTGTGGGCCTGGCGGCCCGGCCGCGTGCGTTGGATAAAACGCCGAGTCGAACGCATGCTCGTCATTTTTCCGTTCGAAGAGGAGTTTTACCGGAAGCACGGAGTCGCGGCGACCTATGTAGGCCACCCGCTGGTGGATCAGGTCCACCCCAGCATGACGCGTGAAGAGTTCTTCAAACAAAATGGGCTGGATCCTCACCAACTGCTGGTCGCAGTCCTCCCAGGCAGCCGTCCCGGCGAAATCGGGCATCACCTTCCCGTGATCCTGGAAGCATGTAAACAATTGCGAAGTGAATTGCGGCCCATATCGCCACAATTCATGCTCGCAGCGGCATCGAGCCTCAACGTCCGCGATTTCAATTCGTATTTGCAAGGCACGCCCGGCGTAACCGTCGTCGAAGGCCAAACATACGATGCTCTTTCAGCCGCGGATTGCGCGATTGTTTCCAGCGGCACTGCCACTGTCGAAGCGGGTTTGCTCGGAGTGCCCATGGTGGTGATTTATCGGCTTTCGCGTTTAACGGCTTTTGTTGCGCGACGACTGGTCAGCACTCCTTTTTTCGCTATGGTGAATCTAATATTAGGAAAGGCCGTCGTGCCTGAACTGATTCAGGATGATTTCACACCGCAAGCCCTGGCGGCGGAAACAAAGCATTTGCTCACTTCTTCCGCAGCGCGCGAGGAAATGAAGCGTGAATTTATTCAACTACGGGACAAGCTGGGTCCCGGTGGTGCCATCGAACGCGCCGCGGACCTGATTGTTGGAATGCTGAAATCGTCAGAAATACCTCGCTCGTAGGCAACTTTAGGGCCGAATTTGCTATCTTAGGAAGGCGAGAAACTTATGCCCAATGCCGTGAATCGGCCCCCCGCCCACAAATCGCACAAAATTCTAGGCGTCCTCGCTTTGGTCTTGCTGTCCGGCGCGGGTGTATCCGCTCAGACCACTCGAGTGGCTGCATTTCGCGCCACGCATTACGACATCGAAGCCACGCTCCGGCCGGCTGACCAGACGCTGAGCGCTAAAGCGAAAGTAACTTTTGTCGCCACTTCCGCTTCTCACGACATTTTGGTGGAGTTGCATCAGGATCTAAAGGTTATCTCCGTCGCCGGCGCCAATGGCAAGCCACTGCCGTTTGATCGCGACAACAAAAATCCCCTCAATCTCACGGTCAGCATACCCGAGACGATTGCGCCCACCCATGAAGTCACTCTCACTTTTGACTATTCCGGCCCGTTGAACAATGAGGATGACAGCCCGACGCCAGGGATTCGCTTTGCCTCGATAGACGCCAAGGCCGCATATCTATTGCTTCCCGCTCGCTGGTTTCCTCTCACCGACTTCCCGTCGAATCGCTACACCGCCAGTTTCAAAATCATTGTGCCGGATTCATTCGCTGTGATCGGAACCGGGAAATCCTCCACTCCCTCCATGGTTCCTCCCGGTGCTGGGGGCGCAGGGCAAGTGGCATATACGTTCAAAGTGGATCGTCCCGAACCGGCGGGAACATTTATCGCGGGAAATATTCAGCTCGCTCCAGTGCGCGCGGAAGGGATGGAGATTTCCGTTTACACCCCCCCAGGACAAGGAACCACGGCTACGAACTATGCGCAGGATATCGCCCAGATCGAAACTTTCTATTCGGGCGAATTCGGACCTTTGCCCAATCCGAATTTAATTCTGGCGCAGATGCCGGATGGTTCACTCTCGAGCTACTCCGCTCCCGGAGTACTTCTGGTCAGCGCGCATCAATGGTCCGGCAAGCCGAATGACCGCTTGCTCGCACAATTGGTGGCTGCCCAGTGGTGGGGAAATGAAGTCCTGCCGGCGACCCTGTCCGATAGCTGGCTTTCCGACGGTTTGGCGCGTTATTCGGAAGCGTTGTATGCGGAGCACACCGGTGGCGTCGCCAGCTTGCATCGTTCGTTGGAAGATTTCGCCGTCGGCGCATTGATGTACGACACTGCCGCGCCAATCGAGCAGGCGCAGCGCCTGGGTGATTATTCCGAAGAATATCGCTCGATTGTGACCAACAAGGGCGCCATGGTATTTCACATGCTCCGCACCACCATGGGAAATCAGCCCTTCCAGGCAGCCTTGCGCGAGTTTTATTCGAAATATGCCGGTAAATCCGCAACCATCGACGACTTTGAGAAAGTCGCCGAATCAAAACTTCCCAAGCCCACCGGTGACGATCCTCCCCTCAATCTCACCGCTTTTTTTTCGCAATGGCTCAATTCCACCGGCATCCCGGAATTCAAGATCGACTTCATTGTCTACCGCGTCAAAGCGGGTTTTAAGGTGGTGGGAAAAGTGATGCAGGATCTCGAAACGTTCCACATGCCCGTCGAAATTCGGGTGGAAACCGAAGGCAATCCGGAATTCAAATCGATTAACGTAGTGGGACTTTCCTCATCGTTTGAAGTCGATACATTCGGCCGGCCCAAGCCCAATGGCATTACTCTCGATCCGAATAACAACATGTTGAAATCAAGCCCGCGCTTGCGCGTCCGCGCGGCCGTGGCGCGCGGGGAAGGCCTCGCCGAGCAGGGCAAATATTTCGAAGCGATTCAGGAATATCAGAAGGCGCTCGACGTTCAGGGAAATAATTCACTGGCTCATTTCCGCATGGCCGAAGCGATGTTTTATCAGAAGAATTATCAGGCTGCCGCCAATGAGTTCCGAAGCGCGATCGATGGCGATCTCGATCCCAGTTACAAGTGGGTCGAGGTTTGGAGTCACATTTACCTGGGAAAGATTTTTGACTTGACCGGCCAGCGCGAACGCGCCGTCAACGAATACAGCAAAGCGCAAGACATCAAGGACGATACCGGAGGAGCCCAGGAAGAAGCCGGCCGCTATTTGCAAAAACCATTTCAACTGGGAACCGCGCCGGCCGCGAAACCCACTCAATAATTTTCCTCGGCCGCAATTCCCCGGCACAATCAATCGCTTAAATCGGCTCAAGTCCGGCCAGCCGCGGCCGATTGATCCCCTTATATTGCACGTAAACTTGAAAGGTTTCTCCCATCCCTTCCGGATGAATCAAGTTCTTCAGCAGCAGCCTGGCGCGAACGCGGCCGGTTTCGCTGTCCCCATCCTCGTACAGGTCTGCAAATTCATTTTGTCCACCTAGTGCCAGCAGAAAATGGCTCTGAGAAACCAACGCCGCTGGCTCGAGCCCCGCCGAGCGGCCCCATAGATCGAGTGCCGTGAAATTGACGTGCGCCGTCAAATCCTGTTTACCAGGGGCTCGATCATAACTCTCGCTGGTGCGATGCTGTTCATAGGCCAGCAAAGTGCCGCGCATGTGGCGTTCGTTGTAGAGTTCAGCCGCTTCGTGGCCGTAATCGATGGTGAGCACAAATCCTCGGCCCAGGCGAATCCCCGCGCTCTCGATCCAATTGCACGCGGCAAGCCCCGCTTCCGCCTGTTGTCCTTCCGCAAGTTCAACGTGTTGCCGCGAAAAATACTCTGCAATCGCCGGAGTGGAGAGCGCTCCGCTAATCTCGATCAGGTCATCCACTTTGAGCCCTATGAAGATCTCATGCAAAGCCCCTCGCTCCCGGATGACTCGATGAACCGGCAACGCATCCAGAAGTTCATTCGAAAAAATGCAACCAACCGGCACTTCTTGCGGCATTTCAGCCGCGGAGCTCGCATGAATTGCTTTAGAATGCCGATCGAGCAATGCAGCATGTGCCGCCCGGCGGCTTTCCGATCTTTCCACCGCTACGTAATGCATTGCGGAATAAAACTCGCCGAATTGTCTTTCGATAAAGTCAAGGATGTGCCGGGCAAGCCTGCCGCTGCCCGCGCCGCATTCCACGAGCCAGAATTGCTTAGGCTTGCCGAGCACTTCCCACATTTCATGGAACTGCCGCGCCAGCAACCGGCCGAAAATCGGATGAACGTCCACGCTCGTATAGTAATCGGCGTGCCGGATCGATTCCGGCCTGGCTGTAATAGCCGTGTTCCGGATGATAGAGGCACGCTTCCATGAATTCCGCAAAAGTCATCAGTCCCTTCGCGCGAATGCGGCCGGTCAGAAGCGTTGCAAGAGGAGTGCGTACCGCCGCGGGCGCCATCAATTCTCCCGTTGCGGATTACGCGTGAACATTTCGATGATGTAATCGTGCAAGCAATCGTAGAGATGTTTCTGAAACGTCCAGGGGAATTGCTTGTTCTCGATTTCGCGCCGCTGAAGCTGAAAGAGGTAAGTGTGAATGTCTTCCCGGGGCGGCGTGAATTGAATTCGCACCTCCACGTTCTCCCCCGCCGCGCTCGCGTCGAAAATAAACAGCGGATGCTCATATTGAACAAGCTGTTCGCGCACGATTTCCACCAAATCGTTCATTGCGCCACGTCGCGTCCTGCGAATGGCCGTGATGCCACTCCACCCCGCCGGCAAACCCGCATGCAATCCCCGCCATTCAAAAGCAAATAAATCACTGGCACTCTCAGGATCCGGCGCCGCCCTGCAATTGCATTTCGCTCCAAACTTGTTCGAAAACATGCATTGCTGCGTCGTCGTACAACACAAAGTTGACTTTTTCGATCGAAGTGGGACGCTTCAGATGATCCACCACCTCCCGCAGCATGATTTCCGCGCATTCGCGCATCGGAAACCCCGCGATGCCCGTCCCGATGGCGGGAAAGGCGATCGTTTTGATGTCCCGTTGCGCGGCGATGCGCATGGAATGCGCGATGGAACCGCGCAGGGATCCCGCTGACGTCCTGCCACCCAGTACCATGCTGGCCGCATGAATCACAAACCGCGCCTTCAACTTTCCTCCCGTGGTGATTGCGGCTCCGCCCACTGGCACAGGCCCAATTTCATTGCACTCGCGTTGGATTTCGTCGCCACCCTTCCGCCGGATCGCTCCCGCCACGCCGCCTCCCAACTGCAAATCGTTGTTGGCGGCATTCACGATCGCGTCCACGTCCATATCGGTCAAGTCACCCTGCAGAAAAATAATCTTCCCGGAGGCGTTCATGGATCCACTCGCTCCCATGCTGGTCATCGGGGGCCTCTCCATTTCTTCCCGGTCATGATTCTTTTCTCTCCGCGGACTGCCCGTACTCGTAAACTCCCCGTCCCGATTTGCGGCCCAGCCGCCCTTCCTTGACGAATTGCACCAGAAGCGGGCACGGCTTATATTTTTCTCCCAGCGTCTGGTGAAGGTATTCCAGAATGCTCAGCCGCACATCCAATCCCACCAAATCCACCAGTTCAAACGGCCCCATCGGGTGATTCAGTCCAAGTTTCAACGCTTTATCGATATCCTCCGCGCTGGCCAGTCCTGCTTCCAGCATGTAAAAGGCTTCGTTTCCAATCAGCGCATTAATGCGCGTCGTCACGAATCCCGGCGATTCGCGCACCACCACAACCTCTTTCCCCATGCGCGCGCCGGCTTCGCGGCAAGCCTCCAGCGTGGCCTCCGATGTTTTCGGCGTGCGCACAATTTCCAAAAGTTTCATCTTCGGCACCGGATTGAAAAAATGCATTCCGATGCAATTCTCCTGGCGAAACGTAATCTCCGCCATTTCGGAAATCGAGAGTGAGGATGTATTGCTGGCAAAAATCGCCCCGGGTTTGGCGAACTTGTCCAAAATCGTGAAAATTTCAAGTTTCGATTCCATCTCTTCCGGAATGGCTTCAATCACCAAATCGGCGGTGCGGCAGGCGTCCTCCACCCGCGTGGCCGTCGAAATTTTCGAAAGCGCTTGATCCCGCGCTTCCGCCGTCACTTTCCCTCGCGCAACGCCTTCGTCGAAGGCGCCGCGGATGTACGCCAGTCCTTTTTCCAGCATTTGCTCGGATACATCTTCCAGAATGGTTCGGTACCCGCCCAGCGCCGAAGCGTACGCGATTCCCCGCCCCATCGTTCCCGCGCCAATCACCGCGATCGTTTCAATCATTCCTCATTCCTCGAATTCTTGCGCCGCGAACTCGCCAGCCAGCTTCCTCTGCGCCTACACCGGAAACAGCCGCGCCGCGTTATCGTACAAAATCTTCTGTTTGGCCTGTGCGGAAATTGGCAACGCCCGGAATTTTTCAATGTTGCCGCGCACCCCGGGAACGCCGGGCCCCGGCCAATCCGTGCCGAACAAAGTTTTATCGGCGATTTCTTCCAGCCGCGGAAAATACTCCATCAATTTCTGCGGAGGAATTCCCGAAACGTCCATATACATATTCTTGTGGCGGCGCACCAGAAAGAAAGCTTCCTCCATCCAAAGAGGCCGCCCGCCATGCGCCAAAATCACCACCAAGTCCGGGTAATCCACAGACACATCGTCAGCCAGCATCGGCTGCGCGTACAAATTTCGCGCCCCTGGGAAAATAGAAGTACCCGTATGAATCATCACCGGCATCTGAACTGCCTGCGCCCGCTCGTATATCGCCGCTAGCGGCCCCAAACCGTCGCGGTAAGCGTTGGGCGCGAATAATTGGTGCGATGGATGCACTTTCAATCCGCGAATCCCGATTTTTGCCAGCCGGTCCACTTCCGCGCCGGCATCAACCACATACTTCGGATGCACCGACCCAAATGCCAGCAGCCGCTTGGGATTCGCCGAACAGTAGTGCGCAATCCAGTCATTCACTTCCGGAGGGAATCCGATCACGTCGGGGCTCACGTAATTGATCAGCCCGGCGCGCTCAATTTCCGCGGCATCCATGAATTTCAAAAAATCCCCGGAGCTCGCGGAATATTTCACCACTTCGTCATAATCGCGCCGGCCGCGCTTGATCAATTCATGCGCGTGCGGTTTAAACATTTCCAAAGGCTGGATATGAATGTGGATATCAATGATGGGGGGCACGGGTGTGGCAATCTCCAGTCTTCACGCAATCAGCCGCCTAAGAATTTTTCGGCTTTTGCGGGTTTTCGCTGTTTCCAAACGAATTCAAGCAAGTTGCGCCTGAAGGTTCATAGCAAATTCGTCAGCGCATCCTCATCGAATCCCAGCACCATCTTTTTGCCGCGAATCACGATGGGACGGCGGATCAAGTTCGGATTTTCAACCATCAGTTTGATTGCTTCAGCGCGCGAGGGTGGATGCTCGCTCATGTTCCGCTCGCGATACAGTTCATTTCGCGTGTTCAGAAACGGCTTGTAATCCCGCTCGCCAATCAATTCGATCCAATTCAACGGAACTCAGGCGTTCCGTCGCCAGATCGCGAAATTCCAGTTCAGCGCCTTTATCTTGCAAGAGACCTCTTGCTTTCCGGCAGGAAGTTCAAGTTGGCTTGTGAAGAAATTTTATTTTTTCTTTGGGCATTTTTCTGGCCTTCTGTTTCCTTCAATAACCCCGCATCCGCACTCAGGCCTAATATCGCGGCACTTGCGAATCGATTTCCACGGACCACCGTTCGATGCCGCCGTTCATCGAACGGGCGCCCGCAATTCCCTGCGAGCGCAGCCAGGCGGCAGCATCCAGGCTGCGCATTCCGTGGTGGCAGAAAAGGACCACATCCGCGGCCTTCTCAAATTCAGCTAAGCTGCCGGGAATTTGTCCCAATGGGATCAGCGTCGCACCCTCGATCTTGGTGGTTTGATGTTCCCACGGTTCGCGCACATCCACGAACAGGAATTTGTCGCCGCGATCCAACCGTTGCTTCACTTCGCGCGGTTCAATTTGTATGTCATCCATGGATTTCGGCAGATTTCGCCCGCTGTCCGGCTCCAAAATTCTCAGTACCCGAAATCCGCTGGCGCGGAATACGCATGCTCCTTCACTCCCAGCGCTTCCGAGCGGCACGCCCCAACCTGATTCATGTATTCGCGGCGATCCGGCACTTGAAGCACCCAGCGTTGCAGCCAGTGTTCAAAATCCGCCAGCTTGCGGCTTTGCTCGTGGTACTGCGTGAAGAAAGCATGATCCCGGCCGTAGTAACCCTGCACCGGCGAAGGATGCGCGCCCCATGGATCTTGCACCACCGCCGCCACTAGAAATCCTGGCACCAGGGTTCGATTCGGGTCGGACGCGATCACTTCCGGCGCGACAATTTCCTCGGCGATGATAATAACCTTCCGAGCGGCGCGCGCTCCGTCCACCGCCACACCCAGATTCCCCCAGATATGCGCATTGCCAAATTCGTCGCACCGTTGGACGTGCAGAATCGTCACATCCGGCCGTAGTGCCCGCACGGCAACCAGTCTTTCTTCATTGACAGGTGAAGCGAACTCCCGCAGATTTCCATTCTTCGCCAGCAGGTCGCTGCCCAGGGTCGAATAAGTGGGCATGAACGGAACGCCCAGCGCACCGGCGTGAAGCGCCAGCGCAACGGTGAAATTGGAATAATCCACCAACTCCACACGGCGAGGGATATTTTCCTCCACGGCGCGCCGCAGACAATAAGCCACACCCGCGGAAACGTTGCCCACCCACGCCGCCATCACCCGCGAAACGCAACCTGCGCCAATCATCTGATCGAATAAAATATCCGAGATCGGACCCACCAGCGTGATGTCGCGGCGCCCCTGCCGGATGATTTCGTGTCCGGCCGAGAACGGAATCATCTGTTCCATCTGCGCGCCCATCAGCAGCATGGCCCCCGAAGGCACGTGCCGCGAGATCGCTTCCTGCATCGATACGATTTTTGAGGTTTTGGCCATCGTCAACGCGTCCAGAAGTGATTGGGATCGAGTTCCCGCATGGCTGCGAGTTCGCCGGTAGAGGGTGCCGGCGTTTCCACCAGTTCATCCGCCACCGAAAGCGTCCAGCCAGTATTGGTCAGAACATCTTCCACGCGCACCCCCGGGTGTACGGAAGCCAGAAATGCTTCGCCATCGCTGCCAAAGCGCAGTACGCCCAAGGTCGTGATCAACGCCGAGGGTCCGGAGTTCGCCGGCAGACCTTGCGCCGCTCGCCAGCCGTTTCCCCGGCCGTGCCCCGGCGAAGTGATATGGCCGGCGCGTTCGCGCAAACGATTCCTTTCGTGAGCCATCAGCACCACCGTTCGCCGGGCCAAGCAAGCGATGTCGCACGCGCCACCAGAACCGGGAAGGCGGAACACCTGTCCCTCGCGATGCCCCCAGGTGGAATTCAAATTGCCAAAGCGGTCCACTTCCGCTGCGCCCAGAAACCCAACGTGGACTCGGCCCTGCTGCAACAGCGACATTACATCCAGCATTTGACCGCAAAGCGTTGCACCACGAAGATTGGGCGGGTCGGCCATCGTGTAGAGCAATTCCGGCGCGGGAGTTTCGCGGATCACTCCATTCTCGTAGAGACCAATCGCATCCGGCGCGTGCGTTCGCTTGGCCACCAGGAATGCAAGCATCGGCAACCGCATGCCGACAAACACAAGTTCCTTGTCCGCAATTTCGCGCGCCGCGGCAGCCACCATCAGCTCGCCAAGAGAATAGTCGCGGGTAATTTCTGGTTGCGTTTCAGTCGCCACGGTTTGCTCCATCAATCGAAACGGCACGCATCGTAATCAAATTCTGTTCGCTATCGCCCTTGGAACAAGGGTTGGCGCTTCGCGAGGAAGGCTCCCAACCCTTCCAGGCAATCTTCCGAATGGAAACATTTCATCTGGTTGACGATCTCGTCGTCCAGAGCGCGTTCAAGCGCGGCTCGGTCGCCAGCCACCACGGATTTTTTCACGCAGCGCACCGCGACGGGAGGCGCCGCGGCCAACCGTTCAGCCAGTGCGCGCGTTTCCGCTTCCAGCCGGTCATGTGGCACCACCCGGCTGACGATACCCAATCGCAAGGCGTCCGCGGCGTTCAGGTTTTCCGCCGTAAAGAAAAGCTCAGCCGCGCGCGCGATGCCGACAAGTTGTGGCAGGTAATAAGTTCCGCCGAAATCAGGATAAAGCCCCAGGCGCGCGAACGCCTCGCAAAAAGAAGCCTGATCGGAGGCAATGCGCATGTCGCAAGCGAGCGCCAAATTCATTCCTCCGCCGGCTGCTGGACCGTTCACCGCGGCCACCACGGGCTTCGGCATGTCGCAGATGGTCAGGCAAATTTCCTTGCCGGCCAACAACAATTTTTCAAGTTCCGGACCGGCGTTGCGTTTTCTCACGTCGTGCAGCAGCGCCAGGTCGCCGCCGGCACAGAAGCCGCGCCCCGCGCCCGTCAGCACCACCGCGCGAATCGAAGTATCGTTAGCCGCGCGAGCCAGCGCATCCACAAGCCCGCGCCCAAGCTCAACATTCAGTGCGTTCAGCCGGTCCGGGCGATTCATCCGCAAAGTCAAAACCGCCCCTGCGCGCTCTTCCAGCACCAACGAATTGTTTCCGGCCGTTTGTGTCCCTTCCGGCATTTGAGTCATCCCCTACTGATTGCTGAGCAAATTGGTGCGCGTGTAGCGCCACCCTTCAGGGTGGCAGCTCTGAGATCGCATCCTATGGAATCCCGAGAAACCTGAAAAGAAACCTGACCTTCCCTTTATGAATTTGCCTCTAGTCCTTCAACTTCTGCAAAACCGCCGCCAATTTCTTGAAGTAGCGCATTTTTACGCCGCTCCCTTTGGCATTCTCCGTATTCGCCGAAGGCAGCACAAACACCTGCGCGCCGTAGAGTCTTTCTTTTTGCAAACCCAGCTTGCACGCGCCACCCGCAAATTTGTCGTAGACCATCTTTCCGTGAAACGCCACCACGTGCGGCCGCAGTTCCTCAAGCTTTTGCGCCAGCAGCACTCGTCCTTCCAAATACTCTCGACGCTCGATCTCTTCCGGCGTGCGCGTCGGCCGCTTCACCAGGTCGGTAAGCCCAATTCCAAATTCGATCAACCGCCGGTCGTCCTGATAGCCCAGCGGCTCCGGAATCACTCCAGAATCATAGAGCAATGGCCAGAACTGATTATTGCGGCCGGCATAATAATGTCCCACACGCACCGCTCGCTCGCCGGGGTTAAAGCCGACCAGCACCAGTTTCATTCCTTTGCGGAGATAATCGGGAAGTGTGCGCAAGAATTAGTCCTTTAGGTTCACCCAGACGCTTTTCACCTGCGTATAACTCTCCAGCGCATGCATGCTCAATTCGCGGCCGTAGCCGCTCATCTTATAACCACCGAATGCGGCGGCAGGGTCGTAATTATTATAGGTATTGATCCACACGGTGCCGGCCTGCAGCATCCGCGCCACGCGATGCGCTTTGGCAATATCCTTTGTCCAAACGGCGGAAGCCAGCCCGAACGGAGTCTTGTTTGCTTCTCGCACCGCTTCTTCCACATCGCCGAATTCGATCGTCGCAAGCACCGGCCCGAATATTTCTTCCCGCGCGATGGTCATGTCGTTCTTCACGTTGTCGAACACCGTTGGCTGCACGAAGAATCCCTTTCCATTGCCAACACTCACGCGTTCGCCGCCCGCGACGAGCTTCGCGCCTTCCGCTTTGCCCTTTTCGATATAGCCCAGAACGGTGTTCATCTGCCGCTCGCTCACCAGCGCGCCAAACCTGCATTTCGGATCGAGCGGGTCGCCGGGTTGCAGCTTTTTCACGCGATCCACCAGCCGCTGCATGAACTCATCTTTAATCTTTTTCTCGACGAAAAGGCGCGAGCCTGCGGCGCAAACTTCGCCCTTGCCATAAAAAATTCCAATCGTCGCGCCGCGCACCGCGCTTTCCAGGTCCGCATCCGCGAAAACAATGTTGGGCGATTTGCCGCCAAGTTCCAGCGTCACGCGCTTCAGCGTGTCCGCGGAATCCCTCAGAATTTGCTGGCCCGTGCTGGTTTCCCCGGTGATGGCAATCTTGTCGACTCCGGGATGCCGCACCAGCGCCTTGCCCATGCTGGCGCCGGGCCCGGTGATTACATTTAGCACTCCCGCAGGCAATCCAGCTTCCTGGCAAATTTCGGCCAGCCGCAGCGCCGTCAACGGAGTCCAACTGGCGGGCTTGAGGACAACCGTGTTCCCCGTGGCCAGCGCCGGAGCGATTTTCCACGAAGCGAGCAGCAGCGGAAAATTCCACGGCGTGATCGCCGCCACAACTCCCAGCGGCTCGCGAAGCGTGTAATGCAAAAACGGCCCGCGCACCGGAACCGTTTCCCCGTGAATTTTGGTCGCCCAACCCGGCGTAGTAGCGAAAAACTTCCGCCACCATGGGCATGTCTACGTAGCGGGATTCGAAAATCGGCTTGCCGTTATCGAGCGTTTCCAGCGTGCCCAACTCTTCATTATACTTATCCACTAAATCGCCGATCTTCCAAAGAATGCGCCCGCGCTCGGAGGCGCTCATTTCCGGCCAGGTCCCGCTGTCATAGGCTTTGCGCGCCGCTTTGACGGCGGCGTCGACATCGCGTTCGTCTCCCTCGGCGATCTGCGCCAGCACTTCCCCGGTTGCCGGATTGATGGTGGCAAATGTCTTGCCCGAGGCCGCATCCAGCCACTGGCCGCCGATGAACAGCTTCCCCGGTTTCACCTGAATGTCAGTTGTCGTTGCCATGATTGCCCCTTCCCTATTTGGCAGCTGCGCCGATTCGTTTCGCACCCGGAAACGCGGCGAATTACCGAACGATTATGGCGGTACAAGCTCTCCATAGCGAGCCTCGTATTCTCTCATGGCTCTGGGGCGCTTTTCGACCCCCTTGCAAGATATTTGCATCGTGCAGGCCCCTGGCAGCGTCCGATATTCGTATGGGATGCTGTGCGCAACATGGGGAGCTTATGCTACCCTTTCAAAGTCGAATACAGACGCCAAGAGCGCATCCTTTGGAGCCACTCAAACAAAACATGGCTGCTTCTCCGGCCGTAAAGCCCGATGACGAAGCGCCGCTGGTAGCCGCCGCGAAGGGCGGAGACGTGTCTGCGTTTGAAACCCTCGTAAACCGCTACGAACGCAAGATTTTTCGACTCTCGCAGAACATCACGCAAAATCGCGAAGACGCCGAAGATGTGATGCAAGAGGCGTTTTTGAAGGCTTACGAACACCTCCCCGAATTCCAGGGCAATTCGCGATTTTACACCTGGCTGGTACGCATCGCCGTCAATCAGGCGCTGATGAAGCTCCGCCGCAGGCGTCCCAATCAGGTTTCCCTGGACGAGGATATCCAGACCGAAGACGATCTGCTGCCCCGCGAAGTGGAAGACTGGGGTCCCACTCCCGAAGAGCGCTATGAACAATCCGAGTTGCAGGGAATTCTTTCCACCGTGGTTGGGGAATTGGAGCCGGGGTTTCGCGTGGTTTTCCAGCTCCGCGATGTGGAGGAACTTTCGACGGAAGAAACCGCTGAAGTGCTGGGCCTTTCCGTGCCCGCTGTGAAATCGCGGCTCTTGCGCGCGCGGCTGAAACTTCGTCAAAAGCTCAATCGATATTTTCGCAATGGTGATGGCCAGTGAAGTGTAAAAACGTAGTCGAAGAACTTTCGGAGTATTTGAACGGCGAGCTGGATTCGGTAATGCTCTCCGACCTCGAGGTCCATCTCGCAAAGTGCAAGAATTGCCGCCTGGTGGTCAACACCTGCAAAAAGACGGTCGAGATTTTCTGCAATTCAGAGCCAGTGCCGCTGCCCGACGACACCCGGGACCGCCTCCACAAGGCTCTCTTCAACAAAATCCGCAAACCGCACAACTAAATCGAAGCTAGGTTCGCGGCCCCGATTCGCGCGTTTCCGCCTTCGTCCACAGCGGAATCTCTTTCCCCATACCGCGTTTCAGCGCAGCTTCATAAACGCGCCCCGCCACCACAATATCTTCGATTGCTATTCCGTTTGACTTGAAGAGTGTGATCTGTTGATCGTTCGCGCGTCCCTTCACCCGCCCGGCAACAATCTCCGAAAGCTCGTGCACCGATTTCCATCGCGCTTCGTCGTTTCCAAACGCGTGAATCAGGTCTCCCGATTCCTCTCTGGATTGCTGAAGGAAGTCCGTGGCAATCACGTTTGCGGCCAGCACCGCTTGATCATCCAGTTCCCGTTTTTGCGGAAAATTCGCTCCGATAGCATTAATGTGCGTGCCGGGCCGCAACCAGCCACCCTCGACCACGGGATTTGCCGCCGTCGTCGCGGTGATGATTATGTCCGCACCGCGAACGGTTTCTTCCGGAGTGGCGGCTGGCTCAACAGGCAATTGCAACTGGACCGTCATCTGTCGCGCGAAATTCACCCGGCGGCCCTCGTCACGCCCATACACACGCACTTTTTCGAGTTTCCTGACGGCAGCAACGGCCTCCAGTTGCGTGCGCGCCTGCAGCCCCGTTCCAACAATTCCAACCACACGCGCGTCTTCCCGCGCCATATATTTCGTGGCGATTCCGCTGGCCGCTCCAGTGCGCATTTGCCCAAGATAATCCGCCTCGAGCAAAGCTACCAGATCGCCAGAATCGGAACGAAACAGCGGCACCAGAAAACGCAAGCCCTCGCGAGAGCTGGAATAAATTTTCAGACCCATATATTTTTCAGTCGAGTCCCCCGCCGCCATGTAATGTAAATAAGACTGGCCGGGAACGTGTAACCGTTGCCGCGAATGCAGGATTGCGCAGCCGTCCGCAAGGCGGCAAAATGAAGTTTCCACTGCATCCAGAGCCAGCGGCATCGTCAGCAAAATCCGTAGATCTGATTCCGTCAGTAGGAGCGCCATAGGCGCCAAGCGTTCCACATCCGCGAATGGATTGCAACGACTGCAAACGATCAGCCGAGCAACCAGCACCTATCCCGTAAATGGTTCTTAAGGGGTCGGAGCTTCAGAGCCTGTGTGGCAACGCCGAGTAGGCGAGATCGTGTAGCGCCACCCTTCAGGGTGGCATCTCTACATTCAACCACATGGCTAAATCCACGCAGGCGTGACAACAACCAAGACCAAATTGCCACACAGATTCTACAGCTCCGACATCAAATTGCTTTGAAAAGTGGGGATTTGGCCCCTGAAGGCCGGCCGAGAAACCTGCCCGGCCGTTTATTAAGATGGACTTTAAAAATTGACGTGGAAACGCAGGACCCGCGGCACCGCACCCGCCGAACCAAGAATCAGCAAATCCCCTTTTGTGGTCAGAGCCACATCCTCGGGCAGCGGCGGCAGCGAAGTCGCGCGAATCAGCAGATCGTTAACGTTGGCTTTGGGTTGCCCATTGATCGTCCAAAATACCACTCGGCCGTAACCACTTTCTGACGCGACTACCAATTTGTTCGATGCGGCGATGCTGTATTCGGGATCGCCGTCCGCGCGTCCGGAAGAAATTGACTCGGGCAGCGGCCACTGGACGATGAAATCTCCATCGGAATTGAACTCCTGTACGCGGTGATTGCCTGAATCGGCGACGAAGACAAAACCGTCCTCGGAGAGTGCGATTTTCGAAGGAACGTCGAATTCACCGGGAGCGCTTCCCTTCTTGCCCCAGGCCTTCAGTTCATGGCCAAACCAATCGACCTTCACGATTCGACTCGCGCTCGATTCTAAAATGTAAAGTTGGCTGCTGGTTCCCACAGCCAAACTCACGGGATCTACAAACGCTCGTCCAGCGGCGCGGCGAATTGCCTCTAGAAACTCGCCGTCCGGCGTAAATATGAATATCGTTCCAGTGTGCCGGTCCGCCAGGTAAATCGATCCGCCCCAATCGACGGCAATGCTTGAAGGGTGCTGGCAGCCATCAACAAAAAAAGAAAGCAGCGGATGGCCCTCCGAATCATACTTGTGCACCAGCGTGGAACCTTTGCGAACATCCGCGAGGAACGTGTTGCCCATGCGATCCACGGCCATGGCAACGGGTTTCTGAAGCTGCCCTGGATCGTCTCCCAATATTCCCCACGCACCACGGAATTGAAGCACGGGCGAAACCGCCTTGGGTGTAAGCGATTGCGCCGGCGAACACGCTACGAAACAAAATGAGAGGGACAGAAGAATTGCAATTTTCACGGGAAGGCTCGAACACAAAGTATAGCGCAACGGGAAATTATTCCTTCATGGAGCGCAGTCTCCCCGCGTCCTTACAGTAATCTTTCCCGAAGGGTTTGAGGGTATTTGTGCGGCAAATCCAATTCGCCGGCGGCACACGCGGATCGACTAGTGATGGGGAGGCGCTTTCGATTTCGAGTGCTTGGCTTCTCCGGGCTCGCGAACGCGACGGATAATAGTCTGGTGCATGCGATAATGCGCTTCCTGATTGCCGTCCAGGCTGATTTCGCTGAATCTGAAATCAGCGTCGCCACCGGGTTGGCTAGCCGCATCCATGATCAGAGGCATCTTTCCGCAGAGGCCGCTTTCCGTGTAGGCCGTCTCATAACGCTTGCGCTTGGCTCCCCAGGTATAGGCGCGAAGCATGGTGAAGTCGCACGCCCGGCCCTCACCGCGGTGAGTGCCAATCACCAAATATTGCGGCTTCAATCCCGAGCCGTCTGCAACGTGGTTTAGAATAAACCATCCCACCACGCGAACGTCCGCGGCGTTCGTGTAATCCGGAAGAGGATCAGGCAAATCAAGCTCGATAAATCGTGCAAGCACCCAGCCGGCAAATTCGCCCAGGTCCTGCACCTTGGCATGGACCAGCAGCCAATCTTCCTGGTGCGCTTCTTCCCCGGCCGGCGCATCGTTTTCGCCCGTGGCAGGCGCATCCACGGCCCTTCGTTCCAGCACATCCACGGGTACAGCCCGGCCCACTTGAACGATGCGCTGCGTATCACGACCCGGTTCAATGCGAAGGTTGCTGACCACTTTGGTGTGTCCGACCGCCTGCACCGGCATGGAACGCGTCAGAGATAGCAGAGCCGTCACGCGATCCCAAAGTTGAGGTTCCATCAATTGACGCTGATCGACCCAGCCCGTAAGTCCCTGCGCCGTGCGGACCCGAGCGCTTTCTCCCAAGCGGCTGAGCACATTCAATCGTTCCCCGTAAGAAAGGGTGGTTAGAGGCTCGCGCACTTGTGCATTGCTGCTCCACAGCGTGACCTTCCGTTCCGCGCTGAACGCCCATTCCGCCGGAGGCCGTTGCGAACGGATCCGCCAATAAACCATGCCTCCGCCCAGGGCAAGAATTCCAAGATAGATAAGGGCCTTACGCATCAGTATTGCCTAATCTCCGGATCAAGAAAAAGATATGCGCCAAATGGAATCAAATACCGCTGCAAGTATCACCGAGTGGATCGCGGCATTCAGGCCGGGGCATACTCCACTTCTATTGCAGACACTAGCTGAGCGAGAAGCGATCACGCGACTTCCTGTTCGGATGGCGGAACCCATTCTACAACATTATCGTTGTGCTACCACGATTCCAGCCGCAACTTTTTCGGATGATCAAAGAAATTTGCAACAGCGCCGGTGACCCCTTCGCATTTAAGTTTCTGCTAGAATGCGAGCGCGTCGAACAAAATTAACCCGGGCCTGCTTGAGGAGGCATTTCGAATGCGCGGTTTCGATAAACTGAGACCACTCGCGCTTCTCTTCCTGCGTTGGGGATTGGGCGTCATCTTTATCTATCACGGATATCCCAAGTTATTTACGCAAACCCAGCAAGCCATGCAAGGATTTCCCCGAATGGGCTTCCCCGCATACTTCGTTTACATCGCCGGAGTGGTCGAATTTTTTGGAGGCTTATCGCTGCTGGTGGGATTCGCAACACGAATTTCGGCGCTATTGCTGGCCGCCGAGATGGCCATCGCCATCTGGAAAGTGCATCTGCCGCAAGCCGGCCCCATGGCTGTTTCGAATTACCAGCTTCCTCTGGCGCTTGCGGCCGGCACCTTCGCTCTTGTGGCCACCGGCGCCGGTCTCCTATCCATCGACTACGCCATCTTCAGAGACAAGGCCTGACCGCAAATTCACGCAGGCCCGGCACTCTGGTGTGCATTAGAAGGCGCCGAGGCCGCCGGCGCGGAAATATAGATCGGCGCGACCGGCATAATCACCCACGCGACAAGGTACACCACCAGTCCAGGAACAATTCCCGTACAGAATGTTACTAGCGCCCACAACAGTCTCACGATGGTCGAATCCAGGCCCGCGTATTCCGCAAGTCCTCCGCACACCCCCGCAATTTTCAGGTCTGTCGCCGAGCGCATCAAGCGCTTGGGAGGCATTTGGCTTTGGGGCGCAACCGCCTGGTGGGCGCCGCAAAAATAGCAAAAATTAGAATTTTCAGAGATATCTCTTCGGCAATTTTGGCAGTACATCAGTCCCCTCCTGGCAGGGCCAGCCAACGCCCCGCCTCCTGCTAGAGTATACGGCCGAACTGGCAAAAAGGTTTCCGCTATCAAATACCGGACGGACTTTCTGTCGGGGTTCTGCCTTCACGGTATGCCGCAAGCCGGAACCGGTCGTCTCAATCGTCCAGAAAACTCGACCGGCTTGCTTTAATACGCAGCTAGTTGCTTCACCGCAAAGACAATATCTTCCACTTGAGGCAGAATTTCGTCCTCGAGCTTTGGCTGGTAGGCGCACCAGGTATCCTTGGCAGCCACACGGCGGACGGGAGCATCCAGGTCGCCAAATAGCTCGTCGGCAATTCGTGCAGCGATTTCAGCCCCAAAACCCCAGGATAGCGTGTCTTCGTATGCCACGATGACGCGGTTCGTCTTGCGGACCGTAGCGGCGATTGCATCCCAATCGTAAGGACTCAAACTTCGCAAATCGATAATTTCGGCCGAGAACCCTTCGCGTCCCAACTGGGCTGCCGCCACCTCGGCTCGATGCACCAGTGCTCCATAGGTGATGACGCTCACATCCGTCCCCTCGCGCACCACTCGAGCCTTGCCAAATGGAATTGTGAAATCCGGTCCGGGATAGGCGGAACGATTGTAAGGTTGCCGGTAAAGATGCTTATGCTCGAGGAACATCACCGGATCATCCGCGCGAATCGCGGTCCGCAGCATGCCGCAGACATCCAGCGCGGTGGATGGCATCACCACTCGCAGACCAGGAGTATGCGTAAAAATCGATTCGCCGCACTGGCTGTGGTAGATCGCCCCTCCGGTCAAATACCCGCCGATCGCCACGCGAATCACCACAGGAGCCTTGAAACTTCCCGCCGATCGCCAGCGCAGGGTGGGCAACTCATTGCGAAGTTGCATCATGGCCGGCCAGATGTAATCAAAAAATTGAATTTCCGGGACTGGCTTCAAGCCCCGCGTGGCCATGCCAATCGCGCGGCCCACAATACCTGCTTCCGCCAGCGGAGAATTGAAAACGCGCGCCGCCCCATATTTTCGCTGCAACCCCGCAGTGGCTTTGAATACGCCGCCCTTCCCCTTCACCTCGTGAAGATATTCCTCGCGGCTGCAATCGGCCACGTCTTCGCCGAAGACGAGGATTCGCTCGTCCCGGCCCATTTCCTCCATCAAAGTGGCCGCCACCATCTCGACCATTGTTTTGGGATCGCCGGAAACCTTCGCTTCCTTCGCGAACTGTTTGGCGGTTGGATCGACATCCGGAGAATAAACCCATAGACGGTAGGAGTCGCGCGCAGGAAGCTCGGCAACGAGCGCGCGATCGGCGGCTTCGCGGACCTCGTGCTCCACTTCCGCCTCGAGTTTCTCCAGCGATGCCTCGTCCAGAATTCCCTCGCGCACCAGAAACAATCCAAACTTCGTAATCGGATCGCGCTGTGCTTCCCCCTCGCGCTCCTCCGCGCACTTGTAAAGTTTTTCATCGTCGGAAAGCGAGTGCGAATAGGGACGCGTCACGTGCGCGTGTACCAGCGCTGGCCCTCTGCGCGCGCGGCAGTAATCCATGGCGCGTTCCAGGGCTGCATAGCTTTCCAGCGGCTCGGTACCGTCACATTCCTCCACCTGCAGGCCTTCGAACCCGGAGACGACCTTGGAGATGCTTCCCCCCGCGGTTTGCACTTCAATGGGCACGGAGATGGCATACCCGTTGTCCTCGATCAAAAACAGCACCGGAAGTTTTTTAGTGCAGGCCGCATTCAGGGCTTCGTAGAACTCACCTTCGCTGGTGGAGCCCTCGCCGCCCGAGGCGTACGTCACTTCGTCCGGCTGGTGACGCACCGCGTCGCCCAGCGGGGAATTTCTGGCTTGATCGAAAGCGCGGGGAAATCGATCGTAATAAAGAGATGCTTCCGCGCACCCGATCGACTGCAGCCACTGCGTTCCCGTGGGAGAAGACCGCGAAATGATATTCAGCTTCTGGTTGCCCCAGTGCGAAGGCATTTGACGCCCGCCGGAACTTGGGTCGTCCTTCGCGCCAACCGCCTGCAGCAGCATTTCATAGGGGGTCACACCCATCATCAGGCACAGCGCGCGATCGCGATAATAAGGGTAGATCCAATCGTACGCCGGCTTTAGCAGCATGCCCGCGGCAGCCAGCACGCCTTCGTGCCCTGCCCCGCTGATCTGAAAGTAAATTCTGTTTTGGCGCTTGAGCTGGATTTCGCGGTCGTCCAGCTTCCGCGAAAGAAACATCGTCCGGTACATCCGGATCAGCGAATCGCGATCCAGCCCGTGATAGTTCGCGGAATCAAACTTTGCAGTCTTCGTTCGCGTAGAAGTGGCCATGGAGTTCCTTTCGCGATGGCGCTGCCGCCAAGTGAAAACTTCGAACCATTATAGCCAAACTTCCCCGTCTCACACAGCCAGAGGATGAGCCGGTTTCAATGCCGGGTACCGGCGAACCGGCCAAGCCGGTTCCAGCCCCTGGTTCCCGCGCCGGGCTCACAGATGAAATATCACACCAGGGAGTGAATTCCCCAGAAAGCATTCCCGAAGCTGATGCCGCGTGGCGGGTCATTGGGAGCCGGCATTCTCCGGGCAAGAAGAGAGCCGGGTACGCCCCGCAAATATTTTCCGAAAATGAGGTTCCAGAAAATTTAGAAACTTGAGTGAAGATTCTTTATTTTTTCCAGCAGAGTGTTATAACAAATTCGTGCCACAAAAATTGTTTGGAGCATTTGAGTGAATGCGGTTCGCGGCCGCTCTGCCGCGCGCGAATCCAGCCCTCTTCCTTCTTTCCGCAAGCTGACTTTGCTCCCGCTGGTGGCCGCCACGTACTTCATGGTTTCCGGCGGTCCCTTTGGCATCGAAGAAATCGTCGAGAAATCCGGCTATATGGGCACGCTCCTGATCCTGGTGATTACGCCTTTGCTTTGGAGCCTGCCCACCGCTCTCATGGTCAGCGAACTCGCCAGCGCTATTCCCGACGAGGGCGGTTTCTACATCTGGGTCAAGCGCGCCATGGGCCCTTTTTGGGGTTACCAGGAAACGTGGCTCAGTCTGGTTGGCAGTTTCTTCGACATGGCCATCTATCCCACTTTATTCGTCGCTTACCTGGGACGCCTGCTCCCCGGAGTGGATCAAGGACACTGGAAAACCATTCTCGGCCTGGCCATGATTGCCATCTGCACGATCTGGAATATTTGCGGTACGCGTGCTGTCGGCGAAGGCTCCATATATCTGGGATTCCTGTTACTCAGCCCGTTTGCCGTGCTGGTGCTATTTGCGTTTTTGCACCGCTCCCCTGCAGGAGTTTCACACGCCGCTCTTTGGCACGCGGATATTCTGGGCGGCATTCTGATCGCCATGTGGAACTTCATGGGCTGGGACAATGTTTCGACCATTGGCGGCGAAGTGGATCGGCCCCAACGAACCTACCCTTTGGCGATGGCCAGTGCAGTTGCGTTGGTCGTCCTCGCCTATCTCATCCCCGTCGCTGCGGTGTCCATCACAGGCATCAATCCAAATTCCTGGACTGACGGCGGATGGGTGGATCTCGGCCGCACACTCGGCGGCGCGGGCCTCGCCACTGCCCTGGCTCTCGCCGGAGTGGTGGGAGCCTTTGGTTCCTTCAACTCGCTGATGCTCTCCTTGACGCGCCTGCCTTTGGTTATGAGCGCGGACGGCTACTTGCCCAAAGTGTTCGCACGCCGGCATCCCAGGACAGGAGTCCCGTGGGTCGCAATCGTTACCTGCGCCATCGGCTGGGCGTTTTGTTTCCAGCTGGGATTTGAGCCGCTGGTAATTCTGGACGTTCTCCTGACCGGACTCAGTATCCTACTGGAATTCTGGGCCTTGGTTGCACTTCGCATACGGGAGCCAGAATTGGATCGGCCCTACCGTGTTCCAGGCGGACTGGCGGGGGCATTCCTGATCGGGCTTGGACCGTTGGCTCTGATTGTGGTGACTATAGTCCGCAATCGCTCTGAATCCGCGTGGGGCCTCAACGCCTTGACTTTGGGTTTCTGGCTCGTTGCAGCAGGTCCGATTTTCTACCTTGTAAGCTGGATTTACCACCGGGGACGAGGCAACGGACGGACGGCAGTTTGGGGAGGGGAGAGGTAGCCGCTACACGGTACTGTGATTACCGGCAGGCCCATAAGTGCCACTGGTTTCCGGCGGACATCACACAAAGATTCATTGACTTACGAAATAAACGAAGGTATGAAGGGTTTGGCGGAAGGGGTGCAACCTCCCACTGTGCTATATCTTGTGGGACGGAGGTAGGGGATGCTGGCTACTTTGTTTCTGGTGCTGAAGATTTGGTTCTTTGTGTCCATTCTAATCGCTTACCCGGTGGCCCAGATGCTGCATGCGGGCTCCGCCGATCCGGATGAAGAAGCGATTGACTTCAATGATTCTTTTCTTGAAACCCTGGAGCGCATGCAATCCCGCGCTCGTTAAACCAACCGATTTTTCGCTTCCATTTCCCGGAACTTGGATTCAACCACTACCGATAGTAAAGCCTCAAGAATGCCGGGGCTTTATAGCCCTGCGCGCGAATCTTGTTGGAATGGAAAATTTCCCGCAGTGAGGTTGAATCAGCGTTTCGAGTAATTGCGTTCGGTCTCGAATAGCTCCGTGGTTTTCTCGAAGTCTTTTTCACCCGCGCGAATAATCTGGCTCTTCGCCGATTTAAATGGCTCCTCCGTGGGAATGCGGTCGAGCCATCGTTGGAAAGAAAGTTTTTCATGATCGGAGAAATCCAGCCGGATAATCAGGCGAATCTGCTCCGCGTTTTTCTCTTCCTCATCTTTTTTTTTGGCGGCTTTAACTTTCTTCTTCTCTTCGCCGTTCTCCGCCTTTTGATCTTCTGTCGCGGAGCGTTCGAATTTTAATTCGAGCTTCTTGCCGAGGCGAAACCCCTGCTTCCAGCCTTCCAGGCGATGACGCGCTTGCTGCGCTAATTCTTCGTTTGTGCCGAATTCGAAAATCAGGAATGTTTGTGCCATGCACAATCTATATCGGCCCGGATGCCAATCTGTCAAGCGGAGAGACGTGGTGGGACCCGCGTGAAATCGCGTGAACCTGCGGGCAGTTAAGGAATATTCACCTTTAGGGTAAACGTCCGCGCCGGAGGCTTATCCGTTTCCCACGGCCGCTCGTAGCGAAGTTCCAGGTTCGCCGTCCCGGAATCCACGGCCTGAAACCGGAAAACCTGCCGTTGAGTTGCCCCGGGCATGGAGTCCTTCGGCTTTTCGATCTGTGGCTTTCCCGTCAATTTCAATAGTGGCGCGCCATTCTTGGTTATGGTCCAACCGTAGCCGGTCCCTGAAGTGATCTCCAGGCTGACGATGAAGTTGACCCCCTTGGGCACGCTCACTAATTTGCCGTTGTCCTTTTCCGTTGCCACCAAACCGCTCGTCCGCAACGCCGCTTTCGGCCCGAAAAGCGGCCGAGTCACAGCCAGAACCACCGTCCCGATCGCGAGGACCAGTATAAAAAGCAAGATATGCACGGCGCGAAAACCCGATTGAGGGTCAGTCCGCATTGGGATTCTCCTGGGAAAGAGCGATCTTCGGCGCTGTCACAATCATATTCACCGCCGCGCCTTTGTCAAAGAAATAGTCGCGGAATGCAACACGTGGACGGGCGATGCTGCACCCTGCGCGCACCACTTTTTAATTGCCTCGATGAAAATCAACGCAATCGCTTCAGGTCTTTTTTCGCTGGGTCGAAATCGGGGCTTAAGTTCACGGCAGTCTGCAGTTCCGAAACCGCATCAGTTTTGCGGCCTTCTTTTTCGAGCACCAGGCCCAGCCGCCAATGAGCAGCGGCCAGATTCGGCGTCCCTCCTTCTGGTTCCTGCGTCAGGTACTTGCGAAAGTAACGCTCGGCGCGCGGAAGATCATTTCCCTGCACAAACAGGGCTTTTCCGGCTTGATAGTAAGCGGCGAAGTCGTCTGCAACTGCCTTTTCCGACTGCGCCAGAACCGCGTCAAGATCGTTCCAACGCTGCTGATCGGAGTAAACCATCGCCAGCCCGGCATAAGGCGCCGCACGTCCCGGATCGATTCGCTCTGCCTCGCGGAAATATTTCTCGGCAAGATCATACTTTTTGATTTCCGGCCGGCTGTAAAAACTGGCCAGCGATACTGCCGCATTGTAATCATGTGGATCCGCCTGCACGGCTTTCAACCGGTTCGCTTCTTCGGCGGAGGTATCTTTTGCTTCTTGTGCCAATCGGGCTTGTGCAAGATATCCCCGGACTGGACTGATCTTGCCGATTTCATCGGCGGTTGCGCGAGCTTGCTTCTTATCTCCGCCAATAATTCCCGGCGCCTGCAAATAGAACTCCATCATGGCTTCCCGGGCGTCCAGATAATTCGGATCAATCGAAATGGCCGTCTCGATTTCGCTTTTGAATTTGTGCGCCAGGCCGATTTGCTTAAATATCCCAGCCTTCTGAGCCGCCTGTCCGTTGAGCTGCGCAAGTTGATAATGGTAGCGCGCATTTTTGGAGTCGAGCGAAACCGCCTTCTCCGCCAATCTTGTGGCTGCTTCCAGGTCGCCGAAGGCTTCCTTGATTTCACTCAGCAAGTAAGCCGCCTGCGCGTCATTCGGGTTTTTCTGCACAGCCGGTTCCACAATCGCGCGCGCCCGTTTGAAGTGCCCTGATTCAATGAGTGATTCCGGCGTGGAAGGAGTTTCAGCAGCGGCCAGAGTCGCAAGGCACGCCAACAGTAAGCATCCGAGCCGCAAGAATGCCCGCGGGCCATTTGACCTATACGCTGAGCTCGAACCATATGTCTCCAAGTGTCCCCCCTCGTTTGAACGCCCCGCCAGGATATGCAATATGAGTGCAGGAACTGCACCAGGTTTTCCGATTCACAACGCCTTTAGATGGAGCAGCTTGCGAAGATAGGCCGGCCTGAGTTCAGCCATGGATGTCCGTTTCCGGGATGGTACCGAGGCAGAACCGAACAAATTCGGCGCGCACACTCCTACCTGATCCGCCTGTTCGTCAGCAGCAATAATGATCCGCGATCCAGGCTCACCAAAGCAAAGATTTGATTTGCCGCTCAATACAAGGCGTGTTAGTTTTAGCGAATAAAAAGCGAAGGAGCAGCATGCCTCGTTCTCTGGCCGTTCGTCAAAGCTCAACTCTCGATACCGTTCGCGAAGTGTTAGGTGAACTGGCGATGCGCGACCGCACCGGCGAAGTGCTCACTGCCATGCGTCACCTGCCCGCTCGCGAAGCGCAATATCGCCCGATGCCCGATTGGGTACGTCCCGAGCTCGCTGCGGCCTACAAAAGTAAAAAAGTGGAGCAGCTTTACACCCACCAGGACGCAACCGCTGAACGGGTACGCGCCGGCCGAAACGTAGTGGTAGTGACTCCCACCGCTTCCGGCAAAACGCTTTGCTACAACCTGCCGGTGCTGAACGCGCTTCTGGAAAACATGGATACGCGGGCTCTCTATCTGTTTCCCACCAAGGCCCTGGCTCAGGACCAATTAGCCGAGCTGCATGATCTGAGCCAGCGCCTGGACGACCGCTTCGGCGTATTCACCTACGACGGCGATACTCCCAGCGACGCGCGCCGCGCCATTCGCGAGCGCGGCCACATCGTGCTCACGAATCCAGACATGCTGCACACCGGAATTCTGCCGCACCACACCAAGTGGATGCGCGCTTTTGAAAATCTGCGCTACATCGTGATCGATGAACTGCACACCTATCGGGGAGTTTTTGGCAGTCATTTGGCAAATGTTTTGCGCCGCCTGCGCCGCATCGCGCAATTCTACGGTTCATCTCCGCAATTCATTTGCTGCTCGGCAACGATAGCGAATCCCGGGGAGCTTGCTTCGCGATTGATCGAAGCGGAAGTGGATGTGATTGAGGAAAACGGCGCGCCTGCCGCTGAAAAACTTTTCGTTTTCTATAATCCACCGGTAGTGAATCGCAACCTGGGCATCCGTCGGAGTTATTTGAACGAAACAACCCGCGTCTCCAAGGAATTGCTCGCGCGTAATTTGCAAACCATCGTCTTCGCCAATAGCCGCCTGCACACCGAAGTGATGCTCACATACCTGAAACAGGCTTTTCCGCCCCCGCCGGGACAGCAGGACACGATCCGCGGCTATCGTGGCGGATATTTGCCGGGAGAGCGGCGCGAAATCGAACAAGGTTTGCGCGGTGGACGGATCCGCGGAGTGGTGGCTACCAACGCCCTGGAATTGGGCATCGATATCGGCTCGCTGGATGCAACGGTGATGGCAGGCTATCCCGGCACGATTGCGTCCACGTGGCAACGGGCCGGGCGCGCCGGGCGGCGCAACGGCACTTCCTGCGCCGTGATGGTAGC
This sequence comes from uncultured Acidobacteriota bacterium, assembly GCA_963756355.1. GTDB lineage: Bacteria > Acidobacteriota > Terriglobia > Acidiferrales > UBA7541 > JBGPTK01. The sequence goes on along the minus strand of CAVWOD010000013.1, from coordinate 28,068 downwards.
TTCCTCTGCTCCGCTCGACCAATACATCGTGCAACATCCGGATTATTTTTTCGGGCGCTCGCCGGAACACGCCTTCATCCAGCCGGATAATCTGGAAATTCTGGTGAATCATTTAAAATGCGCAGCGTTCGAGCTTCCTCTTGATCCCTCAGAAAAATTCGGCGAGGTTGATTTACAGGTTCTCTGCGAACAGCTGGCGGAGGCGGGATATTTGCATTTGAGCGGCGGCCACTGGCACTGGACTCAACAGGCCTATCCAGCCGATACGATCAGTTTGCGCTCGGTAACCTCCGATAATTTCGTGATCATCGATATCAGCGGTGAAGACCTGGGCTCCGCAACCAGCGGCGCGCCCCAGGTGATCGGAGAAGTGGATTTCTCCAGCGCGCTTACAACTGTTCATGAGAAAGCAATCTACTTGCATCAAGGGCAGCAGTTCCACGTCGAACGTCTGAATTTCGACGAGCGCAAGGCCTACGTCAAGCGCGTGGATGTGGACTATTACACCGACGCGATTCGCTACACTCAGGTGCGCGTATTGGAGGCTACCGAAGAGCAGAAAATCTCGCGGCGGGAGGGTGGCTTTGTCCCCGCGGTTCGCGCCCACGGAGATGTGTTGGTACGTTCGCAAGTTGTCGGCTTCAAGAAAATCAAGTTTTTCACGAATGAAAATATCGGCGCGGGGAAACTCGAATTGCCGGAAAACGAAATGCACACCACCTCGTTCTGGATCACTCTGGAACGTGCGCTCGTCGAGAAGTTGCCGTTCTCGATTTCGGACCGCCAGAGCGGAATGTTTGGACTTTTGTATGCTCTCGAATCGATCGCTTCCCTCCTGCTGATGTGCGACCGCCGCGACCTGGGCACCGCAATCGGCGAGCGGCCGCCTGCTCCTGGAGTGGAAGTTGCCTGGCAGGAGCCTATCGAAATGTCCGCGAACGGCGCCGCGGAAACTCAGGAATTTTTCGAGCCGAATCTTTACCTTTACGACGCCTATCCCGGCGGGATCGGATTCAGCGAGCCTTTATTCGAAGTGTGTGATTTGCTGCTGCGGCGCACGCGAGAATTGATCGTTTCCTGCCCGTGCGAGCAGGGATGTCCTTCGTGCGTCGGACCTGCCAGCGACAAGTGCGAGCAGACCAAGGGAGCCGCGCTGGCGATTCTCGAATTACTGGGTCATGGAAAAATCAATTCCGCGGAATTGCAATGACTTCCACTGACAAAGAGAAATTCTCACACCTGAAGGCGCTGCGTTCACCGGCGCGCCACCTGGCACCGATCGAACGCGGTGAAGCAGCCGATGTTCCCGCAGGCGCCGAGCGGTTGGCCATGATGCTCGGCGCCTCAACCTCCCGCAATCGCTGCGGCGAGCACATGCTCCTCAAGCGCTGGTTTGCCGAACCTTCCGGCTGCGAACCAAATCCGCAGGCGCTTCGCTTGCTGGCGCCGGATGCGCATGCGGCAGCGCTCGATCCGCAGCAGTGGCTATTCCTCGATACGGAAACCACTGGGCTGAGCGGCGGAACGGGAACCTACCCATTTCTGATTGGCGTGGCCTGGTGGGATGCCGGCGGTTTGCAGGTGGAACAATTTTTCATGCGCGATTATCACGAAGAGCAATCCGTGCTGATCGCCCTGCAGGAGAGGCTGGCCGAGCGCCGCGTGCTGGTCACCTTCAACGGCAAATCCTTCGATTGGCCGCTGCTCGAAACGCGGTTTCGCATGTCGCGAACCATCGTTCCCCGCGAGCCGCATGTTCATCTGGATTTATTGCATCCGGCGAGAAATCTCTGGCGGCTGCGCCTCGGTTCCGTTCGCCTGGTTGAGCTTGAACGCCACGTCCTGGGCTTGGATCGCGGCATCGACGTAATGAGCGAACTTATCCCCTCGATGTATTTCGAATATGTTCGCGGCGGTTCTCCCGATCCGCTGGTGCCGATTTTCCGCCACAACCAGATGGACCTGTGCGGTTTGGCCATGCTGGCCGAAAGAATTTTTTCGCTCCTTGCGACGCCGGAAAATTCCAAGGGCGATGCATTTGAGTTATACGGAACCTCGCGGATTCTGGAGCGCCGCGGAGAACGCACGCGAGCTCGCGGCCTTTGTGCGCGCGCCGTGCAGACCGGACTGCCCGATGCGATCGACCGTGTCGCCCGGCGCGGGCTCGCTCTACTGGCGAAGCGCGAGCGGGATTACTCCGCAGCAAGCGCGATTTGGGAAAGCCTGTGTGGCGACTCGCCCGAAGGGCTCGAAGCATACGAACAGCTGGCCATCTACTACGAACACCGCGCGCGCCAGCCGGAGCGAGCTGCAACGCTTGCCCGTGAAGCGCTGGCCGCCCTTCACAACGTATTGCGCGCGAACGGATTGGATTCCACCCGATACCGAAGGCTGCAAATGCGGCTCGAACATCGCCTTGCGCGGCTTTCACGCAAGGTCTCAGCCCGGTCCGGCAACGATTTGCTCCGCCAGAAATCGAGCATTCGAGTTGAATCGCAATTTCCGCCCGCGCATCCAAAATAGCGGTAACTTCGCGAGCGCATCATGCTTCTCGGCAGTCTCGAATTCGCCAGCAAGACCCGGATAGACCGCGAGCACCAAAGGCTCTACCGTGAGCTTGGGAGAAAACCATGGCATCTGTGAGTGATAGCTACTTGCGTGAACAACTTGAAATCCGTCAATCCCGGCTCAGATCTTCCGTCAATGGTGCGCTGCAAACGGAAGCGATCGCCAAACTTCTCCGTGAAGTCGATTCCGCCCTTGATCGCATGGCCAAGGGAACTTATGGCATTTGCGAGACTTGCCACGACAGCATCGAGAAGGATCGCCTGCTCGCCGATCCGCTGATGCAATATTGCATCGACCATTTGACGGCGGACCAGCGCCACGCGCTGCAGGATGATCTCGACTTGGCTTCGAAAATCCAGCAAGCGCTGCTGCCGCCGAAGAACTTTCGCGCAGCGGGATATGAGGCACACTATTTCTATCAGCCTCTCGGCGCCGTTAGCGGTGACTACTGCGATCTAATTCCCCATGAGAATGGCGGAGCGGATCTTTTCTTCGCGATCGGCGACGTGTCTGGAAAAGGCGTAGCCGCCTCGATGCTCATGACCCACTTACACGCAATGTTTCGCAGCCTGAGCACCGTTGGTCTGCCCCTCGATCAACTCCTCGGCCGGGCCAACCGCGTTTTTAGTGAGAGCACGCTCGCGGGTCAATTCGCCACCCTGGTTTGCGGGCGCGCCCGGCACACCGGCGAAGTTGAGCTTTCTGGCGCTGGCCACCCACCGGTCTTGTTGGTCCGGAAGAACGGGGTCACCACCATCGAATCAGCCGGAGTGCCTCTCGGCATGTTCTGCGACGGCCAATTCACGGTGCAGAAAATCACCATGGAGCCTGGCGATTGCCTGGTTCTCTATACCGATGGAATTTCGGAAATGCGCAATTCTTCCGGCATGGAATATGGAACGCACAATTTGAGCAAACTGGCGGGCCGGCGGCATGGAATTCCGCCGCAAGCCTTTGCTTTGGCGTGCCTGGAAGATCTGGCGGCGCATTCCTCCGGCACTCTGCCGTTCGACGATCAAACGCTGCTAATCATTCACCGCGCCTAAGGCTGTTTTGTAGTTTGTCATCCCAGGGGTCGGAGCTCTAGAGTCTGGGCGGCGATGCGAGCAGGGTTGCCGTGTAGCGCCACCCTTCAGGGTGGCATCTTTACTTTCAATCCGATGACTGATGGCAGCCAGGAATCACAACAACCAAAACCGAGTTGCCTCCGCGGCCACTCCGAATACCTCTATTGCACGGCCGAAACCGCGGCCACCGCCACGGACTTTTTCGCCGGCGGCTCAGCCGGCGCGGGAGCAGCGGGCCAGCCGATCGAACGATTGATGCGATCGAAAACCTCGCGGTCCGTTCCTTCCACCGTCACGCACTGGGATGCCAGGCATCGCAGAAAAACCCCGCCGTCCGGCGTTTGGAACTGGAAGAAATTCGGGCGGCGGAACAATTCCGCCCGTGTCTTATACTTCGTTTCCAAAGCTTCGCTATATTGCCCGAAAAAGTGCGCGGTATCTTCCTCGTTATCCAGGCTGACGCGAAAAACCAGCAGCGTAGCTTTGGTTTTCTCGTTTTCAAACGTTGCGTAGCGATCGCCCGCCCACGCGGGAGACAAGGTCTGCGCGCGGTCCTGGCCGATGAATTGCTTTAACACTTCCAAGAGTCCAAATTCACCCAGAATGTTCTCTTCCAGCTTTTTCCAGCCGGGCGGCACGCATTGGTCCACGCCGGGCAATGCCACCGGATCGGGTTTCACGCTGTTCAGGTAATCTTCCGGATGCAATATCTGCTGAGTGGATACGGGCGGGTTGGCGAACACTTTCCGGAAATCCGTCCAGCCTTTATTCGCCTTCAAAAATGCCTGCGAAAATGTGGTTCCGGAAAGATACGGGAACAGAAGCAAATCTTGAATAAACGGCGGGGCCTTCGCCAGTTGCGGATCTTTCTGCATTTCGCTCACGGCCTGCGCGCGGATCAATTGCGCCACGTCGGGCAAGTCGCGCACGCTGGTGTTCTGGTCCCGAAAGGAATAATCCAGCATGGCAGCCAGCGCCGAGCCTTCGATTACGGCGTCGCGCGCCAGCTCGCCATCATCATTGGGACGCGCGGCTTTCTCCCAGGCATCGATGTTGAAATTCTGATCGTCCAGCGCGTGCGTCAATTCGTGTGCCATCACCACTTTCTGCTCCGCCAGCGGAATCCAATCGGCAATGTAAAATTCCTTCGTCTTGGGATCGTATAGTCCCGCTACCTGTTCGGTAAGCAGGTCGATCATAAAGGTATCCAGCGGAAAGCCCTTTGGAACCAGCCCAAACGCTTCGATCGTTTTGTTGTCCGCATAACGTTCCGCGGGAGTCTTATCCTCGTTCGCTTCACGGATCAGGTATTGGCGAATTTCTTCCCGGGAGCGCAGGCTTTTCTTCAACGGCTCTTTTACCGGCAGGTCCAGCAGTTTGCTCATGTCGGCTAACACTTCATCGGCCGCCTTCAAAAATTCCGGGGATGTAGTGGCGTGTGGCAGCGCAGCCGGCGCGCCCGGGCCAGTCTGAGCACCCCCACCTGAAAAAGCGCCACTCGCAACGGGCCTGGCTGCCTGCCGTGCGGTGGCGCCAATACCCAGGCAGAAGATTGCCATCAAAGCAATTAAAAGACGTTTCATGCCACACGCTCCATGCCCGTTTAGATGACAAAAACAGAGTAGCAGTTTCCGCGCGGTTTATCTTTCCTCGAGGTTAGACGATGCGGCCAGTTAATCAGCGCTTCTCAATGAGCGGGCGGGGGGAGGTCGGCTTGTTCGACGGCTTTCCATTCTCCTCCCTGCAATTTGTAGGTCTTACGAATCATTTTCCGGCAAACGGAAGGTCGATCCTCATCCGGCTGGGCGCAATAGGTGATGCGCAGTCCATCAGGTACAGCGTCATAGCTCGAGCGCATCAGCAGATCGCTGGCCCACAAAGGTTCCACGGTTCCGTGGGCGAATCGCCAAGCCGCAAACATCCCTGTCGCCAGCCGGTCGCTGCGTCCCGAAACGGTGACGAACACCGCTTCCTGCGATCGAACCGGCAATATAACAAGATAGTCGTCGAAAAAGTCCTTGCGCGTGAATCGGTCAATCCTGGCCATTAATTGAAATTGGGCCGTTCCGCGAGCATAAATCCGGGCTGCGGAAGGCCCGCTCGTGCCAAAGTTTGCGGCCAGCGCATACACCATTGGCGAAGAATTCAGGCGTTGCACGCTAAAACGCCCAGCAGCGGAATCCTGGGCCACCTGTGCAGCCAGGCGTTCGTTCAGCGCGTCCAGATCAGGCTCGCCAGGCGAATTTAGAGCCTGCAGGACGAGGCTATCCAGAATCTGAAGCGGCGCCTCAAGCTCCGCCTGAGTCTCCTCTTGGCCGTTCAAACGGCGCGTCAAAATGTCTTGTCCGAGCCGCTTGAGTTCCATTTCGGGATTCGACGCTGGCTGCGCTCCGGCCGGCTGCGTCTGGGCAGCGGTAGCTGGCACGGATTGTGCGTCTATGGGGAGCGCACAAACGAACAGAGTGCTAGCGAATAGCAAAATCATTGCAGAAAAGCAAAAAGGCACAGTTGCCTTCCTTAAAATTGATGAGTGAACTTCGCACTGGGACGCACGCGAAATGTCCGAACATCCTCAGTCCCACGGCAAACACGGTGAAACAAATGAACCTTAATACACCGGCAGCTGAACTGTAAAGGTGCTGGGCGTTGACGGCCTCTTCCACAGGCTCCGTATTCCCATTGAAATGGCGATGTGCTAGGGTTGAAGGCCACGATCTCAGTACCCGGACGGAACACGAAGCCTGCGGTCTAAAAGAAGCTGTTCTGGTTTCATAACAGAACGATAACTCTGTTATATACTGCAGGCCTCATCTTGCGATTCCCACTTTACAGGTGTTTTGATGGTTGCAGGAAATTCTTTGCGGCAAGCACGCGAGAAGTTAGGTTTGACTTATCGCGACGTGGAACGGGCCAGCTATGAGCTGGCCAGCCTGCACGGACGCCCTGAATTCATCATCCACATCAGCCGGCTAGCAGACATTGAAAACGCCAGCGTCACTCCCAGCGTTCACAAAATTTACAGTCTCTGCGTGATTTATCACCTGGATCCCATCGAGCTATGCCGATGGTATGACGTGCCACTTGACGAACTGTTCCGCGATGGTGCGCGGTTCTCGGCGCCAAAAACGCATCCTGCTGCTGCTCCGCGCATGCTGCCTCTGCCGTTGCGTTTCGATCCCGCTTTCGATCCCAAGCGATCCAGCTACCTGACCAGAATGATCGAGCGTTGGGAACACTTTGAGGGAGTTCTGGTGGGCGGCAATGGCCGTTATCGCTATGGCTACGTGGGATTGGAAGATCACTGGATGGAGCCCCTGTTGCGTCCGGGCTGCCTGGTACTGATCGATCCGGCGCAGCATGAAATTCGTAGCAGCGGTTGGGAGAACGAATACGACCGGCCCATTTATTTCGTGGATGTCCGCAATTATTACCGCTGCTGTTGGTGCGTTCGCGAGAAGAACCGCTTGTTTCTGCAACCTCATCCGCTATCCAAGTGCACTCCCGAATCTCTCTGCACACCGGATGATGCGGAAGTGATAGGCCGGGTAGTGGGGATTGCTATGCGCCTGATTCCAGGTTGACGCGCCGGGCGGCTAGCAGCCCGAGCAGTGCTCGCATATTGGAACAGAAAAGATCTCGTAGATAGTCCGAAATTCCCAGCGGGATCAGAAGCCGGTACGACTCCAACTCCAGCCAACGGGCCGCTGTTTCATTCGGGGAGCCCTCCATCCCGGCCAGACAACCAGACAAATCTTGCTCCTGCCGCTCCAGCGGCATCTCCAAGATTCTGCAGAACAGTTGTTCGTGGCAATACGCCAGGGCATGATGCACCGCAGCTTCTGAATAAATAGTCGTCAGACCCTCATGACGATATTGTCCGCTGGCTAAGTCTCGCAACGTCGAAATGTGCACCAACCGCGCGAACTCCCCCGGAATTGCCGCCAGCGTGCGCGACGCAAAATCTTCGATCACCCGCTGATACTGCTGAAACTTCTCTAGTGTTTCCATGTACTAGTACCCACTGTTCCGATTTGTGAACTTTTGTCGGCCTTCCCACCGAACTGGACTGCCCGCCCGTATTGTCCCCGCCCGGGAGGAAGTCCACCATGAAAAAGAGTTTAGCAGTTCTCGCGGTTCTTTCACTGATCGTATTGATGCTAGCGCCAGTATCTATTGGCGTCAACATCTCCTCGGTAAGTATCCATACTTTGTGGGCAGACGGGGGAGGCCCTGCTCCTCCATTTCCCTGGTCGATCAATTCCAACCCCATTCCAAGGCCCACCTGGGATGATGGTGGAGGGCCAGCGCCTCCATTTCCGTGGTCGGTTAGCTAGGCTGTTCGGCGAGCGGCAGCATTCGCCCGGGACGTATCTCTGTTTACTTTCGGCTTACTATCCGGTATGATACGTCCCGGCGCGCATGCTCCTGAGCCATTTTGCCTATTCCATCTGGGTATTCGCAACCGCGCTCGAGGTTCTAGCGTGTTCTTTGGCAATTCATCGCGGGTTGTGGCGCCGGCTGCCAATCTTTACGGGATATCTGACCCTTCTTGTCGTCAACGAGTGCATCTGGTGGCCGGCCTATCATTTGCTCGATTTGCACGCCAAATTTACTTTTACCATTTATTGGAGCCTGCAGGCCGCGCTCCTCATTGCTCGTGGCGCGGTAATTGCAGAGATTTGCTGGAGACTGTTGAGAGATTATTCGGGAATATGGCGAATTGCCCGAGAAGCACTGTTGATCGTCGGAACGGTTCTAGTTCTGTTGGCTGTTCCAAGATGGAACCAGAAAGGCCCGCGGTTAACTCTGATGGTCCTCTCGGGCGAGCGCGGGCTGGAATTCGCGGTGGTCGTGATTATGCTGGTCGGACTCGCGTTCTGCCGCTATTACCGGATTCGAATCGAGCGTCCAATTCCGCTGATTTTATGGGGCCTGTGCCTGTATTCTGCGGTGCAGATCGTCAACAACGGCCTGCTGGAAGTGTGGCGAAGCAATTATTTTACCCGATGGAACGATATTCGCGGCGCAACCTTTCAGGTGGCCACGGTGCTTTGGTGTGCCGCCTTGTGGAAGCCGCTGCCGGAAACCCAATCGCAGCCGGCGCTGCTCAAACCAGATGTTTATTTGCAGGTCAGTCCAGAAATGAACCATCGATTGCGTGAACTGAACCAGAAATTGCAGGAGATGTGGAAGTGGATGCCATGATCCTTACTATTCTTTTTATTGGCGCGGTGCCATTCGTCATACTTTGCTCTGTCCTTGCCGTGGGCATTCTCCTTGCCCTCATTCTGCTGATTCGCCCACCAGGAAAAGATTCGGCCGTTCGAACCTTTCATGAAGAGCCTCCCCCTGAGAATCTTTCCTCACTCCACTGCCGCCACTTTCCGCAAATGCGCCAGGTTCTTTCTCGCACGGATGAGACATTCTTGGGCGCACGAATGACTGCCACCGGCCACCGGAAATGGCGTGCCGAAAGGCGTCGCGTGGCCAAGGCGTTTCTCAAGGGGCTATACGATGACTTCGTGCGGTTGGATCGCCTGGCGCGAACAGTGGCGGCCCTCTCTCCGCAAGTACAGCGGTCTCAAGAGGCGGAACGAGTTTGGCTCGGTACACGTTTTCGAATGGCTTACCGCCTCGTGGATGTCCAACTTGCCTTTGGTTCGCTCGCTCCGAGGGATGTTATCCGGCTCGCTGACATGGTGGGAAGCTACGCGGCCAAAATTGAGGCGACCATGGTGGCGCTTGAGCAGCAGTCGCCTTCACGGCTGGGGGCTGGTTTCAGTGTTTGATAGGGTGTGAAGGATCCGCGCCAGGCGTGCGCCGCTCAGCGATGTGAAAGTCTAGAGATGGCAGTCCTGCTCAGCCCAATTGGATTTAACTTGCGACGAAAACCGCTTCGATTACCTTTCCTCCCTTCATATGCCGCTGTAAGTAACTAGCTGTTAGGGGTTCGGAGCTTCAACTCCGACATCAAATTTGCCTGGCCTATTGCAGTGAACCAAAATGGCACGAAAAAAACCGGACTGCAATTTCTTAAATCGCAGTGCTCTTGATCTGGTCCTGGGATCAGGGGCTATCGTGCTCCGTTGAAGATCCAATTACCTTTCGAGATCAAGCCAAAGTACTTGCAAAGGTGGATGAATAAATGTTGTTATCGAAGCACTCGTTCCAAAAGAGTGGTCAGACGGCCGTAGCGGCGGTGTACCTTACCATGTAACCGCGCGAGCTTGGAGGAGCCCTTGGCTGGCGAAAGAATCCTCGTTGTAGACGATGAAGAAGCTATCCGCGAAGTCATCACCACGCTGCTCGAGGCGCAGGGGTATCGTTGCACGGTAGTCTCCAACGGGCGCCTGGCCCTGGACCAATTCGATGCATCCAAGCCCGATCTGGTGCTGAGCGACATCGTGATGCCGAAGATGGACGGCATGGAATTGCTCTCACACTTGCGTGCCCGCGACGCCGATGTCCCGGTGATCATGGTCACCGCAACCCACGATTTATCCATCGCCATCCAGGCAATCCGTTCCGGCGCCTACGATTACATCCTGAAGCCGTTCGAAAAAGATCAACTCTACATGAGTGTTCGCCGGGCATTGGAGCATCGGCGGCTGATACTCGAAAATCGCACCTATCAACAGGACTTGGAACGTCTGGTGGCGGAGCGCACCCAACAGCTTTCCCTGGCGTTGCGTGAACTCGAGCAGTCCTACGATTACACCCTGGAAGCACTCGGCGGCGCGCTGGATATGAAGGACGCGGAGACCGAAGGCCACTGCCAGCGCGTCACTGCCTTCACCATCAGCATCGCCAAGGCCATTAAGGTGGACCGCGGATCGCTCCGGCACATCGCCCGCGGCGCCTTTCTGCACGACATTGGCAAAATGGGCATTCCAGACGTCATTCTTCGCAAGCCAGGCCCCCTCACGGACGACGAACGCACGGTCATGCGGCGCCACTGCGAGATCGGTTATGCCGCGCTGGAGCGCATTCCCTTCTTGCGCGAGGCTGCGGAAATTGTCCTGACGCACCAGGAATCTTACGACGGAAGCGGTTATCCTCGCGGACTCCGGGGCGATGAAATACCTCTCGGCTCGCGCATATTCGCCGTTGCCGATACGCTTGACGCGATGATTTCCGATCGCCCGTACCGCAAAGCACAAACCGTTGCCGCCGCACGCGAGGAAATTAAGAGGTTTTCAGGAAAGCAATTTGATCCCAAGGTGGTGGAAGTTTTTCTGGGCATGCCGGAAACTCTCTGGGGAGAATTACGCGAAAGTCTGGGCGATCCTTTCCGTCTCTCGCAAATCGAGAACCTTTAGGCCCCCCCAGACCCGGTCTTGCGAAACATCCGCACGGCAGGTAGTATCTTTTGCGGAGGGAGTACGAATGGCGCTGGTCCCAATCAAAACCGCTTCTCTCACCGGCTATTGTGACTGCATCTGCGGCTGCTACGAACTCGCCAGTCTGCGCGACGAAGAAAACGGAAAAGGCTACTGTCCTCGTTGCGGCAAGGAACATCTCGAATTAAACCGTGGCGTCGGCTTGCCTCAACCCGCTCCTTCACGGTTGCCGGAGGGCGAACGCCCCAAAACCGTGCCGGCCACTCCCCATCCCGCCGATCCCCCGGGACGTCTTCGCTAATTCCGCCTGGCGCGTTAACTAGGCCTCGCCTCCTGGCTTTCTGCCGATGCCACAAATCCACCCTTTTTCGCGTTCCTCGATTATCTGGACGTTCGAGTAACCGGCGTTTGCAAAGAGTTCGCGATGCTCATCGACGCTCAGTAGCTTGATACCTGTTCGCGAGGCATACTTTTCGACCAGCCGTGCAACCGCGGTATTCGCTCCTTTGTAGACTTCCGCGATGACGATGAGCGTGCCACCGGGCTTAAGCACTCGGAAGACTTCGCGCATGTCACCGGGCAAGTCGGGCCACCAGAAGTGTGTTTCCACGGCAGTCACCAGATCGAACTCCCCATCCGGAAACGGAAGTTGTGACACAGAGCCGTGCCGAACCTCGACGCGGCCCTGACCAATCCATTTTGCATTCGTTCTTTTTGTTGCGGCGACACTTTCCTCGGAATAATCGACACCGTAGACTTTCCCCTGCGTCACGATCGCCGCTAATTTACTGACTGTCCTGCCGCCGCCACAACCGGCATCGAGGATCGTGAGGTGGTTCTCGATCGGGATGTGCTTTAAGCCCCAGTCGGTTAGCTTAGAATGGCCCGCGTTCATTCGCCACAAAGTGAATCGGCCAAACCATCCGGCCGGCTTGCTGCATTGGTTTGCCGGCGTGTTCCCGCTAGCCACGATTATTTTGCCCTCTCGAATAGTCTAACTCGAAACCTGCCGTGATAGTATGTAGCGGCAGGGTTTAGTTGTTTCCGATGTCTATGCAATGCCCAGGAGAATACAAATGAAGCATCTCAGTGCCTTGCTCGGCGGATTGTTGCTCCTGTCCCCGGCCATGCCGATGTCCGCGGCCGCGCAGGAACCGCAAAAGCCGGCGATCACCGAGACGAACCTGAAAGTGGGAGAGATGGCCCCCGATTTTACTTTGCCCAGCGACCAGAAAGATCCGGTCACGCTGAGCCAGTACCGGGGCAAAAAAACCGTCATCCTCGCTTTCTATGTCTTGGCTTTCACCGGTGGTTGAACGAAGGAATTACAGGCCTATCAGTCTGATCTGGCCAAGCTCGAAGCAAGTGACACCGTAGTTTTCGGAATCAGCATCGATAGTCCCGCCGCCAACGGCGCCTTTGCCAAGCAAATCGGCGTCACCTTTCCGCTCCTCAGCGACATGAATCACAAGGTGCTGAAAGCCTACGGCATCCTCAAGTCCTACGATCTGAAAGTGGACCAGTACGAATTCGCGCGCCGCACCACCTTCGTAATCGACAAGCAAGGCGTGATTCAGCACATCGTGCAAGATAACAGCGCAGTAGACCCGGCCAGCGCCGTGGACATCTGCCTGGGCCTGCACAACAAATCCGGGCAGTAGCCGTTTCGTTTGGACCTTTACCCGGAGGCTGGCCGATGCAAAAATGGCCGGCCTCCGGCCAGTTTCTCTTATGTAGAGGCCAGCTTCAGTTCATCCTGAGCCTCGAAGGGCCGTGCCCTCGCTTAACGCGCGCTATCTCTTTATGTAGGGGCCGGCTTCAGCCGCGCCCTCTTCGCGGGATACAAAAGATTCAGGAAGATGCAGAATACCTTACGAGGCGCCACCACTCTCGATTCAACTTTTCATTCGCATGAGAAATCATCGAGCTGCGCTTCCAGGCAAATCCCAGGATCAGCAGAAACATCGTCAGCTCACTGCGTATGTAGGGGCCGGCTTCAGCCGCGCCCTCTATTTGCGGGATACGAAACCAATCACGGAAGATGCAGAATTACCTTAGGCGGGGCCACCACTCTGCGGTTCAGCTTCTCATTAGCACGCGAAATCGCCCGGCTGCGCTTCCAGGCAAACCCCAGGATCAGCAGAAACATCGTCAGCGGCGGCAGCAGCAGTGTAAGAATCGCCTTGTCCAGCGCGCGTTCGCCCGCCTTTCCGGCCGCGCTTGCGCTCGTCTGGCACATTACGCAGCCCTGCGCCGAAGAAGCCGGCGCCAGCGGAAACGCCGCGCTCAAAATCAGCACCACGATCACGGCAGCCGCCATTCTCTTCATGTAAAAGTTCCTCAATGCGAGCGCATCTGCATCAGCCGCACGCTATCCGGGAAAAACATGATCAGCATCATGCAGATGCAAAATACCATCGCGGGTATCAAAATCAGAAACAGGCTAAGCCTTTCAAACCGCAAATGCATGAAATAAGACAGAATCAGCGCCGATTTGATCAGCGACAGCCCGACCAATATCGTTAACATCAAGTAGGGATGCAATTGAAAATAAGCCAGCAAGACTTCAATTGCCGTCAGCAGCAGAAGCCAGAACCATACCCAAAGAAATAATTTGGTTGTTCCTACTTCGTGCCCATCGTCCACCGCTACCTCGCCGTGTGCATTCATCCATTCGCTCCGCTTCTCAGCCTTTCAGGCTGACGGACATCAAATACAGCATGGGGAATACAAACATCCAAACCAGGTCCACGAAGTGCCAGTAAAGGCCGCTTACTTCCACGTGATCGGCATTAAATTTCCCACGGCCATAACCGAATGCCATGATCCAAAGGTAGAAAACGCCGATGGTCACGTGCAGCATGTGCAACCCGGTAATCCCGAAAAAGGTGCCGCCAAACAACGGAACGCCCCACGGATTTGACCACGGCGTAACGCCTTCATCAAACAGCCGGAACCATTCGCCCAAGTGCAATATCACGAAGGCCGCGCCCAGAATCGAAGTGGCGATTAAATATTTCACCGCCTTGCTTCTCTTCCCCATGTGCGCCGCATTCACTCCCATCACCATCGTCAAGCTGCTGGAAAGCAGGATCAACGTCAGGAAACTGGCATTCAGAATCGCCGGAGAAAACGGAAACGGCCGCGGCCAGTCCGGATTCGCCAGCCTCACCCACGCGTAACTGATCAGCAGCGCCGAAAAAGTGAGCGAGTCGGAGATGATAAACAGCCACATCCCAAACTTGATCGACTTGACGGCAAATGGCGATCCCCCGCCAGTCCACGGAGAATCAGCCACAATTTCGAATTCAGTGTCTGACACGCTTCACCGTCCCAGATAAAGAAGTAGAAGCAGGAACACCCACAGCCCGTCCATGAAGTGCCAATAAATTGCAGTCACTTCGGTGGCCGTGGAGCGTTCGATGTGGGCGTGCCGGAAATTCCGCCATCCCACGAACAGCAACGCAATAATTCCTCCCAGCAGGTGCAAGCCGTGCGCCGCCGTCAATACGTAGAAAAAGCTGCTGCTCGGATTGCTCACCAGATAAACGCCCGCCGCCGAAAGTTGCCGCCACGCAAGAAGTTGTCCACCGAGAAACATCAGTCCCAGCGCGGTTGTAAGAGCCCACCAATACCGGAAGCTATCCAGATTTGACAGATGAAGCTCGCGCCGGGCTCGTTCAATCGTCACGCTGCTAGCCAGCAGAATAACCGTGTTCAGCCACAGAATTTTGGGAAGAGAAAACGTCTGCCAGTCGAGCGAAATCCCCTTGCGGACTATGTAGGCGCTCGTCAGAGCCATGAAAAACATCAGAATCCCGGCCAGCCCCACCGTCATGCCGGTGATGTAAGCGCGTTGCGGGACCACCCCGCTTCGCTCGGAGGAATCTCCGCCGTCGCCGCCAAAGCCCGGCCCGCCCGGGCCATTGCCGCCCCGGCCGCCACTGCGCCTGATTTCGAGTTCTTCGCTGACCGTTGTTGCAGCCATTTGTATCAAAAACTCCTAATGTGACTTCCCAACCGCCGCCGGAGGCACGTTTTGCACGATGTAGTCTTCCGTCTCTCCCGGCAAACTGTAGTCGTACGGACCACGATATACGCTCGGATAATGCCCGCCAAAATTATCAAACGCCGGCGGCGAGGACGTAATCCACTCCAGCGTCGTTCCGTGCCACGGATTTTCCGAGGCTTTTTGGCCGAACTTCAAGCTCCAGAAGAAATTGAAAAAGAAAATCAATTGGACGGTCGCCGTGGCGAATGCCGCGATCGTGATGAAGTAGTGGACGGGATGCAGTGGAAGCAGAAAATGATTGCCGCTCAATTCCGCATAGCGGCGCGGGTTGCCGGCCATGCCCAGGTAATGCATGGGCATGAACACGCAATAGACGCCGATAAACGTGAGCCAGAAGTGCAGCTTCCCCATGGTCTCATTCATCATCCTGCCAAACATTTTTCCATACCAGAAATAGGTGGCCGCAAAGATCCCGAAAATCGCCGCCACTCCCATGATCAAGTGAAAATGCGCCACAACGAAAAATGTGTCGTGGAAGTAGAGGTCCACCGCCGGCTGCGCCAGAAACAATCCGGAAAGTCCGCCGGTCACAAACAGCGAAACGAATCCGATCGCAAACAGCATGGGCGAAGTGAACTGAATCTTGCCGCCCCACAACGTGCCCAGCCAGTTGAAGGTCTTAATCGCCGAAGGCACTCCGATCGACATCGTCAGCACCGAAAACGCGATCGCCGAATAGGGACTCATGCCGCTGATAAACATGTGATGGCCCCACACCATGAACCCCAAAAATCCAATTCCGCAAATCGAGTACACCATCGCCCGGTATCCAAACACCGGCTTCCGCGAAAATGTAGCCAGCACATGCGATGCGACACCCATGCCAGGCAGAATCGCGATGTAAACCTCCGGGTGGCCAAAAAACCAGAAAAGGTGCTGCCACAACAAAGGCGACCCGCCCTTATGCTTTATCAAAACATCGGTGATCACCAATCCCCCGGGAATAAAAAAGCTCGTTCCCGCCGAACGGTCCAGCACCAGTAGCAATCCCGCCGCCAGCAACACGCCAAACGCCAGCAGTCCCAAAATCGCCGTCACGAACCATGCCCAGCAAGTCAGCGGCATGCGCATCAGCGAAAGGCCCGGCGCGCGCAGATCAATGATCGTGGCGATAAAATTCAGCGCACCCATCAGCGACGCCCCGCAGAAAATCACGATGCTGATCAGCCACATCGTCTGGCCCAATCCTTCGCCCGGCCCGGCGGCCTCGCCAATTCCGGAAAGCGGCGGATAAGTCGTCCAACCGCTGATCGGAGCTCCACCAGGGACCAGAAACGCCCCCAGCATCACCAGAAAAGCAACGAAGGTGAACCAGAACGAAAGCATATTCAGCGTCGGAAACGCCATATCCGGCGCGCCAATCTGAATCGGCAGAAAATAGTTTCCAAAACCGCTCTGTGGCGCCGTCGTCAGCACGAAGAAAACCATAATTGTGCCATGCATGGTCACCAACGCCAGATACTGCTCCGGCGTCATGATACCGCCCGAAATAAACGGCAGATGCATCCCCGGCCACACGATGTGCAAGCGCATCAGCAGCGACAGCACGATCCCCACGATCACCGCCGCCATGGCCATCAGGAAATATTGAATGCCAATTACCTTGTGGTCTTTGCTGAAAACGTATTTCTGGATAAAACCGGTCGGCGCCTGCGGGACGTGCACCGCGCCGTGGGCATGATCGCTCATTGGCACTCTCCGATCTTCATGTCCCCGCGCTGCAGGGATTGACCGCCCCCGGCAAGCCAGGCCTTGTAATCGTCGTCGGAAACCACCTGCATGCAGCTGTGCATCTTGTAGTGGCCCAGGCCGCAAAGTTCGGCGCAGGCAAGTTCGTATTCGCCGATTTGATTCGGTTGGAAGTGAATCGGAATTGTCATTCCCGGCACCAGGTCCTGCTTCAAGCGCAACTCGCGAATGTAAAAACTATGGATCACGTCCTGCGACTTGAGGATCAAGCTGATTTCGTGGTTCACCGGCACCACCAGGATGGGCACCACAATGTCGTCCTTGCCCGCCGGATCCTTGTCATCCAAGCCCACCGGATTGCCGGTGGATGCGCTCACCAGTTCTGGCGC
Organism: uncultured Acidobacteriota bacterium; assembly: GCA_963756355.1. Taxonomy (GTDB): domain Bacteria; phylum Acidobacteriota; class Terriglobia; order Acidiferrales; family UBA7541; genus JBGPTK01. The sequence goes on along the minus strand of CAVWOD010000013.1, from coordinate 10,943 downwards.
AGTGCGGCCCAACGCTCCATCCGGCCCCGGATAATGAAAATTCCAGGCGAATTGCTGCGCCACCACCTCGATTGGAATCGCGCCCGGCGACGCCTCGCGGAAATGCACCTGTGCCCAGGCATTTTTCGCAAGCAGGCCCAGGCCCACGAACATCACCAGCGTCGCCACGGTCCACAACACTTCAAACGTGTTGTTGCCGCGCGAGAAGGTAGCCCTCTGCCCCTGGTCGCGGTAGCGCCACACCGCCCACGCCAGCCCCAGTTGCGACAGCACAAACACAATCCCGGTAATATAAAGCGTCAGGTTGAACTGCCGGTCAATTTCGCCGCCTAAAGTAGTGATCGAGGTGGGAAACCACCAGATCTTCGCCGCGAAAATATAAACCGTCGAGCCAACCAGGATCAGCAGAACCAGCGCTAAAAACAGAGCTGTCGTTGCTGACCCGGCACACCGATTCCTCGTCTGCATCGCTTCCGCTCCGCGGACTGCATAGACTGCGGCCTGCGTTTTCGCCGCTGTATTTGATCGAGAATGAATTTCCGTAGGCGATCCCATTTTCAAAACGCCACATCATATATCACAGTTTGGATTTTTCAAGAAAGTTTCCCGAAAAAACCTCGAACGAATCACCCCTCCGAACGGACCTTGCGCTTCTCCGGTCATTCCGAACGAAGTGAGGAATCTCGAGGCCACGCTGCCAGCGATGCACGCGGAGATTCGCTCCTTCCGCGAAGCCAGATTATCGATGGATTGTGGCCGGCTTGTTTAAAATTCGTTCCACGAAATACGCGAGGCGTCTCGACTCTGTGATGAAAAACTGTCTGAAGACTGGTGCGGAAGGAGGGATTCGAACCCTCACGCCTTACGGCGCCACCCCCTCAAGATGGTGCGTCTGCCAGTTCCGCCACTTCCGCATAAGAGGGTTACGAAAAGATTCTAACAAAATCCGCGGGAATTCCTACCCAAAACGCTAACCTCTGCCGGCTAAGCTCGAGATCTGCTACGTTTTCAGGCGGTCGAAGCCCAATCGACTATATGGCAACGCCAAGTGGGAGCGGTCGTGTAGCGCCACCCTTCAGGGTGGCATCTTTCTTTTCGACCACATGAACGCAGTCAGGCTCGACAACGACCAAACCCGGCCCCGTCACAAACTCTTCCACTGTGGCGCTCAGGTTATTTTTTCGGCGGCGGTGGCGGATTCTGCGCCGGCTTCGGCTGCGATTGCGACTGTGACGCCGGAGGCGTCTGCGCCGGAGCGGGCGTCGTCTGAGGTGGCGGCGTTGACGATTGCGGTACTGGCGCCGGAGCAGGCGATTGAATCGGCGAACTCGGGACTGGCACCGGGGTTTTGGCCGGCGCGGGAGCGGTAGCCTGCTTCGTTGTCCGTTCCAAAATCGAATTAATTTCCTGGTTCTCGTTCGGCGCGCGTTTCAAAGAAAGTGTCAGCGAGCTCATCATGAAAACGATGGCGCACCAGGTGGTGGCGCGCGAAAGCAAAGTCGCCGCGCCGCGCGGCCCAAACGCCGTTTGGCTTCCCGCACCGCCAAATGCCCCAGCCAAATCAGCCGCCGAGCCGCTCTGCAGCATGATCACCACGATCAGCACCAGGCACACGGCCACATGCAGCGTCACCAGCAGTGGCGTCCATTTCCATCCCAAATAAATCAGCCCCACTCCGATTCCCAGCGCGATCGCCCACTTCACTTCTTTCGGCATTGCTGACTCCACTCTTTGCGCGTCCGGGATCTTCCCGGCTCAAACCGCGTCTAGAAATTTACGATCGATGCAAACGATTGCGGATCAAGGCTTGCCCCGCCCACCAGCGCTCCGTCGATCTCAACCTGCGCCATCAATCCCCGGATATTATCGGGTTTGACGCTGCCACCGTACAGGATGCGGAGGGCTGAGGCTCGCTCGGATGTAAACCGCTTGGCAGCCTGCTGCCGGAGGAAACTGTGCGCTTCCGCAGCCATTTCCGGAGTAGCTGTGCGGCCGGTTCCGATTGCCCAGACAGGTTCGTAAGCCAAAATGATACGCGAGAACGCCTCGCCGGTCAACGCGGTGAGCCCGCCCTCGAATTGCTTCTGCAGCACCGTTTGCATCTGGCCGCTCTCGCGCTCCGCCAACGATTCGCCCACACACACAATGGGCGTCAATCCAACTTCCAGCGCGGCCTTCACCTTCAGCGCCACCGATTCGTTGGTATCCCCAAAGAATTGCCGCCGCTCGGAATGGCCGATGATCACGTTCCGGCAGCCCACCTCCACCAGCATCTTCGTCGATACTTCTCCGGTGAACGCCCCTTCCCGCTCCCAATGAACGTCCTGCGCGGCGATCGCGATCGCCGAGCCTTCCACCGCCTCCACCGACGCCGCCAGGGCTGTAAACGGAGGCGCAATCACAATGTCGCAGTGATGCGATTCCGCCACCATCGGCTTCAGCGCCGAAAAAAAAGCCCGCGCCTCTTCCCGCGTCTTATACATCTTCCAATTCCCAGCAATCACCGGTCGCCGCACAAGATTCTCCTTATCCCCCGCTCGTCATCGCCGACGTCGTAGGGGCGCTGCTTGTTTACCCTGAGCTTCGAAGGGCTGCGCCCGATGGCCAGCGTGACGTCACGGGGACACTCTCGAGACAGAACCCAACACGCTAGTCATTCCGAGCCCGCCCCAGCACGCCAGGAAACCCAAGCAAGCATTCTCGATCAGCAAAACCATGAAAAGAGTTCTGGTGACTCTTCTCACGTATTCGTAGGCGCCTCAACCCCCGTCAACTCTCCGCGGAGCCCTGCATTCTCACTGCGGTCAATCCGAACGTAGTGAGGAATCCCGAGTAGGCGTCACCACACTCTATCATCTAGCTACGCAGAGAACCTTTGCCGGACGCACTCTCACGCATTCGTAAGCGCCTCAACCCCCGGCAACTTCTCCCCCGCCAAAAACTCCAGCGAAGCCCCGCCGCCCGTCGAAATATGGGAAATCTTGTCCGCCAATCCCGATTGGTGCACCGCCGCCACGGAATCCCCGCCACCTACAATCGAAGTCGCGCCTGCCGTAGTGGCGTTCGCCACGGCTCGAGCCAAAGCCAATGTTCCCTGTGCAAAAGCTGGCTTTTCGAACATTCCCACCGGCCCGTTCCACACGATCGTTTTCGCCCGGGCAATCTCCTTGCCGAAAATCTCGATCGTCTTCGGACCCACATCCAACCCCATCAGGTCAGGTGGAGTGCTCCCGATATCCGTCACCTTCGTCCCCGTATCAGTTGGAGACTTCGCCAACACATGGTCCACCGGCAGCACGAGCCGGAAATTTTTCTTCTTTGCCTCCGCCAGCAGGCCGCGAGCCAGGTCCAGCTTGTCGTCTTCCACCAGCGACTTCCCCACCGGCAGCCCTTCTGATTTGAAAAATGTGTAAGCCATCGCGCCGCCGATCAGCATGGCGTCGGCCAGTTGCATCAAATTCTGCACCACTTCAATCTTGTCGGAAACTTTCGCGCCTCCCAATATCGCCACGAATGGCCGCTCGGGATTCGAAATCGCCTTGCCCATGTACGCCAGTTCTTTCTCCATCAGCAGTCCCGCCGCGGCCTGCTTCACGAACTTCGTAATTCCCACCACCGAGGCGTGCGCGCGGTGCGCCGAGCCAAATGCGTCGCAAACAAATAACTGATCGCACAAATTCGCAAGCTGCCGCGAGAAATTCTCGTCGTTCGCTTCTTCCTCGGCGTGATAGCGGACATTTTCCAGCAACAGCACGCCTCCATTCGCCAGCGCTTTGCTCTTCGCTTCCGCCTCGCTTCCCACGCAATCGGACGCAAAGTTCACCGGCACTCCCAGCAATTCAGCCAGCTTCGCGGCCACTGGCGCCAGGCTGTACTTTGGATCGGGCTTCCCTTTCGGGCGGCCCAGATGCGACGCCAAGACAAGCTTTGCGCCCTTCTCCATGGCCAGCCGCAGGGTGGGCAAGGTTTCGCGGATGCGCGTGTCGTCCGATACCTTTCCGCCATCCAGCGGAACATTGAAATCCACGCGAATGAACACGCGCTTTCCGCTTAGGTCCAAATCACGAATCGATAATTTTTTCATGGTTTTCTAACGCCATTCTAGGCAGCAGAGGCACCTTTTTGAAGCGTGCCTCCACGGAGTGATTTTGAATTTGCTTACAGCTTTCCCGCCATGAATTTGATCAGGTCCCGGACGCGGCAGGAATAGCCCCATTCGTTGTCGTACCACGCCAGCACCTTCACGCAATTGCCCGCCACAACTTTGGTGAAGCCCGCGTCAACAATCGAAGAATTTGGATTGCCCTTGAAATCCGCGGATACCAGTTCTTCCTCGGTGTAAGCCAGAATTCCTTTCATTGGCCCTTCGGCCGCGCGCCGCAGCGAGGAATTCACAGCCTCCACCGTCGCCGGCTTCTCCGTCGTCACCGTCAGATCGACCACGCTGACGTTTGGCGTCGGCACACGCATCGCATAGCCATCCAACTTCCCCTTCAACTCCGGAATCACCAGATTCAGCGCCTTTGCCGCTCCGGTGGACGTCGGAATCATGGAGAGTGCAGCCGCTCGGGAGCGGCGCAAATCCTTGTGCGGCAAATCGAGCAGCTTTTGATCGTTCGTATAGGAGTGGATCGTAGTCATCGTTCCATGAACGATCCCAAACGTATCCTGCAGCACCTTGGCCACCGGCGCCAGGCAGTTGGTAGTGCACGAAGCATTCGATACCACGTGATGCTTCGAGGAATCGTAGGTCTTATCGTTCACTCCCAGCACCAGCGTGTGGTCCGGATCGGTCGCAGGAGCCGAGATGATCACTTTCTTCACTGGACCGCGTAGATGCTTCCGCGCTTCCGCGCCGGAAGTGAACAGGCCGGTCGACTCAATCACAATTTCCGCACCCACCGAAGCCCAGTCGAGTTGGGCAGGGTCTTTCACCTTGAAAACTTTGAACGACTTTCCATCCACGGAAATCGAATCATCGCCATAAGTTATGTGGTTCGACAGATTTCCCAGAATGGAATCGTATTTCAACAAGTGGGCCAGCGTTTTCGGGTCCGTGATGTCATTTACGGCCACAATCTCAATGGCGGGATCGCCAAGCGATGCGCGGTAAACGTTGCGGCCGATGCGGCCAAACCCGTTGATCCCTACTTTAATCGGCATGTCTCCTCCAGAGTGGGTGGAACGGCGCGGATGCACTCAATGGCGCCTCCGCAGGTTTAAGAACTCGGTCTTAAGAATCGATGATGCTAGGTTGCGCCGCTGAAAAAGTCAAACTCGGCTTGTACTGGGTAACGTCCGCGATTGAAACTGATGTAAGTTTTTTAGGGGGTCGGAGCTTCAGCTCCGACATCCGCGTCCGCACGGTAATTGGCCTTCAGGCCCTGAAGCTTTCCTGCAGACGGCTAATTGTGACCTGTCGAATGTGCAAAGCGGCGCGACAACTCGTACTGATTATTCGAACGTCTTCACGCGGATTACCTTGTCGCCGATAAACGTGACGAAGATCGTCCTTGCAGGTGGCTGGCCATAGATCCAATCTTCTGTTTCTTGCCCTTGTTCATTCTTTTGGCGAACTTTATGATCGGGACGGCCCATCGCAGCGATTACCATTTCATGATCCATTCCCACAACGGCACGGCGATCCTTGATGGCCTCTTTGATTTCGGGCGGCAGCGTGTCTATCCACTGTACCGCGGCGGAACGCGCCTTCGTAAAATCCAGAAAGGCAGATAGAAGCTGTTTCACATCGTCTGGGCTGATGTCTGGAAGCGGACGGCCAAAATCCAAAATTAATGTCGCGCCCGGCGCGCGGTCGGAACCAGTGGAATCTATCGGAGCCGAAGACGACGTAGGTACCGGCATGCCGCCGATACCCACCTGCAAGTGGTCGCGCAGGCGATGGTGCTTGTGGCTGCCACCATTTATATCCACCACGATTTCCTTTTCATGGAACGAAAGATTCGTTACCTGGACTGTGTCTCCGGGATTCGCAGCCGCACCTGAATTGGAAAGCGCCGAGCGCAGTGCATTTTCATCAACTGGCTTTCCCGGTTCGATTTTGAATCCTTTTTTCCAGGCAGGAATTGGCCGAACGGCTTTTGCGAATTCGCCGTCCACATAACGAACAATCGCCAACTCCGAATCTTGTCCCAGGTGCGTTGATTTTGGCGGCGCCTGGCTCATGCCTCCCAACATCAAATTGGATAGAGCCTTCAGATCGGGAGTTAGATTCGCGGCTCCGATCAAATCAGGAATCTCCCGCAAGTGGAACACCTCGGGAACATTTGGCGAGGCGAACACGAAAGTCGCTAGAACGATTGTGGATAGGCGGAACATGGTTAATCCTTACCCGCCTATTCTAAGGCTTCTTGCATCTCCGGGGAAACACCAATCCGCGTGTCCAGGGCCAGCCACACGATTGCCCCAGCCGCGACAGCCGTAAGCACGATTCCGCCTTCCGGACCATAGGATCCTCCGGTCAACCACACCGGGCCTGCCATGGTCACCTGGAACATGGCCGGGTCGAGCCGCAGGCCGCTTACGGGAAAAGAGAACAGCGATCCCATGCAAAAATTCCATGCCCAATGGAGGCCGATCGGCAGCCATAAACCACGTGTTTTCAAGTAGGCCACGGCCAGAACGCCCCCTGACAGCGCCGTATTGATCGTGGAAAGCGCGGTCGCCGAAGGGTTTTGCAAATGTGCAACGCCAAAAATGATCGAAGAAGCGAATGCAGCTCCCCAGCTTCCCATTGCGTCAATCAGCCGTTGGAATCCATATCCTCGAAACAGCAGTTCTTCCAGCACAGCAGCAAGCGCCAGCCCCACTGCCGTCCGCGGCAAAAAAAGCGACATCGATGCGCTTGACCAGCCCCAACCCACAAACTGGACTGCATGAAGGGCCGCCATCACACCTACCACAATGGAAATGATCAGCAGCCCCACGCCAATTCCGCCAAGCGCTTCCCGCCACCAGCCGGGATAAAACCACAGTCCAAGCGTGCGGAATGTCCGCTGGTCCGCCACCCGAATGAAAATCCACGATTCGAAAAGAAGGACCGCGGTGAGAATCGAATAATACGCCACACCAGGAAACCCCCGAACGGTTCCGGATAAGCCAACGTAGAGCGCGCCCACCACACCGATGGAAAAATATGCCACGCCGCCAAAACCAAGCGCGCGCCAAATGGGCAGCAGCAGCCCATCATTTCCGATTGTGAAACTTGTAAGACCGTGGGGTTGTTCCGGCTCCGGGAAGGAATTCATTTCAGGCCGATCCGCTTCGCTCGATTTTCACTGATTGGGTAGCACAGCCAATCTTGGCTGTGAGCCTATTCGGATGCCCGCACAAGCGCACACGGAAAGGAACTCCGTGCCACCAAGACCGGCCGGCATAGCGGCGAAAGAAATCAGCTTGCGGCCGCGCGCGATTTCAGAACCGTTTTCTTATCGTCCTCAACTTTTTGCGTGGCCAGATTGGGCTCAAAACATCGCCGGCAGCGCGCTTCGTACATTCCGCCCGCGCCCACCACAATCAATTCCTCCGAAGCGACCAATCGCTGCGTGTGCACCGCGGGATTCCCGCATCGCACGCAAATCGCCAGCAGCTTGGTGATTTCTTCCGCCACCGCCAGCAGCCGCGGCATCGGCTCAAACGGACGCCCCATGAAATCCGTGTCCAGTCCAGTGACAATCACGCGCTTGCCCATGTCGGCCAGCCTCGTGCAGCTACGTCCACAAGCTTCTCGCCCAGAAATTGCGCCTCATCGATACCGATCACTTCCGTGCGCGGCTCCACCTTCTCCAGAATTTCCGCGCCTTCCTTCACCAGATCGGAAGCAATCTCCAGCCCCGAGTGCGAAACAATTCCGTTTGCCGCGTAGCGCTGGTCGATCGCCGGCTTGAAAATCTGCACGCGCTGCCGCGCGAATCTCCGCGCGCCGCAGCCGGCGAATCAATTCCTCGCTCTTGCCCGAAAACATCGGTCCCACCATCACTTCGATCCAGCCCATATTGCCCTTGACGATGTCCACGATTCCTCCTGCCGGCGGTAGGCTAGCACATCGCTCTGTGGATAAATCAGCGCGCGCCAGAAAAAAATCTTAATCCCGTTCTCTCGCTCCTCTCCAAATCCACGGCATGCTTTCTCTCAACCCTTCTCGCATTTTCTCATATCCGCTCATCCGCCATAAAGCCCGCAATTAAAAAATGGCGCAAACGCATTGATCACTGCCACGCGAAATGCCTCCTGCCTGGTGATCAAATTCCGTGTCAACACTCCCCAAGCTCCCTGCGCGTCGCGAATCCCGCGGCCTCCGGCAAACTCATCAATCGCCTGCGCTAATTCCACTCCGTCATCCAGCACGCAAGCCGCCAGCGCTTCGGGCATCTCGATCGCTCCCGATTGGCCAAAAGCTCCCCGCCCGGCGCGATCCGCCACATAGGCCCAATTCTCCAGGAACACTCGCCGGTTTGCGCCCTCCGCAATCACATCGAGTCCGCCTTCCAGGCCCACAAAATACCTCCATGGCTGGCCATCCTCGAGCGCTTTGGAACACAACGCCTCCGCGCGATGACGCGCCCCGCTCCTGATTTCCGCGCCACACACGGGCGTATGCCCCACGCCGCTTTCCACTTCCTGGCCCACAACTTCAAAATCCGCTCCCGCTTCAATCTTTTCTCCAAACAGAAGCAATGCCTCCCGCACAGCATTCAATTTCGGCCCGCGCTTGCTGCCCACCGCCACATAGATTTTGCTCATCTAGATCCGCGCATCCCCAATGTCGTTCTTTCGCTCCAGATCAAGCCCGATTGCCTCCGCTCACTCTTTCCACAGTTGCACCTGCTTCTCTTTGCCATATCGCTGTTTCAAGAACTCCTTCAGATCTTCAATCGAAGTAAAAACATGATCCGCGCAAGCCAGCATCCAGCCGCTAATATGTTCAACCGCCGAAGGGCTAACCAGGTACACCGGAATCCCTTTTCGGAACGCCACCGTAAGCTCCGCGGACGTGCCGCCGCTATGACCTGCCTCGTGATCCCAATAGCAAATAATGTAATCCGCCTTGTTTTCGATCAGTTCAAGATCAAAATGGATGATCTTACGAACCACCCGCCGGAACCGGTCGAAATCGGACAGCTTCCACTCACGAAAGTGCGCCGCTTCTTCCTCAGTTAAGCTCTTTTTCTCGTCCTCGGCAGGGTCATAAACTCGATGTCCCAGTTGATCGCGTAGAAACGGAGTCAGCTTGCGGCGCCATAGCTTGCCACCGCCGGCGGCGAACTCGATTGGACCGCATAAATAGGCAAGCATGTGGGCTCAGACGCGCAAACTCTAGCACGGGGTACTGCGCCGGACAAAGCACGCTCATTCACTGGAACCAGTAAGCAGTTGGATCGCACACGCGGGAGCCTGCGGAAGAATCGAGGAAGCTTGCATGAAAAAAACCGGATCTGGAGCGGCCGAGGGGACTCGAACCCCCGCCTACAGCTTGGCAAGCTGTCGTACTACCCCTATACTACGGCCGCTTCGAACACTGAAACTGCTGAGGCACATGCTTTTATAGCATGTCCCACAAACACTCGGCAAGGGCTCACAACGCTACGGAATTAGCCATCGTCCAGACACACAACCCCGAATGCTCCCCAGCATCGTCCGAGCAGTCGTTCCCTAGTCGACTTCCAGTATCCGGGTAGCCCGAACGACGGGGGACTTCTTTTGTCGATCGGCAAACCGCGACGCTCGCTCCCGGTCAATATAAACACGCGCGAACTTTTCGCCATCTCTATAGAACACGGTCACCTGCCAGTGGCGGTGTTTGCGGCGGCGGTCATCCTGCAACCGGGTACCCTTCTTGGCTCTAGGCTTTTTAGTTTTTTTCATGAGTAATTCGCATTTTGAGAACAGTCCAGCGCCGGAACTATGTCAATTTTCTCAAATCAATGCAAGCAGATTTCCGGTAGTATCGAATCGTAGACGTGATTCGCCACGTACCCAGACCGTCTCGTTTTCCTTTTCGGATTTACTGGCATCGCCTGGTTGCTGGATGCAATCCGCGGACCTTTGCGGTTCCAAAAGAATGGTTTCGTTACTATAGCTTCCCAACTTTTGCCCCAGGTTCCCTCCGCACCTCTGCGCGCAAACCGAACAGCATTCCAATACGACACACCACCCCAAATTTTGTGTCCTGAAACACGATTGACCCTTTTCACTCGTTAGCCCGAATTTGACTGCGTAGGTGCGCTGCTCATTTACCCTGCTCGCCCTTCTCGCCCTGCTAGCCCCGCTTGCCCTGCTTGCCCAGAGGAACGAAGGGAGGCACGAAGGCAGCCTCGAAAGGCTGTGCGACTTCTGCACCCCGATGCTTTTTATCGGGGCGCCCGGTTTTTGCCTTTTCGCGCACCCCAGCCTCCAACTTGATTTTGTAGGGGCGCTGCTTGCTGCGCCCGGTTTTTTGCTCCCGTGCAGAAATTCCAAGAATCTCGCGACTTTTTTCACACCCCAGCGTCTAATCAGGAGAACGAAGACGCAATTTGGACGCGGCAAGCAACACGAATTTCTGATTTTGATTGGAACTTTTTCATGGGGAGCAGCGTAGTAAACAGTGAGTAGCAAATCTCGGGGGACAGGAAAATGGTAATGCACTTAAATCACGAACAGGAAATCGAGGATCCCCGCAACCATTCACGGGAAACAATTGAAACGCTTCGCGCATTACTGGCAAGTGGCGCACGGGTTCTCGCCGATCCAAAGCGTCCAAACTTCTACGAACTCGAACACGGCTCCGAGGTGTTCTACATCCATCTTTCCCCGGTTTCAGGAAATATCCTGTTGCTCGCCACCTGGTCAAACGATGTGGCTGGAGCCGTCTCGCAAGCCGCCTGATTCGGCGATTTCAGGGGGTCCGGACTTTCGCTTCATTTGTGTCCCGATGCCGTTGA
>CAVWOD010000012.1:0-48336 GCA_963756355.1 uncultured Acidobacteriota bacterium | reverse complement strand
CTTATTTTTGGCGCTTCTGATGGCCGCCCCGGCCTGTTCGCGCCAGTACTCCAGATTGGCTCCGCGCCGCCGCCCAGCAAACCTTGCCGGAATATCCCAAGGACACAAATGCAGTGATGCTGCTCTCCGAACAAATCACCACCGTAAAAGACAGCGGAGAAATTGAAACTCTCTACCGCGTCGCCTACAAAATCCTCCGTCCTGCCGGACGTGAATTCGGAAAGGTGGATGTCTTTTTCATTCTCAGACCAAGCTTACTTATTTAAAAGCCTGGGGCCTGCCCGCGGACGGCAAGGATTTTGAGGTAAAAGAAAAAGACGCGGTGGAAAGAGGTAATTTCGGCGAATTTTATACCGATCAGCGTGTGAAGGTTCTGGAAATTCCCGGCGCTGATCCGGGCAACGTGGTCGGCTTCGAATACGTCCAGAAGCGGCGGCCGTTCGTCCTTCAGGACGACTGGGATTTTCAGGAGAAAATCCCGGTGCGCCACGCCCGCTTTGTCCTGCAACTCCCGCCCAGCTGGGAATTCACTTCTCACTGGTCGAATGCCCCTGCCAAGGATCCGCAAGCAACGGGAAATCAATACGTCTGGGAACTGGAAAATTTGTCTCCGGTGGAAATCGAGCCGGGGATGCCCCCGTGGCGCGCTGTTGCCGGGCGTCTAGATGTAAATTATTTTCCCAGTGGCAGCAGCCAGGCGGGCCAGGCTCAAAATTCCTGGCGCAGCCTGGGACTCTGGTATTCCAATCTGACCGAGCAGAGCCGCAATTCCTCTCCCGAGCTGAAACAGAAAGTCGCCGAACTAACCGCCAATGCTCCTACTCCGCTCGATAAAATGAAAGCGCTCACCTCTTTCATGCAGCGCGACATCCGTTATGTCGCCATCGAAATCGGCATCGGCGGCTTCCAGCCGCATCCAGCCAGCGAAGTGTTTGCGCACCGCTATGGCGATTGCAAGGACAAGGCCACTCTGCTCGGCAGCATGCTCCACGAAGTTGGAATCGAGTCCTACTACGTTCTAATTCACACCGATCGTGGCGTCGTCCAGCCGGATTCTCCCTCCGCTCTCACGTTCAATCACGCCATCCTAGCCATTCGCATTCCCGATGGCATGGACGTCACCACTCTCTACGCTGTGGTCGATCAGCCCAAGCTGGGCCGCTTGTTATTTTTCGATCCCACAAGTTCTTACACTCCGCTGGGCTATCTTCCAACCTACCTTCAGGCCAATTATGGATTGTTGATCTCCAAGGATGGCGGCGACCTGGTCGAGCTTCCCTTGATGAAGCCGGCCACCAATCGCCTGATCCGTAGCGCCAAGTTGGTCCTGAATTCCGAAGGCACCCTCTCCGGCCAGGTTTCTGAAGTTCGCTGGGGCGCTCCCGCCGCCGAGCAGCGCGCCCAATTCATGCGCGCCGGTTCCACCGACCGCCAAAAAGTGATCGAAGATTTCCTCGGCGGTTTCGTTTCCGGTTTCTCGCTTTCCCAGGCTTCCGTGGACGGCCTCGAAAAATTCGACCAAAACCTGACCTTGCAATATCACTTCGTCGCCCAGAATTACGCCAAGTCCGCCGGAAATTTGCTGGTGGTCCGCCCGCGCGTGATGGGAGCCAAAGGTTCCGATGTAATGGAAATCAAGCAGCGAAAATATCCCGTGGAATTTTCCTCCGCCACCCTGCAAACCGACACATACGAAATCCAGCTCCCTCCCGGATTCGTGGTCGAGGATATTCCCGATCCCGTAAAAGCCGATTACAGCTTCGGCGAATATTCCAGCAAGTGCGAAGTAAAGGGCAACGTCCTCTACTACCAGCGCACCTACGAAATAAAAGACGTAATCGTCTCCACAAAAGGCCTGGACGACCTGAAACAATTCTTCCGCCAAATCGCCACAGACGAGCGCTCGAGCGCAGTCCTCCGCCGCCAGTAGCGCAGCCGCTCCCGGTTGCGCAGGGTGGCGCAGGCTTAAAGCGACTAGGCGGTTTTGGGCACCCCGGTCAAGAGCCCCGATACAAACCCTCGGTAGACAGCATAGTCCTAGCCCGCAGGCAACTCGGCGGCGCACTGGTGACGCGCGTCACATTCACCTGTGCGATGTGACACAGATTCCATGGGAGGGGTGGCCGAGAATGCAGGGGTGAGAGCTGGAGGATCCCGGTCATGACCCTCACAAATGTCTCTTTCGCCTCACCTAAGATAACTCGCCATCCCAGGCCATTTTGCGGGCTGGTGCGAGTTTCAGGCCTTCTACTCCCTCTTCAAAGGCGCTGGGTTGCGCGGCAGCCAGATGTGTTGAGCGATTCGCGGGAACCCGCCGCAGGACTTCGGCGAGCGATCCACAGAAAAGGAGAGAGAACGTGAGTTCCTGGGAGATCGAATACAGCAGTAAGTTGCAGACGGCTGGAGAGGCGTTGCGAGCGGTGCAGTCGGACATGCGCGTGTACATCCAGCCGGGTTGCGCCGAACCGGAGACGCTGGTGGAGGCGCTGCTGAAACGCGCGCCGTTCGTTCACAACGTGGAAGTGGTCCACTTGCTCACCTCTGGGATGCGCGGATTATGTGGCGCCGGAAATGGCAGGTCACTTCCGGCACAACGCGTTTTTCATTGGAGGAAACGTACGCGCAAGCGGTGAATGACGGGCGGGCGGATTACACGCCGGTATATTCTGAGCCAGGTGGAGGAACTGTTCGAGAGCGGGGCCATGCCATTGGACGTGGCACTGATCCAGGTTTCGCCGCCGGACGCTCACGGTTTCTGCTGCTTCGGGGTGGGCGTGGACACCACGCTTACCGCGGCAAGATGCGCGCGCCACGTCATCGCACAAGTGAATGACCAGATGCCGCGAACCTTCGGCGATAGCTTTATCCACGTCAGTCAGATCCACGCGTTCGTCGAGTCTTCCCGGCCGCTGTGCGAATTGCCCAAGTTTGAAGTCTCTGAACTTCACATTGCCATTGCCAGAAATGTGGCGGGGCTGATCGATGACGGCTCGGTGATCCAGACCGGCATCGGCGGAATCCCCGACGCTGTGCTGCCGCTCCTGATGGACCGCAAAGACCTGGCTGTGCACTCGGAACTTGTTTCCGACAGCGTGATCCCGCTGGTGGAAGCGGGAGTGATCAACGGAGCGCGTAAAAGCTTCAAGCCGCGGAAAATCATCCTGGGATTCGTGCTGGGAACCAGGAAGCTCTTCGATTTTGTGGACAATAACCCGATCTTCGAATTCCACACCAGCGCTTACACCAACGATCCCATCCTGATTGCGCGCAACGACAACATGGTGGCCATCAATGCGGCCTTGCAGGTGGACCTGACCGGGCAGGTGTGCTCCGATTCGCTGGGGACCTATTTCTACAGCGGCATCGGCGGGCAAGTGGACTTTTTGAAGGGGGCCGCGCATTCCAAGGGCGGCAAGCCGATCATTGCCCTCCCTGCGACGGCGCTCAATGGCAAGATTTCCCGCATCGTGCCAACGCTTACGCCGGGTGCTGGAGTGGTGACCAGCCGCGGGCTGGTGCATTACATCGTCACCGAATACGGAGTGGCTTATCTCCACGGCAAGACGATCCGGGAGCGGGCCAAAGCCCTCATCGAAATTTCCCATCCGCAATTCCGTGACGAACTATCCGAGTACTGCGAACGGACCAAGTGGCTGAATCATCCGCAACTGCTGCCGGCAGGGGAGGCGAAGGGAACATGACCAACACAGCGCGGGGAAAAGTGTTTATCGACGTGGAAGAGTGCAAGGGCTGCGGGCTGTGCGTGGAGTCATGTCCCCCCCACTGCCTGATGCTGGCGCCGGAATTGAGTTCCTACGGCGTGCATCCGGCGCACTACACCGGCAAGGAGTGCACGGGCTGCGGGATCTGTTTCTACTGCTGCCCGGAACCCGGAGCGATCACCGTATACCGGCTACGAAAGCCGGCCAAGGCTGCGGCGGAAATGCAGCCGGGAGGCAGCTATGCCGCAGCTATGTAAGGGCAACGTAGCGGTAATGAAAGGCGCGATGCTGGCGGGTTGCCGCGCATTCTACGGCTATCCGATCACGCCGGCGAGCGAGATCACCGAGGCCGCGGCGCTCTATTTGCCGCAGGCGGGCGGGACGTTTTTGCAGGCGGAGAGCGAAGTAGCCGCCATCAACATGGTTTACGGAGCGGCTGCGGCCGGAGTGCGCGTCATGACTGCGTCCTCGGGCCCCGGCCTTAGCTTGATGCAGGAGGGCATTTCTTATATTGCCGGATCCGAGCTGCCCTGCGTGATCGTGGACGTGATGCGCGGCGGACCGGGGCTGGGCAACATCGCGCCGGAGCAAAGCGACTATTTCGCCATGGTCAAGGGAGGGGGGCACGGCAATTACCGCAACCTCGTGCTCGCGCCGGCTTCCGTGCAGGAAATGGCCGAACACACTGCGCTGGCGTTTGAGCTCGCTGACAAATACCGAAATCCAGTCATTGTCCTGGCCGATGGGTTTGTGGGCCAGATGATGGAGAAGCTGGATTTGGTTTACAGCGAAGCCAAACCGCCTGAAAAACCGTGGGCGGTCCAAGGAACTCCGGAGACGCGGAAGAATTTGGTGAGCTCGATCTTTCTCGAGCCCGACGCACTGGAAGAACATCAACGCCAGTTGGAAGCGAAATACGCACGTGCCCGGCAAGAAGAAACGCGGCATGAAGAATATCGCACGGAGGACGCCGATGTTCTGTTGGTGGGCTTCGGAATCGTTTCCCGCGTGCTGCGGAGTGTGGTGGAAGAAGCGCGACGGAGGGGATTGAAGGCCGGGTTGTTCCGGCCCATTACGTTGTGGCCGTTCCCCTCGAAGGCCCTGGCGCAAGCGGCGGAGCGCGCCGGGAAAGTGCTGGTGGTTGAACTGAGCAATGGACAAATGGTGGAAGACGTGCGACTCGCCGTGAATGGCAAGGCGCCGGTGGAATTCTACGGGCGGACCGGAGGAAACGTGCCGTCGGTAGAGGAAGTCTGCGCCGAGCTGATGGGACCAGCAGTGTTGACCGTCTGAATGAAGGGGACTCTGATGACGAACCAAGAACTGATGGCACAGATAGAAATGACGCCAGACGCCGCGAATTATGAGGTGATCCAATCCAAATCGCCGGTCTTCTACGAAACCTACGAACGCAAAGCGGACCTGCAACACCAGACCCACTACTGCGCCGGCTGCGGGCACGGCATCGTACACAAGCTGATCGCCGAGGCTATCGAGGATCTTCAACTTCAGGACAAAACCATCTTCGTGAGTCCGGTGGGTTGCTCGGTGTTTGCTTACTACTACATGGACCTGGGCAACGTGCAGGTGGCGCACGGACGGGCGCCGGCTGCTGCCACCGGTATCAAGCGCACATGCCCGGACAAGATAGTCATCTCCTATCAGGGCGACGGCGACTTGGCGGCAATCGGCATGGCGGAAATCGTGCACGCCGCGAACCGCGGAGAGAAAATCACGGTCATCTTCGTGAACAATGCAATTTACGGGATGACAGGAGGCCAGATGGCGCCCACCACGCTGGTGGGAGAAATTACCACCACCTCGCCGTGGGGCCGCCGGCCGGCCAACGAGGGCTTCCCCATTCACATGGCCGAACTGCTGGCTTCGCTGGAAGCGCCGGTGTACATCGAACGGGTGGCGCTTTCCGACAACAAGAACATCATGAAAGCACGCCGGGCGATCCGCAAGGCTCTCGAAATCCAGCGCGATGGCGTGGGCTTTTCGTTTGTCGAAATTCTATCGCCATGCCCGACGATCTGGGGCAAAGATCCGGTGGATGCGCGCAAGTGGGTGGAGACGAAAATGATCCCCACGTTCCCCTTAAACGTGTTCCGCGACCGGAAGCCTGAAGCTGTGGCGGACAATCCACCGCCGCGCCACACCGTCTCAGAGATTTTGGAACTGAGCACGCCGGAAACAATGGGCCCGCTGCCGGCGCCACATCATGACGGCGGATTCGATCAGATGAAGATCATCGTGGCGGGATTCGGCGGCCAAGGAGTGCTGCTGCTGGGGCAATTGCTCACAGAGATCGGTGTGCGCGAGGGGTTGGAAGTGAGCTGGCTGCCCTCCTACGGGCCGGAGATGCGTTCCGGCAGCGCTCATTGCCATGTGTGTCTCTCGCGCCGCCGCATTGGCTCGCCGCTGGTTTCCCATCCGGATGTGCTCATCGCCATGAATGAGATCTCGCTGCGCAAGTTTGCGGGACAAGTGGAAGAACACGGGCTGATCCTCTACAACGCCTCGGCTCTTCCCAGGGATTTCGCGCCGCCCGCGGCGCGCGTGGTCTGCATCCCGGCGTCAGAGATAGCCGACAAGCTGGGCTTCGCCAAGGCCGCCAACATCGTGCTGTTGGGGGCGCTATTGGAAGAGACGGGGTGTCTGCCAGCGAATACGGCGCTGGAGACCATCGCAGCCAAGGTGAAGAAGACCGCAGTACTCGAGATCAACCGCCAGGCGCTGGAGGAAGGGCGCGAGTTTGTGGATCAAAAGGTCTGGGCGGGCCCGGAGTCCCAGGCCGATGGCTTCGGGGGCTAACAACTTCCCGCGGGAAATTCGCGGCGCCACCCGGCGAGCGGAAAGTTCCGAGCAGGATTCCACTGATTGAGATGAAGCATAAGGAATGAAGGTGAACAGACATGTCAATAACGCCGCAGGAAGCGCGTGAATACCATGCCGGCAGCCGGCCGGGCAAGACTTCGGTCGTGCCCACTAAGCCCTGCCGGACGCAACGGGACCTGAGCTTGGCCTATACGCCCGGCGTGGCGGTCCCCTGCCTGGACATCCAGGCGGATCCCAGTAACGCCTATCGGTACACGGGAAAGGGCAACCTGATCGCCGTGGTCTCCAACGGGACGGCAGTGCTTGGCCTGGGAAACATCGGAGCCCTGGCAGGAAAGCCGGTGATGGAGGGCAAGGCGGTGCTCTTCAAGCGCTTTGCCGATATCGACGTCTTTGATCTGGAAGTAGGTTCAGAGGATCCGGAAGACGTCATCAAGTTCTGCCAGCTTCTCGAGCCCACCGTCGGAGGCATCAACCTGGAAGACATTAAAGCGCCGGAATGCTTCTACATCGAAGAGACGCTGCGCAAGACCATGTCCATTCCCGTGATGCACGACGACCAACACGGCACTGCCATTATCACCGGAGCCGCGCTGCTGAACGCTTTAGAGATCGTGAATAAACCGTTGGACACAGTAAGAGTGGTGTTCAACGGCGCGGGAGCCTCGGCAATCGCGTCAGCGGAGCATTACACCCGGTTGGGGGTGAAGCGCGAAAATATAATTCTGGTGGATACGAAAGGCGTGATCTACGAAGGCCGCGTCGAGGGCATGAACCCCTACAAAGCCCGCTTTGCTCAGAAGACCGACCTGCGCACGTTGGCGCAGGCCCTGGAAGGCGCCGACGTGTTCGTCGGACTTTCGGTGAAGGGAGCAATGACTCAGGACATGCTACGAGCCATGGGCCCGCGTCCAGTGGTGTTTGCGATGGCCAATCCGGATCCCGAGATTACCTACGAGGATGCCTTGGCCACTCGCAAGGACGTGATTATGTGCACCGGCCGAACGGACTACCCCAACCAGGTGAACAACGTTCTTGGTTTCCCGTTTATATTCCGCGGCGCACTCGACGTGAGGGCCACGAAAATCAATGAGGAAATGAAGCTGGCCGCAACACGGGCGCTGGCGGCGCTGGCAAAAGAGGACGTTCCCGATTCCGTGTGTCACGCCTACGGCGTCGGACGAATGCGCTTTGGCCCGGAGTACATCATCCCGAAACCGTTCGACCCTCGCGTCCTGGTGTGGGAAGCGAGCGCCGTGGCTCAGGCGGCAATGGATTCGGGCGTGGCTCGACAACCGGTGGACATGGACGAATATCGCGACCAGTTGGAGCGGCTGCTGGGCAAGGCGCATGAAGTGATGCGCACCATGATCCGCAAAGCCCAGGCGCTTCCACGCCGGGTAGTTTTCCCGGAAGGCGACAATGATCGAGTGCTTCGTGCCGCTCACATCTTGGTAGAAGAAAAGATCGCCCAGCCCATCCTGCTGGGCAACGCGGCTACGATCCGCACCAACATGGCCAATCTGGGCCTTTCGCTGGAGGACATGGAGGTGGTAGACCCCACTGATTGGCACCGCCGCGATAAATATATCAAGGAGTTTTACGCCTTGCGGCAGCGCAAGGGCGTGACGCTTACCGAGGCGACTGATCTGATCCTGAACCGCAATGTCTTCGGATCCATGATGGTGCACCTGGGCGACGCGGATGCGCTGGTGAGCGGCGTGACCCAGCATTTCCCCGATACCATTCGGCCAGCGCTGCAGGTGATCAAGCCGAGGCCCGGCCTGCACAGAGTCGCCGGGCTGTACGTGATGGTCACGCAGCATGGCGACCTCTACTTCCTGGCTGACTGTTCGGTGAATATCGACCCCACGGCGGAAGATCTGGCGGAGATCGCCCTGTGCGCGGCGCAGACCGCGCGGCGGTTCGGCGTCACGCCGCGGGTGGCCATGCTCTCATTTTCCAATTTCGGCAGCACGGAGCACCCGCAGACGAAAAAGGTGCGCCGCGCCGTGGAGCTCGTCCGCCAGGCGGATTCCACGCTGATGGTGGACGGGGAAATGATGGCCGACACGGCTGTGGTTCCGGGGATCATCGAGGAGACCTACCCGTTTTCCGCTCTGCATGGCGGCGCCAACGTGCTGGTTTTCCCCGATCTGATTTCGGCGAACACCTCCTACAAGCTGCTTTCGCGCATCGGCGGGGTGGAGACCATCGGACCGATTCTGATGGGCATGTCCAAGCCGGTGCACGTGCTGCCGCGCGGCGCGGGCGTCGAAGAAATCGTCAACATCGCCGCCATCGCCGTGGTGGACGCCCAGGAGACCGCCTCGGCTTCGGAGTCCATCGAGTTATCTGAGCCGGTCACCGCGTAAGACTGTGGCGCACGTCACCGTGTCCAAGCGGGCTGCGTCACGGCACGGGAGAACCGCCCACCGCAGGCCGGGATTCAGGTTGGGAGGGACTGCAAGGCAGTGATGCCGTGAACCAAAACGGCATGTTTTCCTAAGCGGGAATGGAACTGGACCACATGAATTAACGAGGGCCCTGAGGGTGAATCGAGTGGCGGCTTATTGCTGAATGTGAACCTCGGTAAGTCCAGCGAGCAACAGGGGTTGGCCCGGACGTTCGTGATTCTGACGAAATTGGGTTAGGAAATTGGGGGCAGGTCAGTCGTTAGAGCTGCCAAGTCAACTCGGAGGAAGGAGCCGACAACTCCATCTAATAGGCCTGATCTGCCAAAGGAGACCACGCCGTCACTCGATCAAGGACTGACTATCGGGCAGGAATCCAGCTACCCCTATTCGTAACTGCTCTCAGAATGCGCCCGAATATGTAATAGACGGGGCCATTTAGTAACGCTGCCACGACCCACATGAACCAACCAGCCGATCACCAGTGCCTATTGTGAAGATTTGGAGCACCAGACCTGGGCACAGGATGAATATCGCGTTCTCTAGGGAAATTGTAAAATGGGGTAGGGGGCGGGAGATGGAACGGGTTATAGTTATAGTCGTACCAATGCAAACCCATCAAAGCAAACCCTATCAGCACCCCAACTAATGCGAATCTTAAAGGTGCCTTGGATGTGAGCATGTCGAACCCCCTAAGATTTTACTGGGCTGAGTAGATGACGTTGTCGGGCGGGTGGACACGAGAAATTGATTAAAAAGAAGTTTACGCCGTTCTTAATCTGCCGAAAAGTCGCCTTCCAGCACAAATTATCGGTGCCGCCTCCGAATTCCACCTGGTACATTACGGTACCGATAGGAGATCCAAATAACTCCGACTGCTGAACCGACTCTACCGGAGTGATTGCGACAATGCAGCAGGGCGTCTGCGTGGCAACACCAAATTCTGCTGTTTGATGGTAGTTAACCTGCTGTCCGTAACTAAATTTCACATTTCCTCGTGCTATTCGCGGCGGAGGACTGCGCTCGAGCGCTCGTCTGTGGCGATCTGGCGGAAGAATTGTTTCAGGTTGTCCAGGCCTTTTGTGGAGACGATTACGTCTTTTATTTCGTAGGTGCGCTGGTAGTAGAGGACGTTGCCCTTTACTTCGCACTTGCTGGAATATTCGCCGAAGCTGTAATCGGCTTTTACGGGATCGGGAATATCCTCGACCACGAATCCGGGAGGGAGCTGGATTTCGTATGTGTCGGTTTGCAGGGTGGCGGAGGAAAATTCCACGGGATATTTTCGCTGCTTGATTTCCATTACATCGGAACCTTTGGCTCCCATCACGCGCGGGCGGACCACCAGCAAATTTCCGGCGGACTTGGCGTAATTCTGGGCGACGAAGTGATATTGCAAGGTCAGGTTTTGGTCGAATTTTTCGAGGCCGTCCACGGAAGCCTGGGAAAGCGAGAAACCGGAAACGAAACCGCCGAGGAAATCTTCGATCACTTTTTGGCGGTCGGTGGAACCGGCGCGCATGAATTGGGCGCGCTGCTCGGCGGCGGGAGCGCCCCAGCGAACTTCAGAAACCTGGCCGGAGAGGGTGCCTTCGGAATTCAGGACCAACTTGGCGCTACGGATCAGGCGATTGGTGGCCGGCTTCATCAAGGGAAGCTCGACCAGGTCGCCGCCATCCTTGGAGATCAACAATCCATAATTGGCCTGAAGGTAGGTTGGAAGATAGCCCAGCGGAGTGTAAGAACTTGTGGGATCGAAAAATAACAAGCGGCCCAGCTTGGGCTGATCGACCACAGCGTAGAGAGTGGTGACGTCCATGCCATCGGGAATGCGAATGGCTAGGATGGCGTGATTGAACGTGAGAGCGGAGGGAGAATCCGGCTGGACGACGCCACGATCGGTGTGAATTAGAACGTAGTAGGACTCGATTCCAACTTCGTGGAGCATGCTGCCGAGCAGAGTGGCCTTGTCCTTGCAATCGCCATAGCGGTGCGCAAACACTTCGCTGGCTGGATGCGGCTGGAAGCCGCCGATGCCGATTTCGATGGCGACGTAACGGATGTCGCGCTGCATGAAAGAGGTGAGCGCTTTCATTTTATCGAGCGGAGTAGGAGCATTGGCGGCTAGTTCGGCGACTTTCTGTTTCAGCTCGGGAGAGGAATTGCGGCTCTGCTCGGTCAGATTGGAATACCAGAGTCCCAGGCTGCGCCAGGAATTTTGAGCCTGGCCCGCCTGGCTGCTGCCACTGGGAAAATAATTTACATCTAGACGCCCGGCAACAGCGCGCCACGGGGGCATCCCCGGCTCGATTTCCACCGGAGACAAATTTTCCAGTTCCCAGACGTATTGATTTCCCGTTGCTTGCGGATCCTTGGCAGGGGCATTCGACCAGTGAGAAGTGAATTCCCAGCTGGGCGGGAGTTGCAGGACAAAGCGGGCGTGGCGCACCGGGATTTTCTCCTGAAAATCCCAGTCGTCCTGAAGGACGAACGGCCGCCGCTTCTGGACGTATTCGAAGCCGACCACGTTGCCCGGATCAGCGCCGGGAATTTCCAGAACCTTCACACGCTGATCGGTATAAAATTCGCCGAAATTACCTCTTTCCACCGCGTCTTTTTCTTTTACCTCAAAATCCTTGCCGTCCGCGGGCAGGCCCCAGGCTTTTAAATAAGTAAGCTTGGTCTGAGAATCGAAAAAGACATCCACCTTTCCGAATTCACGTCCGGCAGGACGGAGGATTTTGTAGGCGACGCGGTAGAGAGTTTCAATTTCTCCGCTGTCTTTTACGGTGGTGATTTGTTCGGAGAGCAGCATCACCGCATTTGTGTCCTTGGGATATTCCGGCAAGGTTTGCTGGGCGGCGGCGCGGAGCCAATCTGGAGTACTGGCGCGAACGGCCGGGGCGGCCATCAGAAGCGCCAAAAATAAGAGGAAAGAAAATAAATCCGTGAGTAGTGCCTTGGTCTGGAAGCGCAATGAACCGGGACGAACCTGCCGCGGGGAATCTTCAGGGGGTAAAGCCCGCTGGTCGCGCAGACTTGAATGTCGGAGCTGAAGCTCCGACCCCCTAAGACCGCGGATCGAAAGCCGGGGATGACGATTCGGCCCCCTAAAAACCTGGATCCAGCTTGAAGCAGGACACTGACAGCTAGTGAGACTGAGCCGATTCGGCATGTTGGAGGACCGCCTGTTGTTCGTCGTTTGTCTTCGCGGAACTGAAAAATGACCGGAGCGAAGGATAGGCATCCACGGAGAAAATCAAGCCATCGAGCGTGAGGGTGCGCTGGATATCGATTGTTTGGCCTTCGCGCCTGGTGGTAAGACGATAGGCGGCGCCTTTTCCGGGGGTTACGTCCTTGGGATCGGGAAGTGTTTCTACCTTGTAACCGTCAGGCACGTGGATCGAAATCAAGTCATTGGTCTGGAAGGGGAACGCAAAATAAATGGGAAAGAAGCGGCTGGTGCGCTGGAACGAAGCGGGCATGCTGGATTGGAACACGGTAACGGGCAGCAAAATCCGTTTTCCAGCGCTCATCGCAAAACCGGAGAGTTGCAGAGTGGCTTCGAACCGCAAGGGCTGCTGCGGATCATCCCAACCGGTGACGCCGGTTAATTCAAATTTGGCACCGGCGGGAAACCACTCTTTGGCCTCGTCTTCAATGGACTTCTTGCGGCCGGCTTCGTCCTCGTCGCGAGCATCCAGGCGGCGGCGCAATGCTTCCAGACCGGTGAATTCAACCTGTAGCTTGCCTTCCAGGTCGCCATCGCCGCTTAATTGGAGATCGGCCTTCCGCTGTGTGACTGCCTGAGAGGCTAGCGGCAGAGGAGTGGTGATAAACGTCCCTCCATTTTTATCCAGTTTCAAGCCGGCCACGTCGGTCTCCGACCAGGGGAGCAGTCCGTAGGGACAAAGCGCGGTGCCGGGGTCGAGATAAACGGGCGACGAGCCGAGCATTACTTCGACAACGATATCGTTGAGTTGCCGGGAGTTTTCCAATTGGCGGTTGAAGAAATACTCGTTGCGCCTGGAAACCCGGACGATGGAAGCCTGGAATCCAGCGCCGCGCGCCAATGCAGCAAACAACAGATCAACATCGAAGCCGTAGCCATAGCCGTGCTTCAGCACGTCCGCGACATTATTATTTTCCTTGAGGTTCTCGCGTTTCTCCTCTTTCTCGCTTTTGGAGCGCTCGAAACTGAGATTGCGGATTTTCTGTGAAAGCGCGTAGAGCTTGCGCAACTTTGCTTCCGGGGAATCATCGGCGGCGACTGCTTGCGCGGCGGCGTCGCGGACTTCCTTATGGTCGCCCATGAACTTTTCGAACCTCTCGTTCCAGACCTTGCCATTGCGCTTCCAGAACTGGTCGGGAGTTTCGAGATTTTGTTCGGAATAATAGAAATCGAGGTGCGGCTTCAATTCTTCTTCCGGCGGGATGTAGTCCTCTTTTTCGAAGCCCGGGGTGTTGTTTACCTCGAGGTGGACCCCGTCGTGATCCTGGCGGAGCTGCTCGCCATGCATGGTTTGCCCATTCCAGTGCAGCGGAAGCATGGGATAGGGCTGAATAGTGTAGGAGGCATGGCGCATGAAGAGATCTTCCTGCAGAGTCCAGCGCCCGTTCAGGCTGGAGAAGCTCCAACCATCGATTCGATAGCGATATTCAATGATGCTGCCGGGTTGCACATCGGGAAGGGTGAACGATTTGACCAGGATTTTTACAGTGCGGTATTTGACCACTGTTTTTTCAAATACCTGGCCATCGAAGGGGATCACCTTGCCATCGGGGTGAATGGTTCGCGCGCGGATTTCGCGGACCTGGCCTTCGTTTTTCAAGAAAGGAATTTCAATGTCGGCAAATTTCTTGCCTTGTTCGGTGAAAATCTTGATGCGGACGTAATTGGTTTCGACGACCGCGTTGGGATTCACCTCATTGATCACTTGCTCCTGATTCAGGATCATGGCGTGCGCGCCGGGATTTTCTGGATTGTCTTTCATGGCCAGATCTTCAGGAGGAATGGGCGGCCATTCGTCCTTCGCCGTGCCAGGGGTGGGAAAAGTGAAAGCAAAAATAAGGAAGACGAAGCAAAGCGCACTGGCGGACTTCAGGATTCGAATCATGACGGGCTGGAGCCTCCTGAACCTGAACTTGTTCGTCCAACGATCTGCCGAATTCGTGCATGTTCTCCGGAGAGCGCCGGAGTACTCAGGAATACTGATCAAAAACTGTTCAGAAACAGTATAGGAACGTGGCAGGCAAGGTACTCCTGGAAGGATTATCTGTCAACACCACTTTAGTGCCAGTGCACATCCGGCCGAGGCTTCTCCATGGCTGAGAAATATCGACAAATACTTCAGAATGAAGGGGCGGCGCAGAATAGCTCGCGCCGCCCCGCGGGGTCCTCTCTACGGATGGATTACGATAGGGGGCTTTTCGTCCAGTTTGACGACGAAGGCATCCGCGTTGCCGATGCCTGTGCCTCCGGTAAATCGATAGCCAGCAGTGAAAATGGTGGCGTAGGTGGGGACTACACCGCCGAGATGATTTACAGGTTTGACGACCGCCACGCCGTGGACCGCGGCACCGAGAAGCACGGTATAAAGAGGGCCGACTCCATTCTTATCGAGCTTCACCAGAAAGCCAGCAGTTGGGTTCGGGGTAGCGGGTGGCGCACCAGGGAAGGTGGTCGATGTCGTGCTTCCAACCACAAAGGCCTCGCCGTCCGCGTCGATGGCAATTCCATAGCCGTCGGATACTCCATCCGTCCCGTTCAGGTAGACCAGGTAATTGAGCTTTCCCGCGGTGGAAAGCTTAGCGGCGAAGGCAAATGACCCGGAGGTCTTGGAACAAGGAGAGCAGTAAGACCCCGAAACATAGGCGTTCCCCGAGGGATCCACCGCCACTCCGGTGCCAATCGACGTCTCTCCGAGGATCGTGGAGTAGATCACCGAGTCACCGGCAGGGCTCAGCTTGGTGACGAACGCACCGCAGCCCCCGCTTATGTAATTCGATTGCAGGCCGGCGTACGGGAAATCGGTCGAGCAGGTTTCGCCAGTCACGTATGCGAACAGCGAACTATCCACAGCAATCGCGGAGATGGAGTCTACCTGGGAGCCGCCCAAATACGTGGAGTACACAAGGGAAGTACCCGCGGGAGAGAACTTGGCGACAAACCCATCGGGTGAGAACTCATTGGCGTGCTGATTCAGTTGAAACCCGCCGCGGATCGGAAAATTCGTTTGAGTAGTAAAACCGACAATCGGAAAATCGGTGGATTGGGTAAAGCCGGCAACGTAAGCGGATTGAGATGCGTCGACGGCGATTCCTCCGGCTTGCTCACCATTCGAGCCACCCAGATAGGTTGAGTAAACCAGGGCATCTCCCAGTAGCGAGAGTTTGGTAACGAATATATCGGCATCTCCCCTTAAGTTTGGCTGGTATGCCTGCATGAGCGGAAAATCTGAGGAATGAGTCTGGCCGACGACATAAACTCCGCTCGGATCGACCGCGATTCCATCCCCGGTATCATCATCACCGCCGCCCAAGTAGGTCGAGAAGAGAATCGAGCCGCTGGGGGAAAGTTTGGTGACAAAAGCGTCCGAATTGGAAACGTGGTCCTGGAATCTTGAGACGACCGGAAAATTGTTGGAGTAGGTGTAGCCGGTGACATAGGAATTGCCGAGGCCATCCAAGGCAATGCCAAAGGCTTCGTCCGTATCCGACCCTGCCAGAAAAGTGGTGAAGATGATGGTGGGATCAATGACCAGGGGGAGCTTATTATCGTAAGTTCCCAGCGTGAAGGAAGCCATGCCGTTCCCCTGGACTTCGTAACCGCCCTTCACAGTCACTTTCTTTCCGCCAACCTGCTGGTAAATTTTGGGGGCCTGGTGGCGAATCTCTTTTCCGCCGGACGTGGTGAGCACCAGTTCGCCGCTATCTTTATCCATGCGCAGGCTGGCGGCGCCCGCGAAATGAAGCTGAATTTTCCGAGGGTCGGCGCCGGGAGCAACCACGAAGTCATATTCCAATTCGCCCTGGTTTCCGTGGAAGGCAAGGTCGATGCCGCTGTAGACGCCGGAGGCTTTGGCCTGCGCGTATTGCGGAATACCGGTGTGCCAATTGGCCGGCTTGTTGCCGATCAAATAATTGCTCGTCCCTCCCGTGGGGCTCACTCCTTCCAATTTCCAGGCATTGCCGCCGGATAAATGCATCTGGACGACGCTGCTTTGCACAGACGCCAGGGGACCGCGGGAAGGCGTCCGGACCGGCAGGAGTTGCGGGATGGACGAAGAAGCGGCAGGCGCCTGGGAGGCTGCCCGATCATGAAATTCTATCGTAGCGCCATCGGAAGTAAGGGCGACGCTGAACCCGGAACCTCGAGCCAGCCATTGCACATTTGGCGCGGCCTGGCCACGATTCGGCTCGAAGACCAAGGGAGTCTGGCTGGGCAGGGGCTGGACCTGGGGCTGTGATTTCGGTTGGACCTTGGCCTGGGTGGGGGATTGTGTGAAGGATTTAGGAGTCGGGGTCGTCTGGGCCTGTGTCAGCGGCGCGGCGGCGAAGATCGCGGCCGTCAATGCGAACGGCAAAAGCAGGAATCGTGGCATGGGATCGATTCTCCTTATTTGGATATTTGGGAACGAAATCAAAAATGACGCTCCGCTGTTTTCTATCTAAGGGCCGGGATGATCAATGCAATTGGGGATCGATTCCGATTGGTAGTGCCAATTCCAGCAATTGAGCGGCGACACTATACCTCAGGCGCCGGGCAAATGATACGCCCGGTTTCACGATGGCAAGCCACAGCCGCGGGTTTGAGAAGCTTGGCGGAATTCGAAGAAACTGGAATCGAGCACACCAAACGTGCAGCGGCGATGCAAGGGCAGCCGGGATGCGATGCCGGCCCGCTTGTGCCGGGAAGATTCTGGTGATAAGTTCGCGCAACGTTCAGATTGTGCAGATTGAGGATAGAGGGTGACTGATCGCCCTTTGGCGGATTGAGCGGCCTTAGGGTAAACGGAGGTGCTGCGTGGCCACACCGACTAAGCTCTGGAGTTCGACGGCGCCGCCGGGAGAATTCCGCACATACGTGGATAGCGAAGCGAACTTGAAAGAGTTCAGCCTGCGCGCGGTGGTGCTGGGCAGCCTGTTCGGAATTTTATTTGGTGCTGTCTCGGTATATGTCGGGTTGCGCGCGGGGTTGACGGTTTCCGCGTCGATTCCCATCGCCGTGCTTTCGATCAGCATCCTGCGCGCGTTCGGGCGCTCGACAATTCTGGAAAACAATATCGTGCAAACCACCGGCTCGGCGGGCGAATCAGTGGCCGCGGGCGTGATCTTCACGATTCCGGCGCTGATCTTTCTGGGCTATTCGCTGAACAGCGAATACTGGCGCATTTTCTTTTTGGCGCTGATGGGCGGATGGCTGGGCGTGCTGTTCATGATTCCGCTGCGGCGGCAATTGATCGTGAAGGAACATGGCAACCTGACGTTTCCGGAAGGCACGGCTTGCGCGGATGTGCTGGTGGCGGGAGAGCGCGGCGGTTCATTTGCGGGGCGCGTGTTCTGGGGACTGGGGCTGGGCGGCTTGTATACGTTTTGCATGAACACTTTGCAAATGTGGCCTGGACAGCCGGAATACCGGCCGAGTTGGCTGCCGGGCGCGTCGTTTCGCGCCGCCGTCACTACGGAGTATCTGGGAGTTGGCTACATCATCGGGCCGAAAGTCGCAGGGACGCTGTTTGCCGGGGGCATCATGTCCTGGCTGGTGTTGATGCCTGCGATTAAATTTTTCGGTTCACTGGCGCCGGGTATGGCGCTTTATCCCAGCACGGTGCCGATCCCGCTGATGACTCCCGATCAATTGTGGGCCAGCTATATCCGGCCGATGGGGGCGGGCGCGGTGGCGGCCGCGGGATTGATCACACTGGTGAAGACGCTGCCGACAATCGTTTCCGCGCTTTCCGCGGGAATGAAAGATGTGCGCGCGAAGAGCGGAACGCTGACGGAAACCAGCCGAATCGAGCGCGATCTTTCGATCAAAGTGGTGATCGTGGGATCTCTGGTGATTGTGGCGATGGTATGGGCGCTGCTGACGTTTAAGCCGATTCCGGGGGCGCAGACGGGAGTGATTTCGAATTTGATTGCGGCGGTGTTTGTGGTGGTGTTTGGATTTTTGTTTGTGACGGTGGCGTCGCGCATCAGCGGTTTGATCGGGAATTCTTCCAACCCGGTAAGCGGGATGACGATTGCCACTTTGATGGCGACCTGCGCGATGTTTCTGGTGGCGCACTGGACGGGCGGATCGTATGCAGTGCTGGCGCTGACGATTGGCGGAGTGGTTTGCATTGCTTCGGCGATCGCTGGCGCCACTTCTCAGGATTTGAAAACAGGATACCTGGTTGGCGCCACTCCGGTGTGGCAGCAGATTGGGCTGGTGATCGGCGTGATGGTTTCTTCGTTCGCCGTGGGCGGCACGCTGATCCTGATGAACAAGGGACTGGAAAAATATGTTCCGGTGCAAATTCCGATTTCGATTCAGCAATTGCCGCAGGGAGTGCAGCAGGAAGGCGGCACGTACCCTTACAAGGGAAAAGACTACACGCTGGTGAACGCGCTGGGATCGCACGTGGTGCCCGATGGAAAATATCTTTACGATCCCGGAACCGGACAAATTGAAATTCAGTGGGTGCAGGGAATCGGGAGCGACAAGGCGGCGGCTCCGCAGGCTCGGTTGATGGCCACCGTGATCAATGGAATTTTGAACCAGCAATTGCCGTGGAGATTGGTGCTGCTGGGAGTGTTTTTGGTGATTGCCGTGGAATTATTGGGGATACGCTCGCTCGCATTTGCCGTGGGATCGTATTTATCCATCGCTACAACCATGGCCATTTTCGCGGGCGGATTGGTGCGCTGGCTCGCGGAACTTGGCCAGGCGAAAAAGAGCGAGGCGGAAAGCGAAGTGAGCCCCGGCTCCTTGTATGCGAGCGGATTGATCGCGGCGGGCGGCGTTTTTGGATTGCTGGCGATCGCGATTAATTTGCTGCAGGATCCGGAAATTGGCAATCGCTTGCCGCACTGGCTGGCAAGTGGATTGCATTTGCCGCTGCGGGAGAATCTTTTCGCGTTTGGTCCTCGAGTGATGCCGCATTTGAGCGTAGCTCCGATGCTGGGCGTGGTGCTGTTCTTGTTGCTGTGCGTTTCTTTGTTTGTGTTTGCGCGCAAGAAGCTGGAGTAGAGGGAAGTCATGCGCACGCGCTATTGGCTATGGGGTTGAAGGTAAAGCTGCCACCCTGAAGGGTGGCGCTACACGATCACTTCGACTCGGCGTTGCCGCACGGACTCTCAAGCCCCGGCCCCCTAAATACCTGGGTCAATCTTGAAATAGCCAAACACCGAATAAAAGTCGAATGCTAAGCTGGAACGAGGAACATGCCGGAATTGCCCGAAGTCGAAACCGTGGTGCGCAGTTTGCAAGCGTCGGTGGTGGGACGGCGCGTGCTCGGTTTGCGGCTGGGCAAAACGGATTTTATCGACGACCCCTCTGCCATTGAAGCGCTGGTGCCGGGAACGCGCGTTGCTTCGATCAAGCGATACGGAAAGTTTTTGGTGTTTGAATTGCACCCTGCGTCCGCAGCGGAAATACGCCACGATCTTCTAATACATCTGGGAATGACCGGGCAACTGACTACGCGGCGGCCGGAAGAGCCTGTGGCTCCGCACACGCATGTGTTTTTCTCGCTGGATGACGGAACGGAATTGCGCTACACGGATGTGCGCCGTTTTGGGCGATTTGCAATTGTCGCCAATTCCGAAAGACAAAAATTTCTTGGTCCACTGGGCCTTGATCCGCTGGAAGCGACCTTAGAGGAATTTCGCCAGCGAGTGAACGGGCGGCGGACTCGGATCAAAGCGTTGCTGCTGGATCAAAGTTTTCTGCGGGGCATGGGCAACATTTATACCGATGAATGCCTGTGGCGGGCGCGGATTCATCCGATGCGATTAGCGGCTAATTTGAAAGAGGACGAGATTGCGCGGCTTTACAAAGCGGTGAGGCAGGTGCTGGAGGAAGCGATTCGGCTGCGGGGTTCTTCGGTATCCGATTACGTGGATTCGAACGGAGTGGAGGGAGAATTCCAACTTCGGCATCGTGTCTATCAGCGGCACGGAAAGAAATGTTTTCGTTGCGGCGCTAAAATCAGGAGACTTATTGTGGCGGGGCGCAGCAGCCACTTTTGTCCGCGCTGCCAGCGCGCGCCCAGAACAAGCCGCGCACCGCGCCGGCGCTCTCAACGCACGCGATAGATAATGCCTGCTCCGGTGAGGCACAGAATCGCCGCATAGAGAAATCCCGCCGCCGGGGAAACGCTGGACCAAAGAAAACCTACAATAATGCTGGAAGCGAAATCGCCGACGCCGTTCAGCGTGGCCAGAACTCCGAAGCCCGACCCGCGAACCTCGGCCGGCAGTAACTCCGCCGCCAACGATTTTTCGAGTGAATCCTGAATGGCCATGTAGAGCCCCGCCACCGCGAACAACGCTGCCAGCGCGGGCAGGCTTCCCGGCGAAAAAAGAAATCCCACGCTCATCAAACCGGCGAGCGCGTAACCGCCGGCCAGCAGGCCACGTTTTCCGATGCGGTCGCCCAATGCTCCCGCGGGGTAGCTTCCCGCGGCATAGACGATGTTGTGGACCGTGTAGAGCGCGACGGCGAGAGTGGCGGCGCGCGCGGCGCCGTAACGCGTTCCCAGGATTTGCGCGGCGCGCAGGATCAGCAGGGTGTGCGAAAAATCTCCCAGGCCGAAGACGGTTACGCCCACCAGGTAGCGCCGAAATTGCGGCGGAATCTGCCGCAAGCTTTCCAGGAAAGCCAGCGGGCGATGGCCGGCCGATTGTTTTCCGCGCGGCACCAGAATCGTGAATGCCAGCGCGGCAGCGATGCCTGGCAGCAGAGTCCAGCGCATCGCTGCGTGCACGCTGGTGGCTGCGACCAGCGCCGTGGCGCAAAGCGGCCCGGCGATTGCTCCGGCGGTATCCATGGTTCGTTCGAATCCAAACGCGCGGCCAAGATTTTCCTTGGGCACGGAATCGGCGAGCAATGCGTCTTTCGACGGACTCTTCGCTCCGCGCCCCAGCCAGCCGAACGCGCGGAAAAATAAAATGGCGGGCCAGCTATTCACCAATCCAAAGGCGAATGTGGAAAGGCCAACGACTAAATAACCGCCCGCTGCGATTGGCTTGCGCCACGCGGGGCGGTCGGCCAGCCATCCGCCAGCGAGTTTCGCAAAACTGGAAAGCCCGTCGGCTATGCCTTCGATCAATCCGAGTGCGTAGGCGGGAGCGCCCAGACTGGCGAGCAGGATGGGTAACAGGGAGGTGGCAATTTCATGGCCCCAGTCGGAAAACAGGCTGGCGAGCCCGATTCCAAAGACTCCGGGCGTCAGCCATCCGGTACTTTTCGGTTCGGGTTTGGAAGAGTTCATCTACGGAAACAAAGGATGGATCAGAATGCCCCGGCGCTGCGGGCTTGTTCGGCGGGATCGAGCAAGGGCGCGGCGTGAGCGAAAATACGCTCGCCCCATACGCGGCGCTCGCGCGGCTCGAGCCAGAAGATTTTTTTACCCAGCCCGCCGAACGGCGGTTCATTCAGCAATTCGATTAGCAGGTTGTGAATGCGCTCCTGGAAGTCGCGATCTTCGGAGCGGAATCCGTCCGGCAGAATGCCACCGGGGAGCGGCGGTACGCCGACCAGCAAATCATAGGTGTCCATCCACCAGGCGAGCCAGGATTCGAGCTGTGGCTGGCGGCCGAACTTATTCACCAGGTAGCAATAATTATCCAGCACCGCGCGATCGCAAATCACGTTGGGAGCACGGCGCGATGCATCGAGCTCCGCGGCAATTTGCGCGTGCAAAATCCATAGCTGGCCTTCGAGCGTGGTGGCCGCATTGACGGGAAAGGGGGAATTCCGCGCAACTTCCGTCACCAGTTCGACGTTGTGATCCGCTTTCTTGAGCAGCGAACAGGTTTCATACGCCAGAGTGGTTTTGCCTACGCCGTGAGTTCCGATGAGTGCGAGTTTCAAATTGTTTGGCCCGTGGTGGAGTGTCGTCTGTATGTAACACAGTTTCGCCCTCGGTGGAACAGGCTCGACGTAACCGCCCAGAGCCCGTTTGCGTCCATGAGTAGCAAGCACAACATCAATTGGAATTGGTACGAGGGGGCGTGCTCGCATAGAA
This sequence comes from uncultured Acidobacteriota bacterium, assembly GCA_963756355.1. Classification (GTDB taxonomy): domain Bacteria; phylum Acidobacteriota; class Terriglobia; order Acidiferrales; family UBA7541; genus JBGPTK01. The sequence goes on along the minus strand of CAVWOD010000012.1, from coordinate 26,124 downwards.
TCGGCTCCGCTGAACTGGTGGCACAGCTACTCCTGGCTGTGTAGGGCAATCTTCGACTGAATTTGGGATTGCAACCAGGAGTGCCCGTGCTAACCGAACGGCGGCCGGAACTTGGGAACAGGGGCGAGCCTAAAGGCTGCCCCTACAGAATTCTTAAATCTTGAGGGGGAATCCTGGAAATGAAATTACGCCGAATTGTGTTTGTCTTCGCGATCGCATTCTTCGCTGTTGCCGGGACGCGATTTTTGGCGCAGGCGCAGCAGCCGTCCGTTCCGCCGAATCCGAACACCGCCATGGATCAAAAAATCATGGCGGAAATCAAGGACCACAACGAGATCATGGGCAACCTGGAATATCTTTCCGACATGATCGGCGCGCGGCTGACCGGAACGGAAAATCTGACCAAAGCCAGCCACTGGACCGAGGAGCGATTTAAAGCCTACGGCCTGGCGAACGTGCATCTGGAACCGTGGTCGATTCAGCACGCGTGGTTTCGCGGAACGGCGCGGGCGCGAATCGTCGGCCCCGCGGAACATTCCATTATTATCGCGTCGGCAGGATGGGCGCCGGGCACTGCCGGAACGGTGCGCGGCACGGTGATGTACGTGAAGGCCGAAAAATCCGAGGACTTGCAGCAATACAAGGGCAAGCTCAAGGGCGCGATCGTACTCACCGCCGAGCCGCGGAAGTTGGCGCCGATCTATGACGCGCCGACGAATCCCTTGCTCGTCCCATTTCGCGAACCTTACGTACTGCGCAACCCAAACGCAGCGGGCCAGCCCCCGGAGCCCGCTCCGAACCCCGCGTTCAGTCGCGAGCGTTACCAGTTTTTCAAGAATGAAGGCGTCGCCGCGGTGTTGCAGGATTCCGGCAAGGAAGATGCATTGCTCAACATGACCGGGATCGGCGGACGGAACTTCGATATCGGCGCTGTGCCAGTGGCCTTTATTGCCTCGCCCAATTACCAGCAGATTTGGCGGCTGATGCAGCGCGGCGCGGTGCAGGTGGAAGTGGACATGACGAACACATTCAGCGACAAGACGGTGGAGGTGTACAACACCGTGGCGGAAATTCGCGGCAGTGAAAAGCCGGATGAAGTGGTGGTTCTGGGCGCGCACCTGGATTCCTGGGACCTGGCTACCGGCTCAACGGACAACGGCACCGGCTCGATGGTGGTGCTGGAAACCGCGCGAGCGATGCAGAAGCTTGGATTGAAACCCAAGCGCACGATTCGTTTCGTGCTTTTCTGCGGGGAAGAAGAAGGATTGTGCGGCTCGCGCGCTTACGTGGCTGCTCACAAGGATGAATTGCCCAAAATTTCCGGAGCGCTGGTCCACGATACCGGCACCGGAAAAGTGATCAGCATTGGAATGATGGGGAACTATCAGGATCGCGAGGTGATGGATCAGGTGCTTTCGCCGCTGCATGAAATTGGATTGCTCGAGCCCAGCCTGCGCGTGCTCACGGGAAGCGATCATGCTTCGTTCAATGAAGCAGGCGTGCCGGGATTTTTCGGCATCCAGGATCCCGCGGATTACAATCGCACGCATCATTCGCAGTCCGATACGTTCGACCGCGCCAAGCCCGACGAACTGACGGAAGGGGCGCAAGTGCTGGCGGTGTGGGCCTACAACGTGGCTCAATTGCAGGACCTGCTGCCGCGGGTTCCCGGGAAATAGAAAGTGGCAGACTCGGCGGGCGGCGGTTGAGTATTCGCCAGAAGGAGCGAATGTGCGGGCCGTGGTGCAGCGCGTAAGCCGTGCGAGCGTCTCTGTCGGCGGGCGCGTCACCGGAAAAATTGAAGCCGGAGTTTTGATCCTGCTGGCGGTGGGACGCAACGACGAATCTGCCGCTGCCGCCGCGTTTGCCGAAAAGATCGCGAACTTGCGAATCTTTGAAGACGCGGGCGGCAAAATGAATCGTTCCTTGCTTGAAACCGGCGGCGCGGCGCTCGCTGTTTCCCAGTTTACACTCTATGGCGACGTCCGGCGCGGCCGGCGCCCGGGATTCGATCAGGCCGCGCCTCCCGAAATTGCGAATTCCATTTATGAGGAGTTTGTGCGGGCGTTGCGCGCGCTGGGCGTGCCTGTTGAGACGGGAACATTCCAGGCGCACATGGCAGTGGAATTGGTGAATGACGGCCCGGTGACGATTCTTGTGGATTCGGATAAACTCTTTTGAGTTTCGATCGATTCGAGAGAGGTGAGGGATGTCCGCCTCCGCTGATATTGCAACTTTCCGGCTGCGGCCTGCCGTGCAATCCGATGCGCCTCAGCTTGCGCAATTGTGCGGCCAGCTTGGCTATCCTTCGACGGCAGCGGAAGTGGAGCAGCGATTGCGCGGGATTCCGCCGGGTGATGAACATGCCCTTTTTGTGGCGGAAAATCCGGGAGGCAAACTAGCCGGCTGCATCCACGTGTTTTTGATGCACGCGGTGGAAATCGATACTCAGGCGGAGATACTTGGCTTGATCGTCGATGACGCTTTCCGCTCGCAGGGCGTGGGGAAGAGTTTGCTGGCGCGCGCGGAAGATTGGGCCCGCGAAAAGGGAATTCGAACCATCGGGCTGCGTTCCAACGTGATCCGCGAACGGGCGCACGCGTTTTACGAGCGCGAGGGATATACGGTGCTGAAGAAACAGAAAGCGTTTCGCAAGGCGCTCTAATCGCGGCCAGGTTCGAAAGCGCCCACAGAATGGCTTTACCGCAGAGGCGCGGAGTGCGCCGAGACCCCTCTTCGACTGCCGCTTCGATGTGATATAAAACCCGCAGCTTCCACCTAGGAGTTGCAGATGCGCATAGAATTCACGCGAATGCCGGTGGTGTCGAATCCCATCCCCGAGACGGTTTTCCTTTTTGTGGTGCTGAGCTGGGTTGCTTTTATGCTGGTGTTCTTAATCTGGAAGAGGCCGGCCAAGGCGGAGGAGACCAAGAGGGACGATACCTCGCGGTGGGGAATTCTCCTGCAGGCGTTTGCGTTCTTCGTCACCTGGTTTGTCGCTCGGCAATATTTCACGCCGATTTTGCCGATGCCGAAGCCGGTGGAATTCGTGGTGGCTGTTTTGACGATCGCGCTGGCGGCGAGCTCGGTATGGATTTGCGCAACCGCGGCGCGGACGCTCGGCAAGCAATGGACCTATGTGGCGCGCGTGGTGGAAGGCCACAAACTGATTACCGAAGGCCCGTACCGCTGGGTGCGCAATCCGATTTATACCGGGATGCTGGGCATGATGTTGGCGACGAATCTGGCGGTAAGCCGTTGGTGGGCGGTGCCCATCGCGCTGGTGTTTTTCCTGGCGGGGAACCGGATTCGCATCCGCACGGAAGAAAAACTTCTGCGCGAAGCATTCGGCGCTGAATTCGAGGATTACGCGCGGCGCGTTCCGGCAATCGTGCCGCGCATTTTTTAGCGGAGCCGCGGCTTTCGTTTCGTTGGCGCCCGCCTTGTGGCGGGCATGTGCTGGAATGCGTTGACTGCAGGGATGCCACCCTGAAGGGTGGCGCTACACAACCCTTCCCAAATACTTGCCATGAACTTCTGACCCAGGAGACTGGCCGGCGGAGAACAATTTCAGTGTTGGCCATGCTGAATGGCTCCTGTGTTTACTCGCACGCGATTCGCGGTCCACATTTACATCGTAATACGATATAATTCCAGTCGCGATGAAAGCTTCCCGTTCCAGCTCCGTGGATTATCAAGCGCGCGCGGAATTCCGCTACCAGATCCGCCGCTTTTTAAATTTCAGCGCGCGGGAAGCTCGCGCAGCGGGGTTGGAGCCGCAACAACATGAGGCCATGCTGGCGATCCGGGGCCTTCCCGAAGGCGTGCGGCCGACGATTGGCGAACTGGCGGAGCGGCTGCAGATCCAGCATCACAGCGCCGTGGAGCTTGCCGACCGGCTGGAAAAACACGGATTGATCCGGCGTTTCCGGGGCGAACAGGATCATCGCGAAGTGCTGCTGCGTCTGGCGCCAAGCGGTGAACGGGTGTTGAGCGAATTGTCACACTCGCATGGCAGGCATTTGCGCGACGAGGGGCTGGGACTACTGCGCACGCTTCGAAAAGTGATGAATGGCGCGGAACCTCCGGGGTCTCGATGGAGTTCGGTTGTGGGAAGGACGCGCAAGCGCGCGCCGCTGAAGAGAAAGAAACGCCGCTCTTCGACTTGATGCCTGCTTAGTCTTCGACGATTGGAGAAATTGAATTGGAATCTTCTTCTGCTCAAATCGCTTTGCGGGGACAACCTCCCGCTCCGGCCGGGTTTCGCATCGGATACGTTTCGCTCTTGGCTGCTCTGTTAGGAGTGTTTGCGGGGCTGATTGCGTATGTCTTATATGACCTGATTGGTTTTTTCACCAACCTGGCCTACTACCACACTTTGTCCGTGAAATTTCGCAGCCCGGAGCACACGCAACTGGGATTGTGGGTGATCCTGATTCCCGTGGTTGGCGGCCTGATTGTGGGGCTGATGGCGAAGTACGGTTCGGAAAAAATCAAGGGGCATGGAATCCCGGAAGCGATGGAAGCGGTGCTTACCTCGCGCAGCCGCATCGAGGCGAAAGTGGCAATCCTGAAGCCGATTTCAGCCGCCATCGCCATCGGAACGGGCGGCCCGTTCGGAGCGGAAGGGCCAATCATCCAGACCGGCGGCGCGTTCGGTTCGTTGCTGGGCCAACTTGTTTCCACCACCGCGGCGGAACGAAAAGTTCTGCTGGCTTGCGGCGCGGGGGCAGGCATGGCGGCGACGTTTAACACGCCGATTGCCGGAGTGATCCTGGCGATCGAATTGTTATTGTTCGAATTTCGCGGACGCTCGTTTATTCCGCTGGTGATCGCGAGCACGCTGGCGACAAGCGTGCACTTCCTATTGCTCGGGCAGAAATCCATGTTCTCGATGGGCAACGTGGATTTTGGAATTCCCAATGGGCTGCCGTATTACCTGATTCTCGGCGTCATATGCGGCGGCGCGGCGATCGGGTTCACGAAACTGCTTTACTGGGTGGAAGATCAATTTGAGAAGTTGCCCATCAACGAACTTTGGCATCCGGCAATCGGCGCGTTCGGCCTGGGGATCATTGGCTACTTCGTTCCGCGGGTGCTGGGCGTGGGCTATGACACGATTTCCGATATTCTGAATAACAACCTTGCGTTGAAGCTTCTGCTGTTGATTGCGGTGTTCAAGGCGCTGGCGCTGGTGATATCACTGGGATCGGGCACTTCCGGCGGGTTGCTGGCGCCGATGTTCATGTCGAGCGCCGCGCTGGGCGCGGTGTTTGCGGTTCTGATTAACCGCATTGTTCCCGGCGCGCATCTTTCTCCCGGCGCGTTTGCGCTGGTGGCGATGGGAGCGGTGTTCGGCGCTGCATCGCGCGCCACATTTGCGTTCATCGTTTTCGCGTTCGAAATCACGCGCGATTACAATTCAGTGCTGCCGCTGATGCTGGTGTGCGTGATCGCGGACATGATCGCCATCCGTTATTTGCCCAGCTCGATCATGACGGAGAAACTTTCGCGGCGTGGCCTGGATGTTCACCAGGATTATGAAGCCGATGTTTTAAAAGTGGTGAAGGTGCGCGAAGTGATGACCACGGATCCCGCGATCGTTTCCTCGGCCGCAACCGTGCGGGAACTTGCCGACCGCTTCGCGCAGGGCGACGCCAGCCTGGGTTTGCAGCGCGGCTTGCCGGTAGTGGGGGCGGATGGAGAATTGCTGGGCATCGTGACGCAAGGCGACCTGCTGCGCGCGCTGGAACAAGACCCCTCCGGTCAAATGACCGTGCTGGACGCGGGCACCCGCTCGCCGGTGACGGCTTATCCGAACGAGCGCTCATTCGATGCGCTGTTCCGGATGCTGCAGAATAACATCGGGCGTTTGCCGGTGGTGAGCCGGGAGAATCCCAAGAAGCTAGTGGGATATTTGAATCGCTCGAGCGTGCTCAGCGCCTGGACGCGCCAGTTTGAAGAGGAAAACGTCCGCGAACATGGCTGGATCCGGCATCTGATTCGGCGGAATTCGCGGGGCTCGGCGATCGTGGAAAAAACGATCACGGGCCGGGTGGCGGCTCTAAGCCAAAACCTTCTGGAATTGACGCATCAGGATGGCGATGAAACTTTGTCGAAGAAATTCCGGATGGAAAAGAAGCCTGTTGGAATTCACGTAGGCGACCGCGTGACAGTCTATTTCCGCGAAGGTTCCCAGGGCAGCGTCGCGATGCGAATTGAAGAATTGCAACGCCACGCGTCCAGCGCGAACAGGGAGCCTTGAGCTAGATCTCTTTCGAGCCCCCCTCGGGCGGCTTGCCTCCGGCGGATTCAGGCTGCTCCGGGGCCGGTGCTTCCCAATTGGCTGGCGGGAAACTTTGGCCGGTCTGCTTGCGGCGCTCGAATCGCCGCGCGTATTCGGTGTTGAAGCGCCTGCAATTGGGATTGCGGCATTTTGCGGCGAACCAGAAAGCTCTGGCGCCCGCTCGTCCGCAATAGGGACAATTGCATTCTTTACCGAGAAATCTGAGCAGCGGATTCGTTAAAAAATCCATTCATACAACTCCGGCGAATTCAAATTTCGCGCATATCCCCGGCAGCCCTCGTGCGAAATCCGGGCGCTAGAAGCCGCCACCGCCGCCACCCCCGAATCCGCCGCCGGAAAATCCTCCTCCGCCGAATCCTGAGCCGCCGGAACTGCGCGGTGCGGACGCCATCGCGGAGCCAGCCTGGTGCGACATCATGCCCAAATCATTCACAAAGTAAATCGGCTGGAAACCCGCGCCGTAAGGGCCGCTGTACCAACTGGGCGGTTGCAGATAGATATTGGCGAACGCGCGGACCCATTTTTTCTCGACGCCCAGAGCCATGGCGTACGGCAAAAACTTTTCAAACATTTCCGGAGTTTTCACGATGCGTTCGAAGCGGTCTTCCTCGACGCGCGCAAGAAAGGTTTCAAATCCCAGCACGCCTTCCAGTGCGCGGGCGCCATCATTGGTTCGCGCCGGCATGAAGAAACCGAATCCGACAATGATAAGGCCGGTGAAGATTCCGGCGAGGGCACCCGTCAGCGGGGAAGTGCCCAACGGCCCGCTCATGGCGCCGCCGGCCCAGGCGAGGATGCCCCCCACGGCAATGCCTCCGCCAATATAAGCGTTGCGCACTTTGTCCGGGCGGTGGAGATAATATTTGGCGGACATCAACGCATCGAAAATGCGGTCCCGGATCGTGGGCAGGTGCGTATAGAAATGGTTCTGCAGTTCGGTGAGCGAGACGGAATCGGTGGAGCCGCCATCGAATAGCGCGAAGAGCAGAGTTTGCTCGTGCGGCTTCAAGCTGCTCCATTCGGCGGCGGGCTTTTTCAAATGGAAGGTGTAATTGCGGTGATGGACCAGGCCGAGCATTTGATCCGTCTCGGTCTGCTCGATCAAAAGGTAACCGCGCACTGCCAGATCGACGATGGTGGCGATGATATCGCGCATGGCCGCTTCGTTGTCCACCAGCGTGCCGCATTCCCCGGGAGAAAGGCCCTGCGGCGGCTCGTATTGCACGGCGATGGGCCGCAGGCGCGGATCGCGGCCTTGCGAATACCACAGCCAGAACATTAAAAAGAAAGCGAGGATGGGAATCGCAAACGGCCAATTGCTGCGCAAAAACAGCCAGGCATTCTGCGTCCAGCCCGGCTCGTGGACGAATCCCTTATCCCAGCCAATCACCGCCGTCAGGCCTTCGTGGAAATCGAGCTTCCGGCGCATGTGAATTTGAACGATGTTGCCTTGAACCTCCACATCGGCATCCTGTTCCCGCGAGCCGTGCGCACCGGTGAAGACCAGGGTGCGAACGCCGGTGACGCCTTGGGGCAAAACGATCCGGGCAGTAACGTGTTCGATGGGAACATCCCATTCGTCGCCAGTGATGTTCCAGTAGAGTTCGTCGTGATCCTCGAAGAAGCGCAAGCCATCCAGAACGCGATAGCGCAGAGTGACGGAGCGAGTTGCGTTCACCGCGCCGGGAACATAGATTTTGAATTTTTCATAGCCGCGCTGGGTGGTGATTTCATATTTCAGCGGGTCGCCACTGTCTCCGGTGACGCTGATGGGTTCTAGGAAAAGGGTATAGCCGAAGCCTCGTTGCGTGGTGTATTCCACCGGGATGGTGCGATAGAGGCCATGCCATTCGCCGGTGAATTTTGCCTGAATAATTTCGGTGACGACGCAGGTGGAATCCGGCTGCACCTCGACGCTGACATCGAAATTCTGTATGCGCAATTCGCGCGCGGCGGCGGAATTGGCGGCAATGCTGGAAAGAAATAGCGCCGAGATAAGCAGCGCGATCCGCGAAAGCCGGCGGCGAAGAGTTGGCATTTTCCTTTTCGGCGCTACTTCGCGGCTGCAGGCGGATTGAAACTGACTTTGGGAGCTTCGCGCTCTGCGGCGCCGCTCACTTCAAAGAACTCGCGCGGCTTGAAGCCGAACATTCCCGCGATGATGTTGGAGGGGAACTGAGCGATTTTCGTGTTTAGATCGCGCACCACGGCGTTGTAATAGCGGCGGGCGTTTTGAATCGTGTCCTCGAGTTGGTTCAACGTACCTTGGAGTTGGTTGAAACTCTCGACGGCGCGCAGTTGAGGGTAGGCTTCGGCAAGAGCGAATACCTGGCGCAACGCTTGCGTCAGCATGCCTTCGGCTTCCGCTTTGGCCGCGGGGCCCTGGGTGGTCATGGCGCGATTGCGGGCTTCGACTACGCCTTCGAGCGTGCCGCTTTCGTGCGCGGCATAGCCCTTCACGGTTTCCACCAGGTTGGGAATCAGGTCATAGCGGCGCTTCAATTGAACATCAATATCGGACCAGGCGTTGTCGCACTGCACGCGCAACTTCACCAGGCCGTTGTAGATTCCGATGACGATGACCACAAGCACCGCAACGACAATCAATGCAATCATGCGCGCCTCCGCGAAGCCCTACCCGCAGGAGAAAGTTGAAGATCCCGAGGCTGGATTCGGGCCAAGCATACGGCGCAACGGCGCTGGTGTAAAGCGCTGGCGGGCGGAAAACGAGGGTCGAAAAATGACAGGTGCAAAACGACAAACCCCACCTGTCCGGGATGCCTATTAGCAGCTTCACGAACCGAAAAGATAGGGGGCCCACGACGGAACAGTCTCGATTGATTAGCGATTTCAGTTAGAACAGCACACTGGTTTTGCGGACTTTTCTGCACAAGATCGGCGCACGCGGGCTGATTTTCCCTTTCACAACGGAGATTCCAGAATGTGGTGATGGGATTCGCTGGCGCGGTGCTGTAAAATCGCGTACACGGCGCGGCTCGAACCCTTCCCCGAAGCGAGCGCCTGCCGGGAGGGCCGTATGCAAATTGCTCCATTCCATTTGGAACGCTGGCAATCGATCTGGGAAAACCAGGTGGAGTTGAATATTTCGGAAAGCGGCGTGGCGCCGATGACGGTGCAGGAACTGGTGCAGGAGCCGGAGGAATTGGAGCGGATCTTGAATGTTCCGCTGGGTTACCCGCAGACAAACGGGAGCGAAGAATTACGCGCGCGAATCGCGTCACTTTATCCGGGAGCAAGCGCGGCAAACGTGCTGGTGACGTGCGGCTGCTCGGAAGCGAATTACCTGGCGGCCTGGTCCGTGCTGGAGCCGGGCGACGAAGTGGTTTTCATGCTGCCGAATTACATGCAGGTGCGCGGGCTGGCGCAAGCGTTTGGCGCCACCGTAAAAAAATTCTGGCTGCGCGAAGAACTGGGATGGATGCCGGATCTGCGCGACCTGCGCCGGCTGATTACGCAGAAGACGCGATTGATTGCGATCTGCAATCCCAATAATCCAACCGGATCGGTGCTTTCCGAGGATTTGATGGAAGGAATCTGCGCGGCCGCGGAAAAAGTGGGCGCCTACGTGCTCGCGGATGAAGTGTATCGCGGCGCGGAATTCAAGGGCACACTTTCGCTAACATTCTGGGGGCGGTATGAGCGCGTGCTGTGCACCGGCGGATTATCGAAAGCATACGGGCTGCCGGGATTGCGAACGGGTTGGGTGGTGGGCGCGCCGAAGATGGCCGAGAAATTGTGGGGCTATCACGATTACACCAGCATCGGTCCCGTGATGCTTACGGACCGGCTGGCCACGTACGCGCTGGCGACGGCCCGGCGAGCCCAGATCTTGGAGCGAACGCGGCAGATTTTGCTGCGCAATTATCCGATGGTGCGGGATTGGCTGAAAGGGCATGACGGCGTGTTCACGCATATTTCGCCGGCCGCAGGGGCCATTGCGTGGATCGGCTATCACGGCGACCGGAAGTCCGCGGAATTCGCGGAGGAATTGCGTGTGCGAAAGGGAGTGTTGATCGTGCCGGGGGAACACATGGGGATGGATTCGTATTTGCGAATTGGGTTCGGCGGCGAACCCGCGCATTTGCAACAAGCGCTGAAGCGGGTGAGCGAATTGATGACCATGAGCGTGGGTGCTTAAAGAAAGCAGGGCGAAGATGCCAACGAAAAATGGCGATGCCAGGGCGGACGTGGGGCTGCTGCTTGAAATATTGGAGCAGGGCTACCGTAAGAAGACTTGGCACGGGCCGAATTTGAGGCAATCGATTCGAGGCATTTCCGCGCGGGAAGCTGCCTGGCGGCCGGGCGAGGGACGGCACAACATCTGGGAAGAAGTGGTGCACGCGGCGTACTGGAAATATGTGGTGCGGCGAAGATTGCTGCGCGAGAAGCGCGGATCATTCGCGCTGAAAGGGAGCAATTGGATTGCGCGCGGCGAAGCGGAAGATGAGGCGGCTTGGAAGCGGGACCTGGAGCTGCTGGAGACTTCACACCGGAATTTGCGGAGCGCGATTGAAGGATTGCCGGATGCAAGATTCGATAAGAAGACCGTGGCTATGATTTTTGGCGTGGCGTTTCATGATGTTTATCATGCGGGGCAGATTCGGATGTTGCGGCGGTTGCAGAGCAAACGAGGGTGAGGCTGCGAACGAAAGCGAGAGGGCGCGGCTAAACAGTTTGCGGAAGAAGTCAGAGATTGCTACGCGTTCGGATGGCATTCCATAAGAGGCATGGAGAAAATCCCCACTTCTCAAGCACTTGGGATCTACTCTGGATTCCTCACTTCGTTCGGAATGACATCCAAGTGCATTTTTCCGCAACCTGTGAAGCCGGCCCCTACATTCATTGCATTCATTCGCGCGGGCGACGAAAGTTATTCGTATCGCAAAGCGATCATGGGATCGATGCGCGTGGAACGGTGCGCCGGAATAAAACAGGCGACAAAGGCCACCGCGAGCAGCACCACGACGGTGCTGGTATAAGTAACGGGATCGTACGGCTTGATGCCGAAAAGCATGTTGGACATCAGGCGCGTGAGGCCGAGAGCGGCTGCCAGGCCGATGCCCAGTCCAATCAGCACCAGGCCTAATCCCTCCGAAACGACCATCTTCAATATGTCCGCGCTTTGCGCGCCGAGCGCCATGCGAATTCCAATTTCGTTGGTGCGCTGGCTGGCGGAATACGAAACGACGCCATAAACGCCGACCACCGCGAGAATCAGGCCCAGCGCTCCCAGCGTACCGGCAAAAGCCGCGCCCATGGTGAGCAGAAAAAATCCGTTTCCGCCATCGAGGGACTCTTTCATGGTGGTCACGTCGTAGACAGGAATTTCGGGATCGAGCGAGTGAATTTCCTTTTGAACCGCAAGGGCAATACTTTTTGGCGGCACGGTGGTGCGCACTTGGAGACTGCGAAGCGATCGAAACTCCTGCGCGAACGGCACATAAAAGTAAGAAAGCGGATCTTCAAAAATAAATTGGTATTTGCCATCCGAGGTAAGGCCGATGACGGTGAGGAAGGGGCCCTTCTGACCGTTGGCGCTGAACCGTTTGCCGATGGGATCCTGGCCGGGCCAGAGAGTCCGTGCGAGCGCCTGATTGACGACGGCGACGGGCACAGCGGTTTCATTGTCCGCGGCGGTGAACACGCGGCCGCGGAGAATGGGAACGCTCATGGTGTTGAAGTAATCGAGACTGACGGCATTTCTGCCGGCATAAGGACCGCGATCACCCGGCTGAAGAGCTTTTCCTTCGGCGAGAACGGAGCTGCCATCGTTGTTGTAGCCCAACGGTAGGGAATAGGCCAAGCTGACGGATTGCACTCCAGGCAAGGCTCCGACGCGTTCTTCGAGTTGGCGGTAGAAAGACTTGGTACGGTCTGCGTTGTATCCCAATTGAGCTGGGTCCATCGTAAAGTTCATTACATTTTCGGAGCGGAAGCCGAGGTTCACACCCTGAGCGCTGGTAAGGCTACGTACAAACAATGCCGCGAAAATCATCAGCAGCAGCGAACCGGCCACCTGCGACGTCACCAGAATATTCCGCAGGCGATGCCTGCCGGCGCCGCCGGAAACGGAACGGCCGCCTTCGCGAAGCGTATCGTTCAAATCGATTCGTGATGCGCGAAGGGCGGGAACCAGGCCCACCAGAATTCCAGTGAACAAAGCGATGGCGGCCACATAGCTGAATACGCGCCAATCCAGCGAGAAATCAAACCGGAACGGCAAATCCCCGGGAAGATGGATGGATCCCATGAACGAGGAACTCCACTTTCCGATCAGAGCCCCGGTGGCGCCGCCCAGCAAAGCGAGCATGATGCTTTCCGTAAGCAATTGGCGAATCAAGCGGACGCGGCTGGCGCCCATGGCAGCGCGAACGGCGAGTTCTTTGCGGCGGGTGGTGGCGCGAACCATCAGAATATTGGCTACGTTTACACAAGCCACCAACAGGACCAAAATCACGAGTCCCATGAAAATGGAGGCGACCAGGGGAATCTGCCGCGAGGATTGCGGCTCCGGACGGCACAACGGTTCCGGGTAGAGGTAGAGCTTCATGCCTTTATTCGTATCGGGATATTGCGCGGCGAGTTGCTGCGCGACAACTTGAAGGGATGCAAGCCCCTGCTTCAGGCTGACTCCGGGCTTCAGGCGTGCGAGAGGATGGAGAGAATGGCGATCCCTCTTGTTCAAAAGATCTTTGGTTTCGGGATCCATTGTGGCCATGGAGACCGGCAAATATCCGTCGAAATCCGCAAACGAATAGGTGCCGTGAAAAGTTTCTGGAGCAACGCCGATAATGGTGAAGGCATTTCCGTTGACCTTCACGCTTTTTCCAACAACGGAAGGGTCGCCGCCGAACCGCCGCTTCCAATATTTATTGCCAAGAACCAGAACCGGATCGGCGCCCGCCGTTTGACCTTCGGAAGGAAGGATCAGGCGGCCCAGAGCGGGCCGGACGCCCAACAGGGAAAAATAATTTCCGGTCACGTAAGCAGAGCAAATGCGGTCGGCGCGGTTATCGGCGCTCAATCCGACAAAAGCGAAATCGTAAGCGGCAATGTCCGCGAAGGCGTTGGAATTCTTGCGATAATCCTGGATATCGAGGTAGGACATGTTGTGGGGATCTTCGTTGCCGGGATGCGAGATGGCCGGCACCACCAATTGTTCCGGGTGTTCCACGGGCAGCGGGCGGAGCAAGAAGCTGTTCAAGACGCTGAAGATGGCGGCGTTTGCGCCGATGCCGAGACCGAGTGTGATGACGATCAATATGGTAAGGCCGCGGCTCTTGACCAACATCCGGAGACCGTAGCGAACGTCTTGCCAGAACGATTCCATTGATCTATCCCCCCTCATCATTGAGCGCCTTGATTGGGCCGGATACCCCCGGCGCAAGCTAGAAAGCCGGATGCGCCGCGCCATTCTCTGTATTCCAGTACGCGAGACGGGATGAAAATGTTCCGTAGTCCGCTACCGGCGAAGCTCGAGTTTCGGAGGTGTGAATTAAACCTGGGATGGCTTTAGGCTCGCTCAAGACGAGGCATCGTCATACAATCGGGGAAGGAATCGAGGAGTCATGAATCCCTACTACCGCACTGTTTCCGTTGCCCTACTGATACTTCTGATTCTCACGATAGCCGGGCTGGTGTATACAAACCAACCGATCGTTGAGCCAAGGACCGGACCTGCCTACCGAAATGCACCGTTCTACCGCCTGGTCGCCACTACGCAGGATCAATTCGATACGGCTCGCAAGCTGGCCGGACGCGCAGTGACGGGCGAGGAGCAGTGGTTGGCTCGCGAAGCCTTGCGCATCGCCGATAACGAGGTCGACCTTGCTTTCGCCACCGCGCTTCAGGAAGCAAGCGACCATCCCTCAGCGCTGACCGCCGAGGCCAAGGAGGCATCCGACCGCCTGAAGAAAGCGCAAGCAGCGCTGGAGAGCGACCAGGGAGATATCGACCACCTGAAGAAAGCGCTGGCCGTGGCCAAGGAGAGCGCGAAGGATGCCTTGCAGCAGCAATTGCAATTGCTGCAAGCGCAAGCCGATCTGGATCAAGACGAGGTTGACGATGCTCATCAGGACCTGATTCGCGCCGGAGGAGATCCGCAGGGAATTATCCAGCGCATGAAAACGCGATACGAAGCACGGGAGCAGGCGAGTGGCGGGATTCAAAATCTTGTGCCTTCCGGCGTACAGAACTCGGTGGAAGAAACACAGGCGAGCAACATTGTCGCGCTGGTCCGGGCTTGGTATTCGCTGCGTGGGAAATATCTGCAGTTGCAGGAGGCCGAAGCGGCCGCACGGGCGCAAAGTTCAGAACTGAATCAGAGTCACGACAAATTGGATCAGGAAGCCGACAAACAGAAAACGCAGGAATCCGCGGAGGCTGCCAATGCCGCAAACGCTGCGCAAACAGGCAGCCTGCCGGCGGCTTCCAATGTAGGGGCGGCAAAGATTTCCAAACTCAAGAAGCGCGCGGCCACGCGCCGAAATCTGGAAGTATTCGACAAGCGAATTGAAGACGAACAGCAACTTGCCGACACGTACAAACGATGGTCCACATTCGTCCGGGAACGCGAACGGCTTTGCATGCACCGGATTCTCTATTGCGTGCTGTGGATTCTGATCATTGCTCTTTTGACTGGCCTGGCCGACGTCTGGATCAGCCGATCGTTTGCGAAGCTGACGGCAGATCGCAGGCAAGCGAATACCCTGCACTCCGTGACGGGATATGCCCTCAGGGCCGCAGGCTTGATTGTAATCCTCCTGGTGATCTTCGGGCCGCCCACGCAATTTGCCGCGGTGCTGGCGCTGGCTGGAGCGGGACTCACGGTCGCGCTCAAGGATTTTATCGTGGGATTCATCGGCTGGTTTGTGCTGATGGGCCGGAATGGAATCCGGCCGGGAGACTGGGTGGAAATCAACGGAATTTCCGGAGAAGTGCTGGAGATCGGCCCTCTCCGCACCATTTTGCTGGAAACCGGGAACTGGTCCGATGCAGGACATCCCACGGGACGCAAAGTCACATTCATGAACGGGTTTGCCGTGGAAGGAAATTACTTCAACTTCTCCACTTCCGGCCAGTGGATGTGGGACGAGATTCAGTTTGTAGTACCGGCGGACGCCGATCCCTTTGCGATGGCGGAATCGGTAAAGCAGATTGTGGCATCGGAAACCAAGAAAAATGCCCAGCTCGCCACGGACGAATGGCACAAAATGGCGTCGAGCGTCGCGCCCCAGGCTTTTCGCAACGAGCCGGTGATGAGCGTACAGCCGTCCGGTTCCGGGGTAAACGTGATCATCCGCTACGTCACCCGGGCGAATGAGCGGCACGAAGTGCGATCGCGAATTTACCGCGCGATGATCGAATTGCGGCGCCGGAAAGAGGCGCCTCAACTGGAACCGGGAGACCAGGTAGGTTAGTACGCGATACGAAAATTCCGTTTGATCTTCGGATGGACTTTATCTAAATAGTGGATAGAATGATCCGGCTGGAAGCTGTTGTAAGTTAGATAAAGTCATCTGGCGTTACATTGCGGCAAATCGAAAGGGGGTTGGAGCGGGCCGCCAACTCTAATTCACGCCCCTCAACAGCAAAGTGCAGGAAGAGAGCGATGCCTGCAGCCAGCTCAGATGATGCAAACGGCTCGACCAGTCTCGATCTGTTCGAACAGTCGTGTGATCCCTGCGTCAGGAATTCAGCTTGCTAACGAGTGAGGATAATAAATGATTGTAGGTGTCCCTCGAGAGAGCTTTCCCGGGGAGCGGCGAGTGGCCCTGGTGCCCGCGGTGATTGCCAACCTGGCGAAAGCAGGATTGGAAGTGGTGGTGGAGGCGGGAGCGGGTGTTGAGGCTGGTTTTCCGGACGCCGACTATGTTGCCAAAGGCGCAAAGGTGTTGGCCGATCGCGCGGAGGTATTTCGACAGGCGGACATTGTGGTGCAAGTGCTGTGCCACGGGTCGAACGATGCCACCGGAAAGGCGGATCTGCCGCTGCTTCGTCGCGGTCAAGTGTTGATTGGATTTTTGCGGCCGCTGGGAGCCATCGAGACGATCGAGGACGTTGCCGCAACGGGCGTCACGTCATTTTCGGTGGAGTTGATGCCGCGCTCGACTCGCGCGCAGAGCATGGACGCGCTTTCCTCGATGGGCACGATCTGTGGATATAAAGCCGCGCTGGTCGCCGCCGATGCTCTGCCTCGATTATTTCCCATGATGACTACGGCGGCGGGAACGATTACCCCCGCGCGGGTTTTCATTATCGGTGCGGGCGTTGCCGGACTGCAGGCGATCGCCACGGCGCGCCGGCTGGGCGCGGTGGTTTCCGCTTATGACATGCGTCCGGCAGCAAAGGAACAGGTGCAGAGCCTGGGCGGGCGTTTCGTCGAGTTGCCGATCGAAGCCAAGGACGCACAGGATGCGGGTGGATATGCGAAAGCGCAAGACGAATCGTTCTACAGCCGCCAGCGTGAATTGTTGGGACGCGTGGTGGCCGAAAGCGACGTGGTGATTACGGCCGCTGTGATTCCCGGCAAGATTTCCCCCGTGTTGGTGACCAAGGAAATGGTGGCGGCCATGGCGCCCGGTTCCGTGATCGTTGACCTGGCCGCCGAGCGCGGAGGAAATTGCGAGCTGACCAAGAGCGGAGAGAGAGTCGTGGAACACGGCGTCACCATTATTGGTTGGTTCAATTTGGCTACCGCGGTGCCTTACCACGCCAGCCAGATGTACGCGCGAAACATAAGCGCATTTCTTTTGTACCTGGTGAAGGACGGAAAGATCCGGCTTGACTCGGAAGATGAGATCATTCACAGCACACTCTTGACGCAAGGCGGCGAAGTGGTGAACGCGCGCGTGCGTGAATTTTTCTCGTTGCCGGCCTTGGCTGCGCCCAAAGGGGGAAGCTAGAAATGAAAGGGGATTTATTAACGAGCCTCTACGTTTTCATGCTGGCGGGATTTATTGGATTCGAAGTGATCCGAAGGGTATCCCCGCTGTTGCACACGCCCTTGATGTCGCTGACCAACGCGCTGGACGCAATCGCGGTGGTCGGCGCGATCATCCTGACCGGGGAACACAAGAGCACGCTTTCGACCGTGTTGGGCACGCTGGCCATAGTCGCCGCCATGAGCAACGTGGTGGGCGGATTCCTGATCACGGACCGCATGCTGAGAATGTTTAAGTCAAGCGGTTCGCCGAAATCATGACCTCCATGCTGCCTACTGTACAAATCATCGAGATCACCTACCTGATCGCCACCGTTCTTTTTGTTCTGGCCCTGAAATGGCTCAGCTCGCCCAGCACGGCGCGCCGCGGAGTGCTGGCCGGCGAAGTGGGGATGGCGCTGGCGATTGCCGGCACGCTGCTGAACCAAGGCATCGTCGATTATAAATGGATCGCGATTGCGCTGGTGCTGGGGTCGATCATTGGCGTGCCGCTGGGGCTGGTTCACATGACGGCGGTGCCACAGCGGACCGCTCTGAGCCACGCGTGTGGAGCGCTGTGCGTAACGCTGGTGGGCACGTCGGAATTTTATCTGCGCTCGCCGAATGTGCCGCGGTTCATGATGGCAGTGCTTTCGATGGAGGTGATTCTAGGCTCGCTGACGATTACGGGCAGCTTGATGGCGGCCGGGAAGCTGCAGGAAGTTTTGCCGCAACGGCCGATCACCTATCGAGGGCAAAACATCGTCAACCTGGGATTTCTGGGGATTGCCATCGTGGTGGCGATTTTCCTGGTGTTTCATCCGGAGCGCGTTCACCTGTTTCCGCTGATTGTGGCGATCCCGTTGATCTTCGGCGTGCTGATGATTATTCCCATCGGCGGCGCGGACATGCCCACGGTGATCTCCCTGCTGAATTCTTATGCGGGACTTTCCGCGGCGGCGATGGGATTCGTGCTGGATAGCAAACTGCTGATTATCGCGGGCGCGCTGGATGGCGCTTCGGGATTTATTCTTTCGGTCAACATGTCGAAAGCGATGAACCGTTCGTTTTCGAATGTTTTGTTCGGAGCGTTCGGACAGGAGCAGGTTGCAGCAAAAGGCGAGGCGGCTAGCAAGCCGGTGCGCAGTGCTTCCGCGGAAGAGGCTGCCGGGATTCTTGCCGCGGCCAACAAAGTTGTAATCGTTCCCGGATACGGCATGGCGGTGGCGCAGGCTCAGCACAAAGTGCGCGAGTTATACGATCTGTTGAGCAAGCGTGGAGTGGACGTGAAGTTTGGCATTCATCCCGTTGCCGGGCGAATGCCGGGCCACATGAACGTGCTGCTGGCCGAGGCGGATATTCCTTACGATAAATTGCTGGACATGGACGAAATCAACGGCGATTTTCCGCAAACGGATGTGGCGCTGATCATCGGCGCGAATGATGTGACCAATCCTGCCGCGCGAAGTGAGACTGGCAGTCCGATTTACGGCATGCCGATTTTGGACGTGGACAAAGCGCGCACCGTGATGGTGATCAAGCGAAGCATGAGCCCGGGGTTTGCGGGAATCGATAATCCTTTGTATTACCTGGACCGGACGCTGATGCTCTTCGGCGACGCAAAATCATTTGTGGGAGATATTATCCGCGAGTTGAGCGGCGGAAGCCATCACAGCTAAACTTGTGATCGGGAGCCGCCCGGTGAACGATATGAAGCGCGATTGACGGCCAAGGTGGCGGAGTATACGATTGCAATCGATTTTGGGGAGGGATTCGATGGCGAAGAATACCAGATTGAAGAAAGTTGCCGTGCAGATCGGCACTGCGGCCGGCAAAGTGGACCGGACTGCCCACAAAGTGGCGGCCGCGGGCGTCGTCGCAAAGGAAGAGCTTGCGGACATCGCGAAGCAAGTGGAATCCCTGAAACGCCAGTTGGTGAAAACAACCAAGCGGCTGCAGAAGGCCTTGAGATAAATTTCGCGCCGTCCGCCCAGGCAACCGCGCGCCCCCCGGGCGCCCGTCCGCAGACCCCAAATTCCGCCTGTTAATTCTGAACGAACCACGCTTGTCATATCCGGCAAATTCTATCTACGCGGGCTGTGAAACCGCACCGCGAATTTACCCTTCACGAGCGTTGTTGGTGGGCCCGCCAGGATTCGAACCTGGGACCGACGGATTATGAGTCCGCTGCTCTAACCGGCTGAGCTACGGGCCCGCGACCACTCAACATCCTACAAGAGAACGACTCGAGGAACAAAGGATGGCCCCTTGTGCAAAGCCCAGCTAACTCAATGACAATTGGACTGGGACCTCGATTGGCCGCTTACGGGTGTCTGAGTGATCGACGACCGCACACAGAATCTTGCAAGGCGGGCCACATTCAGAATCCTGGCAGCTAGAACCTATGTTTCAATTATAAATATAGCAGCTCTTAGCCTGACCCACTCGGCCCCGCTTCGTCCTCGGTCCCGCACGGATCCGGCGAGTGCAGATCTTGGAGCAGGCTTCTAACCCTGGAGGAATTCGCCCCGACTCTGCGGCGTCGTGATCGCCCGTCCTGTTGTACCAGGAAGCTCACATCCAGATCGCTGCGATTCCCTCGCGCATCGAAGAGTGAAAACTGCGCCACAACGCACTGACGGTCTTGGTACTCATCCGGGATGGTCTCTTCTCCTAAGCCGAGCAGCAATCCCTCGAGGGAATCCCCAGGGAAAATCTTTGTCTTGCCGAGTCGGTGGTTCAAAACGGCGTCGCGCTCGATTCCAACCAACGAACTCCCTGGAAATTCGTAAGTAAATTGTCTCGGCACCTGCCGTGCAGGATCCGAGAGCCATCGGATTCGCGGCTCCCACCAGGGTAGCTTGAGCCGGGCTTCGGCGTGTCGAAGCGTCCGGTCGGAATCATTGCAGATTGCAAGGCATAGCATGTAGCCGGTTCCGCCGGAATCCAAATCGAAAACGGTAGTGTCAAGCGTTGTGCCGGTCTGGTGGAGACTCAATCCGCGAGAGGCGGCCCTCATGCCTTCCAAGACTTCCTCATCGAGCGGCGTTCCCCCGATGCAGTAATTCATCAAATTGCTGAACTTCTTGTTGCGTTATTGCTTTTGCCATGGCACTTCTCCTTTGATCGAATTCACCCTGGATGCTTTGAGGGTTCCATACGCTCGAAACGTACACAACATGCACGACGTACATGATGGCCGCGACAAAATCTCACTTCCCCGTTCCCGGATCGGCTCTTGACTCCGGCCAATCCGGGCCAACATCCCCGGAAACAAATTCGGCGCAGTTCTTGCAGCGGGCCGCTCCCTCCAGCAATGCGACCACGCGATAATCACGGGCGAGTTGATGAACGCGACGGCGGACTCCGTCGGTCAGGCAAATCGCGAAGCCCTGGCTGTCGCGCTTTGGAGTAAATCCTAGTGACCGCAGAACTCGCCCGATTTCCTTAGGTTCCAATTGCTCTGGCTGGCCCCTCCCTTTCAAGATTAGTACGGTGGTGTTGGCGATCGTGCCGATGTGCAATCGAGACTCATGGTTTTGGTGGCAATGATGCAGAAGCGACTCGATCGCCACGCACCGTAAATCGAACCACCGATCAGTGCCGCCATTTTCATCGTATTTTCGAAGCAGGGGATCCAGGCCCGCCTGAATTCCCGGTGCGCCGTCGATGCAAACGCCGAAGATTCGCGAAACTATTCTCAACGCCGAGTTAAGTCCTGGCAGCTCAAATCTTGAGTCGCGCACTCTCGCCATACTGTCCAAGCGGTATCCGAGAAGCCTTCCCTGAAATTTATCGGCGATCTCCGTTTGGTTCTTCTGATCAAGCATCGGAAATTTTCCTCGAGTCGGGAGAAGAATAATCGGGAGCGACGTGTCATCTAGAATCTGATCTTCGACGATTTCACCTCGATAAATCGCTTTCGCAGCGAAGAAATTGATTAACTCTCCCTTTCGAAGAAAATTTGCACTCCGGTTATTCGAAGCCGAAAGCAATCGCAAGGCAGGGGGTTTGAGGCCCTCTCCGTCGATGAGAATTGTGGGCTTAAGAACCATGGGCAACGAGCTCAGCGCCGCCCAGTTAAAATCGCCGACCATGATCGCGTGGCGGCACAGGGACTCAAGAATTTGAAGAAGATGCAATGCTTCGGGCCTTGCGCCGACGATCACTAGGCATGGGGCAGCCGGTAGGATCTCCAAAAACCAGGTGGAAAAAACAAAATGGGTGGCGACGAGAGCGGCGTCTTCCGGCGCGCCCTGGCTCAGGAACAGATCGCGGATCGATTCGAATAGCTGCTTTGTGTTTCCGTAAGATTCGCATTTTGAGGGCAGAGTGAGCGCGCTCGAGAGGGACAGGCTGAGTTCCGGCGGCACGAAAGTACGGTCGCCGATCTTTATACTGGGTTCAATTGTTTGGCTATTTCCGTCGCTCAGCAATAAAAGAAGACGATTGGACTGGCCGTCGCGAATGAGTTCGATTATTCGACCATCCCGAAGAAGCTCTCCGCCTGTCGGTACGACTGAAACTTTTTCGTCAGCGATGCCGGAAGCCGTGGGAACATTGTTGTCGGAATTGGCTGCGTTGTGCGCATTGGGCTCGGACTCGGCCATGATTCACCTCTTGGGAATAAATCTGCCAACCCTGTGGCGGCTCTCCCCAGTAGTGCGGCCGGACCAAGCGGGCATTTCGGACTTTAAAATTTCAAAGCCCTTGAGCATAAGTTAGGAAAGTCACCCCCCTGTTGTCAACCTGGGGCGGTCGTGGGCCTTCAGCAAGCGAGTATCCGCGGAATGGTCGGAGAGTGAAATTTTGATTTTTCTTCGCTTGGAACCTGGAGCATCGATGTCGCCGATTCCTCGGCTGGTTCGGCTGCGAGCGCTCTCCGAGAATTCATGTTTTGGATTTTGAAAGAAATCAACCTGGCGGTGCCTGTGGGATGTGTAGATATCCGGCCGAATAACTACGATTCCAAATCGAACGCAGCTTTAAACAAATTCTAGTCTTGGTAGGCCTGGTTTGAACCGCTGATATGGTAGTGCCAAAGAACACGCAGGTCGCTTATTAGTTTTTCATCGTCCCCATCGATTGAGTAAGAAGCCGCCACAAGAACAATTCACGCTGTACCCTTGTGCCCGCGAAATCAAGAGACTCAAATATCGAAACGTAGTTCAATGGCAGAATTCAGCTGCCTATTCCCTTACCAATAATTTTTTCTTTCTTCTTGACCCTTGCCCAGCGCGCCTTAGCCGCCTTTCGCGCAATCTGACTTCGCTGCTCGGGAGTTAGGGCCTGCGCTCGCATCATCGCACCCTTCTTGCCTCCCATCTTGCCGCCTTTACGGCCCATCTCTTGCATGACCTTTGAAATCAAGTCTGGGTTCATGCCGTGAATTCTAACGGGGGTACACCCAAGATGCCAATGATTGCTATTGACAGCACCGAGCAGGAAACGCTATGATTATGCTTGATGCGCTTTAAGCATGAACCTGCTCTCTAAGCAATTTTATAACTAAACGGGGCGCGGTGGTGTTATCAGCACCAACGCGCCCCTGACCAAGTCGCACGAATGAGGTGCAACGATGGCTGTAGAAGAAGTTATCCACCTTCCGTTTTGGGCGCAACTTTCGTCAGTCCAGGTGTATCTGGCTCTGCCCTTGCCTAATGTAGGAGCTGAAATTCCCAATGCTGAAATCGCTGCTTCTCCCTATTCGATCGGAATGTCGATCACCTTTCTACCAAGAAGAACTAACTGGCCAAAGAATGAAATCGCTCTGCGGACGGGCTTCGTGGATGACGACGAGAAGCACGCCACACAACGTCTAATATGCGTTGGCTTTTTCGAGCTTCGAAGCAGACGGCATGAACGAAATTTTCGGAAAGGCGAGCGATGACGAAACGCAAATCACGTTTGAAGCTGCCCCGTCGGGGAATATTGCCGGGCAAGCAGTACCCCGGTGTCCATGGCAAGGTCGTCGATTGCGTCGATCACGCCTTCGAGGAGCACGCGCTTTACCTCCAGTCCGATTCACGGACAAGTCCGAGCTGTCCTGGCGAATCGGCGTCTCGGTCGTTTTGAAAGAAGCTGATTTGAGTGACTGGAAAACCGGCAATTTCAAGCGTCTTGCGGTGTTCGCGACGGACGCAGTCGATACCAAGAAATGATGACGCCGCCCTAAGGCGACGGAAGGTAATGATTTTCAGGCGAAGGAGAGATCTCATGAAAAAGCAAACCGCTGCGTTTCGATCCAACGCAAGGTTGGCCCGCGCTACGTGGGGGGAACCATCCGAGGTTGCCTTACGGAATCTGAAGGAGCTAACCGTCAGGCATCTGCTTTCCGTGGCGGCTGGTGATCTCCAATTGCTTGACGGCCGCTGGTACGTAACGCACGCAGGACTCCTCCGTATCTCCGAACGCCGCCGGTGTTTCGGAATTCGAACCGCAGTCGAGAAGACATTGTCTGACCCCGCGTCTGGCCGCTGGGTGTTCAAGGCAACTGTCTACAAGACTCCTGGCTCAAACGGGTTCGTCGGCTACGGAGACGCCGATCCCTCAAATGTCTCTTCCCTGGTCCGCGGTGCCGAGATGCGCGTCGCCGAGACGCGAGCCGTCAACCGCGCTCTGCGCAAGGCCTACGGCATCGGACTCTGCTCGGTCGAAGAACTCGGCTTTCGCTCATCCTTCGTCGAGCCCACGAATGGAAATGCTCCCCATTGCCGGTTCCGGGAATGGTTCCGGAGTGAGCCAGACCTGCCTTCGCGATCGGCTCTGCCTCCTGATCCGTAAGCACCGGCTTGATACCAATCTCGTCAAGCGTTACGCCGCCGATTTCTGTGGGACCGCTGCCCTCCGGGATGCCGGCCGGGATCGGGTCGAGTCCTTTATCAATATGCTGTCTGAGTCGGCCACGAAGGATCGTGATGGTCTCCTCTGCAAACTGAACAGTTACGCACAGCCCGAGGAGGTTCACTCATGAAGCGCCATCTTCCAGGCTTGCATCTCGAAACACCGAACGGGAACGATTCCCTCGAAGGCTTGTTCCTCGTTCGAGTCGAACGGGCATCGCATCGCTGGCACCCTCAGAAGCCCTTCTTCAGCCTGCGCCTCGGCATCCTCGAACCCAAAGAGCATGCCGGCCAGACCATCCTGGGCCGGCTCTATTGCACTCCGAAAGCCCTGTGGAGGCTTCGCTGGTTCCTGCGGGATTTCGGCTATGACACGGATCTACTTGGCCGGGATGAAGTCGATGAGAAAGCCTTGCTCGGTCTCTCGGGAGTTGTGCGGGTTTCGCACACGACCCTGAACGGCCGTTGTTTTCTGAACCTGGAAGGATTTGCTCCGGCGGGCGAGTGGGAAGAACTCTCGGCGACTCGGGTCAGTTCGAACGGACAGGAGGTGCGCAATGACGTTTAGCCACACGCAGATCAGTCAGTACCTGCGCTGCCCACGCAGCTATCGCTACCGCTATCTCGATGGCTGGCGGGAGAAGGAAAGCCGTGCGGCCATGCTCTTTGGCCGGTGCTTCGAAAACGCACTCGCAGCTTACTTTCGCCGCGAGGACAGTGCTGCGGTCTTGTTCAAGGAGTGGGGAGCGTATCGCGACACGCCCTTGGAATACAGCAAGGGCGACAACTGGGACAAGATGGTCCATCAAGGTGTCCATTTGCTCGAGATGTTCGGGCGCGATAACCGCGTTCGGGTTCGAGAGCCTCGGAAGAATCTGCAGATGAAGCTGGTTCGTCCGCTCTCGAATGGAAACGATTTCATAGCTTACGTGGACGGGATCGGCCAGTTCGATGGCACACGCTCGGTGCTCGAATGGAAGACGACCAGCAGCCGCTATGCCGAGGAACCTGAGGGCCTGATGGCTCTCGATCCCCAGTTGATTTGCTATTCCTGGATGACCGGAATCTCCGAAGTTGTCCTGGTGGCGTTCGTGCGGAAACGGACTCCCGAAATCCAATACCTGCGGACTTCGATCACGGACGAGCAGCGCCGGGAGTTCGAGCAAATGGTGGAAGCGACAGCCAGCCGAATCGAAGCGGGCGAGTTCCTGCCGCACAGCGGCATTCGCTTCCCGCAGAACGGCTGTGTCAGCTGCCCCCATCTGGGCCTGTGCCTGGGAAACCAACAGCTCGTCGAATCGAAACTCATCCGCCAGCCAGGAGCTGCCGACCTTGATTGGCTTAACGACCTTGAGGGGTAACGGGAGGCCGCTTGTGGCTCCGAAGCTCAACCGCCGCCGGGCTCTGTTCGTCCTGACCAAGATCGATGAGATCTTGGGTTGGGAGCGAGCGACGGAGCGGGAACGGGATACACGGTTCGTCGAGCTTGGCCGTTATCTCTGCGAAGTCCGGAGCGGGCAATACTGGCGGCTCGACGATCTTCATTCGTTCGATGAGTTTCTCGAGAAGCGGTTCCCGGAATCGAGAAGGAAGGCGTATTACCTGATGGCGATTCACGAGCAGCTGCCGCGAATCCCGAAGTCCGAACTCCGGCAGGTGGGGTGGACGAAGGCGACGGAACTCGCGAAGATTGCGCGAAGGGAAGGGCAGCGGTTCGATTGTGCAACCTGGATGCACAAAGCGCAGGAGCTGCCGAAAGAGAAGTTCAAACAGGAAGTCGAGAAACACCTTACCGGAAAGGAGACGGAACCGTGGGAGATGCTGTACTTCAAGGTGTACAAGAGCCAGTTGCAGGTGATCGAGCAGGCGCTCGACACTGCGGCACTGATGCTGGGAACGGACAAGTCCCGAGGCTATTGCTTGGAGATGATCTGCGCGGATTTCTTGGCAGGAGCAAACCTTGAAGCTGGCAATCCTGATGCTTTACTCCTGTCGCTTGGCCGACTGTTCGGTCTCCTTCCGCATCCGCAGAA
>CAVWOD010000011.1:0-309139 GCA_963756355.1 uncultured Acidobacteriota bacterium | reverse complement strand
GGAACAGCCCACCCAGCAGAAGCCATCTGTGCCGGTTCTCTGGCACGTCCAGGCGCCCCATTTGCAATACTGGGGGGGGCAGGGTCGCGCCCTGCTGGATGGAGGCGTGCGAGCAGAATCGCAGCAAGGGAGCCTGCTTTCGCAGACGCTCGAACTATTCCTCACTCCAGCCTCCCCGAGCGGCCTGGCGGCGGGCGCGGCAAATCAGGCTGCCAATGCCCAACGGCAACTTTCCCGGGGCCTGGCCCGGGGCGGGGTGGTGGTGCGGCAGCGGGACCGTCAAGGGACCGCTGAACAGGCGGAATATTTCGCTGCGGAGGGGAAATTCATACTTTCGGGCGGTCAACCCACAATTACTGATGCTTCTCGCGACACAACTACGGGGCGTCAATTGACCTTCTTTACAGCGAGTGATACGATTTTGGTGGACTCACAAGAAGGTTCTCGCACGCTTACCAAGCACCGGGTCGAGAAATGAAGCTTTATGCCGAAACTCCAAGCCGCCGCGTTGAACAAGTCGTACCGAGGGCGGAAAGTCGTTGATGACGTTCACGTGGAGGTTCAGCAGGGCGAAGTAGTCGGGTTGCTCGGGCCAAATGGTGCGGGAAAGACCACTACTTTTTATATCATCGTCGGTCTGGCTCGCCCCGATTATGGCCGCGTGCTCCTGGACGGCGAAGACATCACCGACCTGCCGATGTACCTCCGGGCCCGCAGCGGAATCAGCTATTTGCCTCAAGAGCCATCGGTTTTTCGCAAATTGACTGTGGAAGAGAACTTGCTCGCGGTTCTCGAGACTTTGCCGCTCACCCCTGAACAGCGGCGAGACCGGATTGAGGAATTATTGGCGCAAATGGGGCTGGAAGGTGTGCGATACAGCCAGGCCCATGTGCTTTCGGGCGGCGAACGAAGACGGCTTGAAATCGCCCGCTCCTTGGTGCTCTCACCGTCTTTCATCCTGCTCGACGAGCCATTCTCGGGGATTGACCCCCTGACCATTGTGGATATTCAGCGGATCATCGCGGAATTAAGCGCGGCCGGTATCGGCGTGCTGGTTACGGATCACCAAGTTCGTGAGACGTTGCGGGTGACCAACCGCGCGTACATCATTAACGAAGGGAAGATTTTTGCCAGCGGCACTCCGGACGTGCTTTCAAACAATCCCGAAGTCCGCAGGGTTTATCTGGGAGAAGGATTCAGCCTGAACTAGCCTTAACCAAGACCTATGAACTGGCTTCAGCCAAAATTGCATCTTCGAGTGGCGCAGAAGCAGATCCTTACCCCGGGTCTGGTTCAGATGGTCAGTGTGCTCGCGCTCAACCGGCTCGAGCTGCGAGAAATGATCAATCAGGAGATCATGGCCAATCCGGTGCTCGAGGAATTGGGCGAAGACGGATCGGTGGCGGAAAGCTACACGGACGAAGCGTTTTTGAAAGCGGAAACGGAAAAGGTTCCTGAAAAGGCCGAAGCCAATCCATTCGACGAGTTCGATTTTGGCTCCTTCTTTTCTCAGTATCTGGACACAGGCGGCGGCGCCAGCCAGGGCCGGAGAGCGAAGAAATCGAGCGGCCCTCATTCGAAAAATTTCTTTCTTCTCCACAAAGCCTGACCGATCACCTGGCTTGGCAGCTCAGCGTAAGTATTTGCACGGAGAAAGTTCGCGAGATCGCCGAAACCATCGTTGGCAATCTGGATGAAAACGGTTACCTGACCGCGACTCTCGAGGAAATTTCCCAGAACGGCCAGTACAATTCGGAAGATGTGGAAGAAGCCTTGGCAGTGGTCCAGGAATTCGATCCGCCCGGCGTGGCGGCGCGAGACCTGCGCGAATGCCTGCTGATGCAATTGAAGGCCGTCGATCCACAGAACACGCTGGCGCAACAGGTGATTTCCGAGCATCTGAAACTTTTGCAGAACAATCAATTGAAGGAGATCGCGCGGGCCCTGAATCGTCCCGTGGAATTGGTGAAGCGCGCGGTAGACGTGGTCAAGCGCCTCGATCCCAAGCCGGGATTGCGCTACAACAAAACCGAAGCCCGGCTGGTTGAGCCGGACGTTCAATTCCGCAAGGTGGGCGACGAGTGGCAAGTGTTTATGAATGACGAAGACTTGCCGCAACTTCGCTTGAGTCCCGTGTACCGCAGGTTGCTGGCGCGCGATGCCGCCGACCGCGATGTGCGCAACTACGTGAAGGAGCGTTTCAGCGCCGCGGTGCAATTGATGAAAAATATCGAGCAGCGCAAGCACACCATTATCAAGGTGTGCGACGTGATATTGCGCCGCCAGCGCGATTTTCTGGAATACGGTCCGGACCAGATGAAGCCCATGATGATCAAGGAAGTGGCCGAAGAAGTGGGAGTTCATCCTTCCACCGTCAGCCGCGCCGTGGCCAATAAATACGCGCATACCCCGCAGGGCGTGATCGAGTTGCGTTATTTCTTCTCCGAATCGGTGAACGGGCCGCAGGGTGGCGGCGTCTCTTTGCTCACCCTGAAGCGCCGCGTCAAGAAGATGATCGAGGACGAAGACAGCGGACATCCCCTCACCGATGAACAAATTGCCAAGCGCCTGGACGAAGAAGGTATCCACGTCACGCGGCGCACGGTGGCCAAGTACCGCGAAGATTTAAGAATTCCAAGCACGCACCAGCGCAGGGTAAAAAGTTAGGTGGCGCCCCCCAAGGTGAAACGGCAACCGGCCCTGCCCACGAGGCAACTCGTGATTCTCACGGGCCTTTCGGGTTCGGGAAAAGGTTCGGTCCTCAAGACTTTCGAAGACTTGGGCTTTTATTGCGTCGATAATCTTCCAGTAGCCTTCATTCCCACATTCAGCGAACTCTATGTGCGCGGAAGCGAAATTGAACGCGCCGCCTTATTGGTGGACGCCCGCGAGGGAGAACAATTGGCGCGCCTCCCGGAAATTTTCCGCCGCTTAAAAGCGGAGCACGGCGCGACCCTGGTATTTGTCGAAGCCAGCGATGACGTTCTGGTTCGCCGTTTCAGCGAAACGCGCCGGCCCCATCCCATGGGCCACGATCTTCCGTTGCGCGCGGGAATTCGCCTCGAAAAGCAGCGCATGGCGCACATCCGCCGATTGGCCGACGTGGTGATCGATACCTCGAAATTCAATGTCCACGAATTGCGGCAATTCGTCACCACTCGCTTTCAGAATCCGGGCCGCAAACAATTGCTGGTTTCGCTGGTCAGTTTTGGGTACCGCTTCGGAATTCCCGCGGATGCGGACTTGGTGTTCGACGTTCGCTTTCTGCCGAACCCGCATTTCGTGCCCCGCTTGCGGCCCTTCAGCGGGAAAAATTCGAAAGTGGCTCGTTACATCCGTTCCTTTCCGCAGACAAACCAATTCTTGCGGCGCATCGAATCCCTGCTCAATTACCTGATTCCGCATTACATTCGCGAAGGGAAGAGCTATTTGACGATTGCGTTCGGCTGCACGGGAGGGCGGCATCGCTCGGTGATGATGGCCGAAGAGATGCGGCGAGCGTTGGGAAAGCGCGGCTTTTCCACCAAAGTGGTCCACCGCGATCTCGAGAAGTCGGTGACTTGACAATTGCCCCGCGCGCCTCTAGCGTAACGAATCAGTCCCTCAGTGCTGCCTAATGTGGAGGATTTCGGCGAGTGAAGTTTTCGCGCGAACTTCGGCGTCTCTTGCGCTACGTGCGGCCTTACAGCGGCCGGCTCTCGATCGCCGTGGTGCTGATGGGTTTCGTGGGCCTGGGAGAAGGCCTGGTCGCACTCATGATCGTGCCTTTGGTGGATTTTGTCTTGAATCCACATGTCGCCGGCGCGCGGGTTCCGCTCGACCACGTGCCTTTCATCAACCATCCTGTTTACCTGAACAGCTTCCTGCCGTCTTCGGTGCATTGGGTGTGGAGCGTGTTTGCAATCAGCTTATGCGTCTTATTTTTGGGCAAGGCTTTGGCGGAATTTTTCGGATCCACGATGATCCAATATGTCGGCTTGGCCGCGGTCACCGATTTGCGCAATCAGATTTACGCGAAGATTATCTACCAGCCATTGGAATTTTTTCAGCTTCACCAGACAGGGCGCTTGATTTCCGCGGTCATCAACGATGTAGAACGGGTGCGCAGCGCTCTCTCCGAGTGGCTCGCCGATTTTTTTCGTCAATTGTTCACTTTGGCCGCCTTGATGTTGGTGCTGCTATCGCTGGATGCCCGCCTGGCCTTCGCTGCGGTTATCGTTTTGCCGCTGGTGGTTTGGCCCATCGGGAAGCTGGGACGCCGCATTCGCAATTCCGTGCACAACAGCCAGACCCGGTTGGCCGAGCTTTCGCATATTATCCAGGAAACCGTGAGCGGGAATCGCGTGGTCAAGGCATTCGGCATGGAAGATTTCGAAGTCAAGAAATTCGGCGCCACGGCCCAGCGATTGCTGCGCGAAAATATGCGCTGGGTGCGCGCCTACGCCACTACTTCTCCGTTGATGGAATTGCTCGGCGCGGTCGTGTTCGCTTTGCTCTTGCTCTATGCTCGCCAGCGCATCCGCGATGGGGCGATGAGCACCGGAGTTTTCTTCGCGTTTACCTACGCGATGTTTAAGGTGTACGAGCCGGTCAAGCGGCTGGGCGGAATTTACCAGCAATTCCAGCAGGCGCTCGGAGCCACTACGCAGGTATTCACGTTTCTGGAACTCAAGGAAGAAGTGGCGGAAGCGCCTGGCTCACCGGTTCTGCCGCATTTTTCGCGCTCCATCGAATTCGATGACGTCAATTTCGCTTACGATGACGGTCCGCACATCCTGAAGAACATTCGCCTTTCGATTCCGGCCGGTGCGGTGCTTGCGGTGGTGGGATCGAGTGGGGCGGGAAAGACGACGCTTCTCAATTTGCTGCCGCGCTTCTATTCCGTCACGACGGGCGCGTTGCGGATCGACGGAGTGGATGTTCGCGAAGTGACTTTGCGGTCTTTGCGCGGGCAAATGGCCATGGTTACGCAGGAAACGATTTTGTTTAATGATACGGTTTGGAATAATCTCTGCTACGGCCAGCCGGGCATGCCGGAAGCCCGCGTGACGGCGGCGGCCCAGGCGGCGCTGGCCCACGACTTTATCAGCGAGTTGCCGCAGGGATACCAGACTCGGATCGGCGACCGCGGCATGCGCCTTTCCGGCGGCCAGCGTCAGCGCATTGCAATCGCCCGCGCTTTGCTGAAAGATGCTCCTATTCTGATTCTGGACGAAGCGACTTCGGAACTGGATTCCGAATCGGAAATGCTAGTGCAGCGGGCGCTGAACAATTTAATGACTGGAAGAACCGTGTTCGTTATCGCGCACCGTCTATCCACAATCCGCCGCGCCGATCGAATCGCCGTGCTGGATGAGGGAACCATTTGCGAGATTGGCACTCATGATGAATTGCTGGCATCGCGAGGAACCTACGCGCGCCTCTATGAATTACAATTTCACGATGCCGAGGCCGCTCCGCGGCCCGCGGCCCAGGCCCAACGATGACGACGCCTGCCCTGAAATCAATGACCGGTTACGCGCAGGCTCGCGTGGAAGAGAACGGTTGGACTTTGCGGCTCAGCCTGCGCAGCGTGAATCATCGCTTCCTCGATTTGCATCTGCGATTGCCCGAGGGTTTTGAACCGCTCGAGCCGAACATCCGGCAGGTGATCCGCGAACGGATCCGTAGAGGCCATCTGGATGTGACTTTGCATTTTGAACCGGCCGGTCCGGCAGCGGTGGAAGTGAACCGGGAAATTGCTTCGGCGTATTTGAAAGCCGCGGACGAACTACGCGCAGAAATTTCAAATGAAAGCCGAGCCGGACTTGGCCGCCATTCTACGGTTGCCGGGCGTAATTGCGGCGCCGATCGCTTCCATCGAAGACAACCTGGATCGATTCAGCGAGTTGGTATCGGCGTGCCTGAAAGAAGCGCTGGGGCGTCTCGACCAAATGAGGCAATCCGAAGGACGCGTGCTGTCCGCGGAATTGAGCCGGCGGCTCCAGTCGATCACGGAACATGTGACTTTGATTGAGGGCCTGGCTCAGCGGATTCGCCCCGCATACATGAAGCGTTTGGAAGCGCGGTTGAAGGAATTGCTGCACGAATCCCCGCTGGATCCGGCGCGGCTGGCGCAGGAAGCAGCTATCGCCGCCGAGCGCAGCGACGTGAGCGAAGAATTATCCCGCTTGAGAAGTCACGTGCTTCACTTCGAAGCCATGCTCACCGGCGGGGCCGAAGCGGGGAAAAAGCTCGATTTTCTGCTGCAGGAAATGCAGCGTGAATCGAACACGCTGCTTTCCAAGACGCCCGGCACCGAGACAGAGGGCATGGCCATGACGGAGTTGGGGCTCGCAGATCAAATCCGAAATCGAAAAGTTGCGCGAGCAAGTGCAAAACGTCGAGTGATGATGGATGTGGCGAAAGAACCTCTCGTGCTGATCGTCTCCGGACCTTCGGGCTCGGGCAAATCGACGCTGGTCGAAAAAATTTTGGAACTGCCCGGCATGTCGTGGTCTGTCTCATGTACTACAAGGCCGCCCCGCGCGAACGAGCAACCCGGCAAGTGTTACAATTATGTATCGGAAGAAACCTTCCGCGGAATGATCGAACGAGGCGAATTTCTGGAATATGCCCAGGTGTTTGGCCGGCACAGTTACGGCACTCCTCGCAAATGGCTGGACGAAGCCCGCGAGCACGGTAAAGACCTGGTGCTGGAGATCGACGTCCAGGGCGCAGCGCAAGTAAAAAAGAAAGTGCCGGGAGCTCTGGCGATTTTTATTTTACCGCCGTCGCGACAGGATCTGGAAAAGCGCCTCCGGGCGCGCGGGCAAGACGCCGAAGACGAAATCACGCGGCGGCTGAACCGGGCGCGAGATGAACTTCGGCGCTATAACGAGTATGATTACGTGGTGATCAACGACGATCTGGAGCGTGCGGGGCGCGAGGTTCAGGCAATCGCCACCGGGGCCCGCTGTTCGGTGGAGCGCAACGAAGAGCGCGTCCGCAATATTCTTAAATCTTTTGGAGGGTAACGATCGCATGCCGGTTTCAAGAGAGGCGCCAGATAGTAAGTTCGCATACGTCGTGGTGCTCGCGCGCCGCGCCCGCCAATTGATGGGGGGAGCCCGGCCGATGGTTGATAACCCACGGGCTCACAAAAATACTCGCATAGCCGAAGAAGAACTCGCTCAAGGTTTGCTCGAATATGAGCGGCCCGATACCCCGGAAGAAGCTGCTGAAAAGGATGGAAAGCGGCGCAAGGGCTGATCCCCGCCGCGAAGCCGATGAGAATCGCGCTGGGAGTGACGGGCGGAGTGGCAGCCTACAAGGCCGCGGAATTGGTGCGCCGCCTGCAGCAAGAGAAACTCGACGTCCAAGTGGTAATGACTCGCGCCGCGATGCAGTTTATTTCCCCGCTCACCTTTGCCGCGCTTACCGGACAGAAAGTAATCACCGAAATGTTTTCTGGCGCCGATTCAGCGGCGCCCGCGAATGTGGAAAGCGCCATCGAACACATCGCCGTGGCGCAGCGCATCGACCTGTTGCTTGTGGCTCCCGCGACCGCGGACACCCTGGCAAAATTCGCTGGTGGCCTGGCTGATAATTTTCTTTCCACGTTGTATCTCGCCACCAAAGCTCCAGTAGTTGTGGCTCCCGCGATGAATGTGAATATGTGGGAGCATCCCGCCACCCAGGAAAACATCGCGGCATTGCGCTTGCGTGGAGTTCGAGTTGTCGATCCCGATGAAGGATATCTCGCCTGCGGCATGACTGGCGCCGGGCGGCTGGCGGGACTCGAATCCATTGTCGGTGTTGTGCGTGAAGTTCTCGGGTTGCGGAATGATTTGTCTGATGAAACGATCCTCATCACCGCCGGACCCACTTGCGAGGATATCGATCCGGTCCGCTACCTTACGAATCGCTCATCGGGGAAAATGGGTTATGCGCTTGCCGATGCCGCCAATCGCCGCGGCGCGCGCGTAATATTAATCAGCGGGCCCACCGATCTTGCCGCGCCCTCCGGAGCGGAATGGATTCCGGTGCGCACCACCGAGGAGATGCATCGCGCGGTGCGCGAGCATTCGACGGAATCGAGCGCTGCAATTCTTGCCGCGGCCGTTTCGGATTATCGTCCCGTGGCGCAGCACGCGGAAAAAATCAAGCGTGGGCGCGAGAATCTAATGGTGGAACTTGAACCGACCGCGGATATTTTGGCTGACCTGGCGCGGGAGAAAAGCAGCCGCATCATCGTGGGCTTTGCCGCGGAAACGGAACGTGTTGCCGAAAACGCCCGCTCCAAGCTCCTGCGCAAGGGCGCGGACATGATCGTGGCCAATGACGTGACGCGCGAAGGCGCCGGCTTCGATACGGACACTAATATTGTGACGATTTTCCATCGCGACGGACGCGAATTCTCTCTTCCGAAAATGACAAAGTTCGACGTTGCCAACCGCATCCTGGATGAAATCGTCCAGCTTCGCCAGCAACTTCCCAACTGACACGCAAGATTCTTTCGCGCGAAATTATTCGGCGCCGCTGGAACTCTGCTCCGTTCACGGCTACAATTCATTCCCATGAACGATCAAACACGCACGAAAGTCGAAGCTTGGCTGCGTTACTATGACGATCTAGGCGTGAAGTCTTTTTATCGCGACAGAGCCTCGGGAGCTGTTTCAGAAATATCGGCAGCTCCGCGGGAGCCAGTTGCTACGAAACGCGCTCCGGTTTTACCCGAGGATGTAACTAAGCCGCGCTCGCAGGGTGCTCCGGTTGCAGGATTCGTTCCGTCTTCGGCTTTGCCGGTGCTCCCGATTGTGCAAGGCCCTTCACTTTTCGATGTGGCAGACCGCGTGGAAGGCGACACGCTCGAGCGCATCAGGGCCGACATCGGCGATTGCACGCGTTGCCGCTTGCACAAGGCACGCACGAATATCGTCTTCGGCGTGGGAAATCCCAAGGCGGAGTTGGTATTCGTCGGCGAAGGTCCCGGACACGATGAAGATATCCAGGGCATACCATTCGTCGGACGGGCTGGCAAACTCCTAACGCAAATGATCGAAGCGATGGGATTGCAACGCAACGAGGTTTACATCTGCAACGTGGTGAAGTGCCGCCCGCCGGAGAATCGCCTGCCGGAGAAAGACGAAATCGCAACATGTTCGCCGTTTCTGATGCGCCAATTGGGCGTGATCGCGCCGAAAGTAATCGTCTGCCTCGGCGCGTGCGCCGCGCAGACTCTGCTCGCTACCAATGCGGGCATCTCCAAATTCCGCGGGCAATGGTTCGATTTCCACGGCTCGAAATTGATCGCGACTTACCATCCCGCTTACCTGCTTCGCAATCCCCCCGCCAAGGGCGAAGTGTGGAACGATTTGAAAAAAGTTCTCACCGAGCTCGGCCGGGAAATTCCCAAGCGGGCGGCCCAACGCTAGCCGTGGCTTCGCTTCACAAGGAAAATTCGTGGGCATCGCTCTCGGCCTGACTGCCGCGATTGTCTGGGGCATCGCCGATTACATGGCGCGGTTCGCCACTCGCCGCATCGGCACCTACCGCACGCTGATTTACATGCAGTTGATCGGCTTTCTGGCTCTTAGCGTTCTGACGGAAGCGATGGGCGGCTTGCACCGGCTCACCGCGGGCACCACAACGCGAGGTTGGGAGTGGGTAGTCCTCGCGGGCCTGATCAACACCGGCAGCACGCTGGCGCTCTATCGCTCGTTTGAAATTGGCACGCTGGCGGTAGTCGCGCCGATTGCCGCCAGTTATCCTGCGCTCACTGTTATCCTCTCAATTTTGAGCGGTGAAACAATACGCCGCACCCGAGGCCTCGGACTTGTCGCCGCCGTGATTGGCCTGGTGCTGACGGCCACTTCTTTCTCGAAGGAACGCAGCAAGAATTCCGCCGAGCCGCACCTGACGGGTCACATGGCGCGCGGTGTAAAATGGGCCATCGTCGCGGCGATCGGCTACGGCACCTTATTTTGGATGCTGGGATTTCGAGTGATGCCCGCGGTTGGTGGAATCGTTTCCGTCTGGGGCATACGTCTTGTAACATTTGCCACGCTTGGGATTTTGGCGTGGCCGGTGCGGCAAAGCGCACGCCCGCCGCAGGGAATCGATTGGTGGCTGGTGGGTGGGATTGGGGTGGTCGATTCCATCGCGTTTGTCTCGAATAACCTTGCTTTAAAAACGGAACAAGTGGCCGTGGCCAGCGTTCTGTCCTCGCTTTACGGCGCTGTAACCGTACTGCTCGCCGCTATTTTTCTGCGTGAAAAACTCGAATGGAGCCAGTGGCTCGGCATCGTCCTGATTTTCGCGGGAATCGCCTTCCTCAGCACGTGACAAACTAGGGCGTAGAGCCTTCCCTGATCCGCCCATGCTGTCTCAATCGATCTCCCGAACCGCCCGATTCGTGGCTGCCATCCCTGCCATCACCACTGCCAAAGTTCCGGAGCACAGGAACATAGCCGTAAGATTGAATTGGGCCACCGCACCCGCAACTGCGTAAGAAACAGGAAGCAGCCCGAACGCGGAAAACATCAATACGCTCATCACTCGGCCAAGCAATGCTCGATCGACTCGGGCCTGAAACCAAGTAATCAGATTGACGTTTGAAAATCCGTTTCCCAGCCCGACGAGAAAAAGAATGATGGCAATCGGCAACAAGTGGTGCAGGAAACCGATCACGGCCATTCCGATGCCCAGATTTGTGGTCACCAGCAGCATTGTAATGCCCCGGCGCTTCCGGTATTTGAAAATTGCGGGAAGCAAGGTGCCGATCAGGCCGCCGGTTGCGAGGGAAGAAAGAAGTGTGCCGAATGCAGCCGGGGAACTGAAACGCAACTTGGCGAGCGTGGCCAGTCCCACGAGCAGCGGTCCGCCCAACGCCAGGTTCAGCGCGGCCACCAGAATCAAGAACGAGCGCAGCGCGGGATCGCCCAGCACATAACGAATTCCCTCCAGTAGTTCATGGGCCACGCTCTTCCGCGGCTGCCCCGGCGCGCGAGCCGGCCGGGTTTCCGGCAGCCAATAAAGTGGCGCGAGGATGAAGAAAAAACTCAGCGCGTCCACCAGAAACGCCCAGGCCATGCCCCACCGTTTCATGATTAGTCCGGCAGGCGCGGGTCCGCCAATCATGCTGAATTGCGTGCTTCCGCTCATCAAGGCATTGGCGGCAGCAAGCTGATCGGTCCCCACCAACTGCGGTAACAAAGCCTGCATTGCCGGAAAAGCGAAGGCATCGGCGAATCCGAAAGCGGCGCCCAACACATAGAGATGCCACAGGCGCACCGCGTGCCAGTAAACCAACGCGGCGACGGCCGCCACCAACACCGTGCGCG
Organism: uncultured Acidobacteriota bacterium; assembly: GCA_963756355.1. Lineage (GTDB taxonomy): Bacteria > Acidobacteriota > Terriglobia > Acidiferrales > UBA7541 > JBGPTK01. The sequence continues at coordinate 297,815 of CAVWOD010000011.1, read as the reverse complement.
ACCCAGCCGTGCTCAGCAAGATGCGGCGCGGCGACGTTCGGTCGCTGAGCACTCCGCCCATCAGCATAAATGCGGCGCGGGGAATCGCCGCCACCATCAGGATGGTGCCGAGGGCCAAACCCGAGCCGGTGATCTGCAAAGCGAGCCACGGCAGGGCGACGAAATAGAATTGATCGCCGAGCAGAGACACCGTCGCTCCGATCCACAGATTCCGGAAGTAGGGAATTTGCAGCGGATGCGCCGAAGGCTGCGGAGTTGCCGGGATTGTGGCTGCGACTTGACTCATCGTGGTCACACCTGCAGCAGAGAGATTATTTTGGCGTCGGTACAGTGATTGTATACGAACTCAGCCGCTGATGGATTACAAATGAGAAATTCGTTGAGAGCCGCCAATTGTCTTCGGGATCGGAGCCCGGTATTTGGCCTGTCAGCGAGCGTGAATTCACGGTCGTTGCGCCTTGCTGATACACTGATCGAGCCATGGCAGACATTTTCTGCGAAGTCGCCCTTCCCGTGCCGCTGCGATCTACGTTCACCTATGCCGTTCCACCCGCGCTCGCCTCGGCGGATCTGATCGGGAGGCGCGTGGTGGTTCCTTTTCGTAACCGGGCGATGGTGGGCGTGGGATTGGCAATTACGGAAAAGAAACCCGAAATTCCGCGCATCAAGGAAATTGTCGAAGTGCTCGACCCATTTCCCGCGCTTCCGGCACGCCTGGTTGAACTCGGCCGCTGGATCAGCAGCTATTACGTCGCTCCGATTGGTGAAACGTTTCGTTCCATGCTTCCACCCTCCGTGGACGTCCGGCACGAACGGGAACTCCGCATCACCGATGTCGGCCGCATTACGCTAAGCGAAATTGCCTCCCACGGTAGCCGGACCGAGAATGAAATTGGCGAGTTGGCTCTTCTCCAACTCCTCGAAGTGGAAGAAGAGTGGATCCCGAGCGCGCGCCTGAGAAAGCTTCCTGGCGCCGAAGCTGCCGGAGAACGATTGGTGCGGCGCGGATCGATCGAAGCCCGGGAAATAACGCTTCACCGCAAGACGCGCATGCAGAAGATCCTGGCGTGGAATCCCGCCACTGAGACTGCCTCTTCCGGCGCTGGCCGGGCGGGCGAAGAAAGGGTTCGGGAAATATTGACGGCAACGCGCGGCCCCCTGCCTTTGCCGCACCTGCTATCAAAAGCCGAAGTCTCCAGGGCATTGCTGGCGCGTCTCGAGAAGCAAGGCAAGCTGCTCGCTTGGGAGGAGCCTTTCACGGTAGACGAAGATCTCTGGGACACCGGCTTCGTTCCCCCGAGCAATATTTTGAACGCGGAACAGCGCGCAGCCGTAGACGAAATTCGAGGCTGGCTTGATGTGCGTGCATTTACGGTTGGACTTCTGAGTGGAGTTACCGGCAGCGGAAAAACGGAAGTATATCTGGCGGCGATCGAAGCGGCGCTGGCGCAAGGGCGCAGCGCTTTGGTTCTGGTTCCAGAGATTGCCTTGACGCTGTGGATGAGCCGGTTGGTGCGCGCGCGTTTTGGCGGTGGCGTAGCGGTATTGCACAGCGGCTTGCCGGAGATCGAACGCGCGCGGGAGTGGTGGAGAACGAGGCGGGGTGAAGCGCAAGTGGTGGTTGGCACGCGATCGGCCATCTTTGCCCCGCTGGAAAATCTCGGGTTGATTATCGTGGATGAGGAGCAGGAAGCCAGCTACAAGCAGGAAGAAACGCCGCGCTATCACGGCCGCGATACGGCCATCCTGCGCGCGAAGCTGGAAGGCGCTGTGGCGCTGCTGGGTTCGGCGACACCGTCCATGGAAAGTTTTCACCACGCGCGGATCGGAAAATATCGACTTCTCGAGTTGACCACCCGCGTTGAAAACCGCCCCATGGCGCCGGTGAAGATCGTGGACATGCGTGAGGAATTTCGCCACGCCGGCCGCGCCGTCCCGATTTCAGAAACATTGAGAGCCGCCATTTCGGCACGGCTAGCGGAGGGTACGCAGGCACTCATCCTGATCAACCGGCGCGGCTATTCCTGGTTCCTGATCTGCCGCAGCTGCGGGGCCTCGGTGCAATGCGAAAATTGCAGCATCGCGCTTACCTATCACAAAGGACGGGACCGCCTGGTCTGCCATTACTGCGGCTATTCAATTCGCGTTCCGAAATCGTGCCCGAAATGCCAGTCGCAATATGTTTATTTTTTCGGAGATGGCGCCGAGCGTGTGGAAGAATATTTGCGCGAGCATTTCCCCAAGGCACGAATTGGCCGTCTGGATCGCGATACGGTGCGCACCAAGCGCGAATTTCAGCAAGTGCTTGGAGCGTTTGCTTCCGGGCAACTCGATATTCTGGTGGGCACGCAGATGGTTGCCAAGGGGCACGATTTTCAACGCGTCACGCTGGTCGGCGTAGTTGCCGCCGACCTTGCGCTCAGCCGCCCCGATTTTCGCGCCGCCGAACGCACGTTCCAGTTACTCACTCAAGTGGCAGGCCGCGCCGGACGCGGCACGCTCGCAGGGGAAGTATTCGTGGAAACGTACACTCCCGATCATTATGCGATTCAGCTTGCCGCGCGCCAGGATTATCCGGCATTTTTCGAGAAAGAACTCTACTTCCGGCGAATGATGCACTATCCCCCGTTTACGGCGCTGGCGAGTATACTGGTGCGCGATAAAAAAATAGAAAATGCGATTCGCTGGTCGCGCGCGCTGCATGGATTTTTTGAGCCGCGCGAAGAAAAAGGTCTGAAGGTATTGGGGCCGGCCGCTGCTCCACTTTCGCGCCTGCGGCGCGAGTACCGGTTCCAATTCCTGCTAAAAACTCCCAAGCGCTCTCTGCTCACACAAACGCTCACAGCCTGCATGGAGTTTTGTACCGTAAAAGAAATTCCAGAAAGCGCGGTTTTGGTCGACGTGGACCCGACAAGCTTATTTTGATCCAAGAGTAGGCGCCGTTTTTGGGATAGAGAGGAGCTTACTCAGCGACGGGCTTTCCGCGCTTGCGCCAGATGAGATAGGCCGGCAACCCCAGCAGAACAATCCCCAATCCTTCCGCGGCGCCGCCCGGCCCGCTCCAAATCGCATTCAGCACCAGCGCGCCTGCCGCAATCACAAAAAGAGCCGGAGTCCATGGGTATCCGGGCACGCGGTAAGGCCGTTCCGCGCCGGGCATCCGCCGGCGGTGTTGAAAAATACTGGCAGCGGCTAATCCATAGAAAATCCAGCCGGTAAAAATCACGTAGGTAAAAAGCTGCTGAAAACTGGCCGCGCACACCAGCACCGCCGACCATACACCGCACGCCAACACGGCGATCGCCGGCGTGCGAAATTGCGGATGAACTTCGGCAAGGCGCCGGAAGAACAAGCCGTCCTTGGCCATCGCATAGAAAACTCGCGGCGCGGTAAGCTGGACGCTGTTTGCGGCGCTGAACGTGGAAACCAGAATCATCAGCGCAACCAGTTTCGCGAAGCCTGGACCGAGAACCGCGTCGATCGCCGTCGCGGCGATTGTATCCGAAGCGGCGACCCTGGCCGGCCCCAGCGCTGCCAGATACGCGACCACGGCAAATATGTAGATCGCCATCAAGAAAACGGTGCCGCCAAAATATGCGCGAGGGAAATCCCGCTGAGGATTGCTGGCTTCGCCCGCGCTGTAGCTTGCAAATTGCCATCCTTCGTACGCCCACAGCACGGCAATCATCGCGATGCCGAAATTGGCGGCGATTCCGGCGTGCTGCGCCGGCCACATCGCCGCCATGGTGGCTGTGTAGCCGCGCCCCAGGGCCAGCAGGATCGCGCTCATCACCAGGATCGCCACTACTTTGATCAGCGTGGTCCAATTCTGCATGTCCGCGCTCTCTCGCGTGCCCCACACATTCACGGCGGTCACCACCGCAATCATTCCCACGGCCACCGCCTTGATGCCAATTGGCGAGAGAGGAATTATCTGGCCCATGTAAGCAGCGAACGCCGCTGCGAGCGTGGCAATCGATCCGGTTGCGATGGCGAGGAAAAGAGTCCAGCCGTAGAGAAACGCAGGCAGACGCCCGAATCCTTCGCGAATGTAAACGTAGAGTCCGCCTGCCGCGGGATTCATCGCGGAGAGTTCTCCATAGGTTAGCGCGCCCAGCAGAGAAAGCAGGCCACCGCACACCCACACGCCCAGCGCCAATCCCACCGATCCGTTTACCTGCCGCAGGATGGCTCCTGGCACCAGGAAAATTCCGGAGCCGATTACCGAGCCGACGATCAGAAGGAGCAAGTCGCGAAGTTTAAGAGTGCGCTCGAGTGTGGTCATGGAAACAAGAGGGCGCGAACGACGCGTCTCCTTCAAGTGCGCGCATCATATCCGCTCACGTTGAGAGGTCAAGACAAGTTTCGTACGACAAGATTCGCGAACTGCAGCACAGTATGAATTCAGGCTAGCGGATGAAGAAGGGCATGGGAGTGAAGCAAAGAACAAAAATAACCAGAGCGGCAACGGCCCAGATGCGGCGCTTCCGGTCGAGCGGTTGCCAACGGTCCAGAAGCGGCGGGTGGCGGAACCCGAAGACCAATAGCAGCACCGCCCAGAACGCCCATCCGGGCCATTCTTGGATAAGGATTGCAGGCATCGAGATATTCAGCATCGTGTGGAGCAACGCTGGCCCGCCCAAAAGCAAAAGCACCGCCACCACGGCCAGCGAAATGCGGCGGTGTTTTTCGCTCGCCAAGCTGTAAACGATATGCCCGCCATCCAATTGGCCCGCCGGCAATAAATTCAATGCGGTGGCAAAAAGACCCACCCAAGCGGCCCGGCCAACGGGGTGCAAAAGTAAATCGTTCGGCGAGATACCCGGCCGTAAGATCGCGACCAGCAACTTAACCAGCAGGGGATTTCCGAAAACGATCAGCGCGTCCGATTGCGCCCCCGGCACCACTTTGGAATATAAAATCCCCAGTGCCAGCGCCGGTACCGCAAATAAGAAACCAACCACGGGTCCTGAAATCCCCACGTCAAATAACGCCGTGCGATTGATAATTCGCGAACGAATGCGGATGAATGCTCCCATGGTGCCAATGATCGTCGGCGCCGGAATAAAGTAAGGGTAGCTGGCATCGATACCGTAATAGCGGCACGCGAAATAATGACCCAACTCATGCGCCAACAGAATTGCCAACAGCGCAAACGCAAATGGAATGCCGAGCAGCAGAAGTTCGGGATGAACGAACGCCGATGCGATCCCCTCGAACGGATTAATATCGGAAGTAAACGGCGCTTGGTTCGCGGCGTACGCTTGGGAGAATTGAGCGCCCACCGCCAGGGTGGAAAGAATCGTCAGCAGAAACAGAATCAGCGCCAGCAGCCAGGGCCGTTTGCGGGTCCTGGGCGCAGCCATTGTCACGTCGAAGACGGGCTGAAACTGGTTCTCCAGCAATTCCACCGGTGGCTGTCCGTGACCGTTCCCGCTGCTCATGAAAGGTTATGAAACCGCCTTGTGATTCGATGCCTGCTTTCGTGTGGGAGATTCCCTCGGAAAGCCTGGTTCCACAGGATAGTCGAGGAAGAGAAAATGAAGAAACCCATAGAGTCAAAACGATGCCATTCGAACAACTCGGCAGCGGGAGGGATTCGCCTAGAGTGTCTGCAGTTCTTTACCTGGTTTGAACCGGACAGCCTTTCCCGGCGGAATGCTAACTTGTTCGCCGGTTCGAGGGTTGCGGCCGATGCCGGTTTTTCGAGGCTTCACGTTAAACACTCCGAACCGGCGAAGCTCGATGCGTTCGCCGCGTCCCAGCGCGTTCTTCATGGCCTCAAACACCGTCTCAACCGCCTGCTCTGCTTTGGTCCGGGTTATGCTCGCTCGCTGGACGACAGCGTTGACGATATCGAGTTTTATCACGCCAGCCTCCCCGTTCGACAATTCACGGCAGTTTCCAGCCGTAAATACTTTCCCCGTAAGAGTATCATCGCTAACCGTTCAAAGTTAAACACTTAGAAGAAAGGAAGCCTATGCTAGACAGTCAGTTGCGGGTTGTCAAGCCGCATGCCCTGTACTAAGATGCGCTGCCCCTTTGAGCTTGCTTCATCGAATTATGATCTCAGGAGATGTCCCGATGAGTGTGAAATCCGACGGCTGGATCCGCAGAATGGCGCTGGAACACAAAATGATTGAGCCATTTGCCGACCGGCAAGTGCGCGATGGCGTGATCAGCTACGGTGTTTCCTCTTATGGTTACGATATGCGCGTTGCAGATGAATTTCGAATCTTTACCAATGTGAACAGTTCCATCGTGGATCCGAAAAACTTTGACGAGAAGTCCTTTGTCACGTTCCGGGGCCCGATTTGCATCATTCCACCCAACTCTTTTGCGTTGGGGCGGTCTGTGGAATATTTCCGGATTCCGCGGACTGTGCTGACGATCTGCGTGGGCAAGTCCACCTACGCGCGCTGCGGAATCATCGTCAACGTGACGCCGTTCGAACCGGAATGGGAAGGTTTTGTGACGCTTGAAATCAGCAATACCACGCCGCTGCCCGCGAAGATTTACGCCAATGAAGGCCTTTGCCAGGTAATTTTCTTTGAGTCGGACGAGGTTTGCGAGATTTCTTACAAAGACAAGAAGGGAAAGTATCAGGCACAGCAGGGAATCGTCCTGCCGAGAATGTAGTCATGTCCAGCAACCACTACCGGGTTGTGTCTGAACTATTTTCTCCTACCAGAGGCGACGTTTGGCCCCATCGTCCGCTGAAGACAATCTCTTCCAGGGGCTTCCGTTTGCGCGGGGCGAGTTCCCGCTCGCGCAACTCCGGCGAAAGGCTGGACTCATCCGCCGGATAACCGGCGGCGAGTGCGGCGACAACTTCGAAGTTTTCCGGAATCGCAAAGAGTTCACGGGCCTTCTGTGGATAGATTCCCGCCATGGGATGAATGACGAGTCCGAGCGCCGTGGCTTGTAGCGCCATATTTTCTGTAGCCGCGCCGACGTCATGGAACGAATGGCGGTTTGGCTGGCCGGTGTGATCGTAGGATAGTTTGGCGACCGTCAGAATCAAGGCGTAAGCGCGCTTCGCCCATGCCGTGTTGCCTTCCTTCAGGCATGCAAGCACCTTTTCAAATTCCGCAGGATTGTCGCGCGTTGCAACGATGAATCGCCAGGGCTGCTCGTTGTTCGAAGAAGGCGCCCAGCGCGCAGCCTCCAGCAGGCTGAGCAATTTCTCAGGTTCAACCGGTTTATCGCAAAATGCACGAGGGCTCCAGCGCTGGCTAAGCAGTTCGTGAATGGGATAGTTAGTGACCGCCTGTTTTGTGATTGGCATCTGTTTTCCCTGGCGGCGGGCGATTGTCCGCCCCTCCGTTTTGTATCAGTTTCGCGCGCTGCTGGCTGTTGATTTGCTCCAGCCCTGAGCCACCAGATCATCCTTCAATCTGCGCAGACCGGGGTGAATCTTGCGCAGTTCTTCCATGTCAAAGCTGAAACCAACCTCGTTCATCCACCGGAACATCACCGTCAATTCCTTGCCTTGCGTTTCCAACGCTTTATCCCATGGAATCTGGACATAATTTACCCTGCGGCCAATCACTTCGCTGAAGACGCCCGCAGTCTCGTCCATGGAGAGATCATCGCCAGCAAGATCAATCGCCCGCCCGATCCATTTGGAGGGATCGACGAACGCCATTGCCGCGAATACTCCGATATCCTCCACGGCGATTTGTTGCAGTTTACGGGCCGGGTCAAGCGGCAAGCTAATCGTGCCGGATAGAATCGCATCCCTCTGGTAATTCCAGTTTTCCATGAAAAATACAGGACGAATAATGGTGTTCGGCAAACCAATTTTGCGGATGTGCTCCTCAATCTGCCATTTGCTTTCAAAATGAGGGATGCCGGTTTTTTCCCCGGCAGCCGCTACCGAGGAATAGACAAAGTGTTTCACGCCGGCTGCCTGGGAGAGATCCGCGAGCAGGATGCCCTGACGGACTTCGTCCGCGAAGGATCCCATTGCCTGAACGGAATAAATGCCCGTCACGCCTTGAAGCGCGTTCTCCACGGAAGTCCGGTCGCCCAGGTCGCCTCGCACCAATTCGACTCCACGCGAAGCAATCGCCTGTGCCGCTGGAGTACGCCGGTCTCGGACCAGCGCGCGCACCTGAAGCCCACGGGCAACCAACTGACGTGCAACCGCGCCCCCCTGCTTGCCTGTTGCACCGGTGACTAGAATCATGACAATCCTCCTTACCCAGACGACGGGACGATCTCCGTGTCTTCCTACAGCTGCGCCCTCTTCACGCTGTCGAGGAATCTTACCTTATCTTGGAGTCGTGGGCGCAAAAGCATCCGGCCTGCGCCAGCCATCCACGGAGAGCTTGCCCCCGCCATCGGCAGTGAGGACCAGGAGCCCGCCCATGATCCCCACATTCTTCAGAAAATGGCCCATTTGGTCCTGCTGTTGCGCCCCCTGATAGGCCCAGAAATTGTGGATCATGAACGTGACAGGAATCAGATAAAGAAATAGCAGCAGTGCGGCTGCGCGTGTCCGGTATCCGGCTATCAGGCACAGTGCTCCCCCGAATTCAACCAGCACGACCACCGGAAGAGCGACCGCTACGAGCGGAATTTTGATTGCAGCGAGCATGCTCGCGGTCTGATGCCAATTGGTTATTTTCAAAAATCCGCTGAGCAGAAAAACGATGCTGATCAGAATTCGCCCGGCAAGTGATGCATACTTTTCCACTGTGTTCTCCATTTTCGTCTGGCGCGCGCTAATCCCAGCGCGCGACGGCGGTATTTTTCAAGCTAGATCGAACAACAGGACTTCCGAATCGGCATTGGCGATGAAATCAAGACGCTCCTCGCCGGTGATAGCGGCGCCATCGCCTGCTTCAAGCGTTTTGCCATTCACCGAGATGCTGCCCCGGGCAACTTGTACCCAGGCGTGGCGTCCCGATTTCAACTCATGACTGGCTTTTTCTCCCCTTTCGAGCCGCGCGACGTATAGCTCCGAATCCTGATGAATCCTCAGCGCCCCGTCGCGGCCGTCATGCGCCGCAAGTAACCGGAATTTTCCATCGAGTTCCGCGGGCGGGAATTCCTTCTGCTCGTAGCCGGGTTTCAGGCCGCGCTTTTCCGGCAAAATCCAAATCTGCAGCAAATGCACCGGCTTGGCTTTCGAAGGATTGAACTCGCTGTGCGTGATTCCCGTGCCCGCGGTCATGTGCTGCAATTCTCCGGGCCGGATCACGGCGCCGGAGCCCATGCTGTCGCGATGTTCCAGCTCCCCATCCAGAATCCATGTAAGGATTTCCATGTCGCGATGCGGATGGGTGCCGAATCCCTGACCCGGCGCGATGTGATCTTCATTGATCACGCGCAGATCCCGGAAACCCATGTGCTCCGGATCATAGTAATCGGCGAATGAAAATGAGAACTGGCTATCCAGCCAGCCGTGGTTGGCGTGCCCGCGTTCGTTGCTTGGCCGTACTTGAATCATGTTCGTCTCCCTTCTTCTTTCTTAAGATTGCCGCGTCCGAGTTTCCGGCACAGCTGCCGCAGCGTTTTCTGCTCGTCAGCGGAGAGGCAGCTCATTTCCTTGCTGACGGCCGCGGCGTGCTCGGGGAAAATTCGCTGGATCAGCCGCTTTCCCTTTGCTGTCAAATGAACCGCCACAAACCGGCGGTCGTCCCGGCCCCGCACCCGCCGCACCCAGCCCTGCTTTTCCAGGTTGTCCACAACCATCGTGATATTCCCGCCGGCGCGCAGCAGCTTTTGGCCCAGTTCACGCTGGCAAAGCGGGCCCAGGTGCAAAAGAGCTTCGAGCACCGCGAATTGGCCAGGAGTCACTCCGGCCGCTTCCAGGCGAGCGGCGCCCCGGCTGGTCAAGGTGTCCACGGCGCGAAGCAAGGGAATGTAGGCGTTGAGGGCCCGAACTTCCCGCTTCGATCCTTGGTAGTGAGTTGGCATATTCGTTCAAACTTGAATCATTCAAGTTCAAAGCGTTAGATGCTGCGATTGCCCGAAGGATTCAAACGGAAACATCCGGATTTAAGTGTAAGAGGCGCCTGAGTTTGGCCGTCCCTGGGCCTGCACGGGCGTGCCAGTCCAATCTCATGCTTCAGCCAGCCGGGGGCCGGCCCGTCAAGGTTTTAGGGTGGGTCGCATCAGCACTTCACTGATAAAACTTCCAGGCGCAGCCGTAACCAGCATTGCCACGGCGTGAGCCACGTCGTCAGGCTGGAGCATTTTCTTCTCGTCCTTCCCGGCATGCGGCGAGAACTCGCTAGCCACGCTTCCTGGACAAATTGCGCTCACGCGGATTCCAAATTCGCGCAGCTCTTCTGCCATGCAATTGTTTAGTCCCAGCAGTCCCCACTTCGAGGCGCAATAAACTCCGCCGCCTGGGAAGGCGTTCTTGCCGGCGAGCGAACAGATGTTGACGATGGTTCCTTTCCGGCGTCGAGTCATTTCCGGCGCTACCGCCCTGCTCATCAGAAACACTCCTTTCAAATTTGTGTCCATCAGGCGATCCCATTCTTCTTCGCTCACTTCCTGCAGTGGACGGAACAGCCCGATCCCCGCGTTATTGATGAGAATATCGATTTCGCCAAACGCTTGGCGCGTAGACTCAACAAGTGCGGTAACTTGACCGGAACGGCCAACATCGGCGGGAAATCCTACAGCTTGGATCCCCGCTTTTTGGAGCTGCTGCACAGCCGTCTCGAGAGAATTCGCATTGCGACCGCACAAGCTCACTCTCGCGCCCAGCCTTCCCAACCGGAACGCGATCGCCAAGCCGATACCCCGGCTGCCACCGGTGATCAGGGCAGTTTGTCCGTTCAACATCTTTGCGTTCTCCATACAGAAAACCCCTCAGGCGACCAATCCGCCGAATTCACCATCTTATCATCTAGTCTCGAATGACAAGGGAGCACAGCCAGGATGTACATCAGTGAAATACCGGTCGTGATTGCCCTTGCGCCCCTTGGGGCCATTCCCTATAATTCGGAAGCTCCATAGCCCTTGAGTTTCCATTGACATGCGGGATTTGTTTTCTCATTCTTTAGAGATGTTCTAGCCAAGGAGGCGGAAACAAGATGACGCGAATGCGGGTTGCCGGTAACGGGATCGCTCTGATTCTTCTCGCTGTGCTTTTCTCGCCCGCTTCACCGGCGGCTGCACGGGGCGCTGCGCCTCAGGAGCAAAAGCCCGCCTACACGATTGCCGAATACAATGCGTACCAGGCGGCGCGCACCGAAAAAGATCCCCAGGCTCAGATCAAGCTCCTGGACGATTTTGTCAACAAGTTTCCCAATTCCTCTCTGCTGCCTTACATCTACCAGCTGTATTATCCCGCTTACAATCAGCAGAAGAACTTTCCCAAGGTGATTGAATACGTGGATAAGCTGCTCGCGTTCGGCGACAAGCTCGACGCGGGAACTCGCTTACAGGCCCTCTATACGCGCACGCTGGCATTTAACTATTCCTTCAGCGAGAAAGCTCCCACGGCTTCGCAGGATGCCACGAAAGCGCGCGAGGCGGCTCTGGGCTGCCTGAAGGCCCTTGGCGAGATTCAGAAACCAGCGAATATGACGGATGATCAGTTTACGGAACAGAAGAAGGCGCCCTCCGCACTGTGCAATTACACGGCAGGTTACGCATCCATGGTTCTGAAGGATTACAAAGCAGCGGTCGAATCCTTCCAAGCGGCCTTGGCCAGCAACCCTACCGACGGTGTCACTTATTTCCGTCTCGGCGTGGTTTACCTGCAGGAAAATCCTCCCGAATCGATGAACGGCTTCTGGGCTCTGGCACGGGCCGTGGCGTTGAAAGGGCCGGGCGAAGCTCAAGTCCGCGATTATCTGCGCAAGCGGCTTCTGGCCTACCAACAGCCTGGTTGCGACAGTTTGATCGATTCCCAAATGAACGACATGATTCAACTTGCTGGCCAGGCTCCCACGCCTCCGGCTGGTTATTCGATTCCAAGTGCTGCTGACCTGGACAAGGTCCGCCAGGCAAGCAACATTTTAACCGTCCTGAGCGATTTGCAAGCCGGAGGAGATAAAGCCAAGGTCACCTGGCTGACGGTTTGCGGTTCCGAATTTCCCGAAGTAGTGGGGAAAGTGATCGAAGCGACTCCAGCAACTGACAACGTACAGTTGAAAGTTTTCACCGGTCCCACACCAGAAGCGATGGAAGCGGCTACCACCGCGAATATGGATGTGAAGGTGGAAGGCCAGCCCGAAGTCAGCCGCCTGCAGAAAGATGACGGTGTTCGCTTCTCAGGAACCCTTGCATCCTTTGATACCCAGCCATTTCTGCTTCACTGGGAGAAGGCGAAAGTGAATCCTGAAGATATCCCGGCAGAGAAAGCGGCGCCCGGAACACACAAGCCCCACAAGGTGCCTCCCAAGAAATAAAGGAATCCTGGCGCTGAATCGCGCCCAAAAACTAGAACGGCCGCTCTCGCGATTGCGAAAGCGGCCGCTTCAGTTTTGGGGGCCGGGGCAGCTTACAACGCGGGACGATCTCCGAGTCAGCGGCGGTGGCGTGGACGGCCGTCGAGTTTGTACTCGTCCACTTTTCGGCTCAAGGTATTGCGATGGATGCCCAGCTCGCGCGCTGCGCGCGATTGGTTGCCGCCTGAGCGCTCCAAGACGCGCTTGATGAATTTCTTCTCGAATTCCACCACGGCTTCTTCCAGCAAGATTCCGCGTTCCACCATCTGCCCAACCAGGGCCTCGAGTTGATCTCTCACGTTCGTGCACTCCGCAGATACGATTGCTTTGGCGTTGCTGCCGGGCTCTTACTGGGAAGAGTCGATCGAATCGAGGGGTTGTCCGGCAATCCGCTCGTAAGCCTCACGATATTTCCCGCGCGTGCCAGCCACCACATCGGCCGGCAATTCCGGCGCGGGCGGCCGCTTGTTCCAGCCGATTCGCTCCAGGTAGTCGCGTACAAATTGCTTATCGAAGGAAGGTTGCGGGCGGCCCGGCATATACTCGGAGGCCGGCCAGAAGCGCGAGGAATCAGGAGTCAATGCCTCATCGATCCAGATCACCTGATTCTCCGCGATACCAAATTCGAATTTCGTATCGGCAATGATTATGCCGCGTTCCGATGCGAAATCCGCGGCGCGCCGGTAAATTTCCAGGCTCAGGTCTCGAACACGATTAGCCAGGGGCTCCCCAATCCGCGCGGCCGCCTCTTCAAAGGAAATATTTTCATCGTGGCCGCTGGTCGCCTTTGTGGACGGCGTGAAGATCGCCTCCGGCAGCTTGTCCGATTCCTGGAGTCCAGAGGGCAGTCGAATTCCGCAGACGCTCCCTTGCGCCTGATATTCCTTCCAGCCGGAGCCGGAGAGGTATCCGCGGACGACGCATTCGATTGGGATTGGTTCCGTTCGGCGGACCAACATGGCCCGTCCATAGAGTTCATTTTCATGTCCGGCCAATTCGGCGGGAAATTCCGTCCCGCTCAACACGTGGTTTGGAACCACGCTGGCGAGCTTGTCGAACCAGAAAAGGGATAGCTGGGTGAGCACCCGCCCCTTGTCTGGAATGGGTGTGGGCAGCACCACGTCGAACGCCGAAATCCGATCGGTCGCCACGATCAACAAACGGTCCCCGATTTCATAAATATCGCGGACTTTCCCGCGTCCTCGCAGTTTCATGCCGCCGAAGTTTGTTTCGCGTACTACCACAGGATTCATTTGAAAAGAAGCCACTGGGTTACCTGTCCTTTCGGGAGGCGCACATGATAGCGCAGGAGGCGAAGTTGTCAACTGCGAATAAATTGGGGCTGAGGAAAACGAGCGTGAGCATAAAAGTCAGGATGGAGACGTGATCTTCCTGACGTGCGCTCCCGCGGCCGCTATGCGGACTTGGGCGTCGGAGACGTTATGCGGCGTTTGTCTTTTGTTCCGCCAATTGCTGCGCTTCTTCCCAACGAACCGAGACCAGTTTCGATACCCCGGGCTCCTGCATCGTCACGCCGTAGAGCACGCTTCCCATTTCCATGGTACGGCGGTTGTGGGTGACCACGATGAACTGCGTTTGCTCGCTCATCCCCCCGAGCATCTTCGTGAATCGCCCCACGTTCGATTCATCCAGGGGAGCATCCACTTCGTCCAGAATGCAGAACGGGCTTGGCCGGTAATGGAAGATGGCGATCAGCAATGCCAGCGCCGTCATCGCTTTCTCGCCGCCAGAGAGCAGCAGCACGTTCTGCAGCCGCTTGCCCGGCGGCTGCGCTACCACGTCGATGCCGGCATCGCCGGAGCTATCCGGTTCAGTCAAGCGCATTTCGCCCGTGCCGCCGCCAAACAGCGCCTGGAATGCCACCGCGAAGTTGCGATTGATAACGGTATAAGCCTCTTCGAATTTCTGCCGCGAAATCTGATCCAGCTCGGCGATGGCCAGTTGTGTATTCTGGATCGATTCCACCAGGTCGTCGCGCTCGCGAGTCAGGAATTCGGAACGCTGCTCGCACTCCTGATATTCCTCGAGCGCCATCATGTTCACCGGCCCCATCGATTCGATGCGCGCTTTCATTTCGGTGTAGCTGGTATCAGCGGCGATTAGTTCTTCGCCGCTCAGCAGTTGCGGCTCCTGTGCGATCAGTTCCTCGGGATGGCAATTTACCTCTGCCTGGCAGGTTTGCCGCAGGTGTTCACGATCGGAATCGTTGCGCGCCTTTTCAATTTCGCGTTGGGTGCGCGCGCTGCGGACGTCATCCAGCGACTGGCGCTTCGCGCGCAGGGAATCATCCAGTGTGACGCTCCGAGTGCGGACTTCTTCCCACTCTTTTTCCAGCTGTGCTTTCCGCTCTTCCTGGCGCGCCTTGTCGGAACGGAACGTTATGACTTGTGCTTCCACTTCGATGATATTGGCTTCCAGTTCCACGCGCTCGCGAGCCAGGGTAATGGTTTGTTGGCGAAGCATCTCGCCCCGCTCCTGCGCCTGCCGCAATTCTTCTTCCAGGCGCCCGGCAAGCAATTCGGCGCTCGCAAGCCGCTCGGATATGGTGGCAAGTTCTTCGCGGCGGATACTGAGTTGCTCGCGTTGTTCCACCAATTCTTGTCGCGAAGCCGTCAGTCTCTCCGATGCTTGCGCGGCTGCCAATTCGGCGGCGGCGCGAAGGTCGCCCGCCTCGGACTGTTTCACACGCGCCAGTTCTGCCCGCTCGCGCGCCGCTGTCGCTTCACCGCGGAGCCGCGAAATTTCCTGCTGGCACTCCGCCATTTGTTGCTGGAAGCGGCCGAGTTCGGCCAAAATCTGTTCGCGCTGGTGCGTGGCTGCCACCAGCGCTTTCTCCGCCTCCACGTGCTGCGAAAGCATCGGGCCGAGGTTGGTTTCCTGGTCGCGCAATTCCTGCTGAATGCGAGTCAAATCGGCCTGTGCTTCTGATGCGGCGCGTTCCAATCGTGTGGCTTCCGCTTCCAAACTCCGCAATTCTCGCTTCAGCGCAAGGGGACCTGCATCCCCCGGCCTGCCGCCGCTTACCATCCGGCCTTGATAGCAAGTTCCGTCGAGCGTGACGAAATACATCTGTGGATTTTCGTGCGCCAGTTTTTCGGCAACCGTGCCGTCTTCCACCAGATAGGCGGCGCGAAGGGTGGGCAGATATTGTTTTGCTGCCGCGCCAAGAGGGTCGCGGAAATTTACCAGCCGGTCGAGGCGCGAAATCACCCCGGGATCAGCCAGGATCGGAGCTGGCATTTCACTCGGCAGCCACTCCAAGTTCCGCACCGAATCAACAAAAAACGTCGCACGACCTCCCATTTCATCGCGCAGCAGGGAAACGCCTGCTCGAGCGTGGTCGAATGTTTCCACCACTACATATTCAAGCTCTTCGTGCAAAAACTGTTCCAGCGCGCTTTCGTATTGTTCTTCCACTTCGGCGTAATCCGCCATCATTCCGACGGCGCGGAATCCGCGCCCGGAGCCGTCGCGATCCGCCGAAAAAAGTTTTTGCACCGCCTCCGCGCTATAGGCTCGCTCGTTCAGGATTTGCTCGACGGACGTCCGGCGCGCGCGAGCGGCGGCCGATTCCTCGCGTGTGGTTTCCACTCGCCGGCTTGCTTCCTGCTGGCCATGGCGAAGCTCTTCAATTCGCGATTGTGCGGAGCGCACCGCCTGCTCCATTTCGCGGGCTCGCATGGCAATTTGCTGCCACGTCGCTTCCCCTTCGTGCGCGCGGCGGTCCAGATCGCTGCATGCATTTTCCACTTGTTGCAGCGATTGTTCGCGATGAACCAGGGCTTGGCTGTGACGTTCGAAGGCTTCTTCGGCTTGCTGTGAATCAGCGTGCCAGCGGACTGCTCCTTCACCCAACTGGATCGCGGAACGGCGCAGTTCTTCGATGCGCGATTCGAGCACTCCCTGCTCCTCAGTGCCGGCCGCTGCTAGCTCAAGCATCCCTTTGAGCGCCATATCCAATCGTCCCGTTTCTTCGCGCAGCTTAGAGACGGACTCCCGGTGCGCCCGCGCACGCGCATCCGATTGCAGTGTTTGCGCATCCGCCTGTTCGATTTCCAGCCCCAGCCTATCCGATCGCGAACCTAATTGCGCCACCTGCTCGCGATTAAATAGAATCCGATTTTCGGCGCGATCCAGCTCCAGAGCGGCTTGTCCGAGGAAATTCTGCGTTTGCCGAAGCTCGCCATCGAGCTGATAAGTACGCGCGGACAGGCGCTCCACCTCGCTCTCAAGTTCGCGCACGGTGTGCGTTTCAAACTCCTCGGCCGTAGCTGCTTCGCGAAGCGCGATCTCCAGCCGCTCTGCTTCCGAATCCAGTTCTCGAGCTTTGCTGGCCAAAACCGTGCGCATTAATCCGCGCATTTGTTCGCGCAACTCCGCGTAGCGGCGCGCTTTGGACGCTTGGCGCTTCAGCGAGCCTAATTGTTTGTCGACTTCCACGAGAATATCGTTGACGCGCGAAAGATTCACTTTGGAGGCTTCGAGCTTGGCTTCCGCCAGGCGGCGCTTGGTCTTGTACATGGTCACGCCCGCAGCTTCCTCGATGATCGCGCGGCGATCGGTTGGCTTCGAATTCAGGATTTGGCCAATGCGACCTTGCTCGATAATCGCGTAAGAATCCGGGCCTAGCCCGATGCCCATAAAGACTTCTTGAATATCGCGCAGGCGCGAAACTTTCCCATTGATCAGATATTCACTTTGGCCGGAACGGTACAGGCGCCTTCCAATCACCACTTCGCCCGGTTTCAAGCGCATCGCGGGTTTCTCGGCTCCGCGCTTTTTCCATGGCTTGCCGGATTTTGCTTGGTCGGGAACCGCGGCGATTCCTGTTTCCCCTTCGCTCTCGGGGGATGTTTCTCCCTCCATAGAATCGCCGGAGATTTCAGCAGGCGCTTCCTCGATGGCTCCCTCGGCGGTTTTTTCTTCCGGCGCGTCGAATACGAAAGCGGCGGCTTGCGCCAATTCCTCATCCACCAGCGTCAACATCACTTCGGAAAGGCCAAGTGGCGGGCGCTTCGTGGTGCCGTTAAAAATACAATCGGACATTCGTTCCGCGCGCAGGGACTTGTGGCTCTGCTCGCCTAGCACCCAAGATATGGCGTCGACTATATTGGATTTTCCACAGCCGTTGGGTCCAACGATACAAGTGATTCCGGTTCCGCTAAAAGTGATCTGCGTTTTCTCGCAGAACGACTTAAAGCCTAACATCTCTACTTTCCGTAGTTTAAGCACCCTGTCCCTCGTTGGAGCGTTCCTCTGCTGCGGTGGTATGAAGCAGAGAAATCAAATTTAACCTGCATGTGGAGGATTATCGAGACAAAAATGCTGGTGGGTCGAAATTAATTCGGGCCCAGCCGCCTGGCGCTTGCGATTGGCGGTTACACCTTGAAAAGTAGCACGCGATCCGATGGATGTCAAAGAAGTTTGCCGCGGTGTGCCGATGCGTTACAGGGTCCAGCCACGCAGGTCATCTGTTGCCAAGGAATTCCACACTTCCTGACTCACTTAACCAGCCAGTCTTCCTCGAGCACGGAATAAAGATAGGAATCGCGCCACTCACCCCTTTGCTTCACGTCTTTTCGGAAGAAGCCTTCCCTGCGCATGCCCAGCTTTTCCATCACTCGATACGAAGCGTGATTCGCCGGATCGCAAGTGGCCCACACGCGGTGCAACCCGACATTGCGAAACGCGGCATTCAAAACCGCGCGGGCAGCTTCCGGGGCGTATCCCCGGTGCCAATACTGACGGTTCAAGCTGTAACCAAGATCAGCCGCTTCGTTCGCTTTATCTTTCACCGTCAGCCGAATCCCGCCAATCAGCCGGTGCTCGCTTTTTAGCGTGATGCCCAGCGTCACGGAATCCCGGGGCCAAAGCTGTTGATCTTCTATCCAACTAGCCAGGACAGCTTTCGTGGTAGCCAGGTCATTTGGTCCCCACTCCATGAATTTCACCACTTCCGGATCGCCTGCATATTCCTGGATGTCCTGCTCGTCGCCGACACGGAATTCCCGCAGCAGCAAACGTTCCGTCTCGATCGGAAACCATTTTTCCATCCGCGTATCCTATCCTCTCAGCAGCCCGGATAACAAGAAACTCGGATTTCTCAAGCATTCTCCCTCTGCCGTCTCCAATTGACTTGCCTGCATGCGCCGCATAGCATGGTCTGCCCGGAAGCCGACATTGCCTCACGACTCTTCCAACACGTCGCCGGAGAATTTAAGGGACTCAGTGCGCAACCTTTTGTGGTCCTTGTTCTTGATAGCGCTCGTGTTCACTCTGGTTTGTATCCGTTACCGTCCGCCGTCGCCCAAGCGGGCCGATGCGCCCGCCGCGGATTTCTCTGCCGCAAGGGCCCGGCAGTATCTGCAAGAACTTGTGGGGGACGGCACTCCACACCCCATTGGCAGCGCGGCAAATGAGCAGGTTCGATCCCGAATTCTTTCGGAGTTGTTGAAGATGGGATACGCGCCCGAAGTACAGCGCGACACAGCCTGCTCCCGCTTCGGCGCGTGCGGCGAAGTGAAAAATGTACTCGCGCGCTTGCTGGGCAGCGAGCCCGGCCCCGCCGTACTATTGGCCGCGCATTACGATTCCGTGTCAGCCGGTCCGGGCGCTTCGGATGACGGTGCCGGAGTGGCCGCGGTTCTCGAAATCGCCCGCGCATTGGAAGCGGCTCCGCCGCCCCGGCATACCATCATCCTGCTGATCGATGACGGCGAGGAGGCCGGCCTGCTGGGAGCCCGCGCTTTCGTACAAAGTCATCCGTGGGCAAAGGATGTTGGCGCCGCGGTTAATCTGGACGCGAGGGGAACCTCCGGCCCAAGTTTAATGTTCGAAACGGGCAGCGCCAATGCGTGGCTGGTTCGTGTTTTTTCGCGCGCTGTGAAACATCCGATGGCCAGTTCGGTTTTTTACACCGCTTACAAGTTGTTACCCAACGATACGGATTTTACGATCTTCAAAGCACAGGGCTACCAGGGCTTCAACCTGGCGTTTATCGACGACGCTTCGCAGTACCATACTCCGCTCGATAATTTTGCTAACGCCGATCCCGCCAGCATGCAGCACCAGGGTGAGAATGCGCTTGCGCTCCTGCGCGCTCTCTCCAATGAGGATTTGGGAAGTCTGCCCGGGGGCGATGCCGTCTATTTCGACTTGTGCGCCCTTTGGATTGTCTCCTGGCCATCGTCCTGGACGGTATGGTTTGCCGCATTGGCTTTGGTGCTGATCATCCTGGCTATATCAAAGTTGATTCGAGTGGGAAATCTTCGAGTGAGCGAATTGTTGTGGGGTTTGATCGCCTGGATCCTGATGGTCGTTGTGAGCGCCATGGTTGGCTATTTCCTCAGCAATGCGTTACACGCCACCGGAGCGTTTCCGGCCATATGGGTCGCACATCCAGATCCGGCGCTGACGGCGTTTTGGGCCACAGGTGTCTCGTCGGCTGGTATTTTTGCAGTGCTGTTCCGCAAACGGGCCGGATTTTGGGGACTCTGGGCGGGCGTGTGGATTTCCTGGGCTACTCTTTCCTTTCTCTGTTCGTTGTTCCTGCCGGGTGTAAGTTACGTTTTTCTGGTCCCGTCACTTGCTGCTGGCCTTTGTGCACTGCCGCTCTCGCTGGGGCGGGGCCAGGGTGCAGGGAAGCGCGGGATCGCCGCAATCGTTCCAGCCGTGATCGCGGCACTGATCGTTTTTTCAGTCATGTTTTTTCTGTATAGTGCGCTGGGACGGCCGCTGCTCGTCGCTCTTGCGGTCCAAGCCGCGCTGCTCTGCAGCCCGCTGGCTCCGCTGCTCGGCGAGCTCAACGGCCGCGGGCGCTGGGCGTTTCCGGGGCTGGCGGTCGTCATTGCCATTCTCTCGGCTTGCACCGCCTTTGCGATGCCACCCTACAGCCGTTCCGTTCAGCACGCGATGAACATTATTTACCTTCAGGATGCGGATTCCGGAAAATCGCAATGGGTGGTCTATCCGAATTCCGGGCGTTTGCCCGATTCTTTCCGGCAGCATGCGAATTTCGACACCCGCCCCGGAAAGTTTTTTCAGTGGTTAAACGAGCAGGGATTTTCAGCCGGCGCGCCGCGCCTGTCTCTTCCCCGGCCGGAACTGAAAATCATAAGCGTGATGCAAATGGCAGGACTGCGGCACTACCGCGCGATGATGATTTCGCACCGCGGCGCCTCGAAGGAGTACTTGTTATTTCCTCCCTCGGAATCCAGCGAAACGGTGAGCATTCAGGGCAAGCCGGTTCCACCGATCTCCGATACAATTTCAAAATACACCAATGGATGGCATGTATACGATCTTGTGGATTTGCAACCCGAAGGAGTGGAAATTGGGTTCGCGATTGCCGGGAGCGCACCTCTTCAAGTTTATGTGATGGATAAATCATATGGGTTGCCGCTCGAAGGATTGTTCTTGCTAAAGGATCGTCCCGTCGATTGCACAGCGATCCACGACGGCGATGGAACGATTGTGATGCGCCGTGTTCAACTTCCCTGACGAATGAAGTTTGCGGACTGGCGTTCGATATGAATTTCAAATTCTGGCCACGGATTGGTCTCTGGACGACAGCAGCAGTCCTGCTTGTTCTGATATTTGCGCAAGCCGGTGGTGAGCTCACTGGTTTCGCCCAACTTTCACGCCCCGGTTGGACTTTGGTGTGGAGCGACGAATTCGACGGCGCCGACGGCTCCGCGCCCGATTCGAGGAAATGGACCTACGATTTGGGCGGCAATGGATGGGGCAACCACGAACTCGAGTCCTACACCAAGCTCCCACGGAATGTTTCGATTGAAGACGGAAAACTGGTCATTACGGCGCTAAAGGAAAATTACACAGGCTCCGATGGCGTTCCCCAAAATTACACTTCGGCCCGCCTGAAAACGCTGGGACTCTTCGCTCAGGAGTACGGCCGCTTCGAAGCGCGCATCAAGATTCCCTATGGCCAGGGCCTGTGGCCGGCGTTCTGGATCATGGGAGAAAATATCGCCAAGGAGGGCTGGCCTGCCTGCGGCGAAATCGACATCATGGAAAATATCGGGAGAGAGCCATTCACAAATCATGGCTCCATGCATGGCCCGGGATATTCTGGCGAAAAGGACCTCATTGCAGCTTTCAAGCTTTCCGGCGGACAACAATTCTCGGACAGTTTCCACGTCTTTGCCGTTGAGTGGGAACCCAACATTGTCCACTTCTACGTGGATGCTTACCTCTACGCATCCTTCACCTCGGCAGATGTTCCCGAAGGGAAACCGTGGGTGTTCAATCACAAGTTTTTCATCCTATTAAACGTCGCGGTGGGGGGTGATTGGCCCGGCCCGCCCGACGCGACAACTGTCTTTCCCCAGACCATGCTGGTCGATTATGTCCGCGTCTATAAACGTACTTCCGAGATCAAGCACAAGTAAAGATTCCCAGGTTGCAACTCCAAGGTCCCGGCAAGCCTTCTTTTTTTGGTGGTTTAACTGAAGCGCCAGGCCTGGTCTGCCTTCCGACGATCGCTTTACCTTTCAGCGCTTTGCGTCCCATCCAAGCGTCGGCTAGAATGCTTGTCCGGCATCTCGTGATTCGGGCTAAGGGTGGGATGGGCGAAATTTTATTGCACAATACTCTGTCCGGGCGTAAAGAACCGTTCACGCCTCTGCATCCCGGTGAAGTCCGGATGTATACCTGCGGGCCGACGGTTTATGATTTCGCGCACATCGGAAATTTCCGGACATTCGTGTTTCAGGACATCCTGCGGCGATTTCTTGTTCGCGCGGCTACCGCATGAACCAGGTGATGAACCTGACCGACGTGGATGACCGCATTATCCAAAATGCCGCCGCCTCCGGAGTCCACATCCGCGATTACACCGAAAAATATATCCAGGCGTTTCTGGAGGACATGGCCGCGCTCGAAGCTGGAGCCGCCGGAACACCTGGTGCGCGCCACCGACCATATTGACGACATGGTTGGGCTGATCCAGCGGCTGACCGAAAAAGGCATGACCTATGTGAGCGACGGCTCCATTTATTTCCGGATTTCGAAATTTCCAAACTACGGAAAGCTCATCAAAATTAGATGTTTCCGGGATCCAGGCCGGCGCGCGCGTGGATGTGGATCGCTACGAAAAAGCCGACGCTCGCGACTTCGCATTATGGAAAGGGACCAAGCCCGGGAATTTTATCTGGGATACTCCGACTCGGCCGCGGCCGGCCCGGGTGGCACATCGAATGCTCCGCCATGGCGATGAGGTATCTGGGCGAAACGCTGGATATTCACACCGGCGGCGTGGACCTGACTTTTCCGCATCACGAAAATGAAATCGCGCAATCGGAAGGCGCCACTGGCAAACAGTTCGTGCGCTACTGGCTGCATGCGCAGCATTTGATGGTGGAAGGACAGAAAGATGTCGAAGTCGCTCGGCAACTTCTACACGCTTCGCGATCTTTTCGGAAAGGGCTATAAACCTTCGTCACGATCCGCTTTTTGCTGGCTTCGGTTCCTTATGGCAGCCAACTCAATTTCACCATGGATGGCCTGAAACAGGCGCCAGTTCGGGTCGAGCGCTTGCGCAACTTTGTCGCTCGCCTGAAGGCGGAGAAACTGCCGCCGGGGAATTCGGATTCGATTCAGCAAGTGGTGAACGCGGCAATTGAGGAATTCCAGCAAGGTCTTGAGGACGATTTAAATACGGCGCGCGCGCTGGCGGCCGTGTTTGATCTGGTTCGTGACATTAATACGGCGATTGATCGAGGCCAGTTTTATCAGGCCGACGCGCCTGCGGTGTTGGCGGCCATGGAGAAATTCGACGCTATTTTTGCCCTGCTCGCCGAAGACGATGACGAAAAACTTCGCCGGCTGGGATATTTGCAAGTCCGCGAGGAATTCAGCAATCAGGAGATTGAAGCCCTGATCGACGAGCGCGAAGCCGAGCGACGTAAGCGTAACTTCGGCCGTGCGGATGAGATTCGGCTGCAGCTTGCCGGCCGTGGTATCATTTTAGAAGACGCTAAAGATGGCAGTGTCCGCTGGAAAAGAAAGTGAGAACTCTACTCTACAAGCCTCGGCCGCTTCACGGATTGCCTTCCTGCGAACGTCCCAGCCTTTTCGGCGTGGACTAAGTTCACTTCCTCTATGTAGGCTTAACGCTGGCCCGATTCGCCGGCGAAACCTTAACCCCTACCCTAACGGAGGAAGTTATGATTGAGACGACTGAAACCAGATTGCCGCGCCTGATTACCACTCTTCCCGGGCCTAAAGCCAAGCGCATTGTCGAACTCGACGCGGAATTCCTATCGCCATCCTATACCCGTAGTTATCCGCTGGTGGTCAAGTCGGGACGGGGCGCCATCGTTGAAGACGTGGACGGGAATTCGTTTCTCGATTTTGCCGCCGGGATCGCGGTGGTGGCCACTGGGCATTGCCATCCCCAAGTAGTCGCCGCCATTCAAAAGCAAGCGGCGGAATTGATTCACATGTCCGGAACGGATTTTTATTATTCCAACTTGGTGGAATTTGCCCAGAAATTAGCGTCCATTGCTCCGGGCAAAACTCCCAAGCGGGTTTACTACGGAAATTCCGGCACCGAGGCCACCGAAGCGGCCATGAAGCTGGCCCGCTACCATACCAAGCGCGACAAGTTCATCGCTTTTTATGGCTGCTTCCATGGCCGGACCATGGGTTCGCTTTCCTTGACGGCCAGCAAAGCAGTCCAGCGTAAAGGATTTGGCGCGTTGCTCAGCGGTGTCTTCCACGCACATTATCCGGACACCTACCGTGGTCTCGGCTCGGCGGATTGCCTGGGCTATATTGAAGACGAGTTGTTCAAGCATATCGTTGACCCCGGGGAAGTCGCCGCGATTTTCGTCGAGCCAGTGCAAGGGGAGGGCGGCTATATCCACGCGCCGGTGGAGTTTCTGCAGGGTCTCGAAAAAATGTGCCGCAAGCACGGCATGCTCTTGGTTGCCGATGAAGTGCAAAGCGGCATGGGGCGAACCGGAAAGTGGTGGGCTTCGGATTATGCCGGAATCGAGCCGGACATTATTCTGGTGGCCAAGGGTATCGCATCGGGAATGCCCCTGAGCGCGATGATCACCAGGGCGGACATAATGAACTGGAAGCCGGGCGCGCACGCCTCCACGTTTGGCGGCAATCCGGTTTGCATTGCCGCCGGGATGGCCACATTCGACCTGCTTGAAAAAAAATACATCGAGAATTCGCGCCGCGTGGGCGAATATATCCTCCGCCAAACCAGCGATTGGACCGGGCGGCACAAGATTGTCGGCGAGATCCGCGGGCGCGGTTTGATGATCGGCATCGAAATCGTGCGCGATCAGAAAACCAAGGAACGCGCCCATGCCTTACGCGAGCGAATTGTGGAGTTGGCTTTTGCGAAGGGGTTGCTGGTGCTCGGCGCGGGCGAAAATTCCGTCCGTCTGGCGCCGCCGCTCCTCGTGGACGAAGAACAAGCCGACTTTGGTCTGCGAACTCTGGAAGCCTGCATTACTGAGGTCGAGCGAACTGTTTAACGCTGCCTAATTCGCGCGCGTTGCCGGCGTCACGCACTCGAATCCAAACCAGGAGGTAGTTTGCCGCGCATCCTCGACGTGGGTTGCGGCCTCGAAAAATTCCCCGGAGCCATCGGGGTGGACATGAACCCGGCCACCGCCGCGGATGTGATCTGCCATCTCGATCGCGGCCGCTTGCCGTTCCGGGATGATGCCTTCGACCAGGTCCGGGCGATTCACCTGATCGAGCATGTGGCCGACGTAATCGCGACCATGGAGGAATTTCACCGTATTACCAGGCCCGGCGGTACAATCGTAATCGTGACTCCTCACTATACCGACTACAGTTCGTTCCGTGACCCCACCCATCGCTGGCACCTGAATACTTACTCGTTTATTTATTTTTATTCGGGGGGAATGCACGGCCGGGATATGTGGTACACGCCGGTGCGAGTTCGCGAGCGGCGCGTTACGGTTCGCTTGCTTCGCTTGTGGCGCGCGTTTGGATTCGAGCTCCTGGTGAATCACGCCGCATGGTTTCGCCGGTTCTGGGAACATTATTTGAGCTTCGTAATCCGCGGCAAAGTGATGGAATTTGAATTCGAGGTGGTGAAGTAGCGATGCCGTTTTTTTCAAACTTGATTTTCAACCTGGTCAGTTTTGCCTCCAAGAATGGGATCACTTCTCCTCATGATCCTAAATTGGGCCGGACGGGATCGCGGCCACAAGGCGACCGGACGAAGGGTCAGGCGGGAGCAAAGCAAACTGGGATTCGCGGTGAGACTTTTGCTTACTGGCACTTGCGGCGCCACGGGTATGTAATCGTCGCGAAAAATTACACCGCTCACGGGATCAAGGGCGAAATCGACCTGATCGGATATGACGGAGATGTGTTGGCATTTGTCGAAGTGAAAACGCGAACGGCTGGCGAGCGTGCTATGGGAACTCCAGAGGATGCCGTGACGCCTGAAAAGCGCCGAAACGTTGCCCGCATGGCGCGTCTCTTTCTGGCCGAACGGCGCATCCCCAAGGCCGCCTATCGCTTCGATGTTCTGGCTATTGAGAACCGTTTGGGAAAACCTCCTTTGGCTCGCCTTCACAAAGGCGCGTTTACGGAGCAGGGTTGACGAGCACGGCGAATGCTCCGCCAGTGCTGTTGTGCGAATCCTTGGAATGCATAAAATAGAGCAGCAATGATCCGCAGATCGAGCCTGGGAATTTCAGGGCTAGCGCACGGAGGAAAATTTGCCTGAACTTCGCAAAGACCCCGTAACTGGACGTTGGGTCATTATATCTACCGACCGGGGCAAACGCCCCACTGATTTTGTTCGCGAAAGCGTGCAGATTAAAGGCACCGGCTTTTGCCCGTTCTGCTATGGGAACGAGGGCAAGACTCCGCCGGAAGTTCTGGCATTCGGCCGCAATGGCAGCGGCAAGGACGCGCCCGGTTGGAGCGTTCGCGTGGTCCCCAATAAATTTCCGGCCTTAGGCATTGAAGGCGATATTGACCGCCAGGGAGAAGGTCTATTCGACAAGATGAATGGCATCGGCGCGCACGAAGTGATCGTGGAAACGCCCGATCACAAGATGACTCTGGCCACGCTCCCGGAAAAAGCCATTGAAGAAGTCTTGTGGGCCTACCGCGATCGCATGCTCGACCTGAAGAACGACAAACGTTTTCGCTATATCCTGCTTT
Organism: uncultured Acidobacteriota bacterium; assembly: GCA_963756355.1. Classification (GTDB taxonomy): domain Bacteria; phylum Acidobacteriota; class Terriglobia; order Acidiferrales; family UBA7541; genus JBGPTK01. The sequence continues at coordinate 271,188 of CAVWOD010000011.1, read as the reverse complement.
TCAAGAATCATGGCGAAGCCGCCGGCGCCTCCCTCGAGCACACTCATTCGCAATTGATCGCTCTCCCCATTGTGCCCAAGCGAGTCCGCGAAGAGGTGGACAACGCCCGCCATTACTTTGACGAGAAAGAGCGCTGCATTTTTTGTGACATGATCCGCCAGGAAGTGGAGACCGGCACGCGACTGATCACCCAGAACGCGGCCTTTGTGGCCATTGCGCCCTATGCCCCGCGCTTTCCATTTGAGACCTGGATTCTGCCCAAGCAGCACAGTTCCTCGTTCGAAAACCAATCCAGCACGATCTATGGAAGTCTCGCTAAACTTTTGCGCGATATTCTCGCGCGGGTCGATTCGGTGCTCGCCAAACCCGCCTATAATTTCGTGATTCACACTTCGCCGATCGGCGAGGAAATCAACGACCACTACCACTGGCACATCGAGATGATGCCCAAACTCACCAAAGTCGCCGGCTTCGAGTGGGGAACAGGCTTTTACATCAATCCGACCCCGCCGGAAGAAGCTGCCCGCTTCCTCCGTGAAGCCCAGGTGGAAGTTTCCGTCATCAATAGCTGAGCCTGGCTCTTGCTGAATTTGTTTTCGCGATCGATCGCGCCCATTGCCCTCCAAGTTTGCCGCCCTCGCGATTTTGCCTGGATAGTATTTTCCGCATCCTGGTGTTAGTTTTATTTAATGGATCGCGTAATGGATGTGCTGGCAGATAGGAGATTGAAATGACCTGGGGAAAAAAAAGGGCGCTGGTGATCTTCGCCCTGCTCGCCGTGATCGTACTGATCGGATGGGCGGCAGTTTCGGGCAATCACATCAGCTCGAAATCGGTGCTGATACTGGATTTGAACGGTGAAATCGCGGAGCAGCGTTCCAGCGATCTGATGTCGGTGTTGACCGGAGGTTACACCCCCGTTCAGCACGAAATCGTGGATTCGATCGACACGGCCAAGAACGATCCGCGCATCACCGGGCTGGTCGTGAAGATCGGTCCGCTGGAAACCGGCTGGGCCAAGCTCGAGGAAATTCGCTCCCGGATCATCAGTTTCCGCGAAAGCCGCAAACCCTCGATTTGCTTCCTCGGCTACGACGGCATCGGAAATCCCGAATATTTCGTCGCCTCTGCTTGCGATCAAATTTGGCTGGTTCCTACTGCGCCCGTCGATATCCGCGGCCTGATGGCCGGAGCTCTCTTCTATCGCGGCGCCTTGGATAAGCTGAAGATCGTGCCGAATATGTACCATATCGGCGATTTCAAGGCGGCCTCCAACGAGTATACCGAAAAGAAATTTACCGCCGCGCATAAGGAGGAGACGGAATCACTTCTCCACAGCATTTACGATCAATATGTCACCGAGTCCTCGCGAGCGCGAAAGATGGATCGCACGCAATTTGATTCGCTCGTTCAAAAGGGCCCATTTCTTGCGTCGGAAGCGCTCTCCAATAAACTAGTCGACAAGCTCGCGTTCTGGGATGAAGTGCAGCAATATTTCGATCAGAAAAATGGCGATTGGCGTCCCGTCGATCTCGCTGATTACCACAAGGAAGTCACGAACGACGGCTCGGAGGAGCTTGGCGTCGTCTATGCTACCGGCGAAATCGTCTCCGGCGATTCCGGCAGCAGTATGCTGAGCGGTCCCATGATGGGCGGTGATTCGGTGGCTGCGGATCTGCGCCGCGCGCGAAATGACGACAGCATCAAAGCCATCATTCTGCGAATCGATTCCGGCGGCGGCTCCGCCCTGGCCAGCGAAGTGATCCGCCATGAATTGGTGCTCGCGAAAAAACAAAAACCGGTGGTTATTTCCATGTCGGACGTTGCCGCATCGGGCGGGTATTGGATCGCCATGTCCGCGAATAAGATCGTCGCCGAACCGGATACGATCACCGCGTCCATCGGCGTGGTGCTGGGCAAGATGAATATTTCCGGGCTCTATCAAATGCTGGGATTGAGCACCGATTACGTCGCCACAAGTGAAAATGCCACTCTTTTTTCCGACCAGCAGGATTTCACTCCCTCTCAGCGGCAGGCGATTCTAAAAGGCATGAACGCAACCTACGCCGATTTCACCAAGGGCGTGGCGGAAGGGCGCAACATGACGGTGGAGGCGGTCGATAAGATCGGGCAGGGAAGAGTCTGGACCGGAGCGCAGGGAAAAGGCCTTGGACTGGTCGACGAATTGGGTGGCATGGATCGCGCCATCGAAATTTCCAAACAATTGGCCCATATTCCTTCCCGCTCCAGCGTCCGGCTGATCCGTTTCCCGGAGGAAAGATCGTTTCTCGATATGTTCTTCTCGCGGGAACGCTTTCAATTGACTCGCAGTTCAACGATCCGGGATCAACTTCGTCGGATCAAGCGAATCTCCGAGCCGATCCAGGCGCGTGTTCCCTTTAATCTTCAGATTCGCTAAGGCGCGAACTTGCTTCAACTCCAATTTCGATTGCAGATGCTGGCCCCGCTCCTGGCGAGGTGCTCTGGTTTGGCCCAACACCATTGATGATGGTTCAGTTTGGAGCCGTCCCCGGCAACAAGTATCGCTTCCAACGAACTGGTTAGGCTCTATCCCACCAACCGCAGCGTCCTCTGCGTCTCTGCGGCAGAGCCTTTCTGTCAATTCCATTTGTCGGATTACCGGCGCTCATCCAGCTTCGATCTCAACTCGAACCACTACCTCGCCGCCGCAACACCTGACAACCTTCTCGAACTTCGCTATACTTCAAAGTCACGGCGCGGTACCCAAGAGGCCTAAGGGAGAGGTCTGCAAAACCTCGATTCGTGGGTTCAAATCCCACCCGCGCCTCCATCCCTTTTCCTTTTCACTCCATCAACTGCTCTCTCGTCTCTTCGCCCCACTTGCTGTAAAATCGATTCCCACGCGCCCGTAGCTCAGCTGGATAGAGCATCTGCCTTCGAAGCAGAGGGTCGGGAGTTCGAATCTCTCCGGGCGCGCCATTCTAAAATGGGTCCAACCCGGAGACATGGGTTACAGAATGTACCGGCTACATAGGTAACAACCTCGGGCCGAGGGGATTCTCGAGCGGTTCTAAGACCCGAGTTTCTAGATCGAAGTATCCCAGATCCTAATCCATAAAACTGACCAGCCAAATGTCGTCGTGCACTTTTTTGATGCCGGCGGACTTTTTCAATTCTGCTGAAAACACGCTGTAGTCCTCTTTATAGATAGTGCCTTCCTCCCAGGAAAATCTCGCTACGACTCCATTCACCAATAAAGCTACATGGGTTTTAAAAGCAAAGCGGCAGTTTCGAGAAGATTGAACTGAAACCGCGAGACTAAAGTAAAGGCTGTCACATTCGTGGTCTGCCGTGCCATCTGCCAAGAGTCAGGTCTGCAACTCTTCCCCTCACGCTGAGCCGTGGGCGCAACCCGCTTTCCAATCGTTTCAACTCGTGACGGCTGTCACATCCATGGGTGACGGCAATCATAGACGAAAGTTATTAGTTTCATGAAAGATGGTCGGAACTTCGCAGGTCTCAGCGGTTGCCTTGCGGGGCCGTTTGGGGGATCAGGAGGAAAACGGTGAGAGATAAGACTGCAAAGTTGGCACTGTTTATAGGTGGTCTTTCGTTCGGCGCTCTAATCTGGATTTTGGGGGCTACGCCCAAAGCCTCTGCGATCCCTGCATTTTCACGCAAGTATCAGACTTCCTGCACTACCTGTCACAGTGACTACCCAGAGCTGAATGACTTCGGCGAAGCCTTCAAGAAGAACGGCTTCAAATTCCCGAAGGACGATGAGATGTTCGTGAAGGAACCTCCAGTTCTGCTCGGCGCCAAAGCTCAGAAGGAGGCTTTTCCAAATGCAGTCTGGCCCGGCGAAATTCCCGGAAACCTCCCGGTAGCTTTTCGCTACTCCGGAAATTTCAATTACAACAGCAAGCAGCCCATCTCCCAGGGATTTCTTCCCCGCACGGATTTATTTGTTCCTAATACCTTCACTCTCATCGCTGCTGGTAGTTTCGGTCAGTCGCTTTCCTTCTGGTTGGATGACGATATCTCGACGGGTGGTTCGGGAGCAGATGGAGGGCTGGGAGACGGTTATCTGAGGGCAAATGACCTTGGGCATTATTTTCACTTGCCTAAAGACTCGTTAAACGTTCGATTTGGGCAATTCGAGCTGGACTTGCCGTTCACCCAGGCGAGGACGATCAATCTGACCGACTATGACATCTATGACCAGGCAAGTACCGCGGGAATCCTGGGAACCACGGCAAACCCACTCGTGTTTGCCGCGCCACAGCGGGGCATTGAGTTTGGCGGTTACCCCAATGACGGAAATTTTTCGTGGTCGGTTGCTCTGGTGAATGGCTCCAACGATACCCCGGCCATGCGCAACTCGAAGGATGTATACGTACGGGTTTCACAGCGTTTCAACCTCGAACGCGATCCGAATGTCCGGAAGGAAGTGCAAGCCGCTGGACCAACCGGACCTCGGGACCACACCTCCATCAAGTTCGGCGCGTTCTATTATTACGGACGCAATGCTCTCAACATCGATGGCTCTCTCTTTCCCGGCCTCGGAACGATTCGGGAACCGTTCTATCGAGCCGGTGGCGATTTCCGGTTCAAGTACCGCCGCTTTGAACTGTATGGCCTCGGCATGTACGGCCATGACGTGAACTTGGTTCCGAATGGTCCTAACACCGGATTCGAACTCTCGACTCCGGTCACATTTACCGGAGGATTTACGGAGGCGGAATATTGGGTTTATCCGTGGTTTATCGCCCTGATGCGCTATGACTTCGTAAACTCACCCACGGACTTTTTGAACGGTGCGTCCCGTAATGACACGCGCAACCGTTTCAGTCCCGGCGTTCAGTTGCTTGTACGAGCCAACATCAAGGTGGACTTCGAATATCAGCACCGTTGGCAGCAGCCAACCCCCAATTCCAGCCAATTCTTCCGGCCCAACGGGGCCGTCGCAGGCATCGATTTTGTCTTCTAGAAGTGCATTGGAGCGGTTCAAGTAACACAAAATTGCGAGTGATTCCGATCGGGAGGAATTTTCGATGGAAATGTTCAAAAGAATTGCGATCCTAGTAGGAATGTTAGTCGCCGGGTTGTTGTTCGCTTCGATGACCTGGGCCGATGACATCAAAGGGAAAGTCGAAGTTCAGGGCCTCCGGTCGGCGGAGAACATTGCCGTGTATGTGGACGCCATCCCGAACAAAGAATTTCCCGCAGCGGCACAGCACGTGTTGATGGATCAAAAGGGTTTGAAGTTCGTGCCCCACGTCCTCGTCGTTCTCAAGGGGACGACCGTGGATTTCCTCAATAGCGATCCCGTAGGACACAACGTGTATTGGCCTTCGATTAGCGGCAATAAAAAACTCACTCATAATCTGGGTACATGGCCAAAAGGTGATAAAAAATCTTTCCAGTTCAATGACCTGGGTGCGGCGCCGATGCTGTGCAACGTCCATCCGGAGATGTCTGGGTATGTGATCGTGGTGCCGACTCCCTATTTCGCCGTTACCGACAAAGAGGGCAATTTCGAAATCAAGGGAATTCCCCCCGGTCACTACACGTTGAAATCATGGAGCGAGGATGGCAAACCGGTCACTCAGCCCGTTGACGTTGCGGGCGTAACCAATGTTTCCATCACGGTAAAAAAGTAAGGCCGCCGGATCCGCAAAGGCCTCTGGATGGAACCTCGCTCTAAACTCGTGGATTTGGAATGGCTGGAGTCGAACTTCCCCTGCATGCAGGCCTGCCCGGTCCACACGCAGGCCGGGCGCTATGTCTCGTTCATTGCCCAAGGACGTTATGAAGAGGCGTACCGGTATGCTCGGCTCCCGAATCCATTCGCTTCCATCTGCGGCCGGGTCTGCGGCCATCCTTGCGAACCCGCATGTCGCCGCGGCCAATTGGATATGCCGATCTCCATCCGGGCGCTCAAAAGATTTCTTACCGAGCGCTACGGCCCGGAATCGCGAAACCCTCTTGATCTCTTTCCGGAAAAACCTCGAATCGTTCACGAAGAAAAAATAGCGATTATTGGTTCCGGACCGGCCGGCATGTCCGCAGCCCATGACCTGGCACTGCTTGGCTACGGTGTGACGATTTTCGAGGCAGCCTCTGTGCCGGGTGGCATGATGCATCTGGGAATTCCAGAATACCGCCTCCCGCGCGATGTCTTACAAGCGCAGATCCGTGAAATTCTCGATCTCGGCCCCGAGTTGCGTCTCAACACGCGCCTCGGGCGCGACTTTTCATTGGCGGACCTTCGCAAACAGGGTTACAAGGCTGTTCTCCTCTCCTTTGGCCTGCATCGAAGCCGCGACCTGAATCTCCCGGGCCACGAGCTGGATGGTGTGGTGAAAGGCATCGATTTTCTTCTAAACGTCAACCTGGGTTATCAGTTCGCGGTCGGCAAGCAAGTGGTTGTGATTGGCGGGGGGAACGTGGCCATTGACGTGGCTCGCTCCGCGCTCCGCGAACAGCAAAAACTCTCGGCGGAGCATGTTGGAGGGCCTCCGCTGCCCAACGAGCTGACCGCGCCTGAGAAAGATGTTGCCATGAAAGAATTCATGGACGTTTCGCGTGCCGCCTTGCGCATGGGGGCTCGCGAGGTGCATCTGGTTTGCCTCGAATCGCGAGCGGAGATGCCGGCTTCCGAAGAGGAAATCCATGAAGGGTTATATGAGGGATTGACGATCCATCCATCGCTTGGCCCCAAGCAGTTCGTCGGCAAAAACGCAAAGGTCACCGGGCTTGAAACCATCCGGTGCAGTTCCGTGTTTGATGCGCAACACCGTTTCAGTCCCACATTTGAAGCCGGCACCGAATCGGTAATTCCCTGCGATACGGTGATTCTGGCGATCGGCCAAGCCTCCGACCTTTCCTTCCTTTCGCCCGAAGACGGAATTGAGGCCACGCGCCAAGGCACCTTAAAAATCGATCCCGAAACATTGATGACTACCGCTCCGGGAATTTTTGCCGCTGGGGACATCGCCTTCGGTCCGCGGTTGATTATCAGTGCGGTGGCCGATGGAAAGAAGGCGGCGGAGCAGATCGATCGGTATCTTTGTGGGACGCAGTGGCAGCCGAAGTCCAAATACATACGAATCACGGTTCTTGACCACCATGAGATGGCCGAGCATTTCGACGAATTTTCGCGGTTGGCGGTGCCCGTCATCCCGCTCGAGAGACGCACGGGAATTACCGAGGTCGAAACCGGCTTTAGCGAAGTGCAGGCGCGTGAAGAAGCATCACGGTGTTTGCAATGCTGGATCAACACCATTTTCGAAGGGAATGAGGCTGAAGGGACCGAGTGTATTTTGTGCGGCGGCTGCGTGGACGTCTGCCCCGAGAATTGCCTCTCGCTCATTCCGCTGGGTCAGTTCTTTTTCCCGGAAGTAATCAAGGAACGGCTGCATGCGGATGCTCTGGTATATGAGGCCACTTTGCAGCATCTGAACGCCGAGGATTTGGCGAACTCAGAAGGCGCGGTAATGATCAAAGACGAAACCATCTGCATCCGTTGCGGGCTCTGCGCCGAGCGATGTCCTGCTCACACCATCACCATGGAGGCGTTTGAGGTATTCGAATATCCCGCGGGGCAAGTTCCCGTCGAGGAGATAGTTCTCCGCAGATGACTGAACCCGAAAAACCGTCTACCCCGGAAGAAGCAGCCAAGGCCGGGGAAAAGGTTGCAGTAACGCGACGCGATTTTCTAAGCGAGGTCACGCTTGGCGCGCTGGGCATCGCGGGCCTGGGCTCGGCCCTGGTCACCTATCAGTATTTTTCGCCGAATGTGCTCTTCGAGCCGTCCATGACATTTCGCGCGGGAAACCCGGACCTCTATCCGGTCAATTCGGTCACCTACCTTCAGGAGCAGGAAGTCTACATCGTCCGGGCGGAACAAGGGTTCTACGCGGTTTCTGCAATCTGTACGCATCTAGGCTGCATCACGTCAGTGGAATCCGGAACACAAGCTGATCGAATGCCCCTGCCACGGCAGCAAGTTCCAAAGCGACGGCGTGAAGGTCGCTGGACCCGCGCCTGCGACCGCTGCCACATTTTGTAATTTCTCTGACCAGCGACGGAGAGCTGCTTGTCGATAAGCTCGAGACAGTAAAGCTCAATCAAGTATTAAAAGTTTGAAGGCGGAGATGGCTACCACATTTCATCAAGCGATCGACAAACTTCGCGAGACCCGCGTTTGGAAATCGATATTTCGCCGGGGACCGGCCCTCACCAATCGCACCCGCAGTCTCGCCGTTTTCGGCAACCTGTTTCTGCACTGGCTGCCGGTCAAAGTGCGGGAAAAGTCCCTGCGCGTGCGGGCTTCCTATTACTTGGGATCGATTTCCTTCCTTCTTTTCATCGTGCTGTCGGTCACCGGCGTGTTGCTCATGTTTTATTACCACCCCGCCGTGCCGCAGGCGTACCGGGACATGAAAGACTTGCGCTTTGTCGTCTCGAATGGCGTTTTCTTGCGAAACGTGCATCGCCTGGCCGCGCAATTGATGGTTCTATTGGTTTTTTGGCACATGTTCCATGTGTTTTATCGCGGTGGTTACAAGCCGCCCCACGAATTCAACTGGGTGGTTGGCGTGATTCTGCTCCTGCTAACCCTCTTCTTAAGCTACACAGGGTACCTGCTGCCTTGGGACCAGCTTGCTTTCTGGGCCATCACCGTCGGTACCAATATCATTTCGGCGATGCCCGTTCGTGGGCGGTAAGGTGCGCTTCGAATTGCTCGGCGGAAATCTGGTGGGAGAAAATGCTCTGTTGCGATTTTATGTTCTGCACTGCGTGGTATTGCCTCTTCTAGCGGTGCTCTTCATCGCAGTCCATTTCTGGCGGGTTCAAAAAGATGGCGGTCTAACGGTGCGGCCGGAAGATGACCGAAAAAAATAAATTCGAAGCTGGCCTCGGTTCCGACGCGCGAAAAGATCCGCAGCGAATCGTTTTCATCACCAGGAAAACTTCCGCGAAGGTTCAAGGGGATGTCGGGTCCGCAACGTGATGACCTATCCGCACCTGTTGGTGCGGGAGGCCATCTCTTCGAGGTTCTTACCATCGCTCTGGTCCTGGTGGGTCTGTTCTGGGACGCGCCGCTCGAGCAACTGGCTAACCCTCTCTTGACGCCCAACCCCGCCAGAGCGCCCTGGTATTTCCTGGGGTTGCAGGAACTTCTCCACTATTTTCCGCCTTTCGTCGCCGGGATCATCATTCCAACGCTGGTGATTGTGGCGTTGGTGGTGATTCCCTACTTCAGCGTCAACGTGCAGGGCGAACCGATCTGGGCCGCGAATCGCACTCGACATCTGCGTGCATTCCTCGCTGCCTTGCTCCCGTTAATCATCTTTCTCGGCATTTATCGCGCCTGGACCGTGCTGGCGCCCACGCTATTGGTCGGCGGCCTCGTACTTTTCTCCTATTACGTCGCGCCGGGGAAACGACCCTGGATGGATTACCTTCGCACCCGGGCGGTTTCCTGGTGGGTGATGACGTGGTTTATTTTTGTTGCCGTCACTCTCACCCTGGTGGGGACATTCTTCCGCGGGCCGGGCTGGTCCTGGGTTTGGCCCTGGGGGTCGCATGCCGGCTGAGGAGATGGGAAAATTGTCGCACCGGTTGCGAGTTGCCTTCGCGGTCGCGAGTGTTTTGTTCCTGTTCGTCCTTGCCATCTCTCCGATCAAGGACCTCCGCATGGAATGGAAGCAATATAGGCGCGGCTACATTCGATTCGCGCAGTCACGTCCAGACACCAAGAGCCTGCTCGCCGATTTTCACTCCGGGAATTGATCAAATTTGGATTCCGGAGATGGGCGTTGTGGATCGCTGCACCACTTGCCACCAGGGCATCTCCCAACCGGCCCTTGGCGGGTCCGTGCCACAGCCTTTCCGCTCGCACCCGCCGATCCCTCACCACGTTCAGGACTGGGGGTGTACGGTCTGCCATCGCGGTCAGGGACCTGCCACGGAAGTGGCCGAAGCACACGAGACCACTCTCGCCTGGGAACAACCAATCCTCCCGAATCGCTATATTCAGGCCTCCTGTGGCAATTGCCACCGTGGCGAACTGCCGGAAACTCCCAGACTCGATCGTGGCCGGGCGCTCCTGGCGAATTTCAATTGCGTGGGATGTCATCGTCTTCAGGACATTGACCGTCCGGCGATGCTCGGACCGGATTTGACCAGCGTCGGCAACAAAGTGAGCCGCACATGGATTTACAAGTGGCTCAAGGACCCGCGAACGGTTTTGGATAAGGATGGCAACGTCGTCATCGACGGCTACCAGACCGAAGACGAACCGCGAATGCCCCAATTCCGTTTGAGTGAAGAAGAACTATTAGCACTATCGGCTTATCTGAGCACACAGAAAGCCAAGCCTCTCGAACCCTATTCCATCAATCCGCGAGTGGTAGCTGCCTGGGAGAAAAAGCCTGATCTTGCGGCGCAAGGGGAGCTCCGATTCAGGCAGATGTTCTGCACCACGTGTCACTCGCTCTCCGTGACGCGAGCGGGAGAAACGAAACTGATCGGCGGATCGATCGGCCCGGAACTGACCAAGGTCGGCAGCAAAGTGAATCGCGATTGGCTGATTGATTGGCTCCGCGAATCCCCAGGGGTATCTGCCAAACAGCAAGATGCCCCGCTACGAGTGGACGGATGAAGACCTATACAAAGTCACTCAATACATTTCCACGTCGCTCACTGATTCGGATCTTCTGAGCAACGTCCCTCAGTTGGGCTCTCCCCAGGATCAGGAAGTGCAAATGGGCCGGCGGCTGTTCGCTGAAAAGGGCTGTGGGAGCTGCCACGCCATCGAAGGTGTCAGCCCACAGAAGGAGTTTGGCCCTGACCTTTCCAGCCTGGGCGGCAAAAATGTCTCTCAACTTGAGTTCGGAGACTCCACAATCCCACGAAACCTCATCTCTTATGTGCAAGCGAAGATAACAAATCCTTCTTCCGTGAATACTGCCGCTCGGATGCCGCAATACCACTTGAACGCGGATGATCTGGATTCCATTACCACCGCCTTGCTGAGCATGGGTGGCACGCCGGCTTCCAGCGGAATGCAGAAACTGATTTTGCCTCGTGTCCAATCCGTCTTTCATCCCGCCGGGGCGTTCGGAGCCGTCTACGAGCGCTACAAATGTTATGTATGCCATAAATTCAATGGTTACGGCGGGGACCTTGCCCCTGACCTTTCCTATGAGGGCAGCCGAGCGCAGCGCCAGTGGCTTGTTGAGTTCCTCAAAAGCCCACAGACGTTGCGTCCGACTCTGGTGCTGCGCATGCCCCAATTCAATATGACCGGCCCGGAAGCTGCAATCGTGGCGGACTATTTTGGAATGGTATTGCAGAGCCCCGCGGTCAACCTGGCCGCCCCAGACCAAAAGCAATTTACGGCACAGCAGGCTGCACTGGGCAAACAGCTTTACGATGTCAAATTCCAATGCCAATCGTGTCACACCATCGGGTCATCCGGCGGCTATGTCGGACCCAATCTGAATAATGTGGGGAATTGGATGTCACCGGCGTGGATCGAGGCTTGGCTGCGCAATCCGCAAGCACTTGTCCCGGGAACCATCGAGCCTCGACGCGCCTTCTCCGATGACGAGGTGAAGGCCCTCACGGCATTTCTCATCACGCTCCGTCAGGGCGGGGAAGGGAAGCGGGCGGAGAAAAGCGCCGCGGCGGGAGGAAACCAGTGAGGACAGGGCGAATGATTCTCGGCGCGTGCCTGTTTCTTGCGCTGATCACTCTTCCGTCCTGCCGGAAGAAGGCATCGCCTGTACCCAGTGATCCGCTTGGTAGCGCGTACGATATCGAGCCCGATTGGAACGATCCCCAACGTTTGATTTCTTTGAACTATCAGCAGGCGCAGGGCAAGCGCATTTTCTATCAGGACTGCGTGTGGTGCCATGCGGATGCCACGCCGGCAGGGCCTTCGAATCGTTCGAATCTTAGCCCTCAGCCGCCAGTGATGAACGATGGAGCCATATTGAACGGAGAAAGCGATGAGTTCTTTCAGAACATCATCACACTGGGGGGAAGCGCGGTAGGGAAATCCGCGATGATGCCTCCCTACGGCCGAACGTTGACGCAGGACGAAATCCGCGCAATTATTGCCTACACTCGTAGCATCGCCGTTCCTCTCTATAGGCCGCCGGCGCGTCCAGGGCCTTCATACTCGGGGAAGGGAGAAAATGAGAGCCACCGGTGAGAAGACGGCCCGTCGCGCGAGGTTCTTTTCCAGCGCGCTGATTCTGGGCGCGCTGCTCCTCACGATCGCGAGTGATACCTTCGGACAGGTCAGTCCTGCTGAAATCATCAATCCTCAACTGAAGGCGGCCGAGGCCAAATATTTTTCACAACTCAAATCGCTGAACCATGCCATCGAGGCGATAAAGTTTCCCTTCCCTTTTTATTTGAGCAGGTATGTTGGCCTGAATCCGGCGCAGCAAGCCGAGTCCGATTCACGCGGAATAGAATTCGTCAGGTTTCACGAAAGGGTCGTTCTCAAAATCACCGGGAATTACAATGCGGCCTATAACGCCGTCCTTCTCGCGCAAAACCAGAGGGCCACCCGCGTTTTTGAGGAAGTCATCGCCCCGATTCTCCAGCTCGTTGCCCGGGAAATCCCGGCGGACGTGGCCTGCGACGCGATCGGTTTTGAAATTTCCTTTCACACGCGCTCCCAGAAAACGAACTACGATTATGAAGGGAAAGAAATTCTTGTCGCCGTCTTCGCTCCGCCAGATGCGTTCGCTTATTCTCAGGCGCAAAGTGATCAAGTTCGGCAGGAAATTCTGAATCGTTCTGAGATTTATCTCGATGGAAACCTATTTGGGCTTGCGCTGTACCAGGCCAATCCGTTCGATCTCGAAGCCCTGGGCAGGACGACAACGCCCGCTCCGCCGGAGACCGCGGTTAAGTCAGCCCGCGGAGGGTCCCTGATCGGCCCCAAAGTCGTTTCTGACTTCACCAGCCCCGCAACTCGAAACGAGGCGGGCGGAAAAATCGCCTCGAGTGGCCCTGGAACACCAGCACCCCCGGCCCCGCCTACGCCGGTGAATCCGGCGCCGCCCGCCGCAACACAAAGCGATGCGGATCGTTTGCAATCACAATTTCAGCCCCAACTCGACGCGTACGCGAAGGAGCTCGCCTCCAGGTTTCACTTGGTGGACTATGCCCCCCCTTCGTTCGGGATATTTCGAAACCAGATCGTCTTGCAGATCACCCTCCGGAACACGTCCCGTTTCAATCGGGACGCGACCTCCATCTATAAGCGGGCGGCGCAAAGTTTCGATCTCTTTCTTGGGCCGCAGCTCAAAGACCTTCTCGAAAAAATGCCCGCTGGCCCGGAATTCAGTGCTCTGGATATCAGTGTCCTCAACCAGCTCTCGCCAGACACCAAAACAACCTCCGAGGCGATCGAGTTTGTATTTCCCCTGCAAATTGCTCGCAAATTTGTCGATTCGGACATCACCAATCAACAATTGATCGACCAAAGTGTGGTCTTGGTCAACGGCATGCGCATTTCCTTGGACCTTCAACGCGTCGAGTAAGAGGAACTTCTGCGGGCTCCGCACAGGGTGGAGCAGTGCAAGTCTTGCTTGCACTCTCACTAACCTATCCGGCAGGCTGGATCGCGCGTTGTATTGTTCCGGCTTCGGAAGAGCATCCTTCGATTGCAGAAGGGCCGGCAGCGTTCTCAGCGAGCCCGGCGCGGCAAGACATCCTCGGCCCAACTCAGCGCCGCCATGGCCCGAGGGAAGCCAATGGTCGTCAGTGTAAGCAGGATTGCGTGCCGGATCTCCTCTGCTGAGACTCCGGCGGCACGGGCAGTTCGTACCGCGGAATGGAGGCCACCCTCCGTCTGGGCGGCTGCGGCGATGGCCACTTTCGCGATGCGCCGCGTCCGCTCGTCCAGTGGACCCGCTTCATGACACGCCTCTCCCAGTTGTTCAAAATGTTTCCAGACCGCGGGGTAAGACTTCCGCAGGTTTTGAATAGAGGATGGAAGTGTGGATTTCATGTCGTATACCTCGGCCCTTCGCCGTCATTCTACATTTGTTTTCAATTGGATATCAGATCAGTTTCTGCCGGCTGGCATGGATGACGGTTTCGAGGCGGCTGCGAGTCCCCAGCTTCTTGCCGGCGTTGTGGATGTGATTGCGCAAAGTCCGTGCGGTAATATGCAGCACTCGCGCCACATCAGATGGGCTTTTTCCTTCCGCGAGCAGCGCGAGCACGCGCTGCTCCTGCTCGGTGAGGGGTGAAACCGGCGCGGAGAGCACGCCCTCCTCGGAGAGTACGGCGAGTTGCTTGGCGGCTCCGAGAACCTGTTGAGCCAGCTCTTCTTTTTTCCTCCGGCGGGTGATGTCGCGAGCCAGATGCACCACCAGCCGGCGCTTGGTCCGGCCGTCGAAGAAAACCAGAATGGACACATTCACCCACAGGCGTTGCCCGCCGCTTGTTTTCACCTCCAGGTCGTAATCAGAAACCTCGCGCTTCGTGTGCGCGCATTCGAGCACTGAACAATCCTCACAACAAACAGTGTTCCCCAGCGGGCCCCGGCCTTGAAACAGAGCGGAACAGGGATGGTCCAGCACCTTGGCGGAAGGGTAGCCAAACAATTTTTCCGCGGCGCGGTTCCAGGAACGGATGACGCCCTGCGCATCCACGCTGAACGCAGCGTCGGCCGTGCCTTCCAGCAGCGTGAAGAGCTCTTGTTCCAGCATTGGCAATCCGTGACAAACGCCCCAGAGGCTAGGTCAAAGTGACGATTGCAGTAGTAAGCGGGGCGAGGAGAATAACGACATCAAGATATGGAACTCTCTTAGTCATGTCAAACAACATTTTATCGAGGCCCTGCTCCTATGCAATCCGGGCCATGGTCCATCTCGCGGAACAGCCCGCAGGCCGACTGGTAAGCAGCCGCGAGATTTGCGATCAAGAAAATATTCCGCCGTCGTTTTTGGGAAAAGTGTTACTGCCGTTGTGCCGGTCCCGCATGCTGCGCTCCTTGCGAGGCACCGGCGGCGGTTACGAATTGGTAGTTCCGCCAGAGCAGATCCGCCTGCTGGCAATTGTGGAGGCCATCGACGGATCGCAAATGAACGATTGCGTTATGGAAGATCACCCTTGCGGGAATCCCGGCGGATGTTTGTTGCACCCCATTTGGGCCACGATCCGGAAACAGTTTGTAGATCATCTGGAGCAGACCACCGTAGCGGACCTGGCGCGCATGCGCAGGTCCATCCATGAGCAGATTCCCAAGGCGGACGATACGCCTGAAGTGATTCCGTCAACGAAGTAAGGAGAGCGGCGATGGCGACAACAAGTGCGGTGACCACGAGCCAAGGTCGTTGGATTCCAAGCACCTGCGGCATGTGCCTGCACGGCTGCGGAATAAAAGTTTATGTTGAAAATGGGGTGGCCCTCAAAATCGAAGGCGATCCCACGAACCCCGACAACCTGGGCAAGCTCTGTCCGAAAGGCAACGCCGGCCTGGAACGCCTGTACGATTCCACTCGCGTGCTCCATCCCATGAAGCGCACCAACCCCAAGAAAGGTCTCCATGAAGATCCAGGATGGGTGCGGATCAGTTGGGAGGAAGCCTACGAGATCGTGGCGCGCGAACTGGGTAAAGTACGCCGCGACGATCCCCGCAAGCTGCTTTGCGCTCTCGGCGATTTCCAGCGCATTCTTTTCTGGGGCTGGCCCGCCGTTTTCGGCTCTCCGAATTTTTTTACTTCGCTCGGAAATTATTGCGGCGGTTCCTACCATCCGGTGAATGGGAGCGTGGACGGCTCCTTTGCGGCCATCAACGACTACGATTATTGCAACTACTGGATTCAAATCGGCTCCGGCGACGGATTCTCCTCGCACCTGCATCTTTCCGGAAGCGCCAAGCGCATGGCCGATGCGCGCATGCGCGGCATGAAGGTTGTGTCGCTCGATCCGCGCTGCTCGATTGCATCAGCCAAAGCGGACGAATGGATTCCCATCCTTCCCGGGACGGATCGTGCCTTCGTACTCGGCATGGCGCATGTGCTGGTCCACGAACTGGGCCGCTACGACCATCAATTCCTGCGCGACCGCACCAACGCACCGTACCTGGTGAAGCAGGATGGCGATTTCCTGCGGGATGCGGGCGGCAAAGCCCAGGTTTGGGACTTGCGCGCAAATGCGCCTCGCGCCTGGGATGAAGTTGACCCCGACTTTATGGCATTGAACGGAACCTTTTCACACGAGGGCTTAAAGTTCCGCACCGGTTTCCAGGTGTGGAAAGACATCCTGCTGGAAAACACACCCGAGAAGATTGCGGAAATCACTACCGTGCCGGCCTCGACCATCCGGAAAATTGCCAAGGAGTTTGTGGAAGCCGCGGAGATCGGCGCCACCATCGAGATCGAGGGCAAGACCTATCCGTATCGTCCCGCGGCTCTTAATTACTACCGTGGCTCGCAATCCCACGGCAACGGATTGTTCGACAACATGACCTTCAAGCTCTTCAACATGCTGGTGGGAAACATCGACGTTCCCGGGGGGCATCTCGGCGTGCCTCTCGATCACCGCGGTTTCTTCGTCAGCCCTGGCGAAGACGGCATGCTGAAGCCCGAGCCGCACCAACTGCATCCTGCGCCGCCCTTCAAGTACCCGCCGGATTCCACTCACTTGATCGAGTGGTTCCCCATCGGTTTCGACGCCGGACAGCTCAATGCCGAAACGCTGCTAAATCCGGAGCGCTTCGGCTTAAATTACAGCCCGGAGGCCATGCTGATCTACCACTCCAATCCCTGGTGGAACATGCCGGAAACCGACAAGATCGAGGAAATCTTCCGGCGGATGAAGTTCGTGGTCGCCATCGAAATTCAGGAAACTGAATCGACGCAGTGGGCCGATGTCTTTCTGCCGGACCAGACCTTCCTGGAATCCACCCTGCTCAATTGTCTCGAACCCCCCGCCGTCACCGGACACTCCTTGCGCCAGCCAGTGGTCAAGCCTCTCGGCGATACCCGGGACGCCTACGAAATCCTGACTGAACTATCGGAGCGCTTGGGCTTTCGTGACAATTGGAATGATCTCTTGAATGTCGTCTGCGGATTTACCGCTAAACCGGATTTTCTGCTCGATCCGGACAAGCATTACAGCGTCGAGGAATTCTGGGACGACTACGCCCGCAGCGTCTACGGGGAAGACCGGGGACTGGATTGGTTCAAACAGCACGGGCACGCTGTGCGCTACCGCACACCCGAAGAAACCTACCTGCCTTACGGCAACTTGCGAATTCCATTCTATTTCGAATTCATCAAGCGAACCGGCGACGAAATGCGTCAAAAATTTTCCGAGGCGGGATTGAAAGACTGGCCGCTCGATAACTACCAGCCGCTTCCCTTCTGGAAGAACTCGCAGGTGATCGAGGACGGCAAGGCAGGGTACGAATATTTCGCCATTACCTTCAAGGAAAGTCTGCACACCTTCGCAGACACCATGGTCCTGCCGTGGCTTTCCGAAGTCAGCGAGAAAGATCCCGTCCACGGAGGAATCCTCATCAATTCCGCCACGGCCCGCAAACTAGGATTCAAAACGGGTGACCAAGTTCGCTTGAGTTCGCCGGCGGGAAGTATCGAGGGAGGAGTTCAAGTTGTGGAGGGTATCCACCCTCAGGTTTTCGGAGTCAGCAATGCCATCACAAGGAGCGTTGTGACCAACAAGAAGTTGAAAACCGGTGGAACGCATTTTAACCGGCTGTTGACTGGTTCCATGAAATACACGGACAGCGCCACCGGCGGACTTGAATCCACCGCGCGTGTGCGCGTCGAACGCGTGATCAGGTAACAGCCGATGCCCACCGCTCATGTCGCCGCTCTGGGAACAACCCGCAAGATGCTGGGGTTCAGCCGCAGCACCGTGGAATTTGAGGGCGAAACAGTCGCCGATCTGCTGCGGCAAAT
Organism: uncultured Acidobacteriota bacterium; assembly: GCA_963756355.1. Taxonomy (GTDB): domain Bacteria; phylum Acidobacteriota; class Terriglobia; order Acidiferrales; family UBA7541; genus JBGPTK01. The sequence goes on along the minus strand of CAVWOD010000011.1, from coordinate 253,237 downwards.
GCCGACGCAAGACGGGACCTGCCTTTATGACAGCTTGGTGTGCGACGGAAAACTGCGGCCCGACTTTGCGATCGTCGTGGATGGATTGAGTCTGAAAACGGATCAACTGGACAAGCAACTGCGAGGGGGCGAAAACGTCGTCACGATGGCGATCCTTCGTCACCTGGCCGGCGGCTAACGGATATCACATTGTGAGGTGCTGTGATGGCTCGACTGGGGATGGTGATTGATCTCAAGCGCTGCATTGGCTGCAATGCCTGCACGCTGGCCTGCAAACAGGAAAACGGAACGCCTGAAGGCATTCACTTCGCGCGCGTGGTGACGCAGGAGGTCGGGACCTATCCCCAGACCAAGCGCACATTCCTCCCCACTCTGTGCAATCACTGCTCGGATGCTCCGTGCGCCGAGGCCTGCCCCACCGGAGCGACCTACATCCGGCCCGACGGCATTGTGATGGTGGACCACAATTTGTGCATTGGCTGCCGCGCCTGCAACGTGGCCTGTCCTTACATGAACCGCCACTTCATCGAGCGCGGACTGCTCAAGCACGGATATAGCAGCGACGGAATCAGCCCCCTGGAAGCCATCAAGTTCGCCGATTTCGACGAAGGAACCAACATCAAATGCACGCTCTGCGCACACCGCGTGGATCAGGGTCTGGAACCGGCTTGCGTGGTGACCTGTCCCACCGAAGCCCGCATTTTCGGCGACTGGGACGAGGAAAACGGCAAGTTGCAGCGCCTGGTGAGGGAACGAAAAGGCTGGGCCTTGCTGCCGGAATACGAGACAAAACCAAATATTTATTATCTCGATGCATAGCCCGCGAATCTTCCGGGATTAAATGGAGAAAAAGTATGGCGACACGAGAGTTGTTGATTGCTCCACACCGATTCGCAGTTGGATATCACCGGCAGACGTTCTGGAACTGGCTGATCGGCACTGCCTTCTTCCTGGGCGGCATCGGCGGAGGATTATTCCTTGTCTCGCTGCTCACCGGACACCTGGCGGGAATGATTGCTGGTTTCCTCATCGTCATCGTGGGCAAAAACACCGCGCATCTCCTCTTTCTTGGCCGGCCAGAGCGCTTTCTGGCTGCAGCCAGACGGCCGGATCGCTCCTGGATTGCTCGCGGAATATGGGCCATGGGCATTTTTGCGGCGACTGGTTTTGTGAGCATCTTGCTCCAAGCCCACTTACAGTTGATCCACCTTTCGGACCCGGCTGCTAACTCAATTTTCGCGCTCGCTGCCGCTTCCGCGCTGTTCATCGCCTGTTACGACGGCTTCCTGATGAGATCTTCAGCGGGCGTGGCGTTTTGGCGCTCTCTGCTATTGCCGCTTTTGTTGTTCATGTACGCATCGCTCGGAGGCATCACGCTGTCATTGACCATTCGCGAGTTTCGCGGTGAGCTTCTTCCTGCTGGACTCGAATCTCTCGAGCATGGGCTGCTCGTCGCCAACTTTGTCCTCTTGGCCATTTATTTGTATCGGATGAGCCGGTCTCTTCCAGCCGCTCGCGAAACCCTCTACGAATGGCTCCGCGGAACCTACGCACGGGTTTTCTTCGGGCTTGTCTTGCTGGTGGGGTTATTGTCTACCTTGCTGCTTTCGCTCTGGCACTCCTCGCAGCATTCCCCTTTGCTCGTCCTGCTGATTGCTGGCTGCGAGCTGATTGGGGATTTTTCGATGATGATGCTGATGCTAAAGTCCGGGCTCTTCAGCCTGCAGGTTGCGCCCGCTTACAGCCGGACCGCAACTTTTAATCGGCCATGTCTTGTGCCAACCCCGGTTTCCGAGCATAGACCGTAGGACCAGAGAGGTGGCAGGAGGCGCTGCCCCGCACCGGGCGGATTTAGCTCTGGCAGCGGAAGGCGGAGTTCGAAGCCGGCGCGGGCATCAGAGAGGTGTCGCTTTGAATTTGAACAATCGTTCAAAAATGCAACGCACTTCAGCCACAGGGAGAAATTGAACGTGACCAGCATTCAAGGCGCGCATGGATTCCAACTGATCGCTCCCAACACTCCGTTGCGGCCTTGCGAACTCCCGGTTCTTGATCCCGGTAGTGACGAAGTAGTTGTCCAAGTTGCAGGCTGCGGTGTTTGTCATACGGATGCCGGATTTGCGTTCGACGGCGTGCCCACGCGACATTCCCTCCCCCTCGTTCTGGGACACGAAATCTCCGGGCGGGTCGTTGCAGCAGGTGAAAAATCCGGAACTTGGCTGGGACGCTCGGTGATCATTCCCGCCGTGATTCCCTGCGGGTCATGTCCGGCCTGCCAAGCCGGACGAGCAACCATTTGCCGCCGGCAATTCATGCCTGGGAATGACGGCGACGGTGGTTTCGCCACACATGTACTTGTGCCATCGCGTGGCTTATGTCCTGTCCCTGAAGCCCTCCCAGCAGGCCTCACTCTTGAAATGCTCTCCGTGGTGGCAGATGCGGTGACCACTCCTTTCGAAGCGATCCGAAGATCAGAACTTGGCCCAGAGGATGTAGCCGTGATCGTTGGAGCCGGTGGCGTCGGCGGATTCGCCGTCCAGATCGCCGCCGCGATGGGTGCGGCGGTTGTCGCCATTGATGTTGATCAGCAGCGGCTCGACCTGGCTGCGCGTCATGGTGCAGGGCTGGTTCTCAACGCAGGCTCTACGGACCTGAAGGGATTCAAGGCGGCCATCCGCACTTTCAGTAAGGAACGCGCCCTCAAGGGCATCGGCTTGAAAATTTTTGAAATGAGCGGCACGCCCGCCGGCCAGAGCACAGCCTTCGGATTGCTGGATCATGGCGCTTATCTCTCGGTAGTCGGTTACACATCGAAGTCGATTGAATTGCGTCTTTCGAACCTGATGGCATTCGACGCAACCGCGCGCGGTAACTGGGGTTGCCCGCCAGAGCAATATCCCGCCGCTCTGCAACTGGTCCTCGAAGGCAAAGTCGCACTTGCTCCATTTGTAGAATTCCATGAATTGGAAGAAGCCCCCGCAATTCTTGAGGCTTCCGCGAAGCATGCGCTGCGCGGTCGAGCGATTTTGCAACCCAACCACCAGAGACAAAAACACAAATTGGAGGCAGCAAAGTGAAGAATCACAATCTCGTCGAAGCCACCTCTCCGCGGGAGATTCTGGTTGAAAGAAGGCCGGTCCGCGATCTTTCCCGCAAGCCGGTGGAAGGCCTCCACATCATTTGGATCACATTGAACAATCCCAGCGAACTCAATAGCTACACCACCTCGATGGCCAAGGAAGTGATTCTGGCATTGCGCGAGGCGAGCAATGACCGCGCGGCAGTGGCCGTGGTCCTGACCGGAGCGGGAACGCGATCATTTTGCAGCGGCGGGAACACCCGTGAATATGCGGAGTATTACGCCGGCGCGCCCGCCGAGTACCGTCAATACCTGCGGCTCTTCAACGATATGGTCACGGCCGTCCTGCAATGCGACAAACCTGTGATTTGCCGCGTCAACGGAATGCGCGTTGGCGGCGGCCAGGAAGTGGGAATGGCCTGCGATTTCTCGATTGCCAGCGACCTCGCTGTCTTCAGCCAGGCTGGGCCGAAGCATGGTTCTGCTCCCGACGGCGGCAGCACGGATTTTCTCCCCGTTTATGTCGGAATAGAACGCGCCATGTATAGCGGAACCCTCTGCGAGACCTGGAGTGCGCACCATTTCTATTGGCTCGGCGGGCTGACGCAAATTGTTCCGGCATTGAAAGTCAGCGGCAAGTGGACTGCCAATCCGTTGGTGGTCACCGACCGCGTCCTGGACGAATACGGACGCGTGATGCTGGGCGAATGGAAAACGGGTCAGGCTCGCGAAGAGGGAAAATCTCTGCTGGCCAAGGGCGCCGTAGACCTCTCCCTGCTCGACGAGGCAGTCGAAGAGATATGCACAAAACTTCTCTATACCATGCCCGATTGCCTGATCAAGACCATTGAGAGCCTTCGCAAGCACAAACTCCAGCACTGGGACAAGAATCGGGAAAGCAATCGCGCCTGGCTGTCCCTCAACATGATGACGGAAGCCAATGCTGGCTTCCGCGCTTTTCATTGCGGCACCAAAGAGAAAAGAGAAGTGGATTTCATTCGCCTCCGCCAGCGGCTCGCCCAAGGCGTTCGCTGGAGCGAAGAACTTGTCCAGGAAATCGCTCCCTGGGTCACACGGCCCTGAAAGCCCGCAATTCGAGTGGAAGAAGATTTGAACAACGTAGGACGAGATTAACGACGATCCTCGGAAGAAAGAGAGTCCAGGATGAAAGCTGATTCGGCTGAGCTAACGGGAAAAGTGGCTATTGTGAGCGGCGGCTCGGGCGTGATTGGATGCGCCATTCTTGACGCCTTCGCGCAAGCGGGAGCCCGCGCAATTTCTCTCGACCTCTCGGAGCCAAAAAACAAACGCTCCTGGATCAAATGCAATATCCGCGAAGAAAGCTCTGTCGTTGCCGCGATTGAGTCCGTCTACAAATCAGAAGGAAAAATTGACCTTGTAGTGCACGCAGCGGGGATTTCGCATGACTCGGTTATCTGGAAGATGTCCGCCGAAGACTGGGATTCCGTCCAGGCGGTGAATCTTCGCGGAGCATTCTTGCTCCTCCGCCATTCCATTCCACTGCTGCGCCGCGGTCCGGGTGGGCGGATTGTGCTGATCGGCTCCATCAACGGCTCCCGTGGAAAATTCGGCACCTCGGCTTATTCCGCAAGCAAAGCCGGGCTCCTTGGCCTAGCCAAAAGTGTTGCCAGAGAGACCGGCCGGTTTGGAATCCTTATCAATGTAGTCGAACCCGGGTGGGTGCGCACTCCATTGACCGAAGCCGTGCCGCAAGATGTTCAGGACAGAGCACTCGCCGAAAGCCTCCTGGGCAGCTTTCTCGAGCCTGCTGACGTTGCCTCATCCGTTCTGTTTCTTTGCGGACCAGGTGCTGCTCACATCACCGGACAAATCCTTCGCGTGGACGGCGGGCAGTATCTCGGTGGCACATGATCTTGCCACCTTATGGGGAAGTAGATTTATAGAGGTGTCACTGAAGCAGGAGGGTGAGTCTCATGAACGTTCGCACATTCGAATCTTGGCGGGGAAAAGCGCTCGAAGAAGTTCTGTACGAATGCCGCGAATTGTTCGAAGACATGACTTTTCCCACCGTGCGCCGCTGGCGTGAAGCCGGCGGGAAAGTGATCGGCCATTTCGAGGTTTATTTTCCGGAAGAAATCGTTCACGCCGCGGGGATCCTGCCTTTTAAAGTTCGTGGCGCACCGATCGAGGCCGTGCAGGCCGACTCGCGTTTCGGTTCCTATCTCTGTTCGATCTTGAAGACTTCTCTCGAGTTGGCCCTCAGCAACCGGGTCCCCATGGAAATGTTCGTGACGCACCCCATTTGCGACGCAGCGCGCAATCTGGGAGCGGTATGGGGACGCAATTTCTCCTACCCGTGTCAAATTCTTTATCTTCCCCAAAACGCGAATTCTCCCGCTGCAGTCACCTATCTGCGGAATGAATATGCCCGCTTGCAACGCGGTGTCGAGGCAATCGCCGGAAGGCCTGTAAAGGGAGATGAGTTGCGCCGTTCTGTGGATATCTACAACCGGAACCGCGCGTTGCTTCACGAGTTGTATGTCATCAAACGCGAAACTCCCTGGCTGGTCTCGGCGGACGAGGCATATGTCTTGGTCGCCATCGGTGGGCTGATTCCGCGGGAGGAACACAATGAACTGCTCGAAGCGGTTTTGCCTCAGATTGCTGCCAGGCCCAACAAGAAGCAGGACAAGATTCGCCTGGTGTTCGAGGGCGGCTTCTGCGAGCAGCCGCCGCTCGATCTGATTCGCGCCATTGCCCGTTCCTGCTACGTGGTGGATGACGATCTGCTGATCGGACTGCGCTGGATTCTGGAAGACGTGCCCCTGGAAGGCGATCTCCTGTTCAACTTGGCCTCCGCCTATCTCGAAAAGAGTTCCTATAGTCCCGTGCAACATGATCTCCGCAAGCCCAAGGAGAAGATGCTGATCGACCGCATCCGGAATTCGCGGGCCGCTGCCGCTATTCTGAGCGCGGCAAAAATGTGCGAGCCCGGCCTGGAGGAACAGGTGGCCTACTTGCACGCACTGGATAAAGAAGGCATTCCCTATTTCATCAGCGAGTTTGAAGAAAAGATGACCACTTTCGAGCACATGGAAATTCAGCTCGAGACTTTCGTGGAAAACATTTTGTTCAGCTAAGGAAGGACCAGACCATGAGTGATCCACAACAGGAGCAGGGAATTGTTGGCCGTGGCAACCGCGAGGGGGCCGATCTTTTTCGTCAGTGGTTTTCGGATCTGAACCTCACCGCTGAGCGGAATGAACCGTCCGCGTACGTGTTCGTGATGGGCAGCATGTGCGAAATCTTGCGAACCTTTAACCTGCCCGTCGTCTTTCCGGAAATCAACTCTCTCCAAATGGCGGTACGCCGTGTCGCTCATGAATACCTGAACCAGGCCGAAGACTACGGTTACTCCCCTGACATTTGTGGCTATGTGAAGGCCGACGTAGCCGTGCAGCTACGCGCTGGAGAACACCCCATGGGCCGTATCCCGAAACCCTCCATCGCCGTGCTGACCAACGCCTGCAATACCTACATCAAGTGGGCGGAGATCTGGGAGCGCATGTATCAGATTCCGGTCTTCACGCTCGACATCCCCGGCACCCGCGCCGCGGGGACACAAACTTGGGCAGGCCACCCGGACTTTGAAAATGACAGGCGTTATGTGCAAGCACAGATTACCGAACTGATCGCGCTCTGCGAGCGCGTGACCGGCATCAAGTTCGATATTGACCGGCTCCGCGAAGTGATGGGCTACGCCAATGAAATGTCCCGCGGATGGAAACAGGTAATCGAGTTCAACAAGTGCCGGCCCTCCCTGTTCAACGCCCTCACCGACGGGACCATCTATCTGGGCGTCACCAACAGCTTTCGCGGCACCCCGGAAGGCGGCCTCTTTTTCAAAAACTTGGTCGAGGAGATGGCCTACAAGGCCGCCCACGGCATTGGCACGCTCACCGAAGAGAAGTACCGGCTCACCTTTATCGGCGTTCCTTGCTACCCCATTTTTAGGAGGTTCAACGAACTGTTCACCGAGTGGGGAGGATCTTTCGTCCATTCCACTTATCTATGGTTTGCCTCTGGCGGCGCCAATCTTGGTTTCGAGTATGACTTGGCGCGGCCACTGGAAAGCCTGGCCGAAGGCATTCTCATCAGCGTCCGCGACGCGATGGACAGCATGTTTTACCCGGATCGCGCCATCATCGAAATGGTGGATTCGTTCCATCTGGATGGCGTGGTCTACCATCCCATCAAGAGTTGCCGCACCACTTCCACCGGAATGGCTGATAACCGCCGCGCGCTGATGGCCGCGCGCGATATCCCCAGCCTCTTCATCGAATCCGACATGATGGATCGCCGTGTCGTAGCCGAAGCACAGATGAAGAACCGTATTGACGCTTTCTTCGAAGGCTTGGCTTCCCGCCGGCAGCAGCAGGAGTCTGCTGCCCGTTAAAGCGGAAAGATTCTGCACGGGGAGGAAACAAACCATGGCTTACGCAGCCGGAGTTGATGTCGGGTCCACACAGACGAAAGCCGTCGTGATCAACGAGGCGAAACAAATCGTCGGACGGGCGCTGATTGATACGGGAGCGAACGTCGTCATAGCCGCTGAGCAAGCTTTCGCCGCAGCCCTCCAAGGCGCAAAGGTGCAGGAAGAAGAAGTCGAGTACGTTATCGGCACTGGTTACGGCCGGTATCGCGTGACTTTTGGAAACACGCAGGTGACCGAGATCAGCTGTCATGGCCGCGGCGCGGTCCACATGTTTCCAGGCACACGCACGGTGATCGACATGGGGGGTCAGGACACCAAAGCGATCCGTGTTCGCCCCTCGGGCGAGATCGTGGATTTTTGCATGAACGACAAATGCGCTGCCGGCACTGGTAGATTCCTGGGCGCGGCTTCCAGCGCGCTCGATATCCCCATGGATCAGTTAGGTCCCACGGCTTTGCGCTCCGAAAGGCCCGTGCGCATCAGCACCACTTGCACGGTGTTTGCCGAATCCGAAGTGCTTTCTTGGGTGGGCAGGGGGAAAAAGATCGAAGACATCCTGCAGGGCGTTCACCAATCAATTGCTGCGCGCTCCATTGGACTGCTCCGGCGCGTCGGAGTCGAAGAGGAAATCACCTTCACTGGCGGAGTGGCTCGCAACATTGGAATGATCGAGGCGTTGCAGCACGGCCTCGGCGCCAAGCTGAATGTGAGCGGCGATTCCCATTTCATGGGCGCGCTGGGCGCCGCACTATTTGCTTTGGACCATGTCCTGGCCGGACGATTGCCGGCTGCTACGGGGAGGCCATCATGATTTATACGGCCGGAATCGACGTGGGTTCTACCTATACGAAAGTTGTGATTGTGAATGGGAATTGCGAAATCCTCGCTCAGGCCATCAGCAACTCGGGTTTCAAGTTGGCCGAGGTGGCACGCCAGGTTTACCAGAGCGCTTTGGGGAATGCGGGGCTTGCGGAATCGGATATTTCCTACGTCGTGGCCACGGGTTTTGGCCGTCACATGGTCTCGTTCAGCGATACGCAAGTGACCGACCTGACCGCCAGCGCCAGGGGCGCGGCTTTTCTTTTCCCGCGTACACGCACCATTCTCGACGTCGGCGGACAAACCATGAAAGCCACCCGGATCGACGAGTCGGCCAAGGTAAGGTCCTTCCGCCTCAATGACAAGTGTGCTGCAGGAACAGGTGCTTTTCTGGAAAAGACGGCTCGTTACATGGGATATGGGACCAAGGAGATTGGTCCGCTGGTGGCAACTTCGAAGCAACAAGTCGCAATTTCCGGTGTCTGCGCCGTGTTTGCCGAATCCGAAGTGATCAACCAATTGTCGCTGGGCTGCGCACCCGCGGACATTATGCACGGCGCCATCGCCTCCCTGGTGGACCGCTCGGTGCAATTGATGAAGCGCGTCCAGATGGAGCCTGAGTACACTTTGATCGGCGGCATCCTCCGCTTTCAGACGATGGCGATTGTCGTTCGCGAACAGCTCAAGTCGGAAGTGAATGTTCCTCCGGAGAGCCTGGTTCAGTTTGTCGGCGCGTTGGGCGCGGCTATTCTGGGGCAACGCCGCCTTCAAAAACTGAATCTTCCGGTTGCCAACGGCCGCGCCAGCGCCGCGCTGCCGGCTGAAGGCTAATCGAGCGGATGAAGTGATGAACAAGCTTATTAAGATAGAAGCCTTGCTGGACCGCTCCATGGATCGTGTGCTTTCCCAGGCCCAGCTTCAGCCTGATCCCGCATTGGTTGCTGAAGGATGGGAACGCCGCTTTACAGCCGATCAACAGCGAGCCAAGGAGGCCATGGAGCTTTACACCCAATTGGGGTACGAAGTTCGCGCGGAAGGTGTGCGCCCCGAGGAGTTGCACGACGACTGCCAGGATTGCCGGACCGTAGTCTCATTCCACTTCAAGACGATTTATACCCGCAAGATAAAAACCTAACTGGCAGATCCCCTGTTTTCCCGAAAGCCATTGAATGGTTTTCGGCGTTACCTGTTTTTCCAAACGGGCTTGCGCTTTTCCAAAAAGGCATTCAGTCCTTCGTGGGCATCCTCTGTCTGCATCAACTCGCCCAGGTAGAGTTGCTCGACGGCCTTGACGCCCTCATTCACGCTGGTGTACAGGCCCCGGTCTACAGCCCGCTTTGTCATTTTCAGCACGGAACCGCTCAGCGACGTAAGCTTGTTGATGAACTCATCCGTCTTTTCACGAAAGCCTTGCGCAGGAATCACCCTGTTGATCAGGCCGATCGCCTTGGCTTCGGCCGCTTCGATCACATCGCCGGTCAAAAGCAATTCCAGCGCCCGGTTCCGGCCCATCAGGTGTGGAAAGACGACTGCGGCCACCGGCGGAAAAACTCCAACCCGAATTTCCGGCTGGCCAAAGGTGGCCCGGTCGGATGCGAAAACCATATCGCAGAAAACGGCAAGTTCGCAGCCTCCGCCCAAGGCCATTCCATCCACCAGCGCCAGGCTGGGCATGGCAAGTGCATCGAGAAGACGGAACATTCCGTGAAACTTCTCGATCATCTCACCCACCTTGTCGGGCGTGTGGTCTTTGATCGAGACCCCCGCTGAAAAGGCTTTCCCCAGGTGGTTGATCACCAGCACTTTCACATCGCCCGCGGAGTGGACTCGCTCCAGCGCGTTATGTATCTCCTCGATCATGGGAATATCCAGGATGTTCAAAGGTGGCTGATTCAGGGTAATCCTCGCCACACCCTCGCGGATTTCACAGACGATGCTTGAAGAGTTGACTGGCATGAAAGAAATCCTCCCAATTCCGGGCTATGCTGCGCTCCGCATAAGAATCCCACAGAATCTCCCAATTTGCCTGCACGGTTCCTGGAACACGCAGGCGGGATAGGAAATGGAGGTAGATCTGACCTGGCAAACAGCAACGCCCGCACGGCAAAGGCATAACCCAGTCTCTGCCATCGGCTCCATCAAGCGAAAGGTAGGAAGTTTCAATCGTTCAGGACGCACCCGCCGGTTCCATCGCCTCTAGAACCCCCAGCCCGGGCGCGCTCTCAAAGCGATTTTAAGAAAGTGATCAGTTGCTCTTTCTCCTTGGCGTTCAATCGAACGAACCCACTCCTCGACCGAATCGCCTCTCCTTTATGTCTCAAGATCGCATCCGAAAATGTCAACGACTCGCCATCGTGCATCAATCGGTCGCGCGTGCGGACTCCCCACAGCGGCGCTGTACGCATGCGGTTTGCCGTGGGATTAAAACTTGGTTGCATCGTCATATAGTTGCGCCCGAAGTGTTCTTCCACGGCTATGACGATTCCATCTCCTGTTCCCACGTCATGCAGCAGGAAATCGCCAAACGGATGAAATTCAGTGCTTCCCAGGGCTGCCGGCACGGTAAATGTTCCGCCGTTGATCGCGGTGCCTGCGGCAGCCGTTTCCAAATTTCGCACATGGCACGTCGCGCATCCGATGGAATCGAACAGCTTCGATCCGCTCTGTGCATCGGCCGTGTCCGCAAGTTTCGCGTCTCTCGGCGGCGCCTTGGTAGCTCGCATGAACCGTGCAAAGCGATCGATGTCCGCCAGGCCATCTGCCTGGGTGGTGTCCTCCGGGTCCTTAACTGTGTCGCACAGCGTGGTGAAGTCAGTAGGCAGAAGCCGGTTGGTGATTCCCATTTCGTTCAGGTACGCATCTCCGGCAAAAGACAACAGACTCGCATGTTGATCCTTCCAGCCAAAACGACCCACCGCGTTTTTCCCCGGCGCTTCCAGCACCGGAACTAGGATTGTCTTGCCGCATATCTTATTTTGCGATTTGCGGCATTGATCGGCCGCGATTGCCCGCAACGTTTCGTCCGGCACAGCCTCCACGAATCCATCCCCAAGTAAATTGAGAGATGTCCGGAACGTCGCGAATGTTTTCTGTTGCCGGCACCCGCTCTTGCAGCTCTACGTCGGGGAAAGCTCCGTTGGGACAAATCGCACGATCATTGATCAACGTGCGGCCCGTAATCACCGCGGCTCCGTCAGCGATCGGAACGCTCGGGTTCACGAATTGTCCGGCGCTGTTCCGATGGCCAACGCGCAATTCCGTGATCTGGCTGATGCCTCCGCTGACGGGGCTCTGGTGGCACTCGCGGCAGGACTGGGCATTGTAAATCGGGCCAAGTCCATCGCTGATTGCTTCCACCTCTTCAAATGTTTTTTGATCTTGTTGGTGAGTATTCTGATCGACCAGGCCATTCGTCGTACCGTCAAATCCCGCGGGAGCCTCAACCGAGCTAGCACGCGCAATCGTGAACAGAAGTGCCCCAAGTGCGAGAGTCAGTCCGATGTATCTCATTGGCTGCCCTCCCTTTGGCCCCATGGAGTTTTCTTTGCTGATGCGAACATATCTTCGCTGCTTTCTCTACTCCGGCGGGCCCATGCCAGGCATTTTAGACACACACGGCGTCGCTTGGCGGAAGTTCAACCGCCGATGCCGCTGTGTCAGATACCTCATCCGCCGGCCGCAACTCCCACCCCCATCGAAATTGCGCTACAGAACTTGCCGCGAACAAACTACCCCGGAGGGGTCCCTAACTTCGGATGGCCACTTCCAAGTGTAGCCTCGGGCCTGAATCCGCAATCACTTTGGTAGCACAGCCAAACACATGGTTCTGTGCCTTTGCGTACATAATGAGCAACAGTCGCTAAATGAATTCGCCGCATACCAGCACCTTGCCTCGCCGTTCTTCCTCTTGACCTCAACGGGATCTAAAGTGTAGCCTCGCGCCTGAAATCAATCGATTCGCTCTCGCATCCCTAGGAGGCTGCGCATGGTCTCTCTCGCCGCGCTTTGGCTCCCCATCCTGCTCTCGGCTGTGATCGTCTTCGTAGCCAGCTCGATCATTCACATGGTTCTGCCTTACCATCGCAGCGAATACCACCAACTGCCCGACGAAGATAATCTCCTCTCCACTCTGCGCGCCGCCGGCCTGAAGCGCGGCTTCTATAATTTCCCCTTCTGCACTCACAAAGACATGAAGTCTCCCCGCCGTGCTCGAAAAATTCAAGCAAGGGCCCGTCGGCTTTATAACCGTCTATCCCCCTGGCCCACCCAACATGGGCAAGTTCCTCGGGCTGTGGTTTGGTTATTGCCTGGTGATCGGTTTCTTCGTCGCGTATCTCACCGCGCACACAGTCAATTCCGGCGCTCCCTATCCCGCTGTATTCCGCGTAGTAGGCACTGCCGCTTTCCTCGCCTATGGTCTGGGAAACTTAAGCAACAGCATTTGGAAAGGTCAACCCTGGAGCATGACTTTGAAGGAATCATTCGACGGCCTGGTCTACGCCCTGCTCACCGCAGGCACCTTCGGCTGGCTCTGGCCCCGCTAGTACTTGGGTGCGTTTGTTATAGAAAATTTGCTATTCAGTGAAATCGCTTCGTGGGTTGAGGTGATGCCTCGCATGCGGCAACGATCGGGTCATCTTTACAACAACCGCATCTGCTGGCTTTCCAGTGCGAGCAGCTTTTCCTTTATGGCCAGCCCGCCTCCATATCCAACCAGCTTTCCGTTGCTTCCGATCACCCGGTGGCAAGGCACAATAATCGGAATCGGATTTGACCCGTTCGCCAGCCCCACCGCCCGCGCGGCATTCGGCTGTCCGATCCGCCGCGCCAGCTCGCCATAAGAAATCGTTTCCCCAAATGGAATCTCGCGCAACCGTTCCCACACGCTCACTTGAAATGGCGTCCCTTCCAGCGCCAGCGGCAAATCGAACTGCCGCAATTTCCCGCGAAAATACTCCTGCAACTGAAAAATCACCTCCTCAAAAATCCCGTCATCTCTCGTCCAATCCGGCCGCGCATTCATCGGCCGCCTGCCCGCTGCAAAATGAATCAGGCACAACCCGCGATCATTCGCCGCCAGCAACAGTCGCCCCAACGGGCTCTCAAAATTTGTGTAATGCATGTCCTTCGTCCTTCGCCTGTCCTACTGAATGAAATCCAACTCTTCGCAACGTCCCACTCCAATCTACCACAGCGTCCCCAGCCACAAAAAAAGCGCAGTCACCCCGACCAAAGGGAGGGACCCGGCGCAACCTGCAAAATCCACACAAACGAAAACTCCGTCGCAATCGCCCATAGGAACATCTTTTCCACCTTTACAATCCCCCGCACCCAGCGTTAGCCTCCTCGCTGTCCCACACTCGTTTCCACGGAGGAAAAAATGTCCACTTTGCGAATCCCGCCTCGATCCATCTTTCTCATCCCGTTAGTCATCGCCCTCATCGCCCCGCTAGCCGCGGCCCCGGCCAAACAAGCCGACCTCAATCCCGCCGCCATCGCCTACAAACTGCCCAACCAAATCATTTGGTCCACCGACGCCATGGGCGCCCAATCCGCCGTCCTCTTAGGCGATCCGTCTAAGCCCGGCCTCTATATCATTCTCGTCAAATGGACTCCCCATCACATGAGCCATCCTCACTGGCACGCCAACGCACGCTATATCACCGTTCTCTCCGGCACTTGGTGGGTCGGCACTGGCCCCAAATTCGATCCGGAATCCACCGTCGCCATCCCCGCCGGCAGTTTCGTCACCCACTTCGCCAAGCAAATCCATTACGACGGCGCCAAAGACGAAGAAGCCGTCCTCCAAATCGTAGGCGAAGGTCCGGCCACCGCCACAGCAGCGGAGTCCAAATAGCCCGCCCCTCGCCGGCTCCCAGATCCGCAAGCTCGCCGGTTCTGACCTAAATTGAGATTGGTTCGATTTTTAGGAGGTCGGAGCTTCAGAGCTTGTGGGCAACGCCGGTTGCGCGAGATCGTGTAGCGCCACCCTTCAGGGTGGCATCTTTAGTTTCAACCACATGGCCAAATGCGGCCACTTCAGCTCCGACATTAGAGAGCGCTGCAAACAGGGGCTTTCGCGCCGTTTGCGTCCCGACGCCTTTTGTCGGGAAGCCCCCGAAAGCTTTACCTGGAGCAGTGCCGCGATGTGGTGAAGGTCAATTAGAATATTTGCGCCCACCGGCGCATTTGCTTTCACCCCGCCACCCTCCATCGATAATCGAACATCCAGTACTGGGTCTGTTCGCCCCCTTCTTCTTCGATGTACACTCCGCCCCGCCGCGGTCCTGCAATCGTCCTCATCGAACGTGGCATCTCCTGTGGGGAGACGAACGAACTCGAACGAGTAGAGCTGGAATTCGCGGTCCTGCTGGGGTGGCAGGATCATGATTTGCGTTATCCATTCGTCGCCACTACCAGCCGGCCATCGACCATTACAAAAATTCTCCATAGGAGACGCCTGAAATGAAATCTGCCACTGCCGTTGCAAAAACTCTAATTGTCCTCGGCCTCGCTGTCTTGATGCTGCCGTCTGTGACCTTCGCGCAGCATTATGTTCAAAAAAATCTCGTCGCCGATTCCGGCAGCATCAATCAACCCAATGTCCCCGTCATCATCGATCCCAGTCTCGTCAACGCCTGGGGCCTCACTCGCAGCACCTCCAGTCCCTGGTGGGTCGCTGATAACGGAACCGGCCTTTCCACTCTATATTCCATCAGCGGCAGCACCCCCACCAAGGTCGCCCTCACTGTCACCATTCCGCCCCCTCCGCCGCCCGGTGCTTCTTCCGCACCCACCGGAGTAGTCTTCAACGGCACCGCCACTGATTTTTTACTCGCTCCCAACACGCCGGCCCGCTTCATATTCGCTACCGAAGATGGAAACATCGCCGGGTGGAATTCCGGCGCCTCGGCGGTCATCGAAGTGAGTCGCGGCGATAAAGCCGTCTACAAGGGCGTCACCATCGCCGAATGGAATGGAAGGCACTATCTCTACGTCACCAATTTCCGCAGCGGCAAGGTTGAAGTCTACGATTCCACTTTCACTCGCGTGCATTTAAGCGAAGACGCCTTTGACGCGGACGACATCGATTTCGGCAACGATCATGACCACGACGGTGAACACGATCGCGACCACGACGGCGATCATGACCGTGATCACGATCATCTTCGTGGTTTCGCACCATTCGGCATCCAGGCCGTCGGTGAAAATATCTACGTCACCTACGCCAAGCAGGACGCTGCAAAGCACGATGATGTCGCAGGAGCCGGCCTCGGTTTCGTCGCCATCTTCAGCCCCTCCGGCCGCCTGCGCGGCACTTTGCAGCACGGTCCTTGGTTGAATTCACCCTGGGGAATCGCTCTTGCCCCCGGCGAATTCGGCGAGTTCAGCCACGAAATCCTGATCGGCAATTTCGGCAGCGGCCAGATTGCCGCATTCAACCCCGTCACCGGCCGCTTCATCGGTTTGATGAAGGCCCACGACGGCACCACTCTCGCAATTGACGGCCTCTGGGCCCTCGGATTCGGCAATGGTGCCGGCGCCGGCCCCTACAACACGTTGTTTTTTACGGCCGGTCCAAACGGCGAATCCAATGGCCTGTTCGGCACCCTTCTACCCGATCCCGCAACCACCGAACTAGGCGAGGTAGACGAACCCTAATCCGCAACTTTCAATCACCCTAATCATTGTGGGCGGCAGAGAAGCCAAAACCTCCACCGCCCACAATTTTTTCCTCTCCACGTTTCGCACTCGCCTTTGAATTGCCCTTGAATTTGTAGGGGCCGGCTTCAGCCGCGCCCGCCTTTGAATTGCCTTTGAATTTGTAGGGGCGCTGCTTGCTTGTCCTGAGCTGCGAAGGGCTGCGCCCTGCCTTCGACTCGCCTTTGAATTTGTAGGGGCCGGCTTTCCTGCCCCGATGGCATTTATCGGGGAGCCGCGCCCGCCTTTGCTTCGCAATGCGCGCAATAATCCCATTTAGTCATCCCGAGCGAAGCGAGAGATCCAGAGAGGATCGAAATTGCTTGAAAATTAGTGAATTTTTCCACCGGTCACCGCAAGCGGCAGTTTGCTTTCAGCCCGGCCAAAATCAAGGCTTTACATCAATTCCCAATCACCACAGGCACACCCCTTGTATTTTCAGAAATCCATGCTTAGGATATTATCGGGGTATGAATGCGGCAAACCTGCAAAACGGGCCCTGGCAACTTAAATACCGGTCAAAAATTTGCAGGAAATCCCGCCCCAAATTACCGCATTTCTAATCGCCACCGGCAATCACAGTCGCAATTAAGTAAGTCACACAGATTCTGCAAGTTACAAATTTCTAATCGCTCCTATATCGCCTCTTTGCAACCCATTAGAATTCCCCTGATTTTCTCCAAAAATTCCACTGCAACGCGCCGGTCCGGTGAGCCTCAATGAAATCCTTGCTCTCCACTCTCGCGATTTTTTTCACAGCCATGTTGGCCTCAAACGCCCGTGTAGCGCCGGGCTTCAGCCCGGCATCTTTCATTCCCGAAGCCCGCGCGAACACCGCGCCAACACCGCCACCCACCCCCACCAAACGCGCCCTCCTGATCGGCATCAATCAATACAACGCCGCTTTCCCTCCGCAATGCTGCGGCCCTGCCCAAAAAAATTGCAATCCAGACGACCAGAAGCCCACTCCCGGCCCCATTCAAAATCTCTGCGGCCCGGTGTACGACATCAAATCCTTCGCAAAAATTCTCGAAAAAAATTTCGATTTCGATCCCGCCAATGTCCACGTCCTGCTCGATTCCCAGGCCTCCAGAAGAA
The DNA here is from genome assembly GCA_963756355.1 of uncultured Acidobacteriota bacterium. Lineage (GTDB taxonomy): Bacteria > Acidobacteriota > Terriglobia > Acidiferrales > UBA7541 > JBGPTK01. Next base: position 236,063 of record CAVWOD010000011.1, on the reverse strand, counting down.
ATATTCTCGACGGCATCGATAAATTTCTCAACGAAGACGCCAAGCCCGGCGACCTCAGCGTTTTCATTTATGCAGGCCACGGCTCGCAGCGTTTCAATTCGCTTTCCGATAAGCCCGATCACTGGGATCAAACCATCGTTCCGCAAGACGTGGTCAGCGCGCACTCCGATCCGATTCTCGATAAAGAACTCGCCGCGCATTTCAAGGGCATCCTGAAAAAAGGAATTCTGCTCACCGCGGTCTTCGATAGTTGCTATAGCGGAGCCGTCACCCGTGGCATTCCCCGCGGCGGCGTCGCGCGATTCGCTTTCGCCGATAATCGCGATGCAAAAATTGCGCCGGATACGGGACCAAACGTCGAGCAGCTTGGCGCCGTAGTCTTGGCCGCCGCGCAGCCCGACGAATCCGCATACGAAAAAGCAGGCGATGCCAAAAATTTCGCCCACGGCGCATTTTCCAGCAGCCTCGGCCGCGCCCTCACTTCACTCCCTCCAGACGCTCCCGCCGCTGACGTAATTCGCGTCACCACTTCCTTGATGCTTGCGGACGGCTGGGATAGCCAGCATCCCAAGTTAGGCGGTGCCGCTGACAAGCCACTCTTTTCTTTCGTCGGCGCCAAGCGCGGGCCGTTAACGCTCGCCGTCGCCGAAATCGGAAACAAAGGCGACATCAAACTCGATGGCGGCATGGAACTCGCCTTGGGCCCCGGGTCGATTTTCAAGCAGAAGGGAACTCCCGCCGGTCAGGAACCGATTGTGCTTCGAATCAGCGACGCCAGTTCTATCGGATCATCCACCGCTGTGCTGGTCAGCGGGAATCCGCAATCGCTCAAAGTTGGCGAATTATTCGCGCTCGATAAAATGGCCGTCGCGGAAAATCAACGGCTTCGCGTCTGGGCGCCCAAACCGCTGCCCGAATCGAAGCTGCAAATCATTTTCGCCGAAATTGCAAAACTTAAAAAATCCGGAACAATCGATTGGATCGACGACCCCATCAAACAGTCTCCCACGCATTTTCTCGAGTGGGATGGCGCCGATTGGAATCTGCTGAGCTGGAATAATAAAATCCAAAAAACCGAAAAAATCGGGCCCGAATTTTCGGCCGCCAAAATCCTCTCCACCCTCCAGGCCTCCGGCGCGAAGAATGCCAGATTATTTGCAAACATTCCTCCCTCCACTGAATTCTGGAACGCGCTGGCTAAGGAAATTTCGATTGGCGCGGATACTTCCTACGTCGAGGAATCGCCAAGATCGGATGCCCACTACGTCCTCGTCGGTCGCGCAGCCCCTGGCGGCATCGAATATGCCTGGGTTCTGCCGAACGCGGTTCAAGATCCCAATTCTGCTCTCACCGCTGCGCCCGAAAAAGGTGACAACCTCTGCTCCGCGAATACTCCCTTGCCCCTGCGCACCGACTGGGTTTCTCCTGGATCAGCGCCGGATTCCGAGGAAAGTGCGGCATCGGAATTGGCAATCCGCGCCGTGCGCCTCGGCCGCATCGTCTTGCTGCAAAGTCTCACCTCTCCGCCCCCAACCGACTTTCCCTATCACCTCCGCCTAAAAAACGCCGCCACCGGAGCGCTTTTGAATAGTGGCACCGTCCACGAAGGCGAAACCTATGGCTACAGCCTGGTTTTGAACGAATCAGAATTGTCGTACGGCATCCAGCAGCGCTGGGTCTATGTATTCACCGTCGGGTGCGATGGCAGCGGATTGATGACTTTCCCCTCGGCAGCTTCGGGAAACACGTTTAATCACATCCCGCTGCACACGCAATCCACTCAAACCGAAGTGCAATCCGAAATTCCGCTGGTCACATCCTCCGGAGGGCAGACGGGCCGGTTCTGCGTCTCCGAGCCATTCGGCCTGGATACGCACTTCCTGCTCACGTCCGATCAGCCAATCAAGGATCTCAGCATTTTCAATTTCGGCGCGGTTCTCACGCGCGGCGGCGGAATTGACGATCCCAATCCGCTCACTCATATTTTGGGCGGAATTCAGAGCGGGACGCGCGGCGCTTCCCTGGTCTCGAACGCCGCTCCGCCCAATTGGTCCATCGAACGAATTCACGTGGAAAGCGTCCCGGACAAGGATCATCCATGCAAATAGAACCCGCTCACCTTCGCGATAGGAAAAAGTTGCGAACCGAATTGCGGATTGATAGCATACGCGCAGATTTTTCCGTAGCTTCCAAGCCTATGGCGAAATTGAATTCGGGTTCGCTCCGCTCGCTCGCCCCAGTCCGGGATTCTGAGCAACTTCCAACCGGGAATTTCACTCTCGTGCCACTCCATTCTCTCTGTCATTCTGAGGCCGCGCCCAGCCACATACGCCGCGCAGAGCCAAGGCCGAAGAATCTCTTTTCGACTGAAAATTCCACGGACACTGCGCCACGCCGGATGTTTCCGTTCTTCGCCCTAACATGCTGTGCCGCCCTTCTCTTGTTGCAACCAGGCATCACCTCAGCCCAGGGCTTCGGCTCGAGCAAAAAAACCATCACTCTGCAGCGCAAACTTCCGGGCCTGATTCATCTTCCCGGTGACGGGATCGACATCCGCCCGGTCGTTCGCGACCCCACGCAGAGAGATTTGGCGCAAGCGCTCTCCGACTTGCTGCTGGTCACTTTGCAGAAAAACGACACAGCGTTGCACTCGGACAAAACTTCGCCGGACGTGGTGATTGCCTACTCCATCATCACCTTCCAGACTCCCCCTCCCACCACTTCGGTCCGCCAGGAAACGCAATTGCAAAAGGGGAAATTCGTGCAAGTCCCCGTGCAATATTACAAAATCACCGGTGAGCTAACCATCGCCTACCAGGCCACCGACGCTCATAAAAGGGCTTTGGATGCCGGCACCATCACCAAAAAATATGCGCAGGAATTCCAGGCCGGCACCAACCAGGCGGTCGGCGGAAATGCCGCCGAACCGGGAGAGTCAGGAGGGGGCATCGGCGTGCTGAACCCTTTCCGGAAAAAGAAGCCGGAAGAACTCGAAGGCCCGCCGAATCCAGTTCAGCTACGCCAGAAGCTGATGGATGGAGTGATTGCCCAGTTGGCTCCTCGCTTCGTGAATACCACCGAAAACGTCGATGTGCTGCTCTCCCGAGGCAAACCGTTTGACGACGCCAACAAACTGGCGGAAAAGAATCAGTGGACCCGCTATCTGGAAACGCTGGAAACCATGACCCCGCTCAGCAATCACGAAGACGACGCCTACCGGCTCTATAACATCGGAGTTGCCAACGAAGCTCTCGCTTATCAGGCGGAAGACAAATCTTCCGTTCAGAAATTTCTCGACCAGGCCGCCATCAATTACGGCAAGGCGATTGACGCCAAGCCCAGCGAAAAATACTTCATCGATCCCCAAAATCGCATCGAAACGGCTGTCGCCCACTACAAAAAACTCAATGAAGGCGCAAACACCAAGGACGATACACAAAAGGCGTCCAATTCTACCGGAGCACCCACTGGCGGATCCCTGGGAGGCCAGCCCGCTTCGGGCGGCGAAAGTCTGGACAGCACTTCCACAACGTCAAATGGCGCCGCTGCCCCAGCCGCGAACACAAGAAGTGCTGGCATCGTTCCGAAGTCCAAGACGCCAGCCACCCGCGGCCCCGCGGGTTCTAGTTCGACAAGCAATCCCGCTCCTGCTGGCTCCAAGCCTGCCGGTAAGTCCGCCACCCCGCCAATCGGCAATGCGGACATCATCAAAATGGCCAAGGCCGGAGTGGACGAAGACAGCATCATCGCCGCGATTCAGGATGCCGCGGCGGTAGACTTCGATTTGACCCCCGACGGCTTGATCGCCCTCGCCAATAACGGAGTAAAAGGAAAAGTCGTCAGCGCCATGCGCACCCGCGCGAAGCGTCCTGCCCATCACGCCGCTTCTCCCGGTTCGAACTAGCGCCATGAGTCCCGAAAAAAATCAAAGGATCATAAGCGCGCTACACGTATCTTCAGTCGGTCGCAAACGTAGAAACTTTCTCGCTGCCGCGTTGTTTGCCGTGCTCCTGTTTTGTGTGTCGCCTGCGCGTACTCAAGATTCGCGCTGCGGCGTCGCTCGCGATTTCATGGTTCAAGCTCTCGAGCAAATCAAAACCGGGGCCACGCCGGAAGTGGAAGACGGCCTGCAACTCCTCAAGCATTCCATCGAAACCTGCGCCAGCTTCGGCGACTCCTGGTATTACCGCTCGCTGTTCGAACAAAAGCTCGGCCAATCCGCCAAGGCAAAATATTCGCTTTCCAAAGCCCAGATGTTCGGCTCGGAAGCCATGACCGAAGGCGCGAATCCCTTCGTGTTAGCCGCTCCCGGAAAAGCCCTCCGAAACAAAACTTCCGCCGGTGCGCCAGAAATGGGCCCTGGTTGTCGGCATCGCTCAGTTTCACGACCCGCGCTTGAATCTTCGCTACACCGGAAAGGATGCCAAGGATTTTGGAAGCGTGTTGATCGATCCCTCCTTTGGCCGGTTTGCCGCGTCCAATGTTCACGTCCTCGATGAAGGTCAGGTGACCACCCGAAAACTCAAGGAAGAATTAAATTGGATTTCACGCATGGCTCAGGAAGACGACCTAGTCGTCATTTTTCTTGCTTCTCACGGAACCTCGCGCAGCGACGACAATGCCGACGTAAATTACATCGTCACTTCCGATACCGATCTGCAATCGCAAGACAGCTTATTCGCCACCGCCATGCCCATGGTGGAATTGTCGGATATCGTTCGCACCCGGATCAGAGCGCGGCGCACCGCGATCATTCTCGATACCTGCCACAGCGGCGCGGCCACCACTCCGTTGAAGGATCGCTCCACCGGAATGGCGGATTCCACGCCTTCCGCCCGCGCTCTCGATCGCATTCGCCAGGGCGTCGGCCGCGCAATTCTCACTTCCAGCCAGGAAGACCAGGTTTCCTACGAAGGCCCGCCATTTCAGAATGGCTACTTCACCCATTTCTTGATCGAAGCTCTTCGCCAGAATCAGGGCAACGACACAATTGAGCAGGTTTACGCCTATGTGAAGGACGCGCTCCCCAAGGCAGTCGCCGCGCAAAAACAAACTGCCCGCGGCGTTCGCTTGAAAAATGACGCCGGCTCTTCTGCTTCTCCCGCGGCCGCGACGCAAGTTCCCGTGTTAAGCAGCAGCGATCTTGGCGCGGGAATTGTGATCGGCGCTCCGATCCCATGAGAACACAAATTTATATCGTGCGGATTCATCAGGGAGCTTGTACCTGGGAAACTCCTGTCAAGAATTATGGAAGAGAAGGGAAGAGTAATGTTTGCGGAATTTGAAAAGATCAGCGCAGTCCCGCGCGGCGCAGCAGGCTGCCGCCGGCCCGCCGCATCGCGAACATTCCCGATAAGAGAAACGGCGCTGGATCTTTCCAGTTCCACCACGCGTATGACTTCGCTCCAGCTACTGTGGAAATCCAACGCCCCAATGAAATCGGATGCTCGCGTTTGGTCTGCGCATACCATTCCGAATAATTGTGAAAGCCGACCCACGTCACGTCATCGCGCTGCCGGGAAGTTTCGCTTTGCTGCCCGGTAAGATCGCGATAGGCCAGGTAAGGCAGATTCACGCCGGCATCCGCGAAAATCCCGTTGTACCAGGGAAGCCGCGTATTCATTTCGATGAAGTAATATCCCCCATCGCGCTGCCGGTATTTGAATTCCAGCGAGCCCAGCCCGCGGTATCCCAGCGCCTCCACCAGTTTCAACGCTTCCGCCGCAAGCGCTTCATTTGTTTCCGTGCGCCCGTAACACATGCTTCCGTAACCCGCCGGGAATTGCCGGAGTTTTCGAACCGTGGAATACGCCGCGAGTTTTCCCGATCCGTTTACCAGCACGGTGCACTGAAAAACCTGGTCGTCTCCTCCTTCGATCACTTCCTGCATCAGGGTGGCGCCTTTCAGTTGCGGGTAAGTGTCGAAAAACGTTTTCAGCTTTTCCGGCGAATCCGCGATGAATACTTTGGCTGCTTCCATGGGAAAGCTGGCCGTGTGCCGGTGCAGCGGTTTCACCAGGCAGGGATAAACAAAATCTTTCGCGATTTGCGCGATGTCCTCTTCCGGAAGCGGGGCGTGAGTCCGCGGCACGCGAACGCCCGCGCTTTCACAGAATCTCACCATCCGGCTCTTGTCCACGATCGTGGTGAACAATTCCTGTGGAACCCAGTGGAACAGAAATCGCTGCGAGAGTTCCGCCTGGCGATTGGAAAGAAATCGCGCAAACCAATCCGACGTGGCGAATAGCACCGGCTTCTGTTTGAAACCAGCGGACCATTCCAGCAGAAGCCGGCACAGGGTATCCTCATTCGCGATGGAATCTCCGGCATAGGCGCGCTGCTGCGTGGGATCGTCGGGATAGATAAAACAATCGCGGCAATATCGCGAAAAACGCAGAGAATCACCCAACCGGTCGTTCATCGCATATACCGGCACACCTTTTCTGCCGACGCTTCGTGTGATTCCATAGGCGGAAACGTCCAGGCCTTCCACCCAAACCGGTGTCGCGCCGCCACCCGCTGCCATTGCGCTATCAGCCATTTATTCTTCGGATTTCGGTTCGTTCCGCGAAGGAGCGGGCGGAGACTGAAGCTCCGCCGGTTTTGTTTCGTCCACTGCTCTGCCCAAAATCTTTTTCAGAGCTTCCCGGCAGGTAATGCGCAGCGCGTGGAGGAGCGCGCCGTAAGCGCCCTTTTGAAAAATAAAAATCTTGTAGTGATTCCGCCGCGCGCTTGCCCAGCGTCCTTCGTCCCAGGTGGCGGCGGCCACGAAGTCGAGTTCCCGGATGCCGCGAATTTCCGATTGCTTCAGAATCTCGTGGGTCAGCAGTTGTCCGGTTCCAAAACGCTGGTAGGTTTCGTCATATCCCGCCTTTGTCAGAAAGTAGCACCCGGCATAGTTGAATCCGAGGAATGCCGAAATTGGTTTTCCGTTCAACTCCAGAAAATCGAGCGACAGATAGCCGTGGCGAGCAGCCCCCTGGGCAATTTCATCGTAGAACTGCCGCGTCTTGGGATCGCAGGCGATGGCGGTTCCTTGTTTTCCTTTCCAGCCGGAATTTTCCAATTGATAAAAATCTTCCAGCGCCTTGGGATCAGCGCTGATGCAATGACGCATCGAGACGGTTCCGAGTTCTTCCAGTTGGCGAAGTGTGCGGCGCAAATTTTTTCGGAATTTGGGACGAGTCTCCGCCATCCAGGCAGGCTGCGCGGCATCGCTGGAATTCAATGGCAAGTACAGTGCTTGCCAGCTTCGCCGGCGCGCGGTCAAATATCCATCGGCGAGCGCGAAGGGAATAAGCCGGTCAATTCCGTTTCCTTCGGGCACCATGGGAACAGCGAACATGTCCCAGCCGGGAATTGTTTTGACGTGTTGCCAGAGCAAGTGAAGCACCGCCGCGCCTTCTTCTCCTCCGCAATGCACCATCCCAAATCGAGAGCAGTGGGCGTTCGCTGGACAGGTCAAAGTGGATACGGGCAGTCCACAGATTCGCTTTTTCCCCCGGACAAGCGGCAGAACTCCGCGCAGATGTCCATTTGCCCAGGCGGACAATACGATGACTTTGGCCTCTGGCGCGAAGGCACGCAGATAGGCCAGGATCCACTCCGGCCGGAGAAACGGTTCCCTCGCCAGGACTTCGTCGCACAGCCGCTGCCACTCCGCCGCAACTTCTTCAACAATCTCTAAACCGCCCATCCTGACAACGACAGACAGTTGGGAAAGCATCTCAGGCATGATTTCCTCAGGTGCAGGCGTGGATAGAGACGTATGGATGTGAATTGCTCCCAAGATCAGAACGCATCGCCAAAACTCTTTAACTAATGCTAGCAAGATTAGAGTTTGTACGCTTGACGATGTTCTCGACGAGTAACCCCATGCTCACTTGTGGTTTGCCGCCAAAAATATCGATCGACTTAAAGTCGACTTTAATTTGTACGATTCATTCGTTCAACGATTCCGAAAGATCAAGGAGAGCGAAATTGGAAAAAAAGAATGCAGGCATGGTTCGCCTGGTAACTGCAATTGTACTCTTGACGGTCCCCTGGCCCGGCGCGTTCGGAAGGTTGTTTGCCCATACGTGGAAAGCAGAACCCACATCGGCGAATCGAAGTGGAATCAATTTGATGGAAGAGACCGGATTCTACTGCAATGTGAACGCTCTTACTAAAGCAGAACGAGAGCGGCACAAGAAACTTTCCGCGAAGCTCGCCGAAGCAAGGCTCGAAACCGTCGAACTTCCGGACGGCTTCTCTTTCCGCGTGCAGGGCGAGAAATTAACTCTTCCCGAGCTGGCCGAGTGGATCTCCGCGGAAAGCAAGTGCTGCCCGTTTTTCGATTTTGAAATCCAACTCGAAAGAGAGAACGGGCCGCTCTGGCTGAAGCTACGCGGAACAGAAGGCGTGAAGCGGTTTATCCGCTCCGAATTCAATATTCACTAGCTGAGGAACGTTGCGGACGAGGTGCGATTCTGCCGCGGGCGCGGCCTGCCGGCGCCACCATTCCGCTCCCGGAGTTTTGGCGTCCAGCGAAACCGGAGTGCGCCTCGACATTTCCCTGTTTGAAGCCGCCCGGTGCGGACCGGGCAGCGAGATTCACGCTGCCCGGACGATAAGTTCGTTGGAGCAATTGTTAAGGCTTGGGTGCCGGGGCGGGAGCCGCGGCCGGCGCCGTTTCCGCGTTGTAGGCCTCCACCACATCTTTCGTGATGTTGGCGGTGGGAAGGGCCCAGAGCACCGGAGTGGTTTCCGAGGAAACATCCAGAATCACCGAATAGCCGTTGGCCTTGGCATATTTATCCACTGTGACCATCATCTTCTGCCCCAAACGATTCACCACTTCACGTTCCGCCTGCTGAAATTCCGCCTGGGCGGCGGCGAAACTTTTCTGCAAGGCTTTTTGCTTGGCATCGATGGTCGCGTTCAGGCTCTTGCGCTCTGCTTCCGTAATGCCTGGAGCTTGCAGCTTTTTTTTCAGGTTTTCCACATCCGCGCCTTGCGCCTTGATTTCTTCCTGCTTTGGGGTGAATCGCTGTTGCAATGCGCCAAATTCGATTTTGCCTTCGTTGGTGGTGGCCAGGGCTTCTTGCATGCTGAGGATGCCCGTCTTGGCTCCTTCTGTTGCTGGCGCGGGATTGGCTACGGCCTTTGCAGAAACGTGCCGAAACGCGGCAATGGAAAGGCAAACGATCAGGAGCAGGGAAAGGCCCAAAATACGCTTCTTCGAATTCGTCAAAACTGACATGTGATCTCCTAAAATTGGCAAAATTTGGTTGCGACTCGCTCTATAGTTGAGCGTAAGGCGGGCGGCGCATCCCTTTTTCGGATGCCGAGTATAGCCTGACTTCCCCGTGCGGCCCAGCGTCTAAAACCCCAAAGATAATGACGCGTTCGCCAGCAAGCGAATCATTCGCAAGCCTGCCTAAGGATAACAGGGAAGCTCCGCTTAGGTGAATAGAAGCAGTTTTGCTCAAAATGGTTGGCGGGCAGGCTGCAAACAGGGCCAGCGACGCCGCCAGCGCGTGCAGGGGGCTCTGCCACGAGGATTCGGCCGAGCTTGGGCGAGGTTTCGATTCAGAAGTGAAGCCGATTCCGGAGGATGGGAAAACTAGTTTCTCTTTCCCCCGGAATGGCGTTCGGATTAGATGGGAATGCGATCAGGCGTTTACAGAAATGCTATTCGAACCGGACTGGGACGATTCCAAAGACTGCAGGACGCTGTTTTGGACAACTTGCTGGAAGGTCTGCTGCAACGTGCTGTAGGCCTGCTGAGCGGAAGAAAGATTGCCAGATTGCAGGGCCTGGCCCAATTGCGTAAACTCCTGACTAATCGTACTGGCTATGCCTGCTCCGCCACCATGATGATGGTGTCCTTGTGCCTGCGCCGCTTGAGTTTGAAAGTCCTGTTGAATCGCCGTGAAGTCTTGTTGAGCAGCAGTTACGTTCCCCGATTGGAGATCCTGCGAGAGTTGCTTGAATGCCTGCGCGATGGGGTTGCTGCTCTGTGACGATGAAGTTGAATTCGCCTGCGGACTGAATTGCTGCAAAGTGGCAAAATCCGATTGTGCCGCCGATAGATTCCCAGATTGTAGATCTTGGCCCAGTTGCTGGAACTCTTTCTGAACCTGCTGAGCTTTGGTCTGGACGCTCTGGGAGATGAAATCAAAAAGACTACTGCTCGAAATGCCCGACACCGACATTGATACCCCCTTGAAGGGAAGTGCTCCCTCCCTAGACCTATCGGCATTTAGCTGACTGAACTTCAGTTGCCGCTTGGTCTGAGTTACCGTGGCAAGTACCTTGCCAATATCGACCCACGGCAATAAAAGTTGAGCATGCACCAATGAAAAGACTTAGTTGATTGCCTGGGGCAGCTCTCTTTTTTCCAAGAGAGTAACTGGGCAAAGCCGGCCAGCTTCAGATAGGCAAAGCTAGCCCACTTTTCTGTATTCGAAGCAGGGCTCTGCGCCGAACGATTTTGACTAGGACTCATCTCGTCAATACGACGAAGAGTTTTCTGGATTGCCTTCAGCGGCTAAAGCCCACTTCTTGTGGGGCTTCGAATGTCGGAGCCAAAGAGCCTGTGTGGCAGCTCGGTTTTGCTCGTTGTCGAGCCTGCCTATCGGCGGCTATGGGGTTGAAACTAAAGATGCCACCCTGAAGGGTGGCGCTACACGATCACCCCCACTTGGCGTTGCCACACAGACTCTAGAGCTCCGACCCCCTAAAAGGCATTTATGATATGGGATCTAGTGTCAGGGTTTCTGGCTGGCCCAGTCGCGCATCATTGCGGCCACTTCGGGATGTTTTGCTGCATCGGCAGCTTCCATGGCATCCTGTGTTCCCTGAAAATTCGTGCCTTTTTGAAGCGGATCCAAGCCTTTTTCCAAAAAGAATCGGCAGAGTTCCAAATGCCCTGATGAAGCCGCGATATGAAGCGCTGTGCGACCTCGCATGTCTTCGTTCGGGTCGGCTCCCATGTGGATTAGATACTCCGCAGCGTCAATTTTGGGTTTGCCGAACGCGGTGTACCACAGGAGAGGGAAGCTGTGGGCTCCGCGTTCATGGATTCGCCGCGAGTCCTCGGCCAGCATCCGCTTTACCTCATCAAGCGAACCGAAGACGGTCGCCGTGCAGATTGAATAGGATGCTCCTAGATCGAGCAGATGCCCGCCGATATCCGCGCGGCCCATGTGCGCGGCGGCTTCGACAGGCAATTCGTCCCATGCGGCGCGAGTATTGAGGAGATCGGGGCACAGTTTCACCCATTGCTTCACGCGATCGAAACCAAAGTGCGAGACGATCGTGAATGAATTAATGAATTCCATTGGCAAGCCTTCGGTATCATCACGCTTCAATGCACCGAATTTCGAATCATAGGCATACCGGTGCGCGTAATAGTCTCTTGGAATCGAACCGGGATTGCTCAACAGCGCTGCGGCTTCGCCCTTTTTGCCTTGTGTGGCGATATCGAGCGGTGTTTGCCCTGCCGCGTTGCGCGCGCCGGCGTCGCCGCCCTTCTGAAGCAGCAGACGAATGACTCGCGGATATCCGGTTACCGCGGCGCAATGCAGAATTGTATTTCCGTCGCTGGTGGCAAGATTGGGATTCAGTCCGTTGCCAATCATCGTGAATGCCATGGCTTCCGCGGCTTCCCGTTGCGGAGATTGCAATCCGATATGAGCGGCGGTGGCATTCTTCCGCTTGGGATTGGGGATTGTGTAATCGGGCCCGGGCGAAATCATGCTGTCGATCGACTTGGATTGGCTGGAAAGCGCAGCGGCATGCAAAGGCGTATCACCTGCCGCGTTGGACGACTTTACCAGGCCGGGAGCGGGCCGCAGAAGTTCGTTGATGCGATCTGTTTTCCCGCCTGCCGCGGCTTCATAGATATCGAGCACCATGCCTTTCGATTCGAAGAAGGCCATCACGGCGGATTGACCGGCATAGGCGGCCAGCAAGTAGACCGATTGGCCCTGAGCATCACGCGCGTAGAGAAGCCCGGGATCCTTCTCGAGATGCTGTTGGACCACCGGCAAGTCTCCGTCGATTACGGCGCGACGGTACGGGTCGGTTTCATCTTTCAGATCGATCAGGGCGCCTGTTCCAGCGTCAATGTTTTTGTTGCCCTCTCCGGATGCGCCGGTGACGGAAACAGAAGCATATAGGTTGGCGGGAATGGTGGCGGCTACAGCAGCCCCAGCCCCAAGAGCCAGAAAACTTCTGCGGCGAATCGAATCAGACATTGCGCGGCTCCGTGTTCGAGGAATTCGTCCACGCCAGTAGAGCACATCCCGCCGGGTGGAACTTCTCGAATCTTGCTAATCGGCCGGAGCCAGCCGGAATTTGCCGATTGTCTTCGCCGCCTAAGAGACGTGGCCGCCTTAGTGCTGCGCCGCAGCCGCGAATTCCGCGAATACAATGATGTGGCCGGCAGGATCCTTGACGCCGAGTTCACGCGCTCCGTAGAAAGTGGTGCGCACCGGAACCGCGATCTCCGCGCCGTTCATGGCCTGAATCACGGCGTCGAGCTTGTCCACTTCCACATAGAGAAAGGTGTGGCCGCCGGAAATCTCGGCGGTAACCGTGGACGTGTCTTTTTTCTGGCTGGCAAACGTCTGGTACATGATCTCGACGTTTCCTTTCTGCAAGGCAAGGAAGCCGAGCTTGTTGCCGTCGGGGACCTCCGCGGTTTTTTCAAATCCGAGACGCTCCATCCAAAATTTCAAGCAGGGCTCGATTTCATCGACGTACAGAACTGGCGTGATTTTCTTGACGTTCACGGGAATTGCCTCCTTAGTTTTTTGTTGGGGGAAGTGAGAGCCGGCAAACAGCGAGAGCGAAACCGCGAGCAGGGAAGCGAAGCGCATGACGAAATCTCCTCTTGAATTGCTATCTAGTCTAAATTAGACTAGAGGAGGATATGCGAAGATCTTCGAATCGTCAAGGAGGATTTTATGGGGAAGAAAGAGGCGCGGCTGCAGGATCTGATTTCGATAGGGCCGGCCATGATGCGCGATTTCGAGATTCTGGAAATTCGCAGCGTGCGCCAGCTTGCGCGGATGAATCCAAATCGTCTTTATGAGAGGCTGTGCCGCGTGACGGGTCAGGCGCACGATATTTGCTGCCTGGATGTTTTTTCGGCGGCGGTGGCACAGGCGCGCAATCCGCGCTTGCCAGCAGAGCAGTGCCAGTGGTGGTATTGGAGCCGCAAGCGAAAGGAGAGCCGTGGGCGCAACAAGAGAAAATAAACGGGCGGTGACTCTGACTACGCCTGACCTGGTTCTGCTGAGCCTGCTGGCGGAGCGGCCGATGCACGGGTACCAGGCGAATCTGGAATTGGAACGGCGCCAGGCGCGCGATTGGGCGGGTATTTCGCGGCCGCAGGTTTATTATTCGCTCGAGAAACTTGCGAGAAGCGGTCTGCTTCGAAGAATCAAAAGCGCGGAGGCCGCTGCCGGTCCGGAACGAAGCGTTTTTGCAACCACGGCCAAGGGCCGCGCGGCTTTGGCAGGGGCGCTGGAACGGGAAGATTGGACCACCCAGCGCGAGCGCCCCTTGTTTCTGGCCTGGCTTGCGCTTTCGTGGCAAGCGCGGCCGGGGACTGTGCGAACTCAGATTCAACGGCGGCGCAAGTTCTTGCAGTCGGAAATTGCGCGCGAGGAAGAAACGCTGCGAAGCGTACTGACGGAGGTGGGACATCCTTACCACGAAGCGGTGTGGATGCTCACGCTGGCGATCCAGCAATTTAGATTGGAGCTGCGCTGGCTGCGAAAACTGGAGCGTGAATTTCCAAAGCGCGCCCGCGCTCGACATCCTGACTATGTGCGGGAGGACTCCGCATGATCAGGACTACTGCTCCCGCGCGCCTGCGGAAAAGATTGCGGAATAAGCTGGAGAGGTTTGAACGCAACGGCATGATCGTTCTGTTTGCACGCCGGGCGCCGGCCGCGGGAGCAAATTCAAATTCAAAAGCCCCCACCATTCCCGAAAATGCCGGGAAGGATAGGAGCACCCTCTCACTCGTAGCGCAATGCCTCCATAGGATCGACCTTCATGGCGCGGCGCGCGGGAAGGTAGCAGGCGAGCAGCGCGACGGCGGACAGCGCGGCGCAAGTGAAAATCATGGTGAACGGATCGTGCGGACTGACGCCGAAAAAAAGGCTGGTCATCAAGCGCAGTAACGCCAAAGCGCCGGCGAGACCCGCGGCAATTCCGGCCAGCGCCAATCGCAAGCCCTGGCCGACGATGAGCATCACGATGTCGCGCGGACCGGCGCCCAAGGCCATGCGCAGGCCGATTTCATGGGTTCGTTGCGCCACGGTGTATGCGGTGACGCCATAAACTCCTATGGACGCAAGCGCCAAAGCCAGGAACGCAAATACTGTAAGAAGGGTGACGGAGAAGCGCTGAGGAGTGAGGGATCGCGCCAGCACTTCATCAAACGTCCGTTCATTCGCCACCCAGACATCCTGATTGATCGAACGCACGGCCTGCCGTACCGCGGCCGCCAAGGAATGCGGATCGCCTTTGGTGCGCACCAGCAAATAGGAACCCGGAACGGGATTTTGCAGATCGCATAAGTACACGGTTGAACGAGTCTCTTTTCCCAAGCCACGGTCTTTCGAATCGGCGGCCACTCCGACGACGGTGAACCAGCGTCCCAGCGGCCGCAAATTCACCAGCTGAATCTGCTGCCCTACGGGATCGCCGTGCGGCCAATGACGGTGCGCCATCGTTTCGTTAATAACGGCTACCAGAGCGTGACTTTCATCGTCCGCCTGCGTGAAGGCGCGCCCGCGGAGCATGGGTATGCGCATGGTATTGAAAAAATCCGGTTCGACGAGGCGGGAATCGGAAAGCGTTTCGTGGCCGGGATTGGGAACCGGCCGGCCTTGAATGATGAAGGGAGAGCCGGCGCCGTCAAATTGGCGCAACGGCAAACCGGTGGTGGCGCTGGCGGCTTCCACGCCGGGCAGAGACCGCAACCGCTCGAAAACCCGGCGATAGAACTGGCTCATCTGTTGCTGCGTGTTCGATTCCTGAAGACAGCACATCGAGAGAGTTAAGACATGATCGGAAGAAAATCCGAGCCGGTCATTTTGAAGATTTCGGAAACTTTCGATCAGCAACGCGGTTCCGGCCAGCAGCACAACCGCGAGAGCGATCTCGCCAACCACGAGCAAATAGCGCGCCGCGCGGTCGCGAATGCTTCCCTGGGCGCCGCGGCCGCCTTCGCGCAGCGATTCATTTAAATCCTGTTTCGAGATGCGCAGCGCGGGAGTCAATCCGAAGACGATGCTGGCAAGCAGGGATGCGGCCATCGCGAATGCGAAAATTCCAATATCGATGCGGATCGCATGTGGCCGGAACGATGGAATGCGCGGAGCGATCGAAATCAGCCAGCCGAAGGCCGCCCAGGCCAGAAGAAATCCAGCAGCGCCTCCCAGCAACCCCAGGATCATGCTCTCCGTAAAAAGTTGCCGGATCAGGCGAAGCCTGGAAGCTCCAGGGCGGCTCGAACAGCCATCTCTCGTTGGCGGACCGTGGCCCGCGCCAAAAGTAAATTGGCGATGTTGGCGCAGGCGATCAGCAGCAGAACGGCCACGGCGGCGAGCAAAACAAGCAGTGTGGTGCGAGTATTATCCTGATTGGAAAAGAATCGTTGTAGCGGCTGAATGGTGATCCCCCAGCCGATATTGGTTTGCGGAAATTCGCGTTCCAATTGCCTGGCCACTCCGTCCATTTCCGATTGCGCCTGCTCGCGGGTGACGCCCGGCTTCAACCGCGCGAAAACCAGTTGGGTGTGATAACGAAGGGAATCTCCGTTGGGATCGATGCCCAGCGGCGTCCACACGGAAAGGTCTTCCGAGGCGAACTGAAAGCCGTCCGGAAGAACGCCGATGATTGTGTAGGGCACGTTGTCCGAGGAGCGCTGAATCGTTTTGCCGATCGCGGCGGGATCGCCGCCGAATTGCTGGCGCCAAAAATCGTAAGAGAGAACGGCGACACGATCGCGGCCGGGTAAATCTTCCTCCGCCGACCACAGGCGGCCCAGGACCGGCTGCACTCCCAGCATCGGGAGAAAGCTGGCGGAGGCGCAGGCTCCCTGAACAAATCTTGCGTTGTTGGCGTCAGCCAGGCGGTAGCCGCATCCATGGGAAGCGGCGATGGATTCAAACGATGTGGAGCGGCGCTGCCATTCGAAGAAATTGTTCGGTGTAACGAAGAGCCAGTCCAAACCTTGCGAAGATTTTGTCTCCATCACGCTAATCAGCCGCGAGGGGTCGCGGAAGGGGAGCGATTCCAGCAGCACCGCGTTGACCACGCTGAAAATCGCGGTGTTGGCGCCGATCCCGAGCGCCAGGGTGAGCACCGCGACACTCGTGAACCCCGGTGATTTTGCGAGCATGCGGATGCCGTAACGAATGTCCTGGAGCAGCGTATCGAGCCAGGCGCCAACGCGGACGTCGCGGCATTCTTCTTTTACCTGCTCCACGCCGCCGGCTTCCAGGCGGACGGCGCGGCGTGCTTCGGCGCGCGTCATCCCTTGGTTCATTTTTTCGTGGGCGGCCATGTCGACGTAGGAACGGACTTCGTCATCGAGATCTTTTTCGACGCGCTGTTTTCGGAAGAGATTGCGGAAGAGGCTTGAGAGATTTGAAAGCAAAGACATGATCGTTCTCCTTGCACGCCGGGCGCAGGCCGAGGAAGCAAAATCAAATTCGAAAACCCCCACCCTTCCCGAAAATGCCGGGAAGGATGGCACCCTATTATTCGTATCGCAGCGCCTCCATCGGGTCGACTTTCACGGCGCGGCGCGCGGGGATCCAGCAGGCGATCAGTGCCACGATCCCTAGCAGCAGCGCCACTCCCACAAATACATACGGATCGCGCTCGCTGATGCCGTAGAGCAAACTCGACAACAGGCGGGTGAGCGCGAGTGCGCCAGCCAACCCGATTGCGAGGCCTAACGCGGTCAATTTCACTCCTTCTTCCAGTATCAGGCGGAGAACGTCGGATGGCCGCGCGCCCAGCGTCATGCGAATTCCGATTTCGCGGGTGCGCCGTTCCACCAGATAGGACATGACGCCATAAATTCCCACCGCTGAAAGGGCCAACGCCAAAAATGCGAAAGTGCCCAAGAGCAGCACCTGAAAGCGAGTGTTGTAAGTGCTGCGGGCTATGATCCCTTCCATTGGCTCAACCTCGAAGACGGGAAGGCCGGCGTCCATTTTTTTTACTTCCGCGCGGACCGTTGCGGCGAGCGCGGCCGGGCCGATGGAGCCATGCACCACGATATTCACTGAATTGCGAGGGAAGTAACCGAGCGGGAAATAGGCTTCGGGGATGGTCTTCTGATTGGGCGCGAACACTCTTGTGTCGCCCACGACTCCGATCACTTGAGTGGGATTCTCTCCGCCGGAAAAATACAGTTTGCCGACGGCGTTCTGGCCCGGCCAAAATTCCTGAGCGAAGGAGCGATTGACGATGGCTACCTGCGTAGGGATTTTTCCCGGCGGCCCTGGTTGATCCTCCACTTCGCGCACAGCCAGCATTAATTGCTGATCCGCGGGCGTGAAATTTCTTCCGGCGATAAATGGTATCCCCATGGCGGCGAAATATCCGGGCGTCACCATGTCTCGCTCGACCAGCGGGCCTTGAGCGGTGGGCGGATCTTCCACGCGCCGGTCGTAGCCGTTCGAGCCGCCCTCCAGCGGAACTTCACTTGTGATTCCAGCAGCGTCGATGCCGGGCGATTGTTCGAGCCGTTCCACCAACTGCTGGTAGAAGGGAATTTTGTCGTTTTCCTTGGGGAAGCGTGAATCGGGCAAAGCAATTTTTGCCGTCAACACATTTTCCGTTCGCACTCCGATATCCACGGCGCGTAATTGCTGGAACGATCGCAGCAGAAGTCCGGCGCCGATGAGCAGCGCCAACGAAAGCGCGATCTCGCACACCACAAGTGCATCACGGAGACCCCGGTGTGGCGCTCCGTTCTTGCCAGATGATTTCACGCCCGATTTTAGATCTTGCTGCGGTTCCGTGCGCCACGCCTGGACCGCGGGGGCCAGTCCGAAAAGGATTCCGGCCAGAACGGCAATCCCCATTGCGAAGAAAAGGACGGCAAGATCGACACGCACGCGATCCGGATTGCTGATCGGCACTCCGGGAAGCAACCGGAGAAGATCCACACCCCACGCGCCCAGCAGCAAACCTGGAACTCCAGCGACGATCGAGAGCAGCACACTTTCCGTGAGCAATTGGCGGACCAGCCGGGCGCGGGTAGCTCCCAGGGCGTTTCGAATGGCGATTTCGCGGCGCCGCGCACTGGCGCGCGCCAACAATAGATTGACCACGTTGACGCAGGCGATCAGGAGCACAAGCAATACCGCTCCGAAGAGGACCAAAAGCGCGGGGCGAATCTGTCCCACGAGTTGTTCACGAAGAGGGACCGCGGTGGCGCCGATCTGATCGTTGGTTTGGGGATACTCGCGCTCAAGATTCTTGGCAATCGCCTGCAGATTCGATTCCGCCTGCTGGGGAGTGATCCCCGGCTTGAGCCGGCCAATGGCGCGATAGGAATGTTCGCCGCGGGGATCCATCTTGTCCAGGTTCATCTCCATCGGCAGCCACAAATCGGCCTGAAAGGGAAATTCGAAATTCGCCGGCATCACGCCAACCACCTGGTATGTTTCGCCACTTAATTCGATCGCCTGATCCAGCACTTCCGGTCTGCCACCGAATCGGCGTTGCCACAAGCCGTAGCTCAAGATTACGACGTGATTTCGTCCGGTTTGGTCTTCGCCTTCGAGGAAAGCGCGGCCGATCAAGGGGCGGGCTCCCAATACCGAGAAAAAATTTGCATCGGTCGGAATTCCGAAAACGTGGTCGGCCTCGCCGGTGCTGGATAAATTCAAGCTGGTGGGCCAGCCGTAAAGAGTGGTGGACTGCAGCGTTTGATTCTGCGATCGCCAGTCGAAATAATCGGGTCCGGCCAGCGGGGCTTTGGGAACCGCCGTTTCGGTTTCCCATAGTTGTACGAGCCGGTCGGATTCAGTGAACGGCAGCGGCTGGAGCAAAACCGCGTTGACTACGGAGAAAATGGCAGTGTTGGCGCCGATTCCGAGCGCCAGGGTTATGACGGCAACGATTGTGAAGCCTGGCGAATTTGCCAGCATGCGGAGGCCGTAGCGGAGATCCTGCACAAGCGTATCCAGCCATCCGCCGACGCGGACATCGCGCACAGCATCCTTCACTTGCTCCACGCCGCCGGCTTCCAGGCGCGCGGCCCGGCGCGCCTCGGCTTGGGTCATCCCTTGCTTGATTTTTTCCTCCGCCAAAAGGTCGACATAAGAGCGGACTTCCTCGTCGAGATCTTGATCGGCATGTTGCCTGCGAAAAATGTTCCGGCAGAGCTTCGAGAGATTGGATAGCAAGGACATGAAGATTTCCCTCTTGTCTATTGGCCGCATGGGGCGGCTGCTCAATCGATCCGCTGAGCAGCGGGCCGATGAAACTAAGACGGCGCGGGGCAGAAAAAGTCAGCAACGCGCAAATCAAGATGCTTCGAGCGCGCGCGCGATGGCCAGGGATATGCGGCCCCAGCGCTCGGTTTCGGTATTGAGCTGGCGGCGCCCGGCCTTGGTGAGCTTGTAATATTTAGCGCGCCGGTTATTTTCGGATTCTCCCCAATTGGAGCAGATCCAGCCTTCTTCTTCCATGCGATGCAGGGAGGGGAAGAGCGAGCCTGCCTTTACCTGAAATGTGCCTTTGGTGATCTGCTCGATGCGGCGGGAGATGCCCAGGCCGTGCAATTCCTCGAGAGCCAAGGTTTTCAGAATCAACATGTCCAGAGTGCCTTGCAGAAGTTCGGTTTGCGAAGGAGGCATTTTTGCTCCTATAGACAATCTATAAGATAATGCCGCAGCCGTATAGGATGTCAATAGGAAAAGTTGCCCTTCTCCCCGGTGCCGGACTTTACCGCTGTGCGGCTGGTTGCGGCGAACGGGGCGGTGCAAGCGGAAGTTCTCCGTGACCGCGCAAAGAGCGCCGCGTGGACAGACTTCGGCGCAAGCGGCCGTGCCAGGAACTTAGCCTGGAATCTATTTCTTCGGGGAGGTGGCGACTACCGTGGTGCAGCCGCAAGTATTGGTTTTTACAGCAGTCGCGACGACCGCCGTGGGAACGGCAATGGTGAGCACCATCATTGTGCTCATCAGCACGGAGTGCGTGGCCACGACGCTGGTGGCGGCGGTTCCGGCCGGCATTGCGGTGGTCGTGTGCGCTTCCATCACCGCTGCGGTGGGAATGGAGACAGGCGCATCGGGAGCCTGATTGGGGTCGCGAATTTGCGACATCATGCCCGCCGTCACGGTCACGCAAAGTCCTGCCAGGTTGCAGAACTGCACGGAGCCTTCAAACACCTGGAGATTCGTGACGAAATTCTCAAATGCCAAAAAGAAATCGGTGCCTACAACACCGGCCACGCCCGTGGGGGTGCGGATTTTGAAACTGGCTCCGGGCTTGGTGAGATGGACGGCTTGTGAACGGACTCTGCCGAAATTCAGCTCCAAATCGGTTTGCTGCGTATTGGCATCATGCTTGACGATGCTGAGGTTGGAATCCTGGCCAACGTTCAAGATCGACCCATCGTTCAGCGCCACGCGCGCGCGGGCCATGTGGCCGGTGTTGATAGTGTCCTGCCAATAGACCGGCGAGCCCGAGCCGGCGGGCACCTGTTGCGCGCCTCGCACAAGGTTCACCACCGGCGCCACGTTCGTAATTTTGCCGGCACTTTGCGCGCCCTGCGCCATGCTGTTCACCGGAAACGCGAGCGAAGCGATCAGCAAAGCTGCCAGCGTTGGAACGTATGATGTGCGTTGGATCATGGTTGGCTCTCCTACTAAAAACCCGCTGCCATTTTCGATCACTTCCCAGAATCGCAAATGAAACGCAAGCCATGAGGCCAAACAACCCTATTTTTTAGCACGCCGGCGGCGCTTGCGGATCGCACCCCAAACTTGACGGACAGAACCAAAACCTATCACAACTTTGCGCGAGCCGCCGCAAGAATCTGGCGATCCGGTGCCTCACGGCGGCTCGCGCGAAGGACTTTGTTCCCCGGCGCAATCGCAAGCGGCGCTAACCGCCTGATTTGGCCTGGGCTTGCTTGGGCATCATCTGCCTCATGCGCTCGCGCATGGTCTCCGTGGAACCAGGCGCTTTCTTTTCGCGCCAGGCATCCAGTCGCTTGCAATGTTCTTCGAGGTTCTTGAAGATGTGCGGATTCTTCATGACTTTCCGCCACTCCTGCGCGACCGGCTGCACGCGTTCCCAAACCACCCACTGCTCGCCGGAATTTTCAAAAAACAATTCTTCATCGATCAAGCCGCGGTTCACGATGCTGGCCACCATTTCCCAATAGCTGGTGACCATGCGGATGTTGGCATTCATCTCCGAATCCATCGGAAAATTCTTCATCATATCTTCCAAGCTGGTCGCGAAGAAATTGCTGAAGAACCACGCCCGGGCCTTGCGCAACTTCTCCTCCCGGCGCAATTCGTAGAGCTGAAGCATCAATTTGACTTGCTCGTTGGTCACTTCTCCCATGGTTGAATCCTCCTCGCGTGTCATTGAACAAAAGTCGTGATTCGAATACAAGGGCTGCAAAAACTGGAGCGCCGCGGCAAAAAGAGGGCGCGGCTGAACAGATTGCGGAAAAATACACTCGGATGTCATTCCGAATGAAGCACGGTTTCTGTGCCCGATGGTTTTGATCGGGGTGAGGAATCCGGAGTAGATCCCAAGTGCTTGAGAAGTGGGGATTTTCTCCATGCCTCTTTTGGAATGCCCTCCCATCGCGGAGCAATTTCTCACTTTCTCCGAAAACTGGGAAGCCGGCCCCTACATTTCTTTTTTTTCCGCTCCCACAAGCGTCACTCGCTGCACGCTGCTCAACGGGATATTCTCCTGCTCGAAAATGGTTTTCAGGCGGCGGCGCAGTTCCCGGGCCACGTCGTCCTGGCGCAAAGGGGCGGTGCGAATTTGCACGCGAATGGTGGTGCCGTTCAGCGCCAGGGAATCGATTCCCAGCACGCGCGGGCCTTCCACCAGCGCCGCCGACCAATCGGGATCGGAGCGGAAGTCTGCCGTAATTTTCTCGAGCGTGTGTAGAGCGGTGGCAACGGCTTCTTCGGAGGGCACCGTTACGTCCACCCAGGTTTGCGACCAATCCCGGCTCAAATTGGAAACGCGGCCAATCTGCCCGTTGGGAATGCTGACCAAAGCACCTCGAAAATTGCGCAGCACGGTGCGCCGGAGAGTCACTTGTTCCACCCGGCCGGTCTCGTCTTCGATTTTGATCGTGTCTCCCACCACGTACTGATCTTCGAAGACGATCAGGAATCCGTTGATCAGATCGCGAACCAGGTACTGTCCTCCGAAGCCCAGAGCCAAGCTGGCCAATCCCGCGGCGGCGGCCAGCGGGGTGATATCGAATCCGAAAGAGGGAAGAGCCATCAGCAGCGCCGCGATTATCACCAGCATAGTGCCGGCGCTGTAGAGCAGATTGGCCATGGCGCGGGTTTGCTGCTCGCGCATCTGGGCAACGCGCGTGGGAGATTTGGCCATCTCAACCAGGCGCGCGGTCACCGCTTTCATCAAGCGGATCAGGAGCATGGCCAATAACACAATGACCAGCACCTTGGCGGCGTTGAAGATGATGGCGTTTTCCGTTATTTGAGCGCGCAAATCAGTCATAGAATAGAGGATCGGGATTATACCATCGGCGGGACGAACTTCCGCGATGCTCCGGCGGCCTGGCCGGAATCCCGGGTCAGGAGGTCTTTATGGGCCCTACACGACGCACTTTTCTGTCAGCGTTCATTCCCGCCGCCGTGGCGGCTGGCGCTGCCGTTCATGTGGTTCGCGCATTCGCCGATCAGCAAAACCCATTTCCTCCGATTCCTTCGGGGCAGCAGCAAAAGCCCGGGTTTCCTCCGGAACCTGAGCCCAAGATCGATATGAAAGTGATCCTGAAAGCGAATCAAACTCAAATGCATAATGATGTAAATCGCTTGTTCGATCTGGCCCAGGACCTAAAGAGCGAAATGTCCAAGACGGATTCCACCGCGATCCTCTCGTTGCCCCTGGTGCACAAAGCCGAGGAAATCGAAAAGCTGGCGAAGCAGATCAAGAATTTGGCGAAGTCCTGATGACCGATTCACGACACTTCTTGATGAATCTCTGCTCTGACCGTGCGACAGCCATGTGAAGAATCCCACCCTATGAATGCTATCCGCACAATAACCATGCGGTTCTTTCTCTTGATTATCGCCGCCGCTTCCCCAATTGTGATGGACGCGGGGAGTCACGTCTTGAATATGGAGGCGCAGAGCGTTGCTTCGGTGACTGAGCAAGACGCGAGCAGCCACAGACTCGGTGGGCCAGTCATCCTTAGGGTGGAACCAGACACGAAGACAATGAAAGAATTAATTGAGGTAAACACTCGCGTGCAGGTGACCGTAGATGCAACCGGGACAGTAAGGTCGGCGGTGGCCGATGAAAGTTTGACGTCTGAACTTCGGGCAAGAGTAGAAGCGGCGGCACTCAATCTACGATATCGACCCTTCGAACGGGACGGCCAGCCGGGGTGGGTGCGGTTCGACGAAACGGTGTACGTTCTCCCTCCTGAGCGCAAGCCTTCCAAGCATGTGACGTTTCCGAAAGTGAAGAACTGGAATACTGTCCGCATTACTCTTTCTCGTACGGAATGCCTCGGCCCCTGTCCTGTTTATCGAATCGAATTACATGGTGACGGAACAGTTCTGTACGAAGGAAAAAGCCACGTTGCCATAAAGGGCCTGCATCGCGCATCGGTGCCAGTCGAAAATGTGCGCGATCTGGTAAACAAGTTTCGCGAAGCTGATTATTACTCGTTGCAAGACGAATATGCTTCGTCCGTTTTGGATCACCCAAGGTATGAGACGTCCATCGAGATTGATGGGAAATTCAAAAGAGTGAAGGACTATATAGGCTTGAGCGTTGGAATGCCCTTCGTGGTTTCGGAACTAGAAGATGCGATCGATCATTTCACAGGTGCAGAACAATGGACTAGTTCCGACAACGTACCGGCCCCTGTCTTAAAAAAGGAGGACGCGCCCTAGGTCAGCGAAAGGGCGTGCCCAGCGCCTGCCTACCGATTTCACTCGTTCAACATAACCGGCCGCGATTACGCAATTAATCCAAATACGTTGTGGCGGGAGGAGCACGGTCTAGCTTGTACGCCTACTGCTTTGTTGGCTTGGTTTCCGCCGGTTTGATAGGAGCGGGAGCCGGAGCCTGAACCGGAGCGGCGGAAGCGGGAACTTCGATCGCTTTTCCGTTGCTCATTCCCAACTGCGAAAGGATTGTGGGGACGTCCAGGCCGAGGGCCTGCAATTGTTGCAGCAGGCCGAAGATCAGCGCGGGGCCTGTGCGGGCTACACGGCCGATTCCGCCGGATCCGTCGCCATCGCCGCCGTTTCCTTGTTCGATCACCACGACTTTGTCAATGTTTCCCAGCGGGGCGGCTACCGCGCCGAAAATTCCTGCGGATGCCTGCAAAACGCTGGGCAATTTTTCCAGAATGGTTTGGAGTTTGGCGGCATCGTTGAATTGCTTCCAGGCTTCTGCTTTTTTGAGAATGGCTTGCGCTTCGGCCAGGCCTTGAGCCTCAACGGCATGCGCGTGCGCCAGTCCGATGGCTTCGATCTTGGCGGCTTCGGCGCGGCCTTCTGCTTCCACCGCGGCGGCGCGGCCCATACCTTCTTGTTTTAATTTTTCCTGCTGCGCTTCGGCAAGAGCGATCTGAGCGGATTTGGTGCCTTCCGCTTCGAGAATGGCGGATTGCTTGGCTGCTTCAGCGCGCAAAATGGCCGCCTGGCGATCCGCCTCGGCGGCAATGATCACAGTGGCTTCGAGTTCCTGCTTCTTGCGCTGGACTTCCTGTTCCTGGACGGCGATCTGCTCCTGCGTGCGCATCTTTTCGACGCGCACTTCTTCCACTACCACTTGCTGCCTGGCTTTGGCTTGCGCCAGCGGCCCGGCTTGCGCGGCCATGGCTTTTTGAGTTTCGACTTCGGCCAGGAACTGGGCCTGCTTGATGTTGAATTCGCGCTGCGCTCCCGCGATGTTTGCGTCGGAATCGAATTTGGCTTTTTCGCCTTCCTGCATGGCCACTGCTGATTTAATTTTGGAATCGCGAGTGGCTTCGGCTTCGCCGATCGTTCCGTCACGTTTTACTTCGGCAGTACGCTTTTTGCCGAGGGCGTCGAGGTAGCCTTCTTCGTCGCTGATTTCCTGAACGGTGAGCACGTCCACGCCAATGCCCATGCGCTCGAGATCCTGAGCGGCTTCGGAGGTCAGCTTCTGAGCGAAACTCTGGCGGTCGCTGTTCACTTCCTCGACGGTGAGAGTGCCGAGAATGGCGCGCAAGTGGCCTTCCAGAGTTTGGAAAATTACTTTTTGAATCTGGTCGGTGGGCATGCCCAGGAAGCGTTCCGCAGCGGCGCGCAGCGAAATGTCGTCGCTCTTAATTTTGACGTTAGCGACCGCTTTAACAGAGATGGGCACTCCCTGCAGGGTGTAGGCGCGCTTAATTTCCAGCGGAATCGTGAATACGTTGAGCGAGAGATAATCCACCTGCTCGAGAAGCGGAAAGCGGAAGGTGGCGCCGCCATTCACCACCCGGTACCCGACAATTTTGCCGTCGGCGGTTTTGCGTTTGCGGCCGCTCAGCACAGCCACGGCGTTGGGAGGCACTTTCAGGTAGTTCTTGCTGAAAAGAGCCATCGCCACGAACAGAGCGAGAACTACCAGGACCACAATCACGGGAACAAAAAACTGCGTAGGCATTTTCGTACTCCCGGTCAGATTTCGACTTAGAATTCATCTAATCAATACTACGAAAAGTTCCTCGACTTAATTTCAGCGGCGTCTCCGCTGAAAGCGCCGGAACGAAACCTCCGGCGATGGCTCCGGCGGCCCTAAAAATCATCTCTGGGATAAATCCTAGTCGGCGCGCCGGACCAGCACTGTTTCGCCGACGATGGATTCAATTTTTACGGATGTGTTGGCGAGAATGGCTCCGCCATCCACGGTCCGGGCCAGTTTCTCGACCACGCCCTCACCCATTGCACACCGGACCTGGCCCAGCCCGCCGGCGGGAATCGCGACACTGACTTGCGCGGTGCGGCCGATCAGATCGCCCACGCGCATGTCGCTCGAGGCTTGCTGGCTGAACAGGAAACTCGCGAACAGGTAGATGATTCCTCCGAAAAAGACTCCGCCTGCCAACCCGATTGCCGTGCTGATTTCCGTGCGGTACCCAAGATGGACGCCGATGGCCCCAAATCCGCCGAACGCCGTGACAAAAACGCTTAGAACGCGGGTGCTCAGAAAACTTACGCCGTGGATATCTCCATGCACGTCGGCGTCATGCCCGCCCAGATCGGCGTGGCCGAACACTTCGCCAAACAGAAAACTGACAATCAGGAACAGAAATCCAACCGCGGCGATAGAAAGGAAGATCGAGAAAGCCGTGAGACCAACCAGAAGGGACATGCAACTAACCTCCCCAGCCAAGGGCTCAAATTTCTGGGCGCAGTGTCCGTAGGCAACCGGGAATTAGCCTCAGGGATGGCTCACTCTAGAACGCGGCTGGGGCGAAGTCAAGACGATGTGAATCTCAACACTAGGAATAACCGCGAATTTCCTATGCAAAACCGGGCGCAGCCCTTCGTGGCTCAGGATGAACCCTTCGCAGCTCAGGGCAAGCAAGCAGCGCCCCTACAAACGTGTAGGGCGGCGAACTTAGCCGCCGGCAAGTTTCGGGCTCAGGGGGATTCTTACGGGCCAGCCTGAATCAAAGCGTTGAGGATGCTGCTCATGGCGCTGTCTGAAATAGTCTTCTCGATGTACGAGTGATGGCTGTTGGGAGTCTGTGACCAGATATTGCTCCCGGGCGAGGATGACGAGCTGCCGCAGACCACCGTAGTCCCGTTCTGTCCGCCGTAGACGAAATTCGATCCCAGGCCGTTGGCGACGAACAGGATCGCCGTCTGTGTCCAGCCCGGGATCATGTTCGGGCAATACTGTCCGTTGTTGCAGAAAGGTTGTAAGCCGCCTTAACTGGATTCGTGGCGGGATCGGCATTCGCGGCAGGGCCCGTAAGGGTTGCTCCGCCTACCTCGTTGCCCACGGAAATGATCGGCGCGGCCAATTGGCAAAAACGTAGCTGGCGCCGTCCGGATCAAACGAAAGTTGGAAGTCGCTGCTCGCTAGAACCTGGGAATAATCCGGCAACCGGCACCAAAGCGGCGACCTTTTGGGCCACAAGCTGCGCGCCCGTGAGCGGGCTGATGGAATCAGGGCCGCTCTGCAGCAGAGCTTCGAGCGGCTGGAAGAATCCACCGGCTACGATGTAGACGCTGGCGTTGGGAGCGCTGACCAGGGCCTGCCGGTAGACCGTCACCGCATCCGGATAATTGGCGCGCGTATCGGATGAACCCTTTCCGAATTTAGCGGCGACGTTCTGCGCGTAGTAGCTGAACGTGTAGCTGTAATTGTTGGGAATCTGCCGTGGTACGCGCCGATGGGAATGTTCGAGTGGCCATAATATTTGGCAATCGCATAAGCTGTCGGAGCGCTGTAATCGTTCGTGGATGAAGTGATCAAGCGCCAGGACGTTCAGCTTCCCTTGTTTTGCCAGAGTCCAAATCATGGCGTGATCGCCCACGTCATCCACATCGTCTGCCATATCCGAATCCAGAATAATTCTCACTCCAGAACCGCCTCCGTCCCGATCCTGTTACCGTTACGGTAGTTTGCGCGGTTGCTGATCCACTCGTATTGGTCACAGTCAGAGTATAAGTGGTCGTTTGCGTTGGTGATACGTTGGTCGAGCTTCCGGTAACGGTTCCGATTCCGCTAATGGAAAGAGAAGCGGCATTCGACTACCGTCCAGGATAGTTGCGACGGACTGGCCGCTGCTAATTGTGGCAGGCGAAGCCGTGAACGATGAAATCGTGGGAAGGGGCGGCGGCGAAGCGACGCCAGCAGCTGCAAATGTCGCAATCGTCGCTCCGATTTCGTAGCCGTTCGAGGCGTTCATCGTTCCGCTGGAAGCGAACTGGCCTTGCACGGAAACGATCTCTTCCTGGGCGAACGAAGAATGCTGCGTGCGCCGGGCGGTCCATCCGGCAGCGGGAGTCCAAACCGGAGTGTTGCCGTATTTGTCTCCCGCGAACCCCCACAGCAACTCCAGAACGGCGCCAGTCTGCGCCGTCGCGCCGCTGGTGTATGCCGAACCGCCGCCATAACCGTTATCGAGGAATGAGGTCTTGTCCAGCGGCGCGACCGGATCGAGTCCCTGGTATTCAGCCACCACTACGTCGGCGCCGCCGAACGGGAAACTGGTGCTCACGGACGTGACGCCGGCTGCGACATTCTTCGCATAAAAGACAGCGAAGGTGCTCCCGCCGACCACTTTATTGGAAGCAGCCGTGAACGCATCCGATTTGTTGTCGGTGACGGACGTGATGGTCGAACCATCCGTATTGATTCCCACAATCAGCAGGCTTCCCGCTTGCGTTGGATTGATGGTGACGCTGAGTGACGATGCCCCGGAAGAAGACGTGGAAGCGCCGGTCGTTTGGATATGCGTGATGCTGGCAGTGGCGGTGCTGATCGTGACCGTAGTCTGCGCGGTGCTCGATCCGCTGATATTGCTGGCGGTGAGCGTATAAGTGGTGGTTTGAGTGGGCGAAACGGATTTCGATGTCCCGGTCACCGTTCCGATCCCGCTGATCGAAAGCGATGTCGCGTTCGTAACCGACCAGGAGAGAGTGGAACTCCCTCCAGCGAGAATCGTTGCAGGACTTGCCGTGAACGACGAGATCACCGGGGGCGGATTGTTTACCGTCACTGAGACGGGAACAGAATTCCCGGAATTGTTCGCCGCGTCTTTCGCGATGGCGGTCAGCGTATACGGGCCGTTCGCCAGAGTCGTGGTATTCCACGAGAAAGTGTAGGGAGTCGTGGTGAGCAAGCCGCTGAGATTGGTTCCACCGAGTTGATACTGAACATTGGCAACGCCGACGTTGTCGGAAGCAGTGGCCGTAATTGAAACGGTGCCGGAAACTGTTGCTCCGGCAGCGGGAGTGGCGATGGAAACGGAGGGCGGGGTGGTATCGGCTGTCACAGTTACCGTGGCTTGCGCTGTGGATGATCCGGCCGCGTTCGTTGCCGTCAACGTGTAGGTGGTGGTGAGCGCGGGCGAGACGACAGTGGACGTTCCCGTCACCGTTCCAATTCCGCTGATCGAGAGAGAAGTGGAACCTGAGACCGACCACGAGAGCGTTGACGACTGCCCCGCGGTGATCGCCGATGGATTCGCAGTGAACGAAGCAATGGTTGGAACCGGATTGTTCACCGTCACGGATACCGGCGCGGAAGTTGCCGGATTATTGGAAAGATCTTTGGCGATGGCAGTGAGCGTGTAAGGTCCGTTTGCTACCGCTGTTGTGTTCCAAGAAGTCGTGTAAGGAGCCGTGGTGATCGCACTCCCCAGGTTTGATCCGCCCAATTGAAATTGAACGCTGGCGACGCCGACATTGTCGGACGCGCTGGCAGTTAGCGATACGCTGCCGGAGACTGTCGCGCCCGCTAGAGGTGCAGTGATGGAAACAGTCGGCAGAGTCGTATCTGGCGTAACCGTGACGGTAGTCTGAGCGGTGGCCGATCCGCCAGTATTCGTGGCGGTGAGCGTGTAAGTGGTCGTCACAGTGGGTGACACGCTTGCGTGTAGTTCCGGTGACCGTGCCGATTCCGCTGATGGAAAGTGAAGTGGCGCCCGAAACCGACCAGGACAAAGTTGACGTTTGGCCGCTGGTGATTGCTGTGGGCGCGGCAGTGAATGATGAAATCGTGGGCGGAGGCGGCGGAGGCGCGCCGCTGAACTTGAATGTCGCGATCATCGCGCCGATTTCGTAGCCGTTGGTGGCGTTCATGCTACCGCTGGACGTGAACTGACCCTGCGCCGAAACGATTTGATCCTGTGCAAACGAGGAAACTTGCGTGCGGCGGGCGGTCCAACCGCTGGCGGAAGTCCATACCGGTTTGTTGCCGTATTTGTCGCCTGCAAATCCCCACAAAAGTTCCGAAGCGGCGGTGGTCTGTGGAGTGGCGTGGCTGGTGAAGGAGGCGCCGCCGTTGTAACCGTTGTCGAAAAAGGCCGTTTGATCGAACGGCGCAGCCGTATCCATGCCCTGGTATTCGGCGACGATTACATCGGTATCGCCGTAAGAAGTTTTCACCGTGACCGAAGTGGCGCCGGCCAAGATATTTTTCGCATAGTAGATGGCGTAAGTTTCGCCGCCGGAGACCACCTTTGACGCAGCGGTGTACGTATTCGATTTGTTGTCGGTAACAGACGTCAGGGTGGTTGCGTCGGAATTGATTCCGACCAGCAACAGGTCTCCCGCGGTGGTTGCGCTGATTGTGACGGCGACGGAACTTCCGCCCGATCCAGCCGTCGAGGCGCCCGAAGTCTGGAGTTGCCCCATCACCAGAGCGCCCTGCAACGCAAGCGTTTGAGATTTTCCGGCAGGCGCGCCGGACGTTTGGTTGGAAACAGCGGTTGTCGAACCAACGGAATTCATCGCCGTTACTGACGAACGGATCGTGAACCCGGAATCGGCGGCCGAAAATGTGTAGCTGCTTTCAGTGGCTCCCGTGATCATCGCGCAGTTCAAGCCGCCCGAATCGCAATGCTGCCAGCCATACGTAAAACTTGTCGGGTTTGATGTCCAAACGCCGTTCGACGTGGAGAGCGTTTGCCCCACAGTGGCTGTTCCAGAAATTACGGGGAGTGATAAATTTTTCGGTGCGTTGGAAACGGTGACATTCGCGCTGGAAAAGACGTAGGTGCGATTGTCGTTTGCCAGTGCGCGAAGACCCAATATGTGCGAGCCGTTTGAAAGTGTGGTCGTATCTACGGCTGACGTGCCGCCGGAGTTGAACTGGTAGGGTGAGGTCGAGACCGTCTGGATCAGCACGCCGTCAATATAGAACTGCACAAAGTTTACCGGGTTCGCGGGCGTGGCCTTCCACTGCGGCGTACCGCTGATCGTGGAATCATTCAAGATGCTTGAATTTATCGCGAAGGCGGAAGTGGCCGGAGCCACGGGCGCGCTTGCGGAGGATTGCGTCGCGGTAGTGCCCAGTGAGTTGGCAGCTTTGACGGTGACACTGAGAGTTGCCTGAATATCCGCCGCCGCGAGCAGCGCATAAGTCTGCCCGGTTGCGCCGGGAATTGGTGAGCAATTGAAGCCGCTGCTATTGCAGCGGTTCCATTGATACGAATAACTTGTTGGAAGCCCCGACCACGCCCCCGTCGACGCGCCCAGGAGCAAGCCCTGCTGAGGAATCGATGTGACAACCGGGGGAGCGAGGTTTGTGGGAATCGCGGATACCGCTCCCGCGCAACCCGCCACGGCCTTGCAAACATTCAATCGTCCGCCAGTTCCAACGTTGCCGCTCAATGACGAAAGCACGTCTACATTGTTCAGGATCGCCGACCGGAGGCTGTTCACCGGTTGGTAGCCCAGCGAGAGAATCAGCGCCGCTGCGCCGGAAACTTGCGGCGCGGCCATCGAACCTCCGCTGAGGTAGCCATAATTGCTGGAGCGCAGCGTCGAATAAATATTCGAGCCGGGAGCCGCAAGTTGCACGCTCTCCGGCCCAAAGTTCGCCGTGCTCCAGAGATTGTCGTTTTGATCGCTGGCGGCCACGCAGATCATCGTGGGCCGGTTGTAGGAGCAGGGATAATTGGGAACCTGGTCGTTGTTCTGTGCCGTGTTGCCCGAGGCGGCGACGAACAATATGTCGTTCGCTCCGAGCAGGTCAATTTCATCGGAGAGCGCTTGTGAAATTGCGGTGCCGGCCCAGGTGGCGGAGTCATTGACCACCCGGACATTTACGCCCGCTTGCTTGGCGCGCAGAACCCAATCCATCCCAGCGATCAAGTCGCTGGTGTTTCCCGCATCGCTGCTGTTCACCCACTTAACGGCCATGATGCTGGTGGTCCAGTTCACACCTGCGACACCAGCGGAGTTATTACCGACGGCTCCCAGGATTCCCGCCACGTGGGTACCATGTCCGCCGTAGGTGGCGTCGTCGTCCATGGGGTCGCAATTTGCCGCAAGAATGTTGTAGCCGTGGGTGCCCGCAGCACAGCCACCGATCCCGCCGGGGTTGTTCCACATATTGGTGGCAAGGTCGGGATGAGAATATTGCACGCCGCTATCGAGCACCGCGACGACGACGGAGTTCGTTCCCGTGGTGACGCTCCAGGCGGCGAAGGAATGTTCATCCGCACCGGCAGTGCCGGCTGTATTGTTGACGGATTGTCCGGTGTTTTGATCAGCCCATTGATTTCCCACGGATACGTCGTTCGGCAGCGACCCTGCGGAGAGGGATTGAATGTAGTCCGGTTCCGCGTATCGAACTTCCTGATGCGATTTGAGCAACCGCACGACATCCGGGACGCGTCCCTGCTCGACAGCCAATACATGAACGCCGGCTCCAATCTGCTTGAGTTCCGTCGCCCCGGCAGTAGAGAGGATTGCCGGTTGTTCGGCTTTTTGAACTCCGGTGCGGAATGCGAGCAGTACGATGCCGTCGCGATAAAGTGGTTGTGGAGCTTGGCGCGAACTCCACGAGAAAAGAATAAGGCCGGAAGCGAGTAACGGTAATAATAGAACTATGAATAGCTGGCGGAAGTGCGCTCGGATTGAACTGGGCTTGCGATCCCGAGGCGTAGTTGAACCTGAGTCCACGTGTACGCATAAGCTAGCAATCGGACTGCCGGAAAACGTTCTCTGCCGGACTATCCTAAGAGCCCTTAAATCAGATTGTTAACGAAGCCACGGTTTGATCGAACTATCGAGAAAGCCACATCCGAGGATAGGGCGTGCTCCCTTAAGTATACATTCTTGCGCATCGAAGGAAGGCAGGCGCGGTAAGAACCAATCAAATGAAACTGAGTTTTTCGCCAGTCAAGGCGATTTGAACCACAATATTGCCGCGAAGCCGCTGACGAATTCTACAATCATCAAAAGGATGGTGACTCT
This sequence comes from uncultured Acidobacteriota bacterium, assembly GCA_963756355.1. Taxonomy (GTDB): domain Bacteria; phylum Acidobacteriota; class Terriglobia; order Acidiferrales; family UBA7541; genus JBGPTK01. The sequence continues at coordinate 202,893 of CAVWOD010000011.1, read as the reverse complement.
GAGAACGTACACGGGCCATTCCGGCCAGTGGCGGCCGGGCGCTTCAATCAGGTAATCACGGTAGAGCTTGGCGGCGCTGAAAGGTCCAACGAAATGCCTCGGCCGTAATCCTGCTGCGCGCAGCCGCCGCTTCACATACCTGTGCAGCGGTATGATGATTAACCAGCAGAGAAGAGCGATGATGAGATAGAACATTTTCCTCGGTTCAAATGGCTAACGCTTTCTCTCCCGGGAGACGCAACGGTTTTTCGGAAGCCTCGCAAGAACAGCAAACTCATCGGCTCTTACGGACTGGCGGTATTGCAACTCTCCGAGAGAATTCATCCGGCAACGGCGGCCGCAGAATTGATTTCACTTGACGCTCTGCCGTTCCTTGCATTCGCGGCAGAGATGTGTCCAGGGCACGGCTTCGAGTCTGGCTTTGGAGATGGGCTGCTCGCACGACTTGCACACGCCGAATTCGCCTCGGCGGATTCGAGCCAAAGCCTCTTCGATCGCCCGCTGCAGATTCGCATCGGACTTATGCACATGGAGATGAAGTTCCGCTTCGGCCGCCGTATTGGCCTGGTCCACCAGATCGCCCTGCCAGCCACCCGCTCCCGGCACAAGGGTTTCGCCAGTTCTGGCGGAGGAAACCTCGTCCAGTTTCGCGAGCAACAATCGTTTGTATCGGAGCGAATCTTTCTCGTTCACTGTGCGCTCATCAAATCGCGGTGAGAAGTTCCGTAGTCCCCACCGGCGCTCTATTCTACACCTGCAAGGACGAGCTTGCCTTCGCGGAATGGCGGGAGGCCGTCTTTAACTTTTATGCGGCTGCGCCTGGTAATGCTGCCTCAGCAGATCCTTGCCATAATCATTGCCATTCGGAGTGCGCACGACACAGTGAATGTGCTGCCGCGTGGGCTTTTTGGGATCGGCCGCGAACTTCGCCAGGTTGGCCGGTAATTGGTGATCGAACTCAATCAGGACAACCGGGCTGTGGATCCGGTAATAGAAAACGCTGTCCGGCTCCATGCCGCCGATCCAGGCGAAAGATGTTTGCTCGATGTGCCGGCTGACTTCGTCCATTTTGACGCGGGCGTGGCCATCGTCCATGTTGCTGACGTAGAGGTGCGCCAGATCCAGCAAGCGCCGGCGGTCCGCTGTTGCCAGGTCAGCCGCGCGAACGCCGGCGTAGTCCAGAACAACATTATCCTTGAACGCCTCGGTCAGGTTGTTGTTGCCTGTCTTCGAGAAATTGAGAACTGCTTTCTGGCGTTGCGCGTTGGGAAGCGCTCGCAGCATTGCCAATCCATCGTTTTGTTCCTGCTGGAGGATTTCCACACCTTTGTACTTGCCCGAGTCAGCCTTGACGGGCTCCGAGCCGAAGAAATGCGGAGTCATCACCACCTGGTCTCCGATGACGAAATAATTGATGATGGAGTGGTGGCCATCGAGCTGCCAGCCCCAGGGCTCGATCGCGGAAGGCTTGCCCATGATGGTGAGGTAGTAAAGATCCTCGCCCAAAAACACGTGGTCGTTGCTCAACTCGGCCAGAGTTTCGTTCAAGCGCATGACGTTGCGCGTCAGTTCAAAACCCTTCACGCTGAGCGAGGCGCTCAGCAGGCCGAACGCAGCGTCCCGCTGGGCAGCGGTCATCTCCTGGAAGCTGATTCCCTGGCGCACGTAGAAATGCTGGTTCATCCACTTCCGCCATTTGACGTCATCGGCCGGGAACATGCTCCGGGCGAGTTGCACGCTGGTGAGCGATGCGATGAATTTCTCCGCGGCGTTTCGCACGGGCTCGGTGGAAACTCCGCTGGGAGAAATTTCAAATAGTCCCGGGATTATTTTTCCATCCGTCGTGATTCCCTTGAATGGTTCGGCCAGGCCTTGCTTTTCAAAATCTTCGGACATCTGGCGAAAGCGTTCCGCCGTGTCGGCCGGAGTCTTTTCCTGGCCGAAGACCAGCGGCGCCAGAACGGTTGCGGAGACGAGCGAGGAAAGAAATGCGCGCCGAGTGGCCAGGCCAGTCCTGGAGGGCGTATTGTTGGAATGATGATGCAAATGTCCCATGATTACCTCCGCGCTGCCTTACGCTGCGGGAACGTAACACTTCTGAAACGGCAAATGCAATCGCGGTAGCAGTGCCTGGAAATTCCCGGCAAAGCAGATTTCCGAAACAGGCACGCACAAACAAGCGATATAGAGGCGATTAGGATTTTATAACCATCTGTATTTTCAATGGTTTGAGCGATTTTGACTATGAATTCCATCGGCGATTAGAATGTCGGTGTATTTGTTCCGAAATTCCGCGAGGGATCAACGCTGCAAAAATCGAAAGTTCTTGCGAGACAGGTGCGTTGGAACGTCTTGAAGAGTTCGTTGTCAGCGGAGGATGGGCGCCCGGCAGTGGTAACTGGAGATTGTCAGCGTATTCTCTCATACCACTATTTACCACAAAGGTAACAATGAAGTCAAGGCAAATCGACAGGTGGACATAGGGAGTGGTGCGGCGCCGTCGCTTGTTCATCCCCATTGGTTCCAACGGGAAGTACGGTCCGCCTTCCGGGAGTGAACGGAACTTCACGCCAGTGTAGGTTGCAAAACGGTTCGAGGAAGAAAACGCAGGCGAGCAAGATTGTGAAATTCGAAGTCAAAACACCCACACGTAAAACCGGCGTTTGGGGCACCCTTCCGGACTGCGAAGATTCGTGCCACCCTTACAAACCGTCAATTGCGGAGCTCTTAAACTTCGGCCACCTGCCACTTCGATTGAGGACTACAATATGTCCTTAATACAGGGGGCTGCAACGTGTGCCTGGCGATACCGGGGAAGATTGTCGAACTGGATTCACAAAATGCGCAGCAAGCGGTGGTTGACGTGGTCGGTGTGCGCCGCAAAGTGGATTTAGGCCTGTTGCAGGATGAACCGCCGGTCCTGGGCGACTGGGTGCTGATCCATGTGGGCTTTGCCATGAGCAAGATCAGCGAAGCCGACGCAGTGGATCAAATGCGAACTCTCGCAATGCTTGGCGAGGCTGAGGCCGCCATGCAAGAAGTGCGCGGCTATGGCCTGGAAAATGAAGAGCAGAACCAAGCGAGTCCAAGGTTGAAGCACATGAAATTTGTGGATGAATTCCGAGCGCCGGAACTAATTGCCAAAGCCGGCGAAGAAATCCGCAAGCTTGCCGATCCCAATCGGCATTACCGGATCATGGAAGTGTGCGGCGGGCACACGCACGCGATTTACCGCTTCGGCTTGAAGGATTTGCTTCCGGAGAATGTGGAATTGATTCACGGCCCGGGCTGCCCGGTGTGTGTTCTTCCCATGGGCCGAATCGATGATGGCCTATCCCTGGCGGAGCAGCCGGATTTCATTTTCGCCGCGTTTGGCGACATGATGCGCGTTCCGGGAACTCATGGAAGTCCGCTGGAATACAAGGCGCGCGGCATGGACGTGCGCATCGTCTACTCGCCAGCGGATGCGCTGAAGCTGGCGCGCAACAATCCCGAGAAAGCACGTCATGTTTTTTGCCATCGGATTTGAAACCACGGCGCCTTCCACGGCGCTGACGCTGGTTCGCGCGAAAGCGGAAGGGCTTCCACAATTTTTCCGTATTCTGCAATCATGTCACGATCATTCCGGCGATTCGCGCGATCCTCGATTCACCGGATATGCGCTTGGATGGATTTGTCGGCCCGGGCCACGTTTCCACGGTGATCGGCTGCCGGCCGTACGACTGGATTGCCAAGGACGAAGGCAAGCCCGTGGTTGTGTCCGGCTTCGAACCGCTGGATATTCTGCAATCCATCGTGATGCTTCTGCGGCAGCTTCGCAAGGGCGAGGCCAAAGTCGAAAATCAATACAAGCGCGTGGTTCCGTGGGAAGGCAATCGCGCGGCGCTTCGCGCCATGGCGGAAGTGTTCGAGCTTCGTCCCTATTTCGAATGGCGCGGCCTGGGATTTATTTCGCAATCGGCGCTGAAAATTCGCCCGAGCTATGCGGAGTGGGATACCGAGCAGCGTTTCTCTGTTCCCGGCGTGCGAGTGACCGACCCGAAGGCGGCGCAATGCGGCGAAGTCTTGAAAGGCGTGCTCAAGCCCGCGCAATGCAAGCTTTTCGGACGCGAGTGCACTCCCGAGCAGCCGGTGGGCGCGTTGATGGTTTCGTCGGAAGGTTCTTGCGCGGCCTACTACAATTACGAGCATCGCAAACCTGTTACCATCGCTGCCGCGCCGGCGAATTGAGCGAATGAGAACTTCATGGCCACCCCCGTACCGAAAATCAAATTCCGCGAACCGCAGATCGAAATGGCGCATGGCGCCGGCGGCAAAGCCAGCCGCAGACTAGTGGAAGGATTGTTTGCCCCTCTTCTTTTTGGCGCTTCCCAGGGCCCGCTGGGCGACGCCGCGCATATCCAAATCAACGGAACAAAAATCGCCATGACCACGGATAGTTTTGTGGTCAAGCCGTTGCGTTTTCCGGGCGGTTCGATCGGGGAGCTGGCGATCAACGGCACGGTGAATGATCTGGCGGTTTCCGGCGCCCAGGCGGAAGCGATCGTCGTAACATTTGTTCTGGAAGCGGGATTGCCCACGGATGTTCTGGAAGCGGAAGTTCGCGCCATGGCCCAGGCGGCGGAGAAGGCCGGAGTGAGAATCGCCGGCGGCGACACCAAAGTGGTGGAACACGGCAAGGCCGACCGCATGTACATCACCACGACCGGAATTGGACGTTTGCTTTCAGGAGTGGAAATTTCTCCGCACTCGGTGCGGCCGGGCGATAAAGTGCTGCTCTCCGGCCCGATCGGAGACCATGGCATCACAATCTTGCTGGCGCGCGGAGACCTGGACCTGGAAGCCGAGCTGCTTTCGGATACGCGTTCCGTGTTTCCACTGGTTCAAGCGATGGTGCGCGAAGCGGGCGCAGGCGTGCGCTGGATGCGCGATCCCACGCGAGGCGGCGTCGCCACATCGCTCAACGAACTGGCGCGCGATTGCGGCCACGGGATCGTTTTATTCGAGGAAAAGATTCCCGTGCGCGATTCCGTTCGCGGCGCCTGTGAACTTCTTGGGCTCGATCCACTGCATATCGCGAACGAAGGGCAATTTCTTGCCATCGTTTCCTCGGAACTGGCGGATTCCGCGTTGCAGACCTTGCGCGCAACCCCCGGGGGAGAATCAGCGGAAATGATCGGCGAAATTCGCGAACAACCCGCCGGAGCGGTCTTGGTGACCACCCTTTACGGCGGAAGCCGCCTGGTGGATATGCTAGTGGGCGACCCGCTGCCCCGGATATGCTAGAACGCACGATGCCCACAAGCCTTGCACTGGCGGCGCAAATCGAACAGCGATTGCTCGCACGAAATCAAATTATGGAATCTTTTTTCAGCAGGGAAGCCCGCCGGTTGGCGGAGGCTTGCCGTGAAATGTCGCAGCGATTTCTTCGCGGCGGCCGGCTTCTGGCATTTGGGAATGGGCCGTACGCTACAGACGCCCAGCACGTCTCGGTGGAATTTGTGCATCCTGTGATCGTGGGAAAGCGCGCCCTGCCGGCGCTGGATCTTTCGCTGGCTTTTGAGCCGTGGCTGAAAACGCTGGTGCAAGCCGACGATATCGTGATGGGATTCGGTCCGCCGGAAGGCGATCCGGAAGTCTTGGCCGCATTGCATGCAGCCGCACAACGCCAAGCGATGACGTTTGCATTGCCGGGCGCGGAAGGCTCTTACTTTTGCAATACGGCCACGAAGGATCCGTTCCTCCATCAAGAATTGATTGAGATTCTCTATCACACGCTATGGGAGACCGTGCACGTCTTCTTCGAGCACCGCGAACTGGGGCATGACGCCGGCGCGGCGGGATTTCTCTATCCATTTCTGGGCAAGGAGAAGCAGGAAACAATCGATATCGTCGCGGAAGTGGCTGCATCCATCCGGATGAAAGCGCACGACGATTCGCTGTTGCGAGCTCAGGTGGCGAAGGAGGAGGCCGAGAAAATCGGCAACGCCTGCGTGGCGATGCGGGAACGCATCGATCGAGGCGGCAAGCTCATTATCTTCGGCAACGGCGGATCGGCCACGGACGCGAATGATTTAGCGATCGATTGCTTCATGCCGCCCGCCGGATACGAAGCGATTCCCGCTATTTCGCTTTCCATGGAGCCCGCCAATATCTCCGCAATCGCCAACGATGTTGGCAGCGAATTGATTTTCCAGCGGCAGTTGATTGCGCAGGCCAGGCCCAACGACGTGGCCGTGGCAATATCCACGAGCGGCGGCTCGAAAAATATTGTGGTGGCGCTGGAAGAAGCGCGAAAAAGAAATCTGCTTACTGTTGCGCTGCTCGGTTACGACGGTGGGGAAGTGGTTCGCCGGGGAGTGGCGGATTTTTCCTTGATTGTCCGGTCCGATTACATTCCGCGCATCCAGGAAGTGCAAGCTTCGATTTATCACGTGATTCGCGAGGCGCTGGAGGGCCTGGCCCATGCCTAATCTGCAACTCTACGGGACCGCGGGCTGTCCTTACACGCAGGAGATGCGGGAATGGCTGGAGTGGAAGGGCAGTGAATTCGAAGAATTCGATGTGGAGGCTGATCGCAACGCGCTTGCGCGCATGCGAGCGCTGGCACAAGCGCCTTACACCGTTCCGTTGCTGGTGGAGGATGGCAAGGTGATCCAGGTTGGGTGGCAAGGCCGGGGATGCCCGGTGAACGCGAAATAAAAACCATGGCGAAAGCTTATTCCATTCAAGTGCGCGGCGTGGTGCAAGGAGTGGGTTTCCGTCCGTTCGTTTACAGGCTGGCATTCGCGCACAATTTGAAAGGGTGGGTATTGAACGCGGAACACGGAGTGGAAATTCATCTCGAGGGAGAAGAAGCACCGCTGCAATCGTTTCTCGAAGAAATGAAAGCGAAACCGCCGCAGGCGGCTGCGATCGCGGAAGTGCGCGTGGCGGCCGCGGAAGCGGCTGGTTACACCGAGTTTAGAATTCGCGAGAGCAGTGGCGAGCGGCGGCCGACGGTTCGAATCTCAGTTGATTTGCCGGTGTGCGAGGATTGCTTGCATGAACTTTTCGATCCGCGGGATCGCCGCAGTCATTATCCTTACATCAATTGCACGAATTGCGGCCCGCGTTACAGCGTGATTCGAAGTCTGCCTTACGACCGCCCCAATACCACCATGGCCGATTGGCCGCTAGATGATTTCTGCGCCGCGGAATACGGCAATCCTCGCGACCGGCGCTTTCACGCGCAACCCGTGGCGTGTCCAGACTGCGGGCCGCACTATTTTTTCCGGGCGGGCGATGAAATTGTCCGCGGTGATAACGAAGCGATTGGAATGGCTGTGCGCTGCCTTTTGTCCGGCAAGATTGTGGCGGTGAAAGGACTGGGCGGCTATCATCTGGCCTGCGACGCAAAGAACGTGGAGGCTGTTTCCGCTCTGCGAGTTAGAAAATTCCGCAAAGAGAAGCCATTCGCCTTGATGGCGAGGGACATTGAGGTTGCGCGCAGCCTGGTGGAATTGTCGCCCGCGGCGGAGGCGATAATAAAGTCGGTGGCCCGACCCATTGTCCTGGCGCAGGCGAAAGCTGATTTACCTGGCGTTGCACCTGAAAATGACGAGTTAGGCGTGATGTTGCCGTACACACCTCTACATCACCTGCTGTTCGCCGCCGGCGCACCGGAAATTTTGGTTCTGACCAGCGCCAATCGATCGAGCGAACCGATCGCCTACCTGGACGAAGACGCGCTGGAACAACTCCCCGGAATCGCCGATGGTTTTCTGATCGGTGAACGGCCTATCGCGCGCCGCGTGGACGATTCCGTTGTGCGCGAGGGAGTTTTCGGCCCGGCAATTCTTCGCCGCTCGCGCGGATACGCGCCCGGAGTTGTGGCAAAGTTTCCGGCCAGCCGTCCGATTCTTGCCCTGGGAGCGGATTTGAAGAACACGATCACGCTGGCGGTGGATGGACAGGCATTCGTCGGCCAGCATATCGGCGACCTGGATCACTACGAATCGTTTTGCGCTTTCCGCGAAACCATCCAGGATTTGCTTTCGATGTATCAAATTGATTCGAGCGAGTTGTTGCTGGTTCACGATGCGCATCCCCAATATGTTTCGACGATCCATGCTTTAGAGCTTCCGGCATCGGAACGGTGCCCCGTGCAGCATCATCGCGCGCACATCGCTTCGGTTCTTGCCGAGCGTGGCGCATGGGAGAAACGCGTACTTGGGGTTAGTTTCGATGGGACTGGTTATGGGGATGACGGCACGATTTGGGGTGGCGAAATATTCGCGGGAAGCGTACTGGGAGGATTCGAGCGCGTGGCGCATCTTCGCGGCGCTGATCTGCCCGGCGGAGATGCTGCTGCTTCGTGTCCCATCCAGGCTGCGGCGGGTTTTCTGTCGCAGATCGATGGGCTGCCAGACATGACCGCTCCTCCCTTTTCATTTTCGTCGCGCTATCTGGATTCGCTACGGCTGGTGGCCGCTGGAGTTCGCAGTTTCCGCACCACTTCCGTGGGGCGCCTATTCGACACGGCGGCGGCGCTTCTAGGATTCACTCGCGAGATTACATTTGAAGGACAGGCTGCGATGTGGGTCGAGCGGCTTGCCCGCGGTGAGGGGGCGATTGACGCCTATCCTTTTCCGTTCACGGGCAATACTTTGGATTTTCGACCACTACTCAATGGCGTGATCCGCGACAGGCTCAGCGGCAGGAAGATTCGTGAAATTGCCCGAGCGTTCCAGCGCGGAATCGCCGAAGGAGTTCGCGATGCACTGTCAGCGCTGCGTCACGAGCATGAAATCGAAACTGTGGTTCTTTCCGGCGGCGTTTTTCAAAACGAATTGTTACTAAGCGATTTGAAAGCTCTATTGGAACCGGAACGCTTCGAGGTGTGGACCAATCACGCCGTGCCGGTCAATGATGGCGGGATCAGCCTGGGTCAAGCCGCGCTGGCTGCGCTGGCAAATTCGGAACCACACGCCGCACTCGAAGCTAGCGATTCTCCGACCGCGGCGCACAGAACGTAGTCAATACATTTCCGGGACGCGATGATACTGGCGGTCCATTTGAAGTGAGGCTCGCGGATGCATGAATTTTCGATCGCCATGAGCATCGTTGAGATGGCGCAGGAGGAAGCAGAACGGCGCGGGGGCGTACGCGTGCATGCCGTGCATCTTCAGTTGGGGCTTTTGACTGGAGTGGTGAAAGAAGCTTTGCTTTCGTCGTACGAAATGGCCTGCTTCGCCACGCCGCTGGAAGGCTCGCAACTTGTGATCGAGGAAATTCCGGTGGAAGCGTATTGCCCCAAGTGCCAGGCCGCGCGTCCGATTCACTCGATTCAGCTGTTTTGCTGCCCCGAGTGCGGCACCCCCACATCCGAGGTTTTGAAGGGGAAAGAAATGGAAGTGGTCGCGCTGGAGATTGACGAATGAACGGCCAACCGCGGCTGGTGGAAGTCCGGAAAAATGTCCTCAAGCAAAACGATGTGGTCGCTCGAGCGTTGCGGGATCGTTTCCGCTCAGCCGGAGTGCTGGCGGTCAGCCTGGTCTCCAGCCCAGGCTCGGGTAAAACGGCGTTCCTCGAAAAAACGCTTACGCTCCTGCAGCCGCGTTACCGCGTTGCGGCGCTGGTGGGCGATTTGGCTACGGAAAATGATGCAGCGCGGCTCGCTCGCAGCCTGGCTCCCGTGAAACAAATTCTCACCGGCACGGTCTGCCATCTGGAAGCGGCCATGGTGCAGAAGGCGCTGGACGGCTGGAATCTGAACGATCTGGATTTTTTATTTATCGAAAATGTGGGGAATCTCGTTTGCCCGTCGTCGTACGATCTGGGAGAAGATTTGCGTTTCGTTCTGCTTTCGGTGACGGAAGGCGAGGACAAGCCGCTGAAATATCCGACCATCTTCAACAGCGCCGACGTTGCCGTCATTACAAAATCCGATCTGGCAGCGGCCGTCGAATTCGATGAAGAGGCCGCTCGGCGAAACATTCAAGCGGTGCGGCCGGGCATGGAAGTTTTCAAACTATCCGCCAAAACCGGCGAAGGAATGGCAGAATATCTGGCGTTTCTTGAAGGGCGGCGCAGGCAGTCTCGCGGCGCTGCCGCCGTTTGAAACTGGCGAATTGAAAATATGATCACGCTGCTTTCCATCATCGCGCTTGGTTTTTTTCTCGGCATGCGCCACGCCACCGATCCCGATCACGTGATCGCGGTGACGACCATCGTCAGCCGCCAGCGCAGCATCCGCCATGCGGCGCTGATCGGCGTTCTTTGGGGATTGGGTCATACGATTACGATCTTGGTGGTCGGCTCCGCGATCATCCTGTTCGGCCTGGTGATTCCGCCGCGGCTCGGGCTCACCATGGAATTGTCGGTCGGCCTGATGCTGATTCTGCTGGGAATCTTGAATCTTTCGGGAATTATGCGCTGGATTACGGAAAATCTGACGCCCGTTGCAGACGGGCCAGCATTCGCATCCCCACGGCCACGGAGATTACGTTCACAATCATCCGCACGGCCACAACCCAGAATCGCACGGCCATGTGGAGAATGCCACACCGCTCGGTTGGATGGATCGCACGTTCGGTAAGCTAGGTCTGTATCAGGTGATACGGCCGCTGGCGGTGGGCATCGTTCACGGATTGGCCGGATCGGCAGCCGTGGCATTGCTGGTGCTCACGACGATCCGCGTTCCTTCGTGGGCGATCCTCTATCTACTTGTATTCGGGATCGGCACCGTCGCAGGAATGATGCTGATCACCGCCGCAATCGCAGTGCCGTTCAAATTTTCTTCGGGACGTTTCGCTCGCGTCAATCGCGCCATGGGATTGGTCTCGGGACTGGCCAGCCTCGCCTTCGGCCTTTTCATCGTCTACCAAATGGGCTACGTCAATCACCTGTTCACCCACAATCCGATTTGGACTCCGCGCTAGATTTCTTCCTAAGCAATTCGGGCGCAGATTTGCTGATTTACGGCGAAATCTGAATGGGTCATGTCAGGCGAATGGAAACCTTGAGGTAAGGCCGCTCGGACAGGAATGAACTTTTAAGATGCGGTGCCGGCGCTGAGTCCGACGAGCTTCTCGAATTCGGGATCGCCGTGCAGGCAATCGAGGTCGGTATCATTGGCCGCCCAATTCTGATTGCCGTATCCCGCGGCAAACGCTTTCTTCAGCGTTTCGAGCGCTTCCACCTTCTTCCGAAGAATTCCATAAGTGCAAGCGGCATTATAAAGAGTGTTTGCATCGCCGGGGCGCAAGGCCACAGCGGTCTGCAGGTGACGGATGCTCTCGTCCGCATCCTCGGTGTTATACGCAAGGTTGGTGGCCAGTAGAACTCGCGCTCGCACATCTTCCGGCACCAATTCCAATTGCTGGCGGAGCACCTTGATCAGGCGTTCCCGCAAATGTTCCGCTTCTTTTTTCCGGCCCAGTTTCTCCATAGCCAGCGCGTAGGGAATATAGGTGTTGTAGTCATCGCCATTGGCTTCGAGCGCTTTCTCGGTCAGCGCGGCAGCCTCTTCGAAACGAGTGGACGCAAAATAGGCACGGCCCAGAATATTCCACGATCCTTCACAATCGGGCTTGCGTTCGATCGCTCGCTTGGCGAGCAGCGCGGCTTCTTCATATTTCTTCTGCGCATAAAAAATGCGGGCGCGCGCCACCAGCACTTCCGGCAGGTCTGGAGCAAGCGCCGTGGCCCGGTCGCAGGCGGCCAGGCCCCGTTCAATCCATTTTTGATTCTGTTCGTGGACTTCGAAAATCACGCCGCACAGGTGCGCAATTCCGGCATGGGCCAGGGCGAAATTCGGGTCCAGCTGGATGGATTGATCGAACATCTGCAACGCGTAATTGAAATCCTGGCGGCGCGAATAGCCTCGTCCGCGAAGAAAGAAGTCGTAAGCCAGCGGATTTTCCGTGGGCTTGCGCGCGATGGTTTTTTCTTCCTGTGGAGTCAGCGTGATGCGCAGGGCCTGCGCGATGCTCCGCGCAATTTCCTCCTGGATGGCGAACACATCTTCCAGCAGCCGGTCGTAACGCTCGGCCCACACGGAATGCCGGGTGGATGCTTCCACAAGCTGTGCGGTGATCCGCACGCGGTTTCCGGCGCGGCGGATCGATCCTTCCAGCACGTAGGCGGCGCCCAGTTGCTGGCCCACCTGTTGTGCTGTTACCGGTTTGTCGCGGAACGCCAGCATCTCCGAGCGCGGAAAAATTTCCAATTGCGCGATCTTTGATATTTCCGTGACGATGTCTTCGGTGATCCCATCGCGAAAATATTCGTCCTCTTTCGCGCCGCTTTGGTTTTCAAAGTAGAGCACCGCGACTGATTTTGGCTTGGCGGCGGCCGAATGCGAACCGGAACCCGGAACGCTTTTTTCCGCAGCGGGCCGCCGGCTGGATTCGATGTCGCGGCTCAGCCGCTTCAGGTCGGCGCGCAGTTCGGCAGCCGTCTGGCAACGCAAGTCGGGATCTTTTTCCAGCGCCTTGCCGAGAATGCCTTCAATCGCCGCCGGCAGGCGCGCGTTCAACTCCTTCGCGGGCGCGGGCGCGGAATGTAAAATTCCGTCGAACACCAGCGCCGTGGTGGTGCCGGAGAAGGGAACCGTCCCGGTAGCCATTTCATAAAGCACCACGCCGAGCGAAAACAAATCCGAGCGCGCGTCCAGCGCTTCGCCGCGCGCCTGCTCCGGAGACATGTAAGCCACCGTGCCCATCGAGCTGCCCGGGCTGGTCAGTTGTTCATCGCTGATCAGATGCGTTTGCGTATGCATGGACGCGGCGCCCGCCGATTCCGCGGCATGGTGCAGCGCAGGCGTCAATTTTGCCAAGCCGAAATCCAGAATCTTCGCCTGCCCGCGTTCCACCAGAAAAATATTCGCAGGCTTGATATCCCGATGCACGATTCCCTTCGAGTGCGCCGCATCCAGACCGTTGGCGATCTGAATTCCAATCTCCAGCAACTCCGAAATTTCGATGGGCCTTCCGGAAATCCGATGCTTCAAGCGTCTGCCCTTCCAGCAACTCCATGGCGATATACGGCCTTCCCTCGAACTCGCCCACGTCATAAATCGTGCAGATATTGGCGTGATTTAACGCGGATGCGGCACGCGCTTCGCGGCGGAATCGTTCGATCGCCGGCGAATCGTGTGAAATGTCTTCGGGCAGGAATTTCAGCGCCACGCTGCGGCCCAGGCGCGTGTCTTTAGCTTTGTAGACGACGCCCATCCCTCCGCCGCCTAATTTTTCCAGGACTTCGTAGTGAGAGATGGTACGGCCAACAATTGATGAAGTGTCCGCCATGGGCAATGGATTTTACTCTAGCATCTCGACGCAGGCAAATGTGCGGTTCTTGGATGCTGTGCTAATTTGGACGGGCTGCGTACCTACAGGCAGCCATTTGATTGAAACCAAAGATGCCACCCTGAAGGGTGGCGCTACACGACCACTCCGACTCGGCGTTGCGACACAAGCGCTAAAGCCCCCGACCCCCGAAGAACCTGGACTAACCTCTATTTAGAGCCGGAGCGGTGTTTGTGGTCGCACTCCCGCTGCCTGAATCGGCCAGGCGATTCGCGCGCTTTATTTAAGTCCGGTAACCAGATACAGGTCGGAAAGGGTTCGAATGTAGGAGTAATAGTAAGCCTTTCCATCCAGGACGACTTCGCCGCCTGCGATCGAGCTGATTCCCGCGGGATCAGCGGGCGAGAAATCCTTCCACGGCACTCTTTTCCCGGAAGCAATGTCCAATCGGAAGACCGGCGTGGGGGGCGGACCTGAATGAATCACAAACAGCGAGCGACCATCGGCGGACCATCCCACCGCGTGTTCACCCTCCTGCAGGCCAGGAATCAGCCGTGGATCACCGCCCGAAACGGAATAAAAGTAACCGCGGCGGTCCGCGCCTGTGCCGGCTACCTGAGTACCATCCGGCGAAACCTGAAACGCCGAAGGTGATACTCCTTCTGGAGTGATCGGCTTTGGTGGACCGCCGTCGGTCGATTGAACGAACAAACGCACGCCATGTCCCGGCTCGTTCCCGGAAAAAACGAAGCGCTTGCCGTCGGGAAGCCAGGAGGCACGCAGATGATTGATGTCATCGTGCGTCAGAGGTTTCTGCTCTCCAACTCCAGTCGGCACCAGAAAAAACTGCCCCGGTGAAACATTGGGCCTTTGGATCACCCATTTGCCATCCGGCGATAGGGAGAGCGGGCTTCCTTCGCCCAGGCGCACCGCGGGCGCCCCGTCCGTGCTGCGCAGATACGCTCCGTACTTTGGCCCGCCGCCCTCGCCGCCCTCCGAAAATAAAATCGTGCGGCCATCGCGGGAAATATCGTAAGGCGTCGACCAATCGAGCCAGGAAAGATCGTGCTCCTTGCTCGCTCCCGGCGCCATCACCAACATTCCGGAACGATCGCTTCCGCGAGTCATCAGGACGTTTCCATCGCGGTCCACGTCCAAAAGCGTCAACTCGCCCGGCACGCGCACCAGCAATCGAACCCGCCCGGAAAGATTGACTCCAAACAGAGAACGGTCGCCACCTGTGTTCGTCGCGGTAAACCAGATTTCGCCTCCCGGCGACCACGCTAAACCCTGAATACTGTCCCATCCAGTCGAAAGCGTTTTCCTTTCCCCCGCGGCATTGATGATTACCACCGAGCCGCCATCGTCATTTTGAATCGGGTGGTCGAGAAAGGCGATCCATTGCCCATCGGGGGATATGCGCGTATTGCCAATCCAGCCATCGGCCACATAAAGCACTTTGTTCAGCGGATACTCGAGCTGCTGCCTCCCGTTCACTTCGCGAACGATTGCCAGGGATTTTCCGTCGGGTGACCAGTCTGCCCACACAACATTTTCAGCAATCTCCCGCGGCGCCCCTCCCACCAATGGCACGCGCCCCAGAGTCCCAGTCCGGTGAAAGCCAAATGATTTACTTCCCAGTGCCAGGGCCATCTCTCCGGTGGAAGAGATCGCCAGGATATCCGCGCCCACCGGCTGAAGTTCCTGTGACTGCGGACTTTCGGGACGGGTCGTAAACGGCTGGAGCGGCTCCCCCTCCCATGAGCCGCTGTAAATCACCGTTTTGCCATCCGGAGCAAAGCGTGCGGAGCTGACCAAGCCGCGCCGAAACGTCAGCGGATGATAAACCGGCGCCTGCTCCACTGGCGGCTTCACTCTGGCCACGCCGGCCAGGTAACCGGCACCCAACGCTAAAAGCGCGATGATTCCGGCGATCGCGTACTGAATAGGGCTCAGTTTGAAATCACCTCGCCCAGAATCGACCGCTGTGGACGCAGCACTGGGCTGGGTTCCCGAGCCAGCGGCGGCGATTGCACTGGAGCTTTCGCTTCCCACTCGCGAGGAATCCCGTGTGCGCTTCAAACGCTTCAGATCGCCTCGCAACTCCGCGGCGGTCTGGTAGCGAAGCTCACGATCCTTCTCCAGCGCTTTTAGAACGATCTCTTCGAGCTTCACAGGAATTTCGCGATTCAGGGCGGAGGGCGCCGGCGGAGTGCGGTTCAGGATGGCTTCGAATATCACGCCGGCGCTGGCGCCGGAGAATGCAATCTTGCCCGTGGTCATTTCGTAAAGCACCGCGCCGAAGCTGAATAAATCAGTGCGTACGTCAAGCTCTTCCGCGCTCACCTGTTCGGGCGACATGTAGGCAACAGTGCCAACCGTGGACCCCGGGCTGGTTAAGAATTCCCCCTGGGCTGCCGTGGCCATTGACGCAACGCTCGCCGCAGGCGCTCCCGGCTGGGTGACTTTTGCCAGTCCGAAATCCAGAATTTTCGCCTGGCCGCGCTTGGTGATGAATATATTCGCCGGCTTTATGTCACGATGGATGATCCCCAGCGCGTGCGCGGCGTCGAGCGCGTCGGCAATCTGCGTTCCCAGGTCGAGCGTCAATTCGAGTGGCAGCGGCTTGCTTTCGATGCGATGCTTCAGCGTTCGCCCATCCAGAAATTCCATGGCGATGAACGCACGGCCATCTTCTTCGCCGATGTCGTGAATCGTGCAGATGTTGGAATGGTTCAATGCGGAGGCTGCATGAGCCTCGCGCCGGAAGCGTTCCAGCGCCTGCGGGTCGCGCGCCATGTCTTCGGGTAGGAATTTCAGGGCTACGAAACGGCCTAGCCGCGTATCCTCCGCCTTGTAGACCACACCCATTCCGCCGCCGCCCAGAATTTCCAGGATGCGGTAGTGGGAAATTGTCCGGCCAATCAAGGACTGGGATTCCGCCATTGGATGCGCATCTTATTTCGCGGCGGCGAGCAAGTCAATGCGCTGACATGCGATGACATGCGATGACATGCGATGACATGCGCTGGCAGATACCTTTGATGAGGTTGTTGCGCTGCCGGTAGGTAAATCTAGTTGCGGGAGAATTCTATTTTGTTTCGAATCACGCGGATGTTTTTCACTCGTGTGGTGAGCACGCTATTACCGAATTCCAGGCGAAGTCCCTGGGCGGCGATAATGTCATTTTTGATAGCGCTGCCGCCCCAGGTGCAGCCGTTGATTTTCACGCGCTTCGGCGATTCACCGATGCGGTCAAACCAGCCGCCCCATACGCAGTAGGATCCGTCATCCAGCACCCAGATTGTGTAGAGGGAGTTTCTGGTGGTCACCAGGACGCGATCGCCCGCGCGCAGGTCCTCTTTGCGAACCTGCTCGAGCGATCTCGCATGCTCGATGCGAGATTCCAGAAGGATGGGTAGATCAAGCAACGGACACGTTCCCTGAAGGCATATTGGTTCGATCCCACCCGGCGGCAATGCGCCGGCGCCACCCCGATCACTCTCTCTGCTGATTCTACTCCTACTTTCCCGGAATTCGCACAAGAACAGTTGCAAGCGCTTTCAAAATGTCCCTATCTGTGGCGTTAGACGCAACCCGGTGCGATCCGTAAGCTTTCGCGTGAATCATGATGGCGCGTCGGTGGGAAGCGGCAATTGTCGCGCGCGAAAGGTGCCGACCAGCAGCATCAGATTTGTAAGCAGCACGATCGCGAACGCGAGCGATGGCAGAAATTCGAGTTCCGCCCCGCGAGCCTGGAATACTTCGATTCCCAGAACCGCGGTAATCAATCCGCGGGGGACGAACCATACCATCAGTCCGCGCTCCAGCTTGGTAAACGTGAGCCAGGCGAAGCGGCCTGCTTCCACGGCAACGAAACGGGCCGCGTAAATCGCGGCGAAGCACAAGATCGCCAGCTGAATGTTCTGGCGCATTCCCGCATATTCCACGCGCAGTCCAAGAAGCACGAAGAAAAACGTGCGCAACAGGAACGCCAGCTCGCCATGGAACGTGAGCATTTGCGCCTGTTGATGTTCCGGGGATAGCCCATCCTCATCCTTGACCGGCACTTCGTCAAACCACGTGGAAGTGGGCCTTCCATCAAAACGGAGCTGCTTGCGAATCGCCGCGTAGTTTGTCAGCGTGATCCCGAATACCAGGACCGAAACCAGTTCATTGCCTTTCACAAAATGCACGCCCGAATACAGCAGCATCACCGCGGCGAACGTCAAAATATGCCGGAAGCGTTCTTCCGAAAGCAGGGGAAGCAGGTACGTCCACAACATGCCGGAAAGAATGCCGCAAGCGATCGCCAGAATAAGGCTGGAAGCCAGCGACCAGGCAATCTCCTTCGGAGTGGCACGGCCGCCGGAAGCAAATTCCAAGAGGGAAGTCACTGCCAGGACGCCCCAGGCATCTCCCAGGGAACCTTCGACGACCAGCGTAACTTTCACTTCGCGCCGCATCTCGACTTGCTGCAATACCGGCAAAAGCACCGAACTGCTGATGCAACCGAGGACAGCCCCGACCAGGAGCGCGTTGAGCCACGAAAAATTCACCACAAAGTGACAGGCTGCCGCGATTGCCGCCGAAGTCAACACGTAGCTGAACAGCGAGAGGAAAAAGCCGGGTCCGAAATATTTCAAGATTTCGTTCAGCTTTAATTCCAGGCCACCTTCGAAAAGAATCAGGATCAGGGCCAAAGTGCCAAGGCCGTGGGTGGCGCCCCGAAAAATATCCGGCCTCACCCAGTGCAGCACCGGGCCGATCACCACGCCCGTGGCCATCAGAATGATAACGTCGGGCACGCGCGTGAAGCGCACCAGGCGGTTGGCGGCGAACGCGAGAACCAGCAGCCCGCCGAGCAGCGCAAAGAATAGAGCCAAATTCATGAGGTTGCCCGGCATGCCGGGGAGACAGATATTCGAGGAAATTAGGGAATGATGCAAACGAAAAAAACAAGGCAAGAAGATTGCGGCGAAATTCGGCTGCTCAGTCTGCTGTTCTGATAACAGCCGGCCCGCCGGCCGGTCACTTCCAATCTTTCTCATCCGCCTATATTTCTTCACCGGGCCGTGAGCGTGGTTCCGTGATTGCTCGATTTATTGCGATGCGCTGTTCCCTTGGAAATATCAGTCAAATAGGAACCCGGGATTGTCATCCAAAGATTCTGAATAACTGCCTTGACACCACGGTGGTGGGGAAGTAACTTCCCAGAATCGTTTTTTGTGGGGTTAAAACTTTTGAATGGTTCGTTGCGATACGTCATCGCACGAACCGAACAACATAATTCTTGACCGCGGGTTCTTCCACGGCTGGGGCCGTTATTGGTTTTAAGGTGGCAAGAGAGGCTGCAGACTCTTGTTTGCGGCTGCGGAATCACAAAACGTTTGGGGGTGGGGTGATGAGTAAGAAATTATTTTTCCTGGCGATCGTGTGTGCGTTGGTTCTTTGCGTCACTCCGGTCGTCCACGGTCAGGCGACCGGCGGTTTTTCCGGCACGGTCATCGACAAATCGGGATCGATCATTTCGGGAGCCACGGTTCGCGCCACTTCGCAGGGCACGGGTCTATCCCGTGAAGCGAAGACGGATGACACCGGCCACTATCTGATCCCCTTGCTGCCGGTAGCAATTTATACGATCCACGTGGAATTCCAGGGATTTCAGCCCGCGGAACAAAAAGACGTTCGCCTGCAGGTGGATGAGCAGCGCGAACTGGATTTTACGCTCTCGCCGGCTTCGGTCACCTCTTCCGTGGAAGTAGTAGCCACGGATGTGGCGGTTGAGACGGCCAATGCTTCGCTGGGGCAGGTCATCACTTCCCAGCAAGTTACGCAGCTCCCTCTGAACGGACGCGATTTCGTGCAACTCGCCACGCTCACCCCTGGAACAACCCAGGAAACAAACCCGAATAGCTTTTTCAACGGCGGTCCCAGCAGCGAAGCATCCGCGCGCGGATCGTTTTCTCTTTCAGTGGGCGGATCCCGGCCAAACAGCACGGATTGGCTGCTCGATGGCAACGACAATAATGAGTTGACGGCCGGTGGCATCGCGATTTTGTCTTCCATCGATTCAATTCAAGAGTTCAAGGTCCTTACCTACAATTATTCCGCGGAATATGGAATGCGGGCAGGCCCCACGGTGCTGGTGACCACGAAATCCGGCACCAACGATTTCCACGGTTCGCTCTTCGAGTTCCTGCGCAATACCGATCTGGACGCTCGTAGCTTCTTCGCCACGTCCACGGAAAAGTTCAACCTGAATCAGTTTGGTGGTTCATTTGGCGGGCCGATTCGCAAGAACAAAACTTTCTTTTTCCTCGACGGCGAACAGAAATATCAGCGCCACGGAATTGCATTTACCGGCTTGGTCCCCAGCGTAGCCATGCGTTCCGGTGATTTTACCAACGATCCGTTCGGCCATCCGGTTGCCGTTGGCTCGATCACCAATCCAAACGTGCCCAACACCGATTTTCAGTGCAACGCGGGAACCGGCGCTCCGAATCCAGTCAATGCAAACGGAACCCAGTTGGCCGGAGTGAATTGCAACAAAATCCCCGGCGGCTTGATTAATCCTATTGCCCAGAAAATGATGAATCTGTATCCGTTGCCGAACGCGAACAATTCCGCTCTCGGCTTCAATTTCGTCAGCCAGCCAACGCGCAGTTTGGACGAAACGAAATTCGACATTCGGGTGGATCACAGCATCTCCAGCGCCGATAACATGTTCGCGCGTTTCAGCTACGATCAAGCCACCTCTTATGTTCCGGGAGGGTCGACCGGATTTGCGGAAGCCGGCGCTTTTGCCAGCAATCAGGGGATCATCAATCACGGACGCAACATTGCGCTTTCCGAAACGCACGTTTTTTCGCCGAGGACGGTGAACCAGATCAGCGGCGGCTACAATCGCATCTTCAACTACATCACGTCCCAGGGCACCGGGAGCTGCCAATCCGCCATCTTCGGAATTCCCGGCGCGAATCTCGATTGCAATGCCAGCAATGTGTGCAAGCCGGGTGGCGTCAGTTGCGGCCTTACATCAACCTCGTTTGACGGCGGATTCTGGTCACTGGGAGATCGCGGCTTTACTCCGTTCCAGGGTGGCACCAACGTTTTCAGTTTGAATGAAAGCTTGGATCTGATCCGCGGCAAACACGACGTGAAAATCGGATTCGGCATTCGCGCGAATCAAATGAACGTACTCACCGAAGCGTTCCAAGACGGTTTCTGGATCATGACCGGCTTCTGGAGCGGAAACCCAGAATCCGATTTCCTGCTCGGCTTGCCGAGTTTGGCCATTCACGACCAAACGTTTAACGGCTCGACCACCGGACGCCGCTGGAAAACCTTCCGTCCGTATGTCGAGGACGACTGGCGAATCTCGCGGAACCTCACGCTCAATCTCGGCTTGGGCTGGAATTTGACTTCCCCCATCTCCGAAGTCGCCAATCGCCAGGCCAATTTCAACCCGGCTACCGCAACCTTTGCCGTTTCCGGCCAGGGCGCGAATAGCTGGGCGGGAATCCAATACGACAAGACCGCTTTCGAGCCGCGCATCGGCTTGGCATGGAAGCCGTGGGGCAGCGACAAGACCGCGGTTCGCGCGGGCTACGCCATTTTCCACGACTCTTCCTGGAGCATGGGCGCACAAGGATTGTGGCAGAATCCGCCTTACTTCGCCGAATCGGGCCGCTTCGAGTTCGGTGGCGCCTGCACTTTTCCCACCGCCGCCTGCGCACAGCCGCCGTTTAACTTAGCGCCTTCGGCGATCAGCATGTCCGATGGCTTCCAGATCTTTAACGCGCCGCCAACCCCGGCGAATTTTCAAGGCACCATTTTGGCCCAGAACACCAATTTCAAACTTGGCACCGTCCAGCAATTCAACGCAAACGTCGAACGTCAATTGCCCGGCGATATCGTCCTCACCGTCGGATATGCCGGCTCCCGCGGCGACCACATTCTGATCTACGGAAATAACCTCAACGTCACCACTCCCTCCGCTTGCGGAGTTACGCCGGGCTACACTCTCGGTTGCGCCGCGGGTGGCAAGGCTCTTCCCATTCCCTATCCGGCTTTTCCCTTCTCGACGATTGCCAATATCAGCGACCAGGGTGTCGCTCACTACAACGGTCTGCAGGTGAAGGCTGAAACACGCAACTCCCGTCACGGACTCTACGCCCTGATCGGCTATACCTATTCCAGAACTTACGACAACGGCTTCACCGACGGTTTGGGCAGCTCAATCGGAGCTCCTTACTATCCCGTGCCGAACTGGTCGAAACTGGATTGGGCGCTTTCGCAAATCAATCTGAACAATAATTTCACGGCCAGCTTGATTTACGATTTGCCCTTCGGCAAAAACAAACGCTTCGGCAGCAATTGGAACGCTGCGGAGAACGCCATTCTGGGCAACTGGCAGTTGACGGTGATCGAGCACATTTCCTCCGGATTTCCGGTCTTCGTCGTCAATAGCTTCAACCAATCCGGCGTGAACTTCGAGAACAATGGAAACAGCCTGAGCCGTCCTAACCAGGTCAGCGATCCGAATCAAGCTGGCGCGGTTTCCGCCAATCCGGGCTGCGCGGCGCCTTCCAAGGTCCACACGCTCACCAATTGGTTCAACCCCTGCGCGTTTGTGGTTCCGCCCGCGGGCCAACTCGGAAACGCATCCCGTACTCCGCTTTCCGGTCCGGACTTTGTGAATACGGATTTTTCGGCAATCAAGCAGTTCATGCTGCCGTGGGAAGGCGTTGGCTTGAATTTCCGCGCGGAATTTTTCAATCTATTCAACCACGCGCAATTTGGACTCCCGAATACGGGATCGACCGGGTATGCCGACATCAACACGTCAAATTTCGGCTCGATCACCTCAACGGTGAACAACCCGCGCGTGATTCAGTTCGGCCTAAAGCTTAATTTCTAGTTCATCAACGGAGCTCGACTCTTTGTGCATTGCATCGGCCGGCCCACCGCACCATCGGTGGGCCGGTCTTTTTTTTGGTGCGCCAAAATCACAATTGCTTTTAGAACAAGGGACTCGGAGGCGCGCCCACTCGATGTCATCCCGAACGATGTGAGGGACCCCGCGCATCAATAACCAGCAGGAGACAGTCAAATCCTGTCGATGATGACCCCGATTAGATGTTCAGTGCGGAACGGAAGCAGGCGTCTGCGAAGGCGTGGTCTGGCCCTTTAGTTTATAGACAAACTCCGGAATCTCATGCCGGTCGCGATCGGCCTGTTCCGTCTTCTGCTTCGAAATCTGTTCGTAAATATCGATTTCCTGGCGCGCTTTCAATTTTTCCCCGCTTTGCCGGTAAGCTTCCGCCAGTCGAAAATGAGCTTCCGCAGGGAGCGGCGTGTTTTCGATCGCCTTTTGATAAGCATCGATCGCCTTCGGCAAATCCTTCCGCTCGGAATAGAGAATTCCCAATTGCAAATAAGCGCCGCCCAGGTGGGGATCGAGCTCGATAGCCTTCTGGAGCAGCCGCTCAACCTGTTCAAAATTCCCGGACATCCTGTTCTCCTTGCTCAGCGCCACCGCGTAATAGTAGAGAGCGGGAGCATTTTCCGGCTGAAGGCTGACGAACCGCTCCAATCGTTCCGCCCATCCCGGGATCGCCAGTTTTTCCGAATCCTGAATTTTGGCAAGGAGCGAATAGGAGTTCGGATCGGAAGGATTAAGGTCGCATGCGCTCAAAAGCAGTTCCACCGCTTCTTCGTTTGAACCGCGAGCATAGGCAGCCACTCCCAGGCCTTCCAGCATTTGGGCGGATTGTGGAAACAGCCGGCGCCCCTTCGCGAACACTTCCGCCGCGGGTTCCGGTGCGCGATGCAGCAGCAGTTCAGCTCCCCATGAGAATAGATACGCCTCGCTGGGTTCCATTTCGGCGGCTTTCTGGTATTCCCGAACGGCCTCCAGTGGACGCCCCTCGCGCTCCTCGATGTCTGCGAGCGATTCATGAAGATTGGCGCGGTCTTCACGGGCCAGCAGTGCTCGGATATTTTTTTCAGCGTCGGCCGGGCCGCTCGCACCGGCCTTCGTGCTTTCCGGCGCGCTGCGATTCAACGACGCGGTTTCCTTCGCCAGTTCTTCTTTGGTGCGCACCAGCACATCCGAACCATGTCCACCCAGATTCGTGGGATCGGTCACGCCCGCAACCGTAAATTGCGGCTGGTCGGAATATTCCAGACTCAGTTGCTCTGCGGATTTTTCCGTTTGCCCGGCGGCATCTTTTTCCAGCACCAGATCGACTGCCGCATTCCGATTTTCGCTCAGGATTTGGCCAGGCTTGTTGGTCTCGCGGTAGCCGGGCATCGTTGCTCGCAGATCGTAAGTCCCGCTGCGGATTGCATTGAATCGATAGCGGCCCTTCGAGTCCGTCTGCGCCACAAGCGGCTGCCCGCCTGCGGTGCTTTGTAACGAAACAGTCGCGCCAGCCAGTGAATGATGTTGCGTATCGCGAACAGTTCCTTCAAGCCCAGCCGGGCCTGGCTTGTTCTCAGTTTGCGCGATCGCCGGTGGGGTGGCGAGCACGAGCGCAATCACGAACGAGCTTATAAGCCGGAACAATCTGGCGGAACGAGCGCTCATGCGGGAACACCATTCGACCGGCATCAGGGCACAGTTGGGACGCCTGCGCGGGCCGGTTCGCAATTTATCTTAGACGTGGAACCCGCCGCGCGCAATCGGCGAAACCGTTTGCGGAAAAATGCCTCAATGCTGTCATCTCTGAAAGCGCTTTTGTCAACGGACAACGATCCAGCGGAACGGGTCGTACCCAGTCATCTCTTCGCCCTCGAAGGGGCATGGAGTTATTCGCAAGGTGTGTCGCATTCATTCTGCGATCCCCGGGAAGGGGATCATGACATCGTCGCGCTTACACCTTGCTGGTCCGACCTCGACCCAACTCTGGATCTCGATACATTTCTTTGCGCTGCAGCACGTGGAACGCCGCCTCGGCCAGATGCCGCGCCACCGCTCCTATCGCTTTGGCATGTCCCTTCCGCACTCGCAGCCGGCCGTACAACTGGCTGACGTGCCGGTCCGGACATCGGACATGATTCACCGCCACCGAATTGGCCGCTTCCGCAAAGGCCCATTTCAAATATCGATTCACGTCGGCACGCAACGCTCCGTAACGTATTTTCCCTCCGCTGGCATGCACCCGCGGCGTCGTTCCCGAGTAGCTGGCCAGGTGCGGCGCGTCGGGAAATCGCTGCACCTCTCCGATCTCCAATGCGATCGTCGCCGCCAAAATCACTCCCACTCCCGGCAGGGTCAACAGCCACTGCATCTCCGGCGTGACTTCTACCAACTGCCCCAGCCGCTCTTCCAGTTGCCGCACCTGGTGGCCCACAAAATCCAACTGCAAGAGCAGTTGCTGGCTCACCCAACGCGCCTGCTCCGGCAACAACTCCAGCCGTTTCTCCAGGTCCACTCTTCCTTTCTTCCCGTACGCATCACTGCATGCGCTCGGCGGCGCTCCATACTTGGCCAGGGTTGCCGTCAGACGATTCTTCAGCCGCGTGCGCTGCGCCACCAGCACCAACCGCGTGCGCGTCAGTTCCCGCAAATCGCGCAGCGGCCCGGGCGGAATCCACACCGTGGGCAGTGTGCCGTTGCGCTGCAAGCGATTCAACCCTTGCGCATCCAGCTTGTCGGTCTTGTTGATCTGCCCCATCATCAGCTTGGCCTTGCGCGGATGCACCAACTGCGGCTGCAAACCGGCTTGCTCGATCTCGTCAATAATCCAATACCAGTTCCCGGTGGCTTCCACGGCCACCGCCGTCCCGGGTTCGCATCCGTTCAAATACTCTCGCACCGCTCCCGGCGAATGCTCCAACCGGTAACCGGTGCTTTTCCCGGTCGAGGGGTCTTGCCGGTCCACCCAGGTGTACCGCTTGTGCGAATCAAACGCGATATACTCGCTCATGCGCGACTCCTTTCCTTTCGGTTTTCCCACCGACAGCGTAACGCTGTAGGCAGGAGTCGCGCTTTCATATTTTCATTCTGAGCCCGCCTCAAGCGGGCGAAGAATCTCTCTTTGTTCTGAGCTTCATGGAATAAATCGCGACTCACCACGAGCCATTTCCAGACTCTTTGCCAATCGGGTTCTTCCGCAAGCTGGAAAGCCGTCCTTCATCTATTGCGGAAGCTGCGCCAATTCCTTTTCGGCTTGCGCATGGCCCGGATGCCGTTTGAGAAGTTCCATAAGAATCGCGCGCGCTTTTTGGTTTTCGCCTTCGATCGCGTACACCCTCGAGAGATTCAGGTAAGCCTGGTCGAAGTCCGGCGCAACGCGAATGCATTCCTCAAAACTCTTGACCGCATTCTCCGGCCGCTTCGTCCGCAAATAAAGAACTCCCAGATTATTCAAGGCCTCGGGATAAACAGGCCGAGCAGCCAATGCTTTATGCAGATATTCGTAGGCACGCTCCGTATCGTTGAGTTGCGCGTACACCATGCCGAGTCCGTAGTTCGCCTCAGGATCGTCTGGACTCATCTCCACAACTCGTCGTAGCGTGTCTTCGGCGTCCTTCCATCGCTTTCCCTGGCGATACGCATTGCCAAGATTGTCCAGCGCAATCACGAACCCTGGATCGATCTGGAGCGCTCGCTGAAAATTTTGGATGGCCTCATCGGTCGTGCCCTTCGCGCGCGGACAGAATCCCTAGATTGTTCCAGGCTCTTGGCAGAGTGCCGGGATAGTTGGCATGAAGCTGAATCGCGCGCTCAAAGTTTTCGCGCGCTTCCCGGAGCTTCTGTTGCTGCAGGTAGACGCTTCCGATGCCGTAAAGGGCCTCTGCGCTTGAGGGTTCGTCTCGAAGAGCCAGTTGAAAGAACACTTTCGCTTGTTCCGGATAGCCACGCTCGAAGAAAACGGAACCGTAGGAAAGATAGTTACGCCTGAACTCGGAGCTTTCAATCACCCCTGGGAAGGGAAGCGCTTTGGTTAGCCGCTCCGCCGCGGTCCGCGGAATGTTGCGGAAGTCTTCTTCGAAATGGCCGGCGGGAACCGCTCCCTGGTAAATCTTCACGATTGCTCCACCCTCATCCATCAAGAACGATGTAGGAAGGCTCAAATCGCGATGGCGATCAAAAATGGTACGAAAGAGAATGTTGTAAATGGCGATGATATCCGTGGAAGCGCGCAAGATCGGGAAAGGCAGATGGTGGTAAAGCGCCAGGGGATCCCCCTCGCCGGTCCGAGGAGACTCGTCAACATTTGCAGCGAGCAATTGCAGGCCCTGGCCCGCCCACCGCGCATAAGATTGCTCGAATTCAGCCAGGTCTCTTTGACAATCGGGCGATTCTGCCGACCAAAAATAGAGCAGCAGAGGCTTGCCGAGCCGCTCCGAAAGCGTCGCCGCCCGGCCGTTTAAATCGGGAAGTGAAAAATCTGGCGCCGCCAGCGGTGCGAGCAACCAGGTTTCGGCCATGACGGGAAGCGGTTGATCTTCCTGCACCAGAATCGGCGCTGCGCCCGCACGCGACGGCGGCGGAATCTTAAAAGGTTCCATGCGCGAAGGCTGCGATCCCTCCTCAACCCAAATTCGGTGATTCAGGGGAAGCTCGCGAAGTTGTTGCAGCAATCCGCTGGGCCAGCGAATCGTCGCGTTCACCGGCGTTTTCGTCCCTCCCAAACCGAAAAACAATTCTTTGCTGTGCTGGGCCAGAAATCCTGATCCGGCTTGCAGCAGCCGCGTTTGACGGCCGGTTTCGGATTCCACAGTCACCGCTGCTCCAATCGCATCGCGATTGCTTTTTTTGCCGGTCAGGCGGAAAGCGATGGCAGGCGGGATCTCCGCCATTACGTTCTTCAAAATTCGCAACTGCGGGCCGTTGCGGTTCTTCAGAATCACTTCCAGCCTGCCATCGTGATCGAAATCGGCCAGAGCGAATGTCCGGCTGTCTTCGATGAAATCGAGGCCAGCCACCGCCGAGACATCGGAAAATGTTCCATCGCGGTTGTTCAGGTAAAACACGTTCCGCTCGAAGCCGCTCCAGGTGCCGTCGGAACGAATCAGTTCGTTGATCGCATTCCACCCCTGTTCGTAGTGATCGTTCGGCTCCGACTTTTCCGGAGAATTCGCCACCACTTGCCGCCAAAAAAAACTGTTCAAATCCTCCCGCGAAGTTCCGGAAATCATTCCGTTGGCGATGTAGAGATCGGGGAATCCATCGTGATCGAAATCCCAGGCGTCGCTCGACCACGACCAGCGCCCCATCGCCGCCCCGGATCGCGAACTGCTATCCTCAAAGCCGGCGGCGCCACGATTATCGAACAGCGAATTGCCCATGGCGTGCTTGCGGTAGAACGCCCGCGTTTTTTCACTCGCATTCTTCTGAAATTCCGGCTGCATCGAAATGCGCAGCCCCGCGGCAGTCCACATATCCGCCACGTAGAGATCCTGTTTTCCGTCATTGTCGTAATCCAGCCAGCAAACCCCCATGCCTGCTCCAACGTCATCCACGCCGGCTTCTCGGGCAATGTCGGTAAAGGTTCCGTCACCGTTGTTGCGATAGAGGTTTTTGCGGCCGAAATCATTCACCACATAAAGGTCTGGCCATTGATCGCCATTGTGATCGCCCCATCCGCAACAAAAACTGAAGCGAGTGTTGTTCCGATCCAGCCCCGATTCGCGCGTGACGTCACGAAAGCTTCCGTCTCGATGGTTGCGCATCAAAAAGTTTGGCGGGCCATTCTCCGCGTCGAAATAAGGCGATGGATAACGGTATTGGTCGGCGCCCTGGTAATAAACGTACAAGCAGAAATAAATATCCAGCCAGCCGTCGCGGTCATAATCGGCGATAGCGGCTCCCGTGAACGTGCCCTTCGGAGAATTGGCAAACTGGAACGCATCGCGCCTCAAACGAAATTTTCCCGCGCCTTCGTTCAGAAAAAGCAGCGGCCCTTCCGCCCGCACCACGATCAAGTCTTGCCGGCCGTCGTTGTCAACATCGGCAAAAAGCGCGCAAGACGTATTTTCAAGAATCCCGAGCCCCGAGGATGCGGTGATGTCTTCAAATGTTCCGTCTCCGCGATTTCGAAAGAGGCGATTGGGAAGCCCGGCAGGCTGGCAAACGTAAAGATCGTCAAACCCGTCTCCGTCGATATCACCAACCGATACGCCGTTGTGCCCGTAGATATCGATCCCGCAAGCGCCGTCAAGCACTGTTCGCCAATAATCCGTCCCGTGAAGCAATTGCGAAGCATAGGAGGGGTTGCCGCCGAAGGATTGCGAAGCAGCATCGACGAATACCGGAGCAGACGAGCGGCTACGCACTTCGCCGAGCATCCGCCACTTGCGAAGACGGAATTCACCTGTGGATAGTCTTTCCCATTCGAGTTCCCAGTTGCCTGCCCGCTGCTCGCGGTAAAAATCCGTTCCCGTGCCGGCCATCTCAAACCGGACGCTGGTTTCAAGTAAATCCGGGATTCCGGCTAACGAAACTCGTGCCGATCCGGCACGAATGCTCGTCACCTGAAATTCGGCGGTGAATAGCGTGGAAAAGGACTCGAGGGAGCGGCGCCACTCTCCCAAAAAGCTCTCGCGGCCAAGAAATGCATCCCGGGCGAATTCTATCCTCCAGATTGTCAGCGCCGGCGTCGCTCGCAACGGCTGCGACGTAATGTTTTTCGCGGAGGTGCCGGAAAAATTCGCGCTCATCACCCTTTCGAATGCCGCCGTTTTCTGTGGAGACTCCAGAAGTTGCGTACTCCATTCCCTCAATACGGCGGCAACTTGATCCTGATATTTCTCCGTGATGAAGTTGTCGAGACCTGCCTGAACTTTTCGCAGAACCGCATCTAGATTTCTTTGCGTTCGATATTGCGGATGCACGTGAAATTCGCTCGACACGGGGAGCGTTTCGTTGCAAAGGGAAATGCCGAATGGGGGAAAGCCGATGCTTGCCGGAAGGAAGGCCAGCGAAGCACCTTGGCAATATTGCAGAAGAAATTTGCGGCGGCTCGGATCAGCTAGAAAACGTTTCTTTTCAGGACTGCTCAGGGCGATGCCCCCGTGGTTTCTCGCGCAGAAACAAAAAATCTAACACCCGCATTACCGCGGGTCAAGATTCCGCCCTGATTGTTCAGGAAACAATAAAGCCGGGAAACATCCCAATCACGGTTTACCGGCGCCACCTGCTAGGGAATCTTATAAGGCAACACGTGGGCAATCGGATAACCGGATAACTGCCTTCCATTCAGGTTGATGTTTTCCGGCCCGTAATCCGCCATTCCGTCGAGCCTCATTTGTACGCTGTTCGACATGGTTGCTGCCGCAGGAACCGAACGATGCTCCGGGATTCCCCAGGGAATAATTTTCCATTCGTCGTGCGCTTCTCCAACTGCATTTGCGAGGGGCACCGAAAGATATTGCGCCTCATCTTCCGCGGAAAAAAGCAGGCCGTTCTCCTTCGCTTTATGCATCATCCAGCTCAACGTGATTTCTGATAGTTGGCATCCCGAATATCCCCCTCCCACGTCGGAGTGAACTCCGGGAAACCACACTTGCTCCACCTGTGCATCGTTCGGCCGGAAACTTCCATCTGGATTCGTCCACAGAGTGGGCTTGAACTGCGCCCGGCGCTCGTCAATGCTCACCGCGTGATAGGCATGCTGCACCAGCGCGTGGAGCGCGGTATCGAGAAAACCGAATTTTTTCTGGTTGAATAAATTGAAAAATATCCCGGGAATTCCAAGGGACCCAACCGTATCCCAAACGCCCACCATCACGATGTTTACGTCCTGCATTGCATACGCGGATTTCAACGATGCCTTGAGCGCGGCCTTTTTTGCCGCATCCGGTTCCCGGTACCCTTCGAAAATCCGCCGAACCGTCATATTGTCGAGATTAATATTCGGGACGCCAAACCCAGCGATCATCCCAGCTGTGCTTCTAGCGGTGTAAGCGCCGCGGCTGAAACCGAAGATATATATTCGGTCGCCCGGATCGTATACGTAAGACAAAAACTGGTAGCAATCCTGCACCTTCTGAAAAAGCCCCTCGCCCATCGCACCGCCCGACAAGTGATCCAGCGGAGTCCCGTCCGTCCCGACGCCGCTATCGTAATATTTCAGCTGCGAGGGAACATTCGTTAGAGCGCAGTAAAGCTTTCGCACATTGGTGTCAGGTTTCGACGGGGCATCGCCGTGGGGGGTATTCCACGTGCCATCCGCGCAAAGGATGATGCTTTTCATGGAACTCAATTGGCCCGCATTCAGGCGGGCGCCAGATAAGGAAGGCGCTGCGGTGTCGCCCAGCGGGCATGCAGCGGGCTCAGCAGCAGGTTGCTGAGTTCGCCGTTGCGCGCCCGGCTCTTGATAAATTTTCGCCCCGTGCGCCGCAACCAATCCTTGCCATAGCACAATTGAAATCCCTGGCGGAGCAGCGCCTCCAAGGACCCCGGCGGACATTTGGGATGCCGCCAAACCAGGTGTTTCGTGTCGAATTTCGACCAATCGGTCTCGAAGATTCCATAGTCCTTATCCAGCTCACCCCATAACTGCGTGCAAGGATGCGGCGTCACAATCGTAATTTGCGTGACGTCGAGTTCCATGGAAGCCAGCGTCTTCAAATCTTCGCCGATCGATTCGGGCGATTCGGATGGAAACCCGATGATGTAATATCCGTGCGCATATTTTCCCGCGCGGTTCAGCCGCGATGCCAAATCCATCACCGCTTCCACTTTCTCTCCTTTGTGAATCTGCTTCAGCACTTCCTGGTGGAAGCTTTCGATTCCAAACAGCGCGCCTTCCAATCCCATATCGATCCATTTATCGAAATTGCGCAAGAAAAGATCCACGCGAGACTGCACCAGCCAGTGGACTCGATAACGCGCCAATAATTCGATCACCGCATCCGAGTGCGACGGAATGTTTCCGAAGTTTTCATCCAGAATCAAAACGTAGTGTACTCCGTGCTCCACATAGAAGCGGATGGCGCGCTCAATCGATTCGAGCGGAATTGCGACAGGGCGAGGCGCAAATGCGGTGGTCTGGCAAAAAGTGCACGTAAAGCTGCAGCCCCGAGTTGTGAAGAGCACTCCGACGGCCAATGGCCAGCCTCCGGGAAGCCGGAACCGCGTGACCAATGGCGGGTGTTGCACCGATTCGATTTTCTTCCCCAGATATTCAGCTACAGCTTGTTCGCTGTAACCCTTAAACACGTGGTCGAAGTTCGCTTGGATTGCCGGTGTAAGAGCGCCGTAATTGCCAGCCCACAGTTGCTTCACGCCGGCGCGGCGGGCATCTTCCGCCATCTCGATAATTTTGTTGCTCTCCTCTAGGTAGAAAGAGAAGCCAACCGCGTCCCAGCCCTTTTGCAAGGTCTTTTGATATTGCGCCCGCGTTGGATACTCCAGGATTTCTATTTCAGGAAGGTTTTGGCGGAGGAACCGCAAGCCAAAAGAAATTTCTCGCGGCATCTGGAAACGCCAGCGGAAATTATCCGGCGCATTTTCGCGATAGTAATCGTAAAGCCCGAGGTCCCGGTGCACCGTGGTCATCAGAATCCTGCTCATCGTAAACCCTCCGGCATACGGAACAATGAATTGGTGAGCCTTGCCCGCTTGTGGACGCTCCGATTCGCCTCAGACGATTTTCTTACACACCTCGCGGAAGCCGCGACAACTGCTGGTTGTGCGAAATGCCCCCCGCTCCGGCAGGTCATTATACGCCTGGAATCTCCATTGTCAGCGTTTGTGGATGTACGTTTCATGATTCGGCGGCCTGCTGGGCGGTCGTCTCCTCAAGCCGTAAAGCTTCTCGAAACCTTCTCCCCGTCAAATGAATCTTAACTATTCAGTGTGCGGTTAGTTCCAGTATTCAAAGGAGCGCCTTATGGAAGCAATCGCAGGGGTCTTCAAGTCGCGGGTCGAAGCAGAACGCGGTGTTGCGGAACTTCATTCGGCCAGCATCCCTCCGGACAAGATCAGCATCCTGACTCCCCATGCTACCGAGAAGGAAGTTCAGTCCGTTCCTACTTCGGATACTGAACAACCGGGAATCGGCAAAGCCCTCGGCGCGGCCATCGGCGGAGCGGTAGGATTAGCGGGTGGATATGAACTTGCTGGCGGCTTGATCAGCGCGTTCATTCCTGGCGTAGGGCCTATCATTGCTATCGGCTTGGTCAGCGGAGCTATTCTGGGTGCGCTCGGTGCGGTGGGAGGCGGAGTGGCCGGCGCCGCGATTGATTCGGCGGCTTCGGAAGGACTTCCAGCGGACGAGCTTTTTGTCTACGAAGACGCGTTACGCCAGGGACGAACTGTTGTCATTGCATTTGTAGACGATGCATCCCGCAAGGAAGCGGCTCGCGCCGCTCTCGACCGCGCCGGTGCGGAGAGCGTCGACCGAGCTCGCGAAATGTGGTGGGTCGGGCTGCGCGATGTTGAAAAAGAGCATTACGCCGCGTCCCAAGGCCACTTTGAAGAGGATGAAGCAGATTATCGTCGCGGCTTCGAATGCGCCCTGCGTCCCGAAAATCGCAATAAGCCTTACGAGCAATGCCTCTCTCAGCTTCGCGCTCTCCATCCTCATATCTATGACAAACAGGCATTCCGCTACGGATATGAGCGCGGCCAGGCGTATCAACGGGAAAAAAGAAAGCCCCAAGCGAAAGTTCAGGCGGGCGGTTAATCGCGGTTCAACCCTCGGAGATCCCGCATCGACGATGATCCGTCCTGCGCTATCAGGTCCCTCTCTGATACGAAGAAATCTGCGCCATCATTCAGGCTGCATTCCCTCCGGCGCTACCAGGCTATCCACTACCTTTCGCACCCCCTCCACCGATTGCGTCACTCTTTCCGCCAGCAGTTTTTCCGCTCGCGAGCCAACGTTTCCGCTCAGTGTCACCGTTCCGTTCTCAGCGTGGATCTGCATGGCCTTCAATGAAATTGCTTTTGTCGAATACAATTCGAATTCCACGCGATGCGCAAGTTTCACGTCGGCGCTTTCCGGGGTGGCATCCGCATTCGTGGCGTTCACATTGTCCTGCACGCCTTGCACGCCGGGTACTTGCCAGGCCGTCTGTTCCGCTGCATGTTTCTGGCTTGCGGTATCCACCGTTCCGCTCAGCGTGACCATGCGGTTCTTCACTTCGGCCTCGATGTGTTTGTCTCCCACTTCCGTGTTTTTAGAGAGCGCATCGCTGACCATCGTTTTTAATTCCAGATCGGCAACGCGTTCCGCCAGGCGGGCTTCGTCGGGATTGCGCTCGGCCGAAGGGTTCACGTCCAGGTTGTTGCGCACCTGCTTCACGCCCGACGTGTCCTGAGCAATCGCTCCCGCCATTCCTTTCAATTCCTCTGAAGGCACTTGGCCCTGCAAGGTCACTTCTCCCTTGCTGGTTTGTACCTTAATTCCAAAGGGAGAGACTTGCTTCGATAACAGCAGTGCTGTTCGCACCCGTGAAGTTGTCGTCGCATCTTCCGTCGACTCTTTCATCGAGTGAAATGCGTTTTGAAAGGAAGCGTTTCGAGTGTAAAGATAGTAGAGCCCTCCGATCACCACCAGAATAAGAATGAGACCGGCAACCGGCCGGCCGGAACCTGTTTCGCGATTTTTGGAAGACTTCAACTTTCCCTCCCCAGCCGCCTCGCTGCGCCAAAAAATCAGCGTCCTCGCAACACTGAAAAAAAGGCGGCGCACGTTGGTCATCGTATCACCAACCATCCGCGCCAATGCCGGGAAACCAGCCGCATAGGCGATCTTTCTCCTGAATCTGAAGGGAAACCCGTATTCAATCGCTTGCCGAAGATCCCTATGATCACACTGACTAATTCGGACGCTGCCCGCGGGCCTCGCGGGGAAGCGTAGTTCCTTCCGAGGCCGATCAATCTGGGCGCGCGTCCGGGACTGCAACCGGCTCGCCGCCAAGCCCTAGCGGTAATTCCGCGCAGAGCGCTTCAGCCAGGCGAGTTCCATCGGAATGCACGAGAGAATTTGAGAGAGCCAACAACAAAAGAGAGGATCAATAATATGAAATTACTCCGCATGCTTGCCGTTCTGGCCGTCGCGGTTTTCCCCGTCACCGCGTGGGCTCAATCTCCTCAGACGGTTCCGCCCGGTCAGGTTCAGGTCGACCGCTCGGGCTCCGTCCCGATCTACAGAGTCACGGTCGTCGGCCGCACCACCAAGGCCATCAACTACCGCCATCGCAGCGGATCGACCAAAGTCGATTTCCGCGGCACCGCGTTGATGCCCCAGGCGAAAGGCGTCGCGACCGTCAATAGCAAGCAGGGCCGAATCGAAATCGATGCGCGGATGGACAAAATGTCACCGGCCACGCAGTTTGGTCCGGAATATCTTACCTACGTTCTGTGGGCCATCACGCCGGAAGGCCGGCCGAAAAATTTAGGTGAAGTGTTGTTGAACGGAGATGACAGCAAATTGAATGTCACCACCGACCTGCAAACCTTTGGACTCATTATCACTGCGGAACCCTATTTCGCCGTCACCCAGCCCAGCGACGTCGTGGTGATGGAAAACTTTGTACGCGACGATACCCAAGGAACCATCGAACAGATCGAGGCCAAGTATGAATTGCTCCAACGCGGCCAATACGTTTTGAACGTCAATTCCTCGGAACTCGTCCCCATCGTTCTGGATCGAAAGACTCCTCTGGAACTTTACGAAGCTCGCAACGCCATCCGCATCGCCCGATGGACCGGCGCGGAACAGTACGCGCCAGAGACTCTCCAGAAAGCCGAAATCGGCCTGCAAAATGCCGAGGAAGAATTGACAGGGAAAATTGGGAAGAAAACCGTGGCGCAGAACTCCCGCGACGCGGCCCAAAATGCGGAAGATGCCCGGCTAATTACCGTTCGCAAAATACTAGATGAACAGTTGGCGAGTGAGCAGGCGGCCGCGGCTCAACGCGAAGCGGACGCGCGGGCACAGGCCTCCCAGGCGGACGCCGACCGCGCCGCCGCAGAACGCGCCAAGGCGGAAGCTGACGACGCTCGGAGAAGGGCGGAAGCGGCCAGCGCCGAAGCTCAATCACAGCAACTGGCTGCGCAAGCCGAGACCGAAAAAGCCCGCCAGGCCGCTTTGCAGGCCGCCGCGCAGGCTGAACAAGAGAAGGCCCAACTGCGTGAACAGCTTCGAGCGCAGTTGAACCTGATTTTGGAAACCCGAGAAACGGCTCGCGGCTTGATCGTAAACATGTCCGATGTGCTTTTCGATACCGGCAAATATACTCTGAAGCCCGGCGCCAGAGAAAAACTCTCGAAAATTTCCGGAATCATACTGGCGCACCCGGGTTTGCAGCTTCAAGTCGAAGGCCACACCGATAGCGTCGGCGGCGATGAGTACAATCAAAAGCTCTCCGAGCAACGGGCCAATGCCGTTCGCGAATACCTGGTATCCCAGGGACTCTCAAGCGGCGCCATATCCGCCCATGGATTTGGAAAGACCATGCCGGTCGCATCCAATGAAACTTCGGCGGGGCGTCAACAAAATCGCCGCGTCGAACTGGTTGTTTCAGGAGACGTCATCGGCTCCGTCGCCCCCGTCGGCGGCCAGCAATAGCATCGGGCCGCCGGCTGGCGATATTTCGTGCGCGCTGCTGCCAACCCGTTTGCGGACCTCGCCGGTGAGCGGCGCCCACGCCGTGCCGCTCACCTCCGGCTCTTGCTATCCACAGCCGTTGCTTATCCCTCCTGAATTTTCGGAACTTATCTAGCCAGGTTTAAGTCCGCGGATCATGCGCGTGCGCGTTTGCGGCGAATCCCCGCGGCAAGTTCAGCATCCAATCCTGCCGAATATCTTAGCTTTTGCCGGCTTCGGCGAGGCGGCAATTTTTCAGCACTCGCGCCGCTGGCCTCAGCATCGACAAAATGCGATTACTTGGTGCACTCTGTTACCAGCGTCTAAATGCTATCTCACGTTCTATTTCCTGTTTCGTCTGTAGGCCCATGGAATTCTGCGGCAACCCGCTGACGTTCGAACAGCACCGGCGGGTTGCAAGCTGTCAGTTCTCCAAGAACAACGCGAAAGTCCGATTTCGTAGCACGTTCGGGGTGGGCACGCCGCACGCATCGTCAAGGAGGTCGCCATGCAACACAACCGGCGCTGGAAATTCCAATTCAAATTGCTTGTGGCTGCCAGTTTCCTGTTTCTCTCCTCCTCGCTGGCACGCGCCCAAAGCTCTCCGGGCCCATCCTCGAAGGAGACGACCCCGGACCTGAAATCTCTGGCAGCCTCATTGCGTTCGCTCCAGTCCCAGGTTCAGGCGCTGAATTCGCAAGTGGGAGAGTTGCGCTCCGCTCAGCAACGGTCCTTGCAGGAAGCTCAAGCCCTTCGCGCCGAGTTGAATCGAACAAAAGAACAACTGGCCCTGCGAACCGCCGGATACCAAGTAACGGCCGCCCCGGTATCGCAAATGTCTTCGTCGTCCCCGGCCACGCCTTCTCCGGCAATTGCTCAAGTTCCGGGCATCTCCTTGGAAGAACGAGTCTCCAAAGTGGAAGATGACCAAAACCTGATGAACGACAAGATCATCGAACAAAGTCAAACCAAGGTCGAGAGCGGGTCGAAGTACCGCGTTCGCCTCTCCGGAATCGTGCTTCTCAACGCCCAGGTAACTCGTGGCTCGGTTGACAATTTGGATTTTCCGCAAATTGCCACTCCCATGGAAGCGAATGGATCGCCTGGCGCTTTTTCAGCCTCGCTCCGGCAATCGCAAATCGGCATTGAGGCTTTCGGTCCGGATATCGCCGGCGCGCGCACCAGCGCGAATGTGAGGTTTGATTTTGCCGGAGGTTTTCCGCTCACCCCGAACGGCACGGCGTTTGCCGTCATGCGCCTGCGCACCGGCACGATCCGCTTGGATTGGGAAAACACCTCGCTGGTCGCCGGCCAGGACTCTCTTTTTTTTGCCCCGCTCGCCCCCACTTCTCTGGCTTCCCTCGCGATTCCTGCCTTGTCCTATTCCGGCAATTTGTGGAGCTGGACTCCCCAAATCCGGATCGAGCATCGCGTCAGCCTCTCCCCCTCTTCCAGCCTGCTCTTTCAGGCGGGCATTCTGGATTCGCTCACTGGAGATGTCCCCGATGAAGGATACCGGGACCCGACAGTGGGCGAGCAGTCCGGACAGCCGGCTTACGCCACCCGCATTGCCTGGACTCGCCACGCGTTTGGCAGGAATTTGACGATTGGATTTGGCGGCTATTACGGGCGCCAAAATTGGGGATTCGATCGGACCGTGGACGGCTGGGTCGGCTCCTCCGACGTCACCATCCCGTTAGGAAACTCCTTCGATCTCACCGGCGAATTCTATCGCGGCAGAAGCGCCGGGGGATTAAGCGGCGGAATTGGCCAAGGCATCCTGCTTTCGGGGCCGGTCTACAATCCCCACACGGCAATCCACGGCCTCGATTCGATGGGAGGCTGGCTGCAATTGAAATACAAGCCGAAAACCAATTTCGAAGTCAACCTTGCCTACGGCCAAGATAACCCCTTTGCCGCCGAACTAAGATCCTTCCCGGCAAGCGCCCAGTATTATGGCTCTTTGCTTTCCCGCAATCTGAATCCATTTGTGAATTTTATTTATCGAATGCGCTCGGATGTATTGTTTTCCGTGGAATATCGCAGGCTGCAAACCTACACGCTGGATAGCGGCGCAAACATTGCCAATCAGACCGGGGTTAGTCTAGGTTATATCTTTTGATGCGTGGCACACGATGAAGCGATTCTTTGAACTCTTGGGCGCGCTCCTCTTCTGCGCCGCCTGCGCCAATTGGATGGCGGCCCGCGCGCAGGTAAAGCCCGCCACGGTCAATATCGCCATCGCGCGAGCCGAGCCCGCGGCGGCATCCAAGCCGAAATCCGGGCTGGCTCCAGATGCCTCCAACGTAGCCGTGTGGCTGGTGCCCCTTGATCCTGCCAACTCCCGCTCCGCAGCCTTCGAAAAACCGCCCAGGCTGCTGCAGCTGCATAAGACCTTTGACCCTCACGTCCTGATCGTTCCGGTAGGCACTCGCGTCGAATTCCCGAACAAAGACCCTTTCTTCCACAATATTTTTTCACTCTATGACGGCAAGCGATTCGATCTCGGTCTCTACGAAGCAGGAACCACGCGATCCGTCTTATTTGACCGGCCCGGCGTCAGCTTTCTCTTCTGCAACATTCATTCGGAAATGAGCGCGGTCGTCGTGGCCGTTGATACTCCCTATTTTGGCCTCTCCGATCGCTCTGGAAATGTGATCATCCCGAACATTCCTGACGGTCGCTATCAGATGAATATCTGGTACGAACGCAGTTCACCGGAGAATCTGAAGGAATTGACTCGGCTGGTAACGATTTCGGATTCCGCTCGAAACTTAGGCACGGTCCGCATCCTCGAAAATCCTAAATTCACTCCCGCTCACAAGAATAAATACGGCTTGGACTATATCCCGCCGTCCGGCACTGATTACTCTCGTCCCTGAACCCCGATAAGCAGCTTCCCTCCGGAC
The DNA here is from genome assembly GCA_963756355.1 of uncultured Acidobacteriota bacterium. GTDB lineage: Bacteria > Acidobacteriota > Terriglobia > Acidiferrales > UBA7541 > JBGPTK01. Next base: position 164,136 of record CAVWOD010000011.1, on the reverse strand, counting down.
GAAGGTTCTTACAGTTCCCCCACCCCTACAAGGAACTTGGCCCTGCTCGCCTCCCCGCTGATTTTACGCTCTGTTGACAATTCCTCGACATCGCTCTGACAAAGCCTCGCCCCGTCTTGAATACCCTTTTGCCGGGACTGCTGAAGTGGTGGCCACCACAAGGTCTCTCGTGATGAAGCGCAATTTTGGTTCAAATTTTTTGGAAAAAATTGATGGTGCAAAAGGAGAATCACAATGGACCAGGAGAAAAAAATCTTGAAGCGTCCGTCCACACGGCGCTCATTCCTGCAAAAGGGAGCATTGGTGGCGAGCGCGGCTTCGGTTGGCGCCGGTCTGCTCACGGAAGGGCTCGCCGCTTTCGGTTCAGATCGCCGCGACGATGATGATTCGGATCTCAGCAGGGGGGACATCGCGATTCTGCGATTCCTGGCTGCCGCTGAACTGATTGAAGCCGACATGTGGATCCAGTATGCGGAGCTGGGAGGCGCCAGCGATGGCCCGCAGAATAACTACCAGCAAGCTTTTGAATTTCTCGATGGCGACGGTCCGCAATACATCAGCAGCAATACTCTGGACGAAGTAAGCCACGCTGCTTTCATCAATGCTTACTTGGAATCCAAGGGCGCCGATCCGGTTAACTTCGATAAATTCCGCGTGCTACCCAGCAGCCAGGCCACCGGAGCGCAAAATATCGGGCGCATCACCACGCTCGCGCATCTGAACGTAGACACCAGTTGGTACATCCGCTACCGCAGCACCACGAACCCTGATTTCGGCGCCACTTTTCCCCAAGCGATCACCATCATGAATCGCCAGGGAATTCCGCTCACCGATTCCGATTTCAACGACCCCAACCAGATTCAGGTGATTGCCAATACCGCCGCCTTCCACTTTGGAACCATCGAACAAGGTGGCTCGAGCCTCTATTCCACCCTCTGCCGCAAGACTTCGAGCCTCGAAGTCCTCAAAATCGTTGTCTGCATCGGCGGAGACGAAGTGGCTCACTTCTTGGAGTGGGTGGATTTTGCAGGCAACGCCGTCCAGGGGCCTCCGTATTCTTTTGCCGGTTCCCAGACTCCGGTGACATTCGGTGGATTGACGTTCCCGGATTTCAATCTCATGAACGACCCGCTGTTCCAGACCAATCTGATCTTTCCGGTGCCCTGCGAATTCATCCACAAGAAGTTGCCGCTCTGCGCGGTAATTCGCCCGGCCAGTGATCCGATTTCAGGAGCCGTCGCGGCTGCTCATGCCTTCATCAACATGGGCATCTTCAAAGGCCAGAAGCCGGAATTCACGAAGATCCTGCTCGAACTCGGAGAAGAAGCGGATGAGGCCGAACGCCGCCGCTAAGGCCGGATGCCATTAGCCGGATTCGCTCATCCTCAAGGCCCTTCAATGCCGGGCGGTTTTTTTTCGGCGCGGGCTGCAATCAGGCTGGGTGGATCGAAGGCTCAAACGATGTCCAGATGTCCGGACAGGATCCTGCGTGGTTCGCTTACTCGGGATTGGTCGGCACCCACAGCGCCGGCCAGTTCGAATCAGCGGCCACGCGGGATTCTTTTCATGGTTGCAGGCCTATCGCCTTGATTGTCCGTCCGGTTCAACCCTGCTGCGTGTAATTTAATCCATGGCGTCTCCGCATCCGGGCGGCTGTATAATACAAGCACACCGTGGGAGTAATGCTCACCCGGAGAGATTCCGTCCCCTCCAGAGGATTCGCATGGATACCGTTTTAGTGGTGGAAGACAGCCGGCCGATGCAGCGCACGCTGCAGCGCCTGTTCGAGTCGGATGGGCTGAATGTTCAAATCGCGGCGGACGGCATCGCGGGCCTCGAATGCCTGCGCAAACAAACTCCCAGTGTCGTCGTGCTCGACCTGAAGCTTCCACGATTGCCTGGAAAGGAAGTCTGCCGTGCCATCAAAGCCCACTCCCATTCCTTGCCTGTCGTTGTGCTAAGCGCGAACAGCGATGTGGAAGACAAAGTGCTCCTGCTCGAACTGGGCGCCGATGATTACGTCACCAAGCCGTTCAGCCCGAAAGAATTGTTGGCACGCGTGCGCCGCGCCATGCGCCGCGGCGGCCTGCCAGCCGACGTGCCCAGTCCTCAAACTTCCGTAGTTCCCCACGATGTCCTCGTTTTTGCGGATATCCGGATCGACTTCACCAGCATGGTGGCCACGCGCGGATCAAACTCCCTCACTTTTACCGCCCAGGAATTCAAGCTCTTGAAATATTTCGCGAATTTTCCCTCGCGGGTTATTTCCAGGGAGGAATTGCTGAATCAGGTTTGGGGATATGAGAATTATCCCTCAACAAGGACTGTGGATAATCACGTGCTTCGTTTGAGGCAGAAGCTCGAGTCCGATCCCGCAAGCCCGCGTTACTTCCTTACCATGCACGGCTCTGGCTACAAATTCATGCCAGGCGATTCGAATCGTACTCCGGCGAAATAAGACCGCCTGTCAGGAGATTCATGGCGCGTCTGCGATTACGCACACAACTTCTGTTTGCCACCCTGGTGATTATCTGCGCTTTGCTGGGGGCGCTTCTCCTGATCGTTCGCCAGATCGTGCGATCGGAGATTGCCAACGGAGTGCGGCAAAGCACGGAGGCCTCGCTCCGCGCTTTCGAAAATGTCCAGCGCGAGCGCGAATTGCAACTTTCCCGAACGGCAGCCCTGATGGCCGAACTGCCCACGCTCAAGGCTGTGATGGCCACCCAGCATGCGCTCACGATTCAGGATGCCTCGGAACCTTTCTGGAAGCTCGCGGGTAGCCAGCTGTTTTTACTTTCCAGTCCCGATGGCCGCGTTTTCGGTTTTCATGTCTCCAAGCTCGGATGGGATCCAAGCCTGGCTCAGGCAGACTTAAAGAAATCCCTCGAACAAGGCGGCGACGCAGCCTGGTGGTATGGCAACGGCCAACTCTATCGCGTCTTTCTCCACACCATCGTTGCCGGCAGTGCGGATAACCAACGGCAGCTTGGCATTATCGCCGTCGGCTATCAAATCGATGCCACGGTCGCCGGGGAGCTGGCGCTACCATCGGGCAGTCAGATCGCGCTGGCTACCAGCGATAAAATCATAGCGTCCACCCTCCCTCCTTGGGAGGAGGCCGAGTTGCAATCCCAGATGCGTCCGGATTGGGACAACGCCAGCGCGCCTCGCGAGATTTTTCTTGGGGCTGATTCCTACCAGGCCGCCACGGTCCTGATTCATGACGGCCCGCCGGCCACCGTGAAATGCTATGTGCTCAAGTCGCTTGAGCCGGCCAAAACGTTTCTCGAGCGGCTCAACCGCACCATCTTGATTCTAGGTTTTTCGGCATTTGTGCTCGCCGGTTTGCTTCTCAGTTTCGTATCGCGCAGGATCACGCATCCTCTCGACGACCTGGTGGCCGGCGTGCGAGCGCTGGCCAAGGGTGATTATAAATACTCCATCAATCCGCGCGGCAGCAGCGAAGTAGCCGAGCTGGGCGAGACATTTTCCAAAATGCGCGCTGAATTGCTTGCCTCCCAGCAACGCCGGGTTGCCACCGAGCGCATCGCCGCATTCGGCAGAGCCGCCAGTTCCATTTCCCACGATCTTCGCCATTATCTTGCCGCCGTGGTGGCCAACGCGGAATTTCTGTACGAAGCCGAAAAACTCAAGCTCAATCGTGACGAAGTCTATTGCGAAATCAAGACAGCCTCGGAGCAAATGACCGACCTTCTGGATTCGCTCCGGGAATTGTCCCGCGAGGAATCCTCCATTTCTCCCCGGCCCGCCGCGATTGACCAGACCATCCGCCGCGCGGTGGATGCCGTGCGAGCCCGCACGGAAATGCGGACCAGGCCGATCTCCGTGCGCGCCTCGGGAGAAATGACGGGAATGTTCGATCCACAGAAAATCGAACGGGCCTTTTTTAATCTTGTATTGAATGCGTGCGAGGCCTCGGCGCAAACACCGAGCGAAATCGAGATCGATATTCGCTCGTCGCCCGATCTGTTTGAGATTCGCGTGATCGATCGTGGGTCCGGAGTGCCCGCGCCCATTCGCAATACTCTGTTTGATCCCTTCGTCAGTTTCGGAAAATCCAACGGAACCGGCTTGGGACTTGCCATCGTGCACAAAGTGATTCGCGACCACGGCGGCTCCGTCGCCGTGGAGGAGACCACTCTCTCCGGGACAACATTTCTGGTGAAACTGCCGCGCTCGGTAAGCGTTTCGAGTGAGGCGGCCCAGGCCGTGAACAACTGAGTTCACCCGCAAACAAATGAAATCGGGAAAAGTGGCGCGCCTGGAGGGATTCGAACCCACGACCCCTAGCTTCGGAGGCTAGTGCTCTATCCATCTGAGCTACAGGCGCGTTTTTTGCGTCCCGACGTTTTGGCCGGGGCGCTTCGTATTCGCTGAACAATCGCAGCGCCCAATTCTAGCGCGCTTCGGCCGGAGCGCCAATTCAAAAGCGCGCTGCTCCGCCCGCGCCCGTCCAGCAACGCGCCATTTCCGCAATCACTTGCAGGCTCGCGTAGCCGAAGGCGAGGGTGACGGCGCGCCCCAGGTCAAATCGCGAAACGTTTTCGCTTTTTTCAGGCGCGCTTCGGCCATCTCATCGGCCACTCGCGCCGTAGGAATTTTCTTTTCCGCGGCGGCGCGCAGCACGCGAGTCATGCGGCCGTAAATGCGTTCCAGGCTGGGCATGCTGTCGCGAATCTTCAGTAAAAAGAAATCCGCGCCGCGAATCAATCCGCCCGCGTTCACCAGATAATCCGGCGCATATAAAATTCCGCGCGCGTCCAGCGCTGCGGCATCTTCGGGCGTTGCCAGCACGTTGTTTGCCGAGCCGCAAACGATGCGCGCCTTCAGCCGCGGAATCGTTTCGCGATTCAGCACTCCGCCCAGCGCGCACGGCGCGAACACATCGCACTCGGCCTGCAAAATTTCACCAGGCAGCACAACGCGCGCGCCGATTTCCGCCGCGAATTTCTCCGCGCGCGCCGAGTCAATATCCGCCACCAGTAATTCCATCCCTTCGCGTTTCAAAATCTTCCCCAGCCACACGCCGACGCTGCCCGCTCCCTGAATCGCCACGCGCGCCCGCCGCAATCCCGCAAAATCAAGACACGCGCGCATCCCGTGCCAAATTCCGATCGCGGTGTGCTCGCTGATGTCTCCCAGTTCCGGCCCCGATTCGCACGCCACATAACCGGTGGCGCGTCCCACCGCCGCCAGGTCGCCCTCCACGATTCCCACATCCTGCCCGGTAAAAAATCTTCCACGCAAACTTTCCACCAGCACGCCAAACGCTTCAAACGCCGCCGCTCTTTTCAATCCGTCATGAGCGATCAACACCGCTTTGCCTCCGCCGCACGGCAATTCCGCCAGCGACGCTTTGTAAGTCATCGCGCGCGAAAGCCGCAGCGCATCGGCCAGCGCTTCGTCGTCCGTTTTGTAAGGCAGGATGCGAATGCCGCCCAGCGCGGGGCCCAGCGTCGTGTCATGAATCGCCAGAAATCCGCGCAGTCCCGTGGCATTGTTCTGAATCGCGATCACCTGTTCGTGATCGTGCGCCGCCATTTCCTGAAGTAGGTTCATAGTGCAACCAGTGTCACAAATCCCCCCGCGCAACGCCAAAAAATAAATTCTCCAGGCCCGGCCAATCCCAAAGCCAAAATGGCACATCCCCCGCGCCACGATTCGCCCGCATCTGTAGGGGCCGGCTTCAGCCGCGCCCGCTCTTGTTCTGCGCCCGCCTTCGTAGGGGCGCTGCTTGTGCGTTTTTTGCACCCCAATGCATTAGATCGGGGCCGCGCCCGTTTTGCCTCAACCCTCATCTCATAAATTTCAAGGTTGCGAATAAAACTGGGCGCGGCTGAAGCCGGCCCCTACATAACCGTGCGGCCTGCCCGCTGCGCATTTTTTGTTTGGTCGATTTTAATCGCCCAAAACGCATGATATAGAGGCGATTAGAAACCCACTTTGCGTTCCAGCAAAAGGGGTTAGGCTCGATTCTAATAAATCGCCGTGGCGATTAGCTTTCCGCTAATTCCGTCAAAAAATTCGCCAAAGCTTTGCGCTATTTTTCGCCTCCTCGCGCCGAAGTTCCGGCTCACTGTCTCCCCCCAGCCACCCCAGCCATCAGATGGACCTCCCCATTATACACTATGATACGTGCTCAGATTAGAAAATAAATGCAGAAGTTCTGGAGATCAGAAATTGGAGGTTCGAGCCGTCCGGGCTGTTCGATGATGCGGTTCGGCGCACTGTGATCTATAGGTTACAATGGAAAGAGTTGGGGCCATAACCCATGAAACGTAAAGCCAGCACGTCACACGACGAAACCATTATCCGCCGGATTCGAAAAGACCCGGATTTTGCCGCCGAGTACCTGAAAGCCGCGCTCGAAGATGATGACGAGCCGCGCGTTCTGCTGATCGCCTTGCGCCACCTGGCCCAAGCCCAAGGCATCGCCAAAGTAGCCAAAGCCGCCGGAATCGAACGCGAAAGCCTTTACCGCGCGCTCTCCATCCACGGCAACCCCCGCCTATCCACTCTAGTAGCCGTCACCAAAGCCATCGGCCTGAAACTCACCGTCGAATCCATTCAGTAAAGGTGAAATAGGATTCATTTGGTTCCACTTCGTTGAACCGGCGCTGAAGCAGATCGCGAAGGGCAGCACAGTATCAGCATCAACGATCAATGGCGCATTTGTTTCGTCTGGCTCAATGGCGATGCCCATCAGGTAGAGATCGTTGACTACCATTGAGGAGGATTGCAATGTCCAAACTAAAGCCCATCCACCCCACCAAAACCCGCCCGAGTCTTTGTAGGGGCGCTGTTTACCCTGAGATACGAAGGGCTTGCTGCGCCCTTTCTTGCCAGCCGCATCTTGCTGCCCATATGGTGACGTAACGATTTTAATCCGGGGCAGCCGCTCCCAGCGTCTACGATATCGTGAAGGAAGAGCGCGGCATCTCTCCTGAAATGGCTCTCCGGCTGGCCTACGCTTTCGGGACCACCCCGGATTTTTGGCTCAATCTACAATCAGAATTTAATTTGCGCGTCGCGCGAAATGAAAAAGAAGCGCTCGTCAGGACTCAGGTTCGCCCGCTGACCGTGCCGGCCTGAAGCCGCGATGGCAGCCGGCCCGGGCGTTCGCAGTCCAGACGGAGTTGCGAGGATTTCGCAAAGCAGAAAAGCCCGACGTTTCTGTCGAAACATGGGCCACCCAAATTCGTTTCGATTCGTTTAAGCTTTTCCACCCGCCAAATTCTACTCCATGGATTCCTTGTAAGCCTTTTCGAAGATGTGTTTTAATTCATTCTTGTGAAGAAAAATCTCTCCTTTGTGGAGTATGAATCTAACTCTACGCCAGCGTTTATCTACGCCTAAAACTTCGAAGCCTGCATGACTCAATTCCTCTCGATCCGCGTCCAGGTCTTCGCCTCGGAGTTCCGCGCGCAGGAAGGACTTCTTCGCTCTGAAAATTACAAAGTTATTGGGGCGGTTTCCTTGCCGGAGGCCAATATAGTGCTTGTTATAGCTCAGAGTGAGGGAGCTATCGAGCTCTCTTAGAATTTCGAGGCATTCGTCGGCTAGTGCGACCGAAAGTTCCGAGCCTTTTTCAATCCAATAAGCTCGATCCGTCACCTCCCGATCAGCAAGCTCCTCTTCCTCTTCAGTTGTACCTAACGCAATTTCATCCAAAACCTTTGTGAAGTTTAGAATAATTTTTCCATCAAGCTGGAGGGCATTCAGTTGGATCGCCATCATCGGAATAGCTCCATTAAAAAGGGAAATTACATTAAGAAACCTGGCCGTAATTTCCTCGGCGACTAAAACAGCACAGTGATCGTATGTTGGCAATCTTTTGCGTTCGATATCCCAGTATTCGATACAGCGAATGATATGACTTTCGTCAACCCGCCCGAGCATTAGCTCAACCTCATACCTTTTGTCGATCTCAGTGTCCTGGAACAGAAGGTCTAGCCTACCGGCTTTAGGTTGCATCCTTTCGGTTTCCTTGAGAAGCAGTTCGCCTAGTCCAAGTATCGATGGGTCCTTTGCGATTATGTCTCGTAGCCATGCTTCATCAAATTCAGGATGTTCCTTAAGCGAAATCTTTTCTGCCTTAGCGTACTGTAAATTATTTGACATACTTGGTTAGTTACTCCGTTAGGAATCAGTAGCACTGCTTTCCTTATAATGTTTCTAAGCGATCGTCAAGCTGATTGAGAATAGATTGAAGCATTGGTCGTTCGCTGCGATTTTGTGCCGGAGGCGGGTGGCCGAAGTGTGAGCGCTCCGCAGTTGTCGGTTTGCGAGGGCCAGCGGGCATATAATTGGTTTGTAAGGTTGCCTCAACATATGAGTGCTCGGAACACAAACGGATACGACGCTGCACAAGCCCGACGTGACGAGGATGATCTCGATCGGTGGCGTTTTGCAGCGGAAATTGTGGAGGTTATTCTCACAACGCCTTCAGACTGGTCCGCTCGAATCGGCATCTTTGGCAAATGGGGAGAGGGCAAGAGCACGGTCTTGCGATTTGCAGAACAGATGCTCCAGGAAAAGCAAAATATTGTTTTTTCATTTAGTCCGTGGGCAATCCAGAATTGGAACGATCTTTGGGAGGAGTTTGGGAATCGTCTCTTAGAAACTTTTTCGGCTACAAAGATTCCGTTTGATGGCGCTTGGAAGAAAACCGCAAAAGATTCCGGCAAGTGGCTTGAATCAAAAGGCGTGAGCAAACTAGGCGAAATGGCTGCTGCGCTATTCGGGAGGGAGAAAGCCTATAATGCTGCCTTCGGTGTGCTCAGTCGCTGGCTTAAATACGACGGAGCCCAAGTACGAGCGATTCGGCAAGAGCTGGGGAACCGGCGCCTAGTTGTCCTAATCGATGATCTTGATCGCTGCTCTCCAGCACTACTCCCTCAACTCTTGCTGTCTCTGAGAGAACTCCTGGACCTTCCCGGTTTCACTTTTCTCCTCGCTTTCGACGATGAGATCGTCAGCCGTGCACTGACCGTTGAGAATCCTGCCTGGGTGGTTGGCTCAGATTTTCTTGAAAAGATACTCGATTTCCGCTTTCATCTCCCACCGATTACCGAGCAGCAGAAGGAGCGGTTTATAAATAGGGCTATGGCAAAGTACTGTCCATTTGTTCCTAAAGAGTCGGTGAAGGGAATCAGGATCTTCTTCCGAACAATCCCAGAAAGCTAAAAGCGCTGATTCGCAGTCTGTCAGCCCTTCAACCACAAATAGCTCGTCACGACCCGGATGAATTGAATTGGGTTGATATGTGGTTAGCGCAGATGCTACGCCTTGAATCTTATTCCTTTTTTGACCGGTTGCTACAGGGCGAAACGCTGGACAAAGAGGTAGGGATGTTCTATCGGCTTACGAGGGAGAGTAAGGGAAGTAAGCTGGAATCCAAGGGGGCCGATAAAGACCAGAGCCTCGAAAATCTATTTAAGGAAGTCGGCGTTAACGAACCCGTAGTTGTTCAGAGGTTGGTCCAATTGATTGACGCCACTCGTTCCCGAGCAAGCATTCATTTGAAATACATGTGCGAACTCGCATTGCGCCCTGATGCCATCACATGGAAAGAGTTTCGCTCGTTTTACGCTGCCTGGGCTGCCGACCGCAGCGCCTCGAAAATCTCAAGTTGGATTGAGCGACAAGCAACTGAGAGGAACGTGAGTGTTGACGATGTCGAGGGAGAGCTATTCGAAACGATTCTGAGAAAGAGGCAAGGTTGCCTGGTAGCGGCTGCGGAAGCGGCTTTGCTGCAAGAACACGATTCATTGATCAACGAAGCCACCATTCTACTTGAACTTGTCGAGCAGGACCTACTAGGGCTTAACGAACTCAGTGCCTCACGATTCGGAAAAGTGTATGGCCAGTCTGCTTCCTGGATTGGCTTTCGTAGGAATCAAAGCGACAAGGAACTGCGAAACCGGGAAGAAATATTACTCTTGAAACTTCTATCTTCGGCTTCCCAAGCGCTGTCGACTGAGCTCCTCGAAGTCATTATTCCCCATCAATGGTCACCAGACATCGATGACATGTTCGCTTTGCGGGAGGCACTTCGCGGTAGGTGTGAAGCCATCGTGGCTCCAAAAGCCGCCAAAGAGGCAATCAAATTCCTAACACGCGACGGGGGTATCCAAAGCCTTACCGAACGAGGTCGCTTTTTTGCTGTGAAATATTGCCTATTCAGCCCAGAATCGCCAGTCTGGAAAACTTCCCTCAGGGACAAACTCCTTGAGTTGATCGGCAGCGGCAGGGAAAATCTTACAATATATCGAATGTCCGCGAACTCTTTAACCTACTCGTTCAGGGGCTCCAGAACGGCGTGGATACGGTCCAGCGGGAGGACTTCGCGGTGCTTGTCTCAGACGAAGCGTTTGTAAAGTGTCTTTGGGGAACGGTAACTTCGAGAGAGATTCAATACCGAATGCGGATGACTTTCCTCCAAGGTCGTCGTGTTTTGATCCAGAACGGTGTTCCTGAGGCGTTTCTGCCACTCACCGATGAGCTTGAGCAGCGGTTGAAAAGAAGTACAATCACAACCGAACTTGCATACGCCAGTAAGAGCGGAAGTTGCCGAGCCCCTAGCTGATGGGGAAACTCTGCCGGTACCTCGGAAACCAGATTAGATGTATCTGGAGATGAGCGGGACACCAGAGATTCCGGTGGCGTGCATTGCGAGCTAAGGCGGGCGAAGTTTGAACATTGCGGAACTGTTGGTTTGCGAGTGTGGCCCATGTTTCGGCGGGTGGCCCATGTTTCGGGAGAAACGTGGGGCTTTTGGTTTGCGATTGAATTGGGCGATCGAAGCGAGCTTGGTCAGTGGCATGGTTTGGTTGAATGCGATGAGGGGATGGTGCACGGCGAATCTTTTGGGTGGTACGGCGGTTGGGGAGGAGTAGTGAGGCATGTGGTTCGCGCGAATTTGAGGTGCGGAAAAAGACGGGGGCGCGGATTCCGCATGCGGGACCATCGCGTTCGAGTTTTGTCATCTCTGAAAGCGCTTTTGTCAACGGACAATGATCCAGCGGAACGGGTCGTACCCAGTCATCTCTTCGCCCTCGAAGGGGCATGGAGTTATTCGCAAGGTGTGTCGCATTCATTCTGCGATCCCCGGGAAGGGGATCATGACATCGTCGCGCTTACACCTTGCTGGTCCGACCTCGACCCAACTCTGGATCTCGATACATTTCTTTGCGCTGCAGCACGTGGAACGCCGCCTCGGCCAGATGCCGCGCCACCGCTCCTATCGCTTTGGCATGTCCCTTCCGCACTCGCAGCCGGCCGTACAACTGGCTGACGTGCCGGTCCGGACATCGGACATGATTCACCGCCACCGAATTGGCCGCTTCCGCAAAGGCCCATTTCAAATATCGATTCACGTCGGCACGCAACGCTCCGTAACGTATTTTCCCTCCGCTGGCATGCACCCGCGGCGTCGTTCCCGAGTAGCTGGCCAGGTGCGGCGCGTCGGGAAATCGCTGCACCTCTCCGATCTCCAATGCGATCGTCGCCGCCAAAATCACTCCCACTCCCGGCAGGGTCAACAGCCACTGCATCTCCGGCGTGACTTCTACCAACTGCCCCAGCCGCTCTTCCAGTTGCCGCACCTGGTGGCCCACAAAATCCAACTGCAAGAGCAGCTGCTGGCTCACCCAACGCGCCTGCTCCGGCAACAACTCCAGCCGTTTCTCCAGGTCCACTCTTCCTTTCTTCCCGTACGCATCACTGCATGCGCTCGGCGGCGCTCCATACTTGGCCAGGGTTGCCGTCAGACGATTCTTCAGCCGCGTGCGCTGCGCCACCAGCACCAACCGCGTGCGCGTCAGTTCCCGCAAATCGCGCAGCGGCCCGGGCGGAATCCACACCGTGGGCAGTGTGCCGTTGCGCTGCAAGCGATTCAACCCTTGCGCATCCAGCTTGTCGGTCTTGTTGATCTGCCCCATCATCAGCTTGGCCTTGCGCGGATGCACCAACTGCGGCTGCAAACCGGCTTGCTCGATCTCGTCAATAATCCAATACCAGTTCCCGGTGGCTTCCACGGCCACCGCCGTCCCGGGTTCGCATCCGTTCAAATACTCTCGCACCGCTCCCGGCGAATGCTCCAACCGGTAACCGGTGCTTTTCCCGGTCGAGGGGTCTTGCCGGTCCACCCAGGTGTACCGCTTGTGCGAATCAAACGCGATATACTCGCTCATGCGCGACTCCTTTCCTTTCGGTTTTCCCACCGACAGCGTAACGCTGTAGGCAGGAGTCGCGCTTTCATATTTTCATTCTGAGGCCGGGTTCCGGGCCGAAGAATCTCTCTTCGGTTTTGATCGGAGAGATTCGGAGAGATTCTTCGCCTGAGGCGGGCTCAGAATGACAACGAGGGGCACCTCGCGGAAAAGAACGGGCGCACGATCAAGGTCCATCAAAACCATCGGGATGCCCCGATAATGATCATCCGGATAAACTCCAGGCGCACATCGGGGTGAACGCCAAACACACAGCCAGGAGTGGCTGTGCTACTGGGAACACGGGCGCGCGGATCAAAATCAAAATCCCCACACGTGAAGGCGACGTGTGGGCACCCGGATTCATTTCGATTCGTTAAACCTGTCTCACCCGGCCGATCATCCGACCAAAATCGCAGGACCGGCTTGGCAGTTATTTGCTTGGTGGCTCATGGGTGTCTTGGAAGCGGCTAAGAAGCACGGGCTTAATAATCGCGGTCCAGACTGCGTAGCCTTTGGCATTCATATGCAGGCCGTCCCAGCGGAAGAGTTCTGAGCGGGTTTTACCGCGCGGGTCCAACATGGCCTGGTCAACGTCAATGAACTGGATTCGTGGTTGGGTGGAAATGTAGGCGGCAATCAGCTCATTCGTCTTTTTTCGCTTGTGGCGGTTACCCGAGCGCAGGATCGAAGGCTTGATGGAGACGTAGTAGATCCAGATATCGGGGAGTTGAGCGCGAATGATGCCGACAAATTGGCTAAAGTCTGCGAACACCTGTTCTGGAGTCTTGGACCAGGGCCAGGAGAGATCGTTGTCACCCGCGTAAAGTACAACGGCGCGAGGCCGGTAAGGAAAGATAATCCTGGATGCATAATGGTTTACATCAGCGACCGTGGAACCCCCAAATCCGCGGTTAATAGCGTCGAGCGGTTTCATGTCTTCTGCCAGTGAGTCCCAGTAACGGATGCTAGAACTTCCGGTGAACACGATAACCCCGGGATTGGGCGGGTTCACCCGGTCCGCCTTCTCGTATGCGGATATCTGAGATTCCCACAGACTGGTCTTGTCCAGGGCCCAAAAGCCATAGACAGCGCAGGCGCAAACCAGCAATAGGAGCAATAGAAAGCCCAGCAGGATCTTCTTCATCTTCATCGATTGCACGCCCGAAACAACATTTTCACTCGCTCCCCCAGATAGAAAAACTCCGGTCAGATCAATTGTGAAGGGCGGCTTCGCTTAATGACCTTCCATGCAGGACATTTTCTATCTGATGGTGGTCAGAATCCTAGCACCGTATTGAAGTTGGCGGAGCGGCCGAAGTTTGAGCGCTCCGGTTGCCGGGTTGCGAGGGTGGCGCATGTTTCGGCAGAAACTGGGGCTTTTGTATTGCGATCGAATCGAGCGATGAAATTGAGCTTGATCGACGGCATGGCTTGCTTGAATACGATCGGTGAATGCTCCACACCCGAGCTTTTCGGTGGTACAGCAGAAGGAGCGGAATACTGAGGCAGCGTGGTTCGGACGAATTTGACGCACGGAAAAAGCCGGGCGCCCCGATCAAATGCATCGGGGTGCAAAAAACGCACAAGCAGCGCCCCTACGAACCCAAGTTCCCGAACCCCACAGCTTCAAATCGAAAGGATGGGACACGCGCGGCAGAGAAAATGGCGCTGGGGATGGAGTTGATTCCATCCCCGGCGCTTGGGATTCTTCAGACGATCGATGGCACGGCGAGAGGGGAGAGCTCTGAATTACGCGCCCACCGGCTGATGGGCCATGGATTCGCAAGAGGTGGCGCAACGGCGGCAAGCATCGGCGCAGCGCTTCAACTTGTCGTCTCCGCGCATTTTTTCGCAGGCATCCGCGCAGGCCTTGCAGATTTCGGCACAAACATCGCACTGCCGGGATGAAGTGCTCGAGGAACGGCTCAAGCAATTCGCGGCCGACTGGCAGGATTGCGCGCAGGAAAGCAACAGATCGATCAACTGGCTGATTTGTGGCGATCCGGCTTTGCTGGAACAATGGCGGATAGCTTCCAGGCAAGACTGCGTAGAGCGATTACAATCGTCAATACAGTGCTGCAAATCCATTTCATTCTTCATTTGAATCTCCTTTTGTCGGATGGGCGTCAGGTCCCGGCAGGGGCATTCAAGAATGCAGTCGAAGGGGTTGTTCTCGCCCTGCCTGGGAGCGCTCTTCTAAAAAGCTTAGCGGCAGGAATGCGAGAGATCAATTCCAAATCGGAACAATTTGAGGAGTGTAGGTAACCTTTAGGGCAAATGGAATAGTAAGGATGTAATTCCAAAGCCTTGATTTGAAATAGGTTGACGCGGAAAGCGGGTTTTTGATGCGCGGATCGCAGTGGAAGCGGGGTGGCGCGAATCGGCTTGGCTTTACGCATTAGCAGCTTACTCCGGATGACGCAGCCGCCCTTGGCGGGCTGGGGATGACGAAAAAGACGTTCGTTCACCAGGAAGGTGTGACGGCGTGGTGAGGAAAGCAGTGGCGGAGGGGACTGGGAGGCGCGAAACGTAACTTGCCTGTAACATTGCTACTCTAGTGTTAGGAATCCTCGGGGGTATTGATGGCCGTTGCGCTGCTGGATGATCCGCGACAATTTTTCAATCGGCATCTTTCTTGGCTGCAATTCAATGGGCGGGTGCTGGAAGAGGCGCTGGACAGCCGTAATCCTCTGCTGGAACGCGTGAAATTTCTGGCGATTACCGCAAGTAACCTGGACGAGTTCGTGGAAGTGCGTTTGGCGGGGCTTCTGCAACAGGTGGAACAAGGACGAGGACAGGCGGGGCCGGACGGGATGATGCCCGACGCTGTTCTGGCGCAAATGGCGGAAACAATCCAGCAGTTTGTGGAAGACCAGTACAAATGCTGGAGAGAGAAGCTGGTTCCGGCGCTCGCCGGGGAATCGATTTATGTTCGCCAAGTAAGCAAATTGAAACCGGCGGCGCGGAAAACAGCAGCTAAATTTTATCTGGAGCGAGTGGAACCGCTGCTGACGCCGGTGACAGTGGATCCCGCCCACCCTTTTCCGCGAGTGCAGAACAAGGCGCTGTGCCTGGCGTTCCTGCTGAGGCGGCGGCGAAAATCCGCGCATATCTATCTGGGAGTGGTGACTGTTCCGCGGGCGCTCCCCAGGCTGCTGCGCCTGCCGGGCGAAGGAAAGATGATCGAATTCGCATTCTTGCACGATATCGTGCACGCGTATGCCAGCCACCTGTATCACGGCTACCAGATTCTCTCAGCCGCTCCGTTCCGCGTGACACGCAACAGCAATCTGTATTTGAGAGAAGAGGAGTCGCGGAATATTTTGGATTCGGTGGATATGCAACTGCACCGCCGCAGAAAGGGAGCGGCCGTGCGCCTGGAAATCGAAGCGGGCGCCGATCCAGAAATAGTCGAGCGGCTGCGCACGAATTTCGGCCTGGCCAATTGGCAGGTGTTTGAAGTCCATGGGCCGATCAATTTGTCGCGGCTATTCAATTTGTATGAGCAGACGCCGCGAGCCGATTTGAAGTTCCGGGCATTCGTTCCAAGGGAGCTTGCGGTGAAACCGGGGGCGCCCGCGCTGTTCGAACTATTGCGCCAGCGCGACCTGCTGTTGCATCACCCTTACGATTCCTACTCCACGGTGGTGCGGTTCATTGAGAGCGCGGCCCAGGATCCCGATGTGCTTTCCATCAAACAGACGTTGTACCGCACCAGCGAGAATTCGCCAATCGTGCGGGCATTGATGGAAGCCGCAGCGAAGAAAGAAGTGACGGTGGTGGTGGAGCTGAAAGCCCGCTTTGATGAAGATTCGAATATCCGCTGGGCGCGCAGCCTGCAGGAAGCGGGCGTGCAGGTCTATTACGGTCTGGTAGGGCTGAAAACGCACTGTAAGCTGGCGCTCATTGTGCGCCGCGATCCTGACGGAAAGACGCGCCGGTACGCTCATTTGGGGACGGGCAATTACAATCCATCCACGGCGCGAATCTACACGGACCTCAGCTTGCTGACGCACGATAGTAAGATCACGGAAGCGGTCCACCACGTGTTCAATTACTTGACGGCATATTCCGAGCAGCCCCATTACGGCCCTTTGTCGGTTGCGCCTCTCAACTTGGGGAAAAATTGCGTGAGTCTGATCGACCGCGAGGCAAAGCACGCGCGCGCGGGCCGGCCGGCTGCGATCATCGCCAAGGTGAATTCGCTGCTGGATACCAACATCATCCACGCGCTATATCGAGCTTCGCAGGCAGGCGTCCAGATTGAATTGCTGATTCGAGGAGCGTGCGCGCTGCGCCCCGGCATGCGCGGAATCAGCAGCCGGATTCGAGTGCGGAGCGTTGTGGGGCGGTTCCTGGAACACAGCCGCATTTTCGCATTTTCCAATGGCGGCAAGACGGAAGTGTATCTGGGGAGCGCGGATTGGATGCCGCGGAATCTTAACGAACGAGTGGAAGTAATGTTCCGGCTGAAGGATCCGGCATTGTGCGAGCAGGTTTGCAGGATGATCCTGGCTCCGTATTTCGCGGACACGGAGAAAACCAGGTTTCTTGCGCAGGATGGAACCTATGCGAGAGCGTCGAGAAACGGAGCGATATTGCCGGCGAGGAACGGCACTCGCTTTAACGTTCAGGATTTCTTGATCGGTGTTGCCGAGGGCCGCGAAGAAACCGGCGCGCAGGCTCACTTGACGCGGTTCCTAAAACAGCAATCCTCCCCGATCTTCGATCTGCTTTCGACAGACTGGAGCGAATCCTAACGGTAAATTGGCTTGCGGCCGTGGGAGGAGCCTGGAACAGATTCGAATCCGGCGCACGCGCGCTTAGAGCAGCCCCAGACAAGGTAAACCGATGGCGAGCCCGAGTAGCGCTCCCACGATCACGTCAGTGAGGAAATGCATTCCAAGTACAATGCGCGAGATCGCGATGTTGGCGGCCAGGAAAAACAGGATGGGCGCCAATCCGGGATAGGCGTGGCCGATGACCAAGGCTACCGCGAATGAAGTCATGGTATGTCCGGAGGGGAAGGAGAACTGATCCGGCGGAATCAAGATCGCCCAGCAATGAGGCTCGATCTGGCAGGGGCGCTGCCGGCGGCTGAAAAGTTTTAGTTGTCGAAACAGCAAAATGGATGTCGCGGCGGCGAGAGAACCGGCAAGGACAACGCGCAAACCCTGGGCGCCACCGAAAGCGAGCAGCACAATGCCAAGCCCGTACCACAGGGGTCCATCACCGAGCCTGGTCATCACCATCATCCACACGCGAATGGGGCGGGGCGCGCGCCAACGGTGGACCCGGCGCATGATTTGCAAATCGCGCTGTTCGATATAACCCCACATCGCTCTGGCTACGGCCATGAGATCACCTTCCCCGCGGAAGCCGGGAACGTGGAGCACTCCCCGGCGGGCTCGACTAAGGTTTCGCTCAGCCGCTTGCTTAACATCGCGGCGAAAATATATTCGCTAGTCACGGTAGCCAGGGTGATCAAGGGCATGAAAATCGTCAGGGGACTGAGCGCCAGCGTCCAGCGGTCCTGTGCAAAGAGGCTTCCGATGATTCCCGCGACGTCGCGCGTCAGCTTGCAATAGCCACCGTGTTCTCCGCGGACTACCGCGTTGCCTGCCCGTATGCCTTGAAGGAACTCCTCTTTGGTTTGCGCGCCTTTTACTTCGGTATAAGCGGTTCCGGCGGAGCGAAGGAAGTGCGCATCGCTGCCGCCCAGCTCGATTTTGCCGAAAGCGGCAGCCAATTTTTCCGCTAATCGATTGTGCAGGGCGGGCATGAGGCCGTTGCGTACCTCGACGGCGGCGACGTAGTCCTCGAACCAGGAAAAATCTTCCAGAGCGCGCCTTCCGGTAAGGTTCGAAAAAACGTGATTGATGCTAACGAGCAGGCGGCGCTCGCTGCAATAGGCGGTAAACCTTGGGAAATCGTCGCGGCGCGCCTGAATTTGGAAATGGTCTCTTTCGGTGATGTTATAGACGGCGAGGTGAGCAGTGGTGCCGCTGGGCATGCGGCAGGTAACTTCTTCGCTGATGAAGATGTCCGGATAACCCAGGAGATCGTCCATGCCGCGGATGGAATCGTGGTCGGTGAGCGTAACCAGATTCATGCCGCGATCTTTCAGGCGGGCGTAAACATCCTGGGGCTGGCTGTAGCACTCCCGGCAGATCCGGCTTGCCAGGGGAGTGTTGCACATCCCCGAGTGCCATGAGTGCACGTGCATATCGCACTTCATGGAATCAGGATGAATCGGCTTTGTTACGGTACGGAGAATGCAGCAATAAAATGCATTAACAGTACATGTTTAGGCACATCGCGCAAGCGCAGTTGTGCCAGAATCTGGCGCGATGAAAAAAATCGTTTTTGTTTTTTTCGATGCAGGTGGCGGTCATCGCAGCGCAGCCACTTCGCTCGAGGAAGTGATTGCAAAAACCAAACTGGACTGGGACGTGGAACTGGTGAACCTGCAGGAGATTCTGGATTCAATTGATTTTGTGCGTTCGCTTACGGGAATCCGGATCCAGGATGTTTACAACCGGATGCTGCGAAATGGATGGACTCTGGGGAGTCCGCAGTTAATGAGGATGCTGCAAGGCTGTATTTTTTTATTTCATCCCCAAACCGTGAGGCTGCTCGAAAAGCTGTGGCGCGAAATACGGCCGGACCTGGTGGCATCGGTTGTGCCGCACTTCAACCTGGCGCTTTTTCAAAGCCTGCGTGGCGCAGCGCCGCAGGCTGCCTTCGTGACGATTCTTACCGACATCGCGGATTACCCGCCGCATTTCTGGATTGAGCGACAGAGCCAATACTTTGTTTGCGGCTCCGAGCGGGCTGTGGAACAGGCAAGAAGGATCGCCGGCGCGGGAGCGACAATCTTTCGCACCTCGGGCATGATCCTGAATCCGCGATTTTATAACTATGCGAGAGTGGATCGAGAAGCGGAGAGGCAGAAGTTGGGCCTGCACCCGGAACTGAAAACTGCCCTGGTCCTTTTCGGCGGGCAGGGCGCCAGCGGAAATACGCTTGAAATTGAGAAGCGGCTCCGGGAATCGAACCTGCCTGTCCAATTGATCCTGATTTGCGGCCGCAACGAGGCCCTGGCCCGGAAATTGCGAAGCATCGAATCAACCATGCCGCGAGTGGTGGAAGGCTTCACAAATAACGTGCCGTATTACATGCAACTGGCAGATTTCTTCATTGGCAAGCCCGGACCGGGAAGTCTGGCCGAAGCTCTGGCGATGGGTCTTCCCGTGATTGTGGAGAGGAATGCCTGGACGCTTCCGCAGGAACGGTACAACACCGAATGGGTTCGTGAAAAGCAGGTTGGCCTGGTGCTGCGCAGCTTTTCACAGATTTCGACGGCTGTTTCCGAGTTGCTGGAGCCGGAGGCGTTTTCCCGTTTCCGCAGGAACGCCGAAGCGATGGAGAATCGCGCACTCTTCGAGATACCGGAGTTTCTGCAGAAAATTCTGGAAGGCAGAGCCTCTTCTGGAGCGGTGCTGGGGCATGCCAGCGACAGCATTTCCCAGACGAGTGCGTGATGAGCATTTAGTTTTCAATTTTCAAACAGGCTGCTTTCCCCGCTCTTGCATTCTGAAACAGGTTCACTGCCCGCTCGAAGCGAAACCTTGCCCCGCCGCGAATGTGTTGACAGGGCAGCAGGCATCGTATAGGTTGCGCCTATCACCCCCTATTGATCCTTGGATGCTGTGGCTTCCGTGGAGGTAATCTCAATGGAAGATAAAATGAAGCGGTTGTGGCGCGATGAGTCGGGCCAGGATTTGGCGGAATACGCACTGCTGATGGTTATGATCTCGCTGGTGGCGGTGGCCAGTATGAGTTCGATCGCCACTACAATCAGTAATGTTTTCAGCAACGCCGCCGCGAACCTGAGCACTGCGGCTACGTAGACGCGTCGTCCGAAGTCCTCTGGTGTGATATCGAATCAATCGCTGAATATTTATCTAGTGGGGATGTCCGCCACCGCCCTCGCCGTGAGGATGACCACCCTCGCCATGCTGTCCGCCGCCCTGCCCACCCTGATGGGGTTGATGATTCGGCTGAGCCGCGTTGTTGTGCTGCGCCCCGTTATTGTGCTGGCTGTTGTAGGAAGCGTTGTGGTGCGTCGCGCCCTGCGAATTGGCTGAATGGTTTCCGTTGCCATTGCCCGCGCCGCGATTCTGATTTCCAAAGCCTCGCGCGGCCACCGATCCGTGGCCGCTGAAGTCACCCGGCTTCCCGGTGGCGGCATATTGCGGACGGCCATGATTCTGCGAGGCGAATTGGGCGCGGTTGGTGCTGGCAGCGTGCTCGTGCTGAGATTGTTCCGAAGTGGCAGCGGTATGTTGTTCGCGGGCGGCGGATTCTTCCGAGGCGGTGGGTCGAGCCGATGTTCCGCCCGTGCCGCCGTTGAAGCTGGTGCGGTTCACGTTGACGTTGTTGTTTACAACGGTCCTGTTGTAGGTGTTGCGATTCACGGTTACGTTCACATTGTTATAGGCGCGGTTATAGGCGAAGACTCCGTGGTCCCAGCGTCCTCCCCAATATCCGACGCCGCCGTAGCCAAATCCATAATTAATCCCGCCGTAAAAACCCACATGCGGCCCCCAGTATCCGGCATGCCAGGCGTAAAAACCGCCGCCCCAGCCCCAATAGCCTGGAGTCCACAGCACACCAACGCGCGGCGGCATCACCCACGTTCCGGGAACCCAATAATAATCGTCAGTGCCATAAGCCCAGTAGCCTGGCGTCCATAGATATCCGGGGCCAGGACAGATGGGCTGGGTGTAAACGGGCAATCTGGGTGGGCCAACACGGATTGAGACACCCACGGCAATTTGAGCGGAAGACGGCGCAGGGATGGCCAACATCACGCTGGTGAGTAATAGCACGCAGAGGATACGGATCTTCATCGGTTTGACCCCCTCGAGAGATATAACCCAAGTTCCCGATTAAAGTTCCATTCTAAGGCGGAATTGTACACCCGCGGAATTGCATTGGAACTTTTGTGTGCGCTAGTGCGAACCGGGCCGACTGGGGGAGGCGATGAAGAATGCAAGCAGACTCGAAGTACCTCGGTTCGATTCGCAGCTTGCCAGCTCTGAGGAATTTCATTGCCTGTCCGGGTGGTGTGACCGAGGCCACCAAGCTCTGTGACCCGGGACACAGCGCATTCCAGTTTTTTTGTGTATGCAAAGAAGTTTGCGGAATGATCTGGCTTGTGCAGCAGGTCGGAGCGAGCCGCGATGGCCGCAGGAAAGATCACGAAAATCCGAGCTTGATTCATGGCAAGCCGTGACATATGTTCTGTGGGGGACAAAGAGCGAATTGGAATCGTAAATTGCGCGTTGCCGTCACAACCGAGTGCAAGCCGGCCGATGTTATGGACCGCCCGGCGCCCTCGCTGAGGTGAAAGTGGCAGCATCCGCACGGCGCAAAATACTTTTTCGCCGCGCAAATTCCAACTCAATTTCGTTAACCCTTCCGCCCGCAATGAACTCGAGGATGCGCAAGAAGGACGGAGCGGGCCGAGCAAGAGACTTAAAACGCCGGAGGGCATTGATGAAGACGATTACTGTTCATATAAGCAATAAATTAGTTCTTACTCTAAGTTTGATCGGAGCAATCCTTTTGGTTGGCCTTCCCGCGCGGGCGCAAGAGACCGGGGAAAGCCTCTACAAGAGCAAGTGTGCCGTATGCCATGGCCCGACCGGCACGGGAAAGACGCCCATGGGAGAAAAGTTGAAAATTCCCGACATGCATTCCGCGGATGTGCAGAAGATGAGTGACGCCGAACTGAAGGCAATCATCGTCAAGGGCAAGAACAAGATGCCGGCATACGAAACGAAGCTAAGCAAGGAACAGATCGATAAGCTGACGGCGTACATCCGGGATTTAGGGAAGAGCCACTGACCATCCACCGCACAACGGAATTCTAAAACAGAAATTATGACTTCCATGGATACTCAAGAACCCGCAAGGATTCAGCCTGTGCGGCGGCGCTTCGTCGAAATGCTGTTGGGCGGAGGGCTGTTTGCATCGATCGTGGCGTTCGTTTACCCGGTGGTGCGCTACCTGGTTCCGCCACCGGTCACCGACCTGGGAGGCGATGAAGTGGTGGCCTCCAAAGTGGGAGAAATAAAACCCAATGGCTCGAAGATTTTCCGGTTCGGCAGCCGCCCGGGGCTGCTGCTGATGACGCCCGAGGGCGAGTATCGCGCCCTTTCGGCTGTGTGCACCCACTTGAGCTGCACGGTGCAGTATCGCAATGACCTCAACGAGATCTGGTGCGCCTGCCATAACGGCCTGTACGACCTGAACGGGCGCAATATTTCCGGTCCGCCGCCTCGTCCGCTGGAAGTTTACGAAGTCCACGTGCGCGGAGACGAGATCGTGGTCAGCCGCAAGCGGGAGGCGTGAGGTGAGTGTAATCAAGCGCGTCCATGAATGGCTGGATGAGCGCTTTCACTTTGCGGAACTGATCGGACCGCTGAAGAAGAAAACTGTTCCTGTTCACAAGCTTTCCTACTGGTATTTCCTGGGGGGAATCACACTTTTTCTTTTCATGATCCAGGTGTGCACGGGAATCCTGCTGTTGCTCTACTACCGCCCCGGAGCCAATGATTCATTCGAGAGCGTGCAGTACATCATGACGCGGGTGAAGTTTGGCTGGCTGGTGCGCTCGATTCATTCCTGGGCGGCCAACCTGATGGTACTGACGGCGTTCGGCCATATGTTCAGCGTGGTTTTTCTGCGCGCTTACCGAAAGCCCCGGGAGCTGACCTGGATCAGCGGCATGCTGCTGCTGTTCTTGACCATGGGATTCGGTTTCAGCGGATACCTGCTTCCCTGGAATACGCTGGCATTCTTCGCCACCAAAGTGGGCACGGAGATCGCGGGCCAGGTGCCGCTGGCCGGTCATGGATTGATGGTTTTCCTGCGCGGGGGCGAAGAAGTGACGGGTGCGACCGTCACGCGCTTTTTCGGATTTCACGTAGCCGTGTTGCCGGGGTTGACCACGTTGCTGGTGCTCATCCACCTGGCGCTGGTCCAAAATTTCGGGATGAGCGTGCCGCCCGGTGTGGAAGAGCGCTGGAAAGCCTTTCCGGGTGAGGCGCGGCAGATGAAGTTTTTCCCGAATTTCTTCCTTCGCGAAATGATGGCGTGGTATATCGCGCTGGGAGTGCTGGGAGCGTTGGCTGCGATACTGCCCTGGGAATTGGGAACAAAAGCAGACCCGTTTGCGGCGGCTCCGGCGGGCATACGCCCGGAATGGTATTTCATGTTCATGTTTCAAACGCTGAAAGAAATTCCAGCCAAGGTGTGGTTTGTGGATGGCGAGGTGCTGGGCATTCTGGTTTTTGGCGTGGCGGGATTGATGTGGCTGCTGCTGCCGTTCTTCGAACAAATGGGCCGCGGACGCGGCCGGAGAGTGGTGATGGGAGCGGGCGTATTCGCGCTCTTCTACATCATCGCGATGACGATCTATGGATACATGGCGAAATAGCGGAATCATTCGAGCGGCGATCCTTCTGGTGGCGCTGTGCGCCTGTGGTGGAGCGGCTCGCGCGCAGACAACGAACACCTGCCTCGATTGCCACAGCGTGCTCGATCCTCCCCTGCAGGTAACCGCGGAACAATTCGCCAGGGACATTCATTCGCAAAAGGGATTGAACTGCGCCAGTTGCCACGGCGGGAATCCCGCGAAGGACGATCAGGACGCGATGAGCAAGGAAGCCGGCTTCAAAGGAAAAATCGAGCGCAGCCAGGTTCCCGCGTTCTGCGGAAGCTGCCATTCCGATGGGGCCTACATGCGGAAATACAATCCCTCGTTGCGAACCGATCAATTGAGCCAGTACAAGACCAGCGTTCACGGGAAACTGTTCGCGAAGGGTGATACAAAAGTGGCGGTGTGCACCGATTGTCATAGCGTGCACGACCTGCGTCCTGCCAGCGACACGCGCTCCAAGGTCCACCCGCTGAATGTGGCTCAAACATGCGCGCGATGCCATGCCGACGCTTCGTACATGAAAGGGTATTCGATTCCCACCGACCAGTTCGAAAAGTACAGCACCAGCGTGCACCACGAGGCGATGGTAGTCCGCGGCGACCTGAGCGCGCCCACGTGCACCACCTGCCACGGAAATCATGGCGCTGCGCCCCCGGGAGTTGCCTCGGTGCAGAACGTCTGCTCGACATGCCATGTCTTCCAGGATCAGATGTACGAGAAGAGTTCGCACAAGGCCGCATTCCAAGCGGCCGATCTTCCCGGGTGCGTTGTCTGCCACGGCAATCACGGGATCAGCCATCCCACGGACGCGAAGTTGGGTACCGGACCGCAGGCCGTGTGCATGCAGTGTCACACTCCGGGAGATGATTGCGATAAGGCCCGAGCAGAAATGCTCGCCGGTTTGACTCGATTGGACGGCGACATCAAGAATGCGAATCAGGTGCTCAACGTCGCCGAATCCTCCGGCATGGAAGTGAGCTCTGCCCGGCTGGAAGAAGACCAGGCGCGGGATGCGCTTACCAAGGCTCGCGTGACCATCCATAGTTTCCAAAAGGATCTCGTGGATCAGGATATCCAGGCGGGCTTGAAATTGGCCGCAAAGAACCTGCAAGCGGGTAAGGATGCGCTGGCGGAGCGCGACTATCGCCGCCGCGGCTTGGGATTGGCGCTGGTATTCATTTTATTATCGGTGATCGGGCTGTTCCTCTACATCCGGCAGATCGAGCGGAAGGCGCAGAAGACCTGAGGGATTATGGAGCCTGGCCATCCCTCTCTGAGTGATTTTGTGAGTGCCAGCGAAACTACAGGCGCCTGGAGGACGGGAAAGGGCGCGTTGCAAGTATCCACCGCCGACCTGCCGCTCGGAGCGGACTAAACATCCCTCGGCAGGCCGGGAAGCGGGCGGATTGATGCACAAACCTCTCGACGATTCCGCGCCGGATTTGGAGCGACTCACCAGCCAGGTGAAAGAGTTGGAGCGCCGCGTTTCCCTCCTGGAACAAAGCCAGGAAACGGCACGCGTCCACCCTTACGAACCGGAAATTCTCGCGGCAAACCTACCGCTACCCGAATCGGAGATTTCCTCAGCGCGGCCCACAGGCGCAATTCGCGTAGTGGGCCAATCGATCCTCGGAATTGCTGGCGCCTACCTTCTTCGTGCCGCCGCCGAATCGGGATCATTTCCATCCTTAGCGGTGGTGGCAGTGGCGCTGGCGTATGCCGGGGCCTGGCTGGTGGGGGCGACGCGAGTTCGCGCGGACGTTCGATTTGCCAGCACCGCATACGGAATCACAGCGGCCTCCATCCTTTCCCCGATGCTTTGGGAAGTCACCGTACGATTCAAGTTCTTGTCGGTCGGGGCGACTGCGGCGGCACTCGTCGCATTCGCGGTGCTGGCGTCTGCACTGGCCTGGCGGCGCAAACTTGCCTCGGTGGTGTGGGTTGCCACTTCATTCGCTGTGATTACCGCTCTTGCACTGATCATTGCCACTCGCGATCTGGTTCCGTTAACTTCGGCTTTGTTGGCGATTGCTTTGGCCACCGAAATTGCAGCCTGCCGCGATCACTGGCTCGGTTTGAGGCCCATCGTTGCAGTGGCGGCAGACATTGCAGCCTGGGTGATTTTGGATGTTGCAGCGAGGGAGCAGAGCATCTCGCTCGAGTACCCATTGATCCCTTCCGCGATAGTGCTTTTGCTGCTTTCCGCGCTGTTTGTAATCTACTCGGCGAGCGTCGTCTTCCGATCCAGGGTGCTTCGCCGGACAATCACATTCTTTGAGAATGTTCAGTTGGGGGCGGCATCCCTGCTTCTAGTGGTAGGTGTGCTGCGTGTTGGTAACGAGGCCCTGGCGCCGGTATTAGGGATCTTCTTTCTTGTGGTGGCTGCCGGGTGTTATTGGGCGGCGTTTGCAGGGTTTGACCGCGTGAAGGAACGCCGCAATTACCAGGTCTTTGCCACCTGGAGCGCAGCGTTTCTCCTGGCAGGAAGCCTCCTGACTTTCCAGCCGACGGTGCTGGCGCTGTTCCTCAGTCTGGCGGCGATCGTGGCAACGTTCACCGGCGTGCGAACAGGCAACCTGACCATTCGGTTTCATGGAATGACCTATCTGGCCGCAGCCGCGTTTTTCTCGGGGCTGCTAGGCTATGCGGGTCATGCCTTATTGGGCGCCCTTCCGTCCGCTGCCAACTGGGTCTTTTGGATGGCGGCGGCTTCTGCCATGGTTTGTTACCTGCTGGGAGGAAGCTCGGCGACGCAACAGTGGTATCAGCGATTGCCTCGGTTTCTTCCCGCGGCGCTGGCCGTCTATGCAGCCGTGGCGCTGGCGGTGGTGGCGATGGATTCGCTGACAATGGGAGCGGCGGTGCCAGCTGCCGGGGCGCGATTGGCGGTGATCCGAACGTTTGTAACGTGCGTGGCGGCGCTGGCGCTCGGATTCAGCGGCGCCCGTTGGAGAAGAGTGGAACTGACGTGGATCGCCTATCTAGCGATCGGGTTTGTCACAATAAAGCTGCTGTTCGAGGATCTGCGGTGCGGAAGCGCGGGAGCTTTTGCCGTGTCCCTGATTGTCTATGCCGCGGTCTGGATGCTGGGCCCGCGCCTGATGCGAAGCGGCCTGTGGCGAGCGTGACCCGGGGTGATTATTTTTTCGAGGGTGGATACTTTGCCGCCAGGCGGATGATGGTGTTCATTCCGCGAAAAGTGGTGCGAATTCCGAGGCGCCTTTCGAATGAGTTATTGGAAAAGGTTGATTCGCTCTGCTTCTTTTTGCACAGCCAGTAAACTTCGCGTCCTTCCGCATGAAAATCGTCGATATCGGTTTTGAATTGCGCTAAAAGCTGCCGGGCCTCCCGGCCGAGCGGGCCGGAGAGAAGTCCCACACAGAACGCTCCGGCGGATTTCAAATCGGCTTCCCTGAAAGGCCTGTATTGGGCGATGGCGGCCACTTCGGAATCCGTTCGAATAAAAGTTGCCACGTCATAGCCCAGCGTCTTGCCGAGAAAGCCTTCAATCTTTGCGGAAATATTATCCACGTTCTGGGAGTTGGTCTCAAAAATTACGTTTCCGCTGGCGATGAAGGTTTCTACTTTCGAGAATCCAAGCCCTTCAAAGTGCCCGCGCAGATGATCCATTTTAATAATGTGGCCACCTACGTTTAACGCGCGAAGAAAAGCGACATATCTCGGCATCGTCTTGACTTTAGTGCGGCGGCGGGCCGGGCATCACGCAGCGGAAACCGATGTGATTCGTGCTGGTGCTGGGCTCGCCTTTGCCGCGGCCTCCAGGCATATACCGGGAACAATATTGGTCGGTGCACAAAAACGATCCGCCGCGTTGCACTTTCTTTTTCACGCCGGGTTCAGCGGGATCATAGCTATTGGGAGGACCCGTGGGATTGACGGCGACCGGGCCTTCTCTTTCCAGGGTGGAATAATAATCCGGCCGGTACCAATCCGAAGTCCACTCCCAGGCATTTCCAGACATGTCAAAAAGGCCGTAGCCATTTGCCGGAAACGATTTCACCGGCGAGGTTGTGGCGTAACCGTCCGCTTTGGTGTTTGTATCCGGAAAGTGGCCCTGAAACGTATTGGCCATTTGGTGGCCGTGGGGCATGAATTCGTCGCCCCAGGCATATTTTTTCCGGTCGAGCCCACCGCGCTCGGCATATTCGAACTGCGCCTCAGTAGGCAAAAGCTTGCCTGCCCAGCCGCAGTATGCCACCGCGTCCGCGTAGGCAATTTGCACCACGGGATGCTGCGCGAGCCCTTGGATCGTGCTGCTGGCGCCTTCCGGCCGTTTCCAATTGGCGCCCTCCACATAATTCCACCAGGCATATTGATCGGTGAGCGACACGGCCTGATTCGGAGGAGTAAAGACCAGCGATCCGGCAACCAGTTTGGCGGGATCGGCGCCGGGGAAATCCTCGATGCGCGGTTTTTTTTCGGCTACCGTCACATAGTGCGTGGCCATTACGAATTTTTCGAATTGCTGGTTGGTGACTAAAGTTTTATCGATCCAGAATCCATCCAGCCGCACTCGATGAACGGGGTGGGAATCCGGAAACATGGGTTCTTCCGAGCCCATCCAGAATTCGCCGGGAGGAATCCAGGCCATGCCCGTTGGAGGAGTGGCGCCCGTTTTGGCAACCGCCGAAGGCTGCGTCTTTGGCGACGGTGACTGAGCATTCCAGATTCCGCCGGAGAAGAGAAGAGCCCCGGCGAAAACGCAGCACAAGCCAGCCCGAATCATTAATGATGCTTTCATTTTGAATGGCATCCTGTTCCCAGGAATTCGATTGTGCCAGAGCGCAGGCCGAGATTCACGCATATATCCTGCCACCCTTCGGGATATGGCGTCTCTGGGATATTCTTGGATCAGAAAGCGGCTGTGTGATTTGCGACACAAAATGGGGTATGGAAAAGCCACAAAACTAGTACGTTCAGTACGTCAGCAAAACCGGGTAATTTTGGCCTGTGTATCTAATGGAAGGCGCAAGGTTTATGGCCGCCGGCAAAACGAGTCCCGTTTGTGCGTTTGGTACTGTTCGAGTTCGCTCTCACCGTGCTAATTTCAGTAGTATATGCGTCGAACGCTATGTTTCTTTCTCTTGCTTCCCCTGCTTTGCGCGCCGGCATTCGCGCAAACCACTTCGAAACCTCAACCCCTGGCAACAGTCAATGGCCAGGCGATTACCCAGGACGACGTATCCAAGGCCTTGGGCGAGCCGCTCAGCCGCCTGGAGGATCAAGTCTACCGAATGAAGCAAAAGAAGCTGCAGGAATTGATTGAAGCACGGATCCTGGAGCAGGAAGCGGCGAAGAAGGGGATCACCGTCGAGAAATTAATCGAGATTGAAGTGATAAAGAAAGCGGAACCGGTGACCGCGGAAGAAATCGAAACTTTTTATCAGGGAAACAAATCGCTTTTTTCCGCTGATGAATCCGCAGCGCGGCAGCAGATTGAAGCTCTGCTGAAAAATCAAAAAGCCGCCATCCGCCGGAAGATTTACTTCCAGTCGCTCAAGGCGCAAGCCGCCGTGCAAATTTATTTGCAGGAGCCCGTTCCATTCCGGGCGAATGTTTCCGTGGCCGGGGCGCCTTCCCGCGGTCCGGCAAACGCCGCCGTCACAATCGTGGAATTCGAGGACTTTCAGTGTCCTTATTGCAAAAGCGTTCAGCCAACGCTGAAACAAATACTTTCGCACTATGGCGACAAGGTGCGCCTGGTTTACGTGGATTATCCGCTGGAGAGCCTGCATCCGGCGGCTTTGCAGGCGCATCAGGCCGCACGCTGCGCTGGAGAGCAGGATAAATTCTGGGAGTACCACGATCTGCTGTTCAAGAACTCGCCCGCGGCGAGCGCGGAGCAGCTTGAAAGTTACGCAAAACAAGCGGGGATGGACTTGCCTGCTTTCAAGACTTGTTTGAGCAGCGGCAAATACCAAAGCGCGATTCAAAAAGACGAAGAGCAAGGCAACAAGCTGGGAGTGAATGGAACGCCGGCGTTTTTCATCAACGGGAGATCGATGAACGGCGCGCAATCATTCGAAGAATTTTCACGGATCATCGACCAGGAACTGGCGGCAAAAGAATAAAATTTTTAACGGTGGATTTTGCGGTTATTTGCGCAGATCTTCCAGCCAGTCTTCGAGCACCTTGTGTTCCGATTTTCCCAGTTCACGAAACATTACGCCCATTCCGTTTTCCGCGTGGACGCTGAGGACATCGGCTGTCGCCTCAAACACGCGCGCGCCGTCGCTGAGCCGCACGCGGATGATGGTGCCTTCCGGGAAGGGGCTCGGAGTGCCCATGTAGCAGCCTTTCAGGCTGAGGGAAACGGTCTGCGCCGAAACCCTGATTCCGGTGATAACTTCCGTCAACTCGGCCGAGGCAACGCAAGGGTAGCGGTGAAAGCTGCGGCGATCGGGAGCGAAATCCGTCTCCCCCTGGGACTCTCTGGATAAGCGGTCAAACATTGTTCCTCGGTGTTCCTCGGTGCGTGGTAGTAACTTGAACCGGAGGCCTCTCCGGTCCATTCAGAATACCCATGCCATTCCGATTGGACAAGATCAATACCAAAACACGGTGATCTACTTCGCACTACCCTTTTTGGCGTAGAGGCACATGTGCCGGGCTGAAGACCGGCGCTACATGTTCCAGTGATCGAGCTGAGTTTGTGCAGCGCCTCCCTTGCAGGGCGGCATGCGGTGTTCCAAGTCACAGCGAATCGTGATCCGGATCACTGAAAACTTCGTTCCGGTGATGTAACGGTTTAGTGGGGGACGGAATGAACTTCCACGCTACGAGACTAAAAAGAGATGTAGGCGCGGTAGCGGCGTCGCCCTCCGATAAAATGGGAGATTTCAATGTTTTCTCGATATTTTACACTGCACATTAAGAACGAGATGATTCGTGAATTTCCGAAAGTGTTTGAGAAGGAAATCCTGCCAATTCTCCGCAAGCAGAAGGGATTCCTGGATGAACTGATTCTGACTGAACCGGGAAAACCAGAAATGGTTGCGATCAGCCTGTGGGAGAACAAGGAATTCGCCGAAGTTTACAACCGGGATTTCTATCCGGAGATCCTCAAGATTCTGAACAAGTACATCGTGGGAACGCCGGTGATGAAGACGTATGAAGTGCAATACGCCACATTCCCGTGGTTCGAGAAGTTCCTTACAGTGACCGCGTGATTGCGGATGCTTTTCCGGTTGGGAGGGGGCGCACTCATCCCCTCCCGGCCGTTCTGACTATCGAAGCCTTTGAAAATTGGAAAGATTAGCGGGTGTGGGGCAGAAATACGATCGTAGCGCCGGCAAGAAATTCTAGATAGCAATCGGCTGCAATGAAGAAGGAGACCGGGCATGCTGATCACAGATATTTCCACCTGCGGAATGCCGGGAGATACTGGCCCGCACCGGGTTTGGCAGGCTGGGATGCGCCCGCGATAATCAGCCTTATGTTGTCCCGTTTTACTTCGTTTATCAGCCGGATCATCTATACGGATATTCGACGCTCGGGCGGAAGATCGATTGGATGCGCGCGAATCCCAAGGTCTGCGTGGAGATCGATGAAGTCTCCAGCCATTTCGTCTGGAGCAGCGTGATCCTGAACGGCCGGTTCCAAGAATTGAAGAATACACCGGAGTACGAATTCGAACGATTGAATGCGCAAATGCTGTTGGAAAAGCGGATGCTTTGGTGGCAAATCGCCTCGGCCGCCGGACAGCTCCAGGGGTTGGGGGAAACAGCGGAGCCGGTCTTCTATCGCATCCAGATCGATTCCATCACCGGACACCGCGCCCTGCCCGATGCCATTGACTCCCAATTTTCCAGAATCGCCGAAATTCAGGAGTAGAGAACTGTCCCACACTCCATCGGGTCTGCTGCAATTTCTGGTGCAATCGAAAAAGAGACATGCCGAATGCAGCGAGGCAGGTTTAAGTAGCGCCGTCCCTGCGGCTCCATCCAAATGCACTGAGAGCGATGCCAGGTTCCCGGCCAAGGGCATCGGGACGCCACAACAAGATTCATCTGAATAAACAAAATTCGCGGTAGCCGGGCGCTACACGCGAACTCCCGGAATCAGCCATCCAGAGTGTGCGGCCTCTAAACCCCGGCCGCGTCTTCCCGCTCCAGCCTTGCTACCGTGTTTTTCAGCCAGCCAAGAAGCTCGGCCTGAATTTTTTCCGGATTGCCTTTGGCCTTGAGCGATTCTACCGTGTCGCCTTTTTCATTCAGCGGGATCTTGTGGCAGATGTCGTCATTCGAATCGCGGAATTCCGGCGGCACAAATTCGCTCAAGAAACAACTCGAGCAGGGATGTTCCTTCTCCTCGAGCCCCACGTTCAAGCAGGTGACCGATTCGCGGAAAACTTCCGGCGAATGGCGAGGCTCGCGAACCGAAGGAGAGTATCCGCCCTGCTCGATCATGCGGATCTCAAACTTCAATTGCGCGATCATTTCCTTCTTTTCGAAGCTCATGGCTATTTTTCCTGAAGGGTTTTCAGGTAACGGATCAGGTTCGAAATCCGCATGTTCACCTGGGCGGTGTCATGTCCGCTGATGTCGGCAAATAAAGGACCCCAGGTGGGCATGTCGCTCGAACCGTGTGCCGGCGCTTTGACGCCGAAACGAAGCACAGTGACTACATAGTCGTCCGGGAACTTCCCCTCGTGGCGCTTGGCCAGAGTGCTCAGATCCGCTGGTTTAGTTTTAAGTTCGGACGCGGCTGGCCCGGAGCCCTTGCCATCCGGTCCATGACATACAGCGCAATAAAGCTTGTACATCTCCGCACCCGACGCGGGAGAGGTGGGTTGAATCGGTACTTTCTTGACCGTTTTCTCCTGCGCGAAACCAATGCCGGAGGCAATCAAGACCACAGTAAACAACAAAACGAATCTGCGCACGCCGTTTAACTTCATGCGATACCCCCTTTCTGTTTGTGGTAAAGATTTAACGGCTAACTATACATCTCATTCAGAATGATCTCCAAGCTCAGGCTGAAGCCTCCTCAGCCGGGTGGTGGTTCAGGCCGCGGAAGCGCAACCACTCTTGACGGTACACCTGCCGGATCCTTGGTTACGCACAAAGGCAGGAGCGCCAGTGCCGCCGAATCCGGTCGGCAGATGCAAAGCAACTCAGCGCTATGCTCCGCGCGCCCGGCGAAAATATTTCCGGCAAAGATGAATCGGGCGCTGGAGCGGGATCAGCTTGGCGCGTGCGCGAAATATTCCTCGGATTCCGCGGTTGTTTGGAGCACTGATCGCAGGATGTGCTCGATCGCATGAGGTTCGAACGGCAGTCCGAGGTAATCGAACGCTCCCTCGGACATGGCGGCGACGCAGGCCTCCCAGGTGCCGCAATCGGAAATCACGATTAGAGGTACGTCCTTAAATCGAAGAGAAAATTCCCGCAGCACGTCGCGATAACTTCCGTCCGCGAAATTTTCTTCGCAAAACACTGCCGAGAATCGTTGGCGTGCCATTAACTTCTTTGCGATGGTCAACGTTTCGCAATGAGCAGTCCTGATCCCACACTTGCGAATGGCGCGGTCGAGCGCGGTGCGACTCTGTGTTTTTCCGCTGATGATAAGGACGGATCGTGGAGAGCACATGCCCCACCCCCGTTTGAACGGCAGGCTTGAAGGTTTGGGGCAACGGCTGTGTGGAAGCATATCCGATCCGGATGGGCCGGCGCGTCGTAGTTCCTAGACGCTTATTTTAAGCTTCGTGTTCAGCCGTTGCCTCTAAGCGAACGATGGAATCCAGCTATATGAGGTCCTCTACTTTACTTGCCTCTTCGCGGAAGCAATTCTAAATGGACACCGTGACCGGCAAATCTCGAAGAGCGTGCCGGACCGGTTGCCCTACTCTCTTTTCAACCTCCATCTTTCGCTATCACATTGTTAGTCGGCGGGACCCTGAAAATCAGTGACCCAGGTCACCAACGCGCGTGACGCGCGGCACATCTTCCTGAGCGCCCCGGAGGTAAACAGGTCCTAGCATGCAGAAGGGGAAGGAGAAAGCGGTTTCAGGGGCCAGCAAACACGGCCTGCTTTCCGTGGGGAGGGCAAAGTGATCGAAACGAAGGAAGCCCGAGAAACAAACGAAACAAAACGGAATATGGAAAGCCCGGTTCCCCAAAGAATGGGGACGCTGTTGCAGAGAATCATGATTGCCACCGATTTTTCCGCGGCCTCGGATCGCGCGCTCGAGTATGCGCTTTCCCTGGCCCGGCATTACGATTCGAAGGTCTTTCTCACTCACATCGTTTCCACCGATGCATTCACGACGATGGCGCCTGAAATGGCGATGCACTCGCTGCAAAGTCTTCGCCAGAATGCCGCCCAGGAATTTGGCGAACTGATGAGTTCGCCGCGATGGCGAGATGTGCGTTATGCCCTGGCGATTGAGGAAGGTCCGTTCTGGCCCACGATGGAATCGTTGATCAAGAAGTTCAAAATTGATTTGATTGTCGCCGGAACTCATGGAATGGGCGGGGTACGCAAATTTGTGCTGGGATCCACGGCGGAACAAATTTTCCGGCAATCCCCGGTTCCCGTGTTGATCGTGGGGCCGGCGGTTGAAGGAGAGCCTTACCTTGAAACGGAAATCAACAATATCCTGTTTGCCACCGACTTCGGACCTGGAGTGGAGCACGAGGCAGCTTATGCGCTGTCTTTGGCGCGGGAACACGGAGCGAGGCTGCATTTACTCCATGTGATGGCGCCTCCCAGGGATTCTTCGGAGTCCGCTTTGGATCAGGCCAAAGAAACAGCGGTCCATCAAATGAAGAAGCTGGTGCCCGCCGAGTCCAACCGAGTTTGTTGGCCTGCCTATTGGCTGGCAACTGGCGATCCAGCGGAACAGATTCTGGCGATGGCGGATGCCACGCGGGCCGGATTGATTGTGATGGGAGCGAGGGGAATGAAGGGACTCGCGGACCGCTTGCCGCACGCCAAGGCTTACAAGGTGGTGTGTGACTCGCACTGTCCCGTGTTGACCATTCGCTCGTAAGCAGAAAGTTTTTATTTGGGACCAATGGGCGCGGCTCCTCGGGGGGTTCGTGCCGCAGGGATGCAAGAAAAATAAAGGAGGCGCAACATGATCGCCCTCGAACCACAGACCCGCATTCAATTGAAAAATATTCTATTCGCGACGGATTTCTCGCGGCCTTCGGAAGACGCGCTGCCCTACGCCATTGAGTTGGCGCGCCATTTCGGCGGAACCGTGCACGCTCTGCACGTAATGCCGCCGGTGCCGTATCCGCTGGCGCAACCGAACAGCTGGCCGGAATTGGCGGAAGCCGTGGATCATCAGTCGCGCGAACGCATGGACAATCTATTCGTGCCTTTCCCGGCAGTCGCTCATGACGTGCAAGTGGTTCGCGGAGATCTCTGGACGTCCATCCAGTCGGAAATCGAAGCGAATCAGATCGACATGATCGTGATCGGGACTCACGGGCGCACTGGATTGGGAAAGCTTCTATTGGGCTCGGCCGCCGAGGAAATTCTTAGAGTAGCGCGCTGCCCGGTCCTCACGGTAGGTCCGCTGTCTCCCACCGAGCCTCCGGCGGACGGCAAGATAGCGGAAATTCTCTACGCCACGGATTTCACGGAGGATTCCCTGTGCGCCCTTCCCTACGCCATATCCATGGCGCAGGAATATCAGGCGCGGCTCACCTTGTTGCACGTGATCGAGAAAGAAAGAGCATGCGATTTTGTGCGGACGCGTGACATTGAGACGGCCATGATGCGGCGGCTGCAGGCTTTGGTGCCTTCCGGATCGGAGCTGTGGTGCGATCCCTGGTTCATGGTTGTGCAAGGCGCGCCGGCTGAAACAATTCTAACGATTGCCGCTGAGCGCGGCGCGGACCTGGTGGTTCTCGGCGTCCGCCAGGCCACCGGAGTTCCTGGCGCATCAACGCATCTGCCAACCGCAACGGCGCACAAGATAGTGTCGCATGCAAGATGTCCAGTGCTGACCGTTCGGGGCTAGCGGCGTGCGTTGAAATCGCGGCATCGCGCAGCGAACCATCTGGCGGCGCAGCGATCACGATTTGATCGATGAAGGTGGCTAAGGCGGCGGAGACTGGTCCCTCCGCCGCTTCAATTCGATAGGTGGGGCAGCCCAAACAAGTGTAAGGAACGGCTTGGCGGCCTGCGGAAGAAAGCGAAACGTCTTTCTGATGGCTTAATTCTGCCCCGATGAACTGCTTGATTCTTTGTACTATGGCGAAGGGCTTCGCGCATTATTTATCGTGATCGCGAGACCCTCCGCCCGATGCCGAGAGCTTTCCCTGCTCACTGATCAAGTCAGAATTGCGACGGGGTCAACGCTGCTCTCTTCGTCCACCAACTGCATCTCCACGTGAATCTCCGGCACCATGTTCACCGGGCAGGAAAGGGAACGGGCGATCAAGCAGCTTTTCTCCGCCTTCTGCAGCAAGCGCAAGGCGCGTTCGCGGTCCGCCTCTTTTGCGATTTTCACATGCGGCCGCAAATCAATGCGCTGAAAGCGCAAAGCTCCGTTCTCGTGCCCCAGAATTCCCTCGGTTTCCAGGTCCAGCGAAACGAATTCGAACTTGGAAATCTGCGAAATGCTGGAAAGCGTGCTTACGTAACAACTCGCCACCGCGGCGATCAGGAAATGTTCCGGAGTCCAAAGTCCGGCTTTGCCATTGAACTCGGGTGGCGCGCTGAAAGCGATGGCGTGTCCAACGCCTCTGGCTCGGATCAAGCCGCTCCTTGGAAAAGTCGATGAAGCTCGAACTGCATATTTATACTCGGATTCCATTTTCTTGCCCTCCTAATAAGTGCCACCGAAATAATCAATTCCTCGGATCCTTCCAGAGCCCATCTCACAAATGGTCCGGCGGATTTCTCAGCTCCCCCTTCAGGGGCTAAAGCCCACTTTCGGGGCACTTCTGATGTCGGAGCTGAAGCTCCGACCCCCTAACGACTGCATATGAGATGCCTTCTAATTTCTGCTCGAACCAATCCGGCCTTTGCCGCTCCTCTACAATCAACTCGCGGCCCCGCCGGCAACACGTTGCTCACTCATTTGTTCGCGGAGCGCACGATCAATACGGAACAGGTCGCGTGCCGCGCCACTCCCTCGGAGACGCTGCCCAGCAGAAACCGATCCATGCCCTTCCGTCCATGCGATCCCAGCACGATCAAATCCGCTTTCCATTCCGCGGCCACATCCAGGATTTGCAGTTTCGGATCGCCTTCGCGCACGCAAGTGCTCACTTCGATCCCTGATTCACGCATGTCTGCTGCGACGCGTTTGACGAACTTTTCCGCACGCTTGTGCTGCGCGTCAAACACCTTGCTGAGGTCCACCAAAAACCCCCACTCCATCGCTTCCGGAGAATTGCGTACAAACTCCACCACGTGCAACACGCGGATCTCCGGCTTCTCGAGCCGGAACTTCGTGTGCATGGATTCGATCACTGCTTGCGAACATTTCGATTCGTCGATGGCTAATAAAACTTTCATCTCCGCCCTCATGCTTCCTGTTTGCTCCGCAAACGCCACTGGGCCGCTCTGCGGACTGAAATCATCTTGGGCAAATGAATCTCCAATACGCAGCCATCGATTTCCGCCCTTGCTTGCGACGGTGCGATTTCCTCGTCCAAGTCCAGGAACCGAAAGATATTGTTTCCGCGGAGATCCACTTCGTTTCCTTCTCGCTCCGTGGTTTGCTGGTTCGCGCTGGCTGTTCCGCTCAAAATCACTCGACGCGATTCCACGTAGACCTTGATCTCTTCTCCCATCTGGAAACACGCGACGTCCGCCACCACATCGAAGCAGTCTTTGGCGCTGAATACTCCCCCATACATCCGGCAATAAATTTCCGATCGGGCGATCAGGAAATCATGCAACTGGCTGTCCCGATCGCGCCCGTTGGCGCGCTGTATCTGATTGGTGCGGAAGGCGATGGAATCCGCAAGATCCTTC
Source organism: uncultured Acidobacteriota bacterium (assembly GCA_963756355.1). Taxonomy (GTDB): domain Bacteria; phylum Acidobacteriota; class Terriglobia; order Acidiferrales; family UBA7541; genus JBGPTK01. Next base: position 126,426 of record CAVWOD010000011.1, on the reverse strand, counting down.
GCCATCTGGGGCTCGTTGGCCTGCAAAATGCGATACGTTCGTCCTTCCCATATGACTGCAGGCTGTTCGAGTGCTCGCATGTACAGCCTCCTCAGTTACGTCCAACAGAATACGCGCCCCATTCCCGTGCCCGATATGACTCCAATCACAGTCTCCCGTGACCCGCATCACATTTGTCCTGGCTGCGCCCTCCGCTAAATCACTCAGAAATTGATGAATACGAGGAGGGATAGCCGAATCCCTGAATGGTGGTGTCTTAGATTAGGAGATTCGACGCTCAGCTATTAGCCACCTGTGTGAATGCTTCAGGGCCTAAAGGCCGACTATTAGGCTGGCATGGATGTCGGAGCCGAAGAGTTTGTGTGGCAACTCGGTTCTGGTAGTCGTTATGTCAGCGCGCATTCTGCCATGTAGTTGAAACTAAAGATGCCACCCTGAAGGGTGGCGCTACACGTTCACCCCCATTCGGCGTTGCCACACGGACTCTGAAGCTCCGACCCCCTAAAAATCTGGGCTAATTACAATTTAGGACACTGCCCTCTGAACGGTTGACTTGATTGCGGAGTTTTGTGAGAGCAACGCTTAGGATTTCGCGTCAAGTTCCCAGGGCCGTTTTGCGAGGAGTTCGCCTTTTAAAATGAGCTGGAAATGAGAGGACAACCCTGATTTTGTCTGGAAACCTTGCGGGTATGATTCTGATCATTTTGAACGGAGCGCTTAAGGAGGGGATTAACCGCGGCGGGTGCCGCATCTTTACTGGTTTTGAAAGGGTGGGGATTTTGACTTTGCGGTAAATTCGTTGTTTGGCACAGCAAGAGAGATTGTGATGCAGCTAAGAATCCGAGGATGTAGCTTGTTTTGGAAGGTTCGTTCTCCTTCCCACTAACCGGCTGACAAGAATGGTGACCAAGAGGAACACTGCCAGGGTCAACCGATCGCTCGTGTTCGAAATTCTTAGGCTTCCATCCGGCGGCAAAATCCAGCTGAGTCCAACGGCGGCAAGCGAGGAAGCCACCAGGCCGTATGCCACTCCGCCCAGCTTGGCTGTTGCAATCACTGCCACCAATAGAAAGACAATCAGGACGCCGTTGCCTATTTTCAAGGCATGACAGACGCTGAAAATAGCAAGGATCGCTGCTGTGACGCATCCGAGCTTGAAAAGAGAAAGTTGGCTTCTGCCTTCGGAGCGCTTGCTGGTGAGTGCGCCGACCAAGAGGAGGATTAGGAAGGTGCCGCCCACTCCGACGAGGATGCCAGTGGCTACTCCCGCTGCGAAACCACTCAAGATCAGCTCCCGGGACAAAAAAAAGGCCTTCCTAATCAATTAAGACGAGTGCCGCAGGAAATGGGTTACAACCGGCTGGTTGAATTGATTCCCTGGTAACTAGCCGCAGCCCGCCAGAGATCATCATGGCCGTGTCGAGCGCTTCCTCAAAAAATTCCAGCGGGAATCATGCAGCGACGCAACCCCAGTCGCTTGCGAGCCTCCACGGACCGCGACGCAAGCAATAGTTGAGCTTTTCCCAGGAACTGTTGCTACCTTCCCGTGTTTCCCCGAAACTCCCCGTTCACTTCCGGGCCTCTGGATAATCCAGCAGAATCGCGCTAGCTCGCTTCAAATGTTCCCAGAGCCTGGGTGACACGGTGCCGAACCGTTTGGATTCATACAGATCTAATAGCTGCCCGGAGAGCAGGCCCAGCAGAAGCAGCACGATTCCCGTAATCAGTACCGCAAATGATTCTCGCTCGGCCAGAAGCGTCCAATCGAAGGTTTCTTCCCATTGAGGGAAAACGAAATCCAACGCCCTCTGCAGCAATCCGCCGATTAGGGGAATCCTTCGTAGACGAAGATGGGTGGTTCGTGCATAGACGTAGCTGGAATCGTAGTTCGGAATATCATGTGTGGCTTCCTGGAAAACTTCAGGATCAGCAAGATTCTTACTTGTGAGCAGGCGGCCGGACCTGTCCTTCAGGATCGTATGAAAGGAAGGATCGACCACCACCCAGCGCCCATCCAGAAGGACTTCCGCCACGACGTGGTTAGTGTTTCCGCCGGGATCGATCAGAAGTAAGCGCCGTGATTCCAGGAAGCTACTGTCAGCCAGATTCACGAAGGCGTTAGTGGCTGAACCGCAGACCCGAAGCAGAATCTCATAGTTCAGGGTGTCCTCGGGATCACGGCTGGTCAACTCCGCGGGAGTTGGGGTTCCGTGCCGCCCGGGGCCGCGCCCCATCCAATCGAGAATAGCCTGCACTTTCTGCTCGGGCGACCCTGAATAGGGCACCACCGCATCCGCGAACCCCTTCAGGTATCGCCGACTCGAGTATTCCCAGATAGAGCCAAACAGTATGAGAAGAATGGAAGCAATGAGGGCGACATTCACGGCATAGCCGAGCGCATTTAAGAGGGAACGCTCTTTCAACATCGCGCAGCCTTGGAAAAGTGCGGCAAGAAAGCCAAATCGATGGGGAGGAGGGCCGGGTCCGGCCAGCCTGAATTCCGTACTTCTCCTGCGCCGGAAATCGGCGTCTTCATGAGCGTGTCACCCGGATGCCGAAGTCCATTAATCCTCTGCTGATCGCCCCCCAAGATATACCTGAGTTGTGCGCGACACAAACACAATAAAGTGCCGGCCGGGGTGTTTGCACTCCCGATGAAATAGATGGGCGGGCCGAAGGTTTGCGGGCGCAAAGACTTTGGCTTTAATTGTTTGGATTTTGGTTCGTGGTTTCGGGCTGATCTAGATGCGCTCGGCGCCGCCTTCCAGGAGGCGCTGGGCCGTGGAAGCGGTTTTGGTGGCTGCTTCAGCCGTGGCGAAGCATGCGCAGCGGGCACAGCTGGCGCAATAGCTTCGTTCGCAATCGGGGCACGAATTGAACAGGCCGCCCATCGGGAATAAATCCTTACCGCATTCGAAGCAATAGTTCAATTCCTCGATGTTGGCCAGGATTTTCTGTTCGTGAGCTTGGTTGATCATGGTCTCCTCTCTGGCAACAGAGTACGTCTGCCATGCGCGCAGGCCAATGCGAAGAAGGTACCGATTTGGGAGGTACGGAGGGTGGGTCTGAACCCATTCCACCGGTACCATTCGAGTTGGTACTTAATCACGACCTATATACTCAAAACAGATTTCCGCCTGAACGCGGGCGCCAGGTGTGATTCATGGCGCGGCTAACGCCAGCATCGAGCAACCGCTGTCAAAGGCGACAAAGGCTGTGGAAACAGCAAGATACAAATTTCCGATGGCTACTGAATCCTCTACTTTAGAAGGCTCCCAATACGCCTCTTGTATTTGTACATTGACGGGGATGGCAGGCGGTGTGTAGCATCAGCCCTCTTCGGGAATATTGCGAATAGCTATGGGGCGCTTGAGCTGTCCGGCGACTAGCGCAATCACTCTGGAAATGAGAAACAGGAGATACGGCAATGAAATTTCTTGCTACCGTTTTTGGCATTTTTACCCTGTTGGCCATGTTCTCGCTGCCGGCTGCGTCGCAGCAAGGTGCGCAGCAACCGCAGAGCGCTCAGCAACCCCAGGGGACGCAATCGGGGAATATCATTAACATCAGCGTTTCGCGATCTGTTCCCACGGTGAATTACCTCTCGCGCGGCGGTTCCACCAAAATTGATTTCTTGGGAACGGCCTTACTTCCGCGCGCCACGGGCGAGGCCAAGGTCGAGTCGAAAGGCGGAGTCATCTCGATTGACGCTAAATTTGAAAGCCTGGTGGATCCTAATACGTTTGGGCCGGCTTATCTGGTTTACGTGCTTTGGGCGATCACGCCGGAGGGGCGGTCGAATAATTTGGGACAGCTACGGCTGGACGGAACAAAGAGCAAGTTGAGTGTAACTACGCGCTTGCAGACGTTTGGAATGATTGTCACGGCTGAGCCATACTTTGCGGTTTCGTTTCCGAGTGAGGATGTGATTTTGGCCAATGATGTGAGGCCGGACACCAAGGGCGGCGTGGTTCCAGTGCAGGCAAATTTCGAATTGTTGCAGCGCGGAAAGTACGCCAGTATGAACTTGACGCCTCTTGCGGGTGATTCGAATGTCCCATTGGATCTTTTGCAGGCTCGCAACGCCGTTCGCATCGCGCAATTGCAGGGTGCGGCGCAGTACGCGCCCGAATCTTTTGCCAAGGCGCAGCAGGCCCTGGCCAGCGCGGAAGACTACCAGAAGCGCAAGCAAAAGAACCCGGTGATCACCACGGCGCGAGCGGCGGTGCAGGCGGCCGAGGATTCGCGAACTATCGCGGTGAAGCGCCAGGAAGATGAACGCATCGCCAATCAACAACGCTCCGAAGCAGAGCAAACAGCGGCGGCAAAAGCGGCGCAGGAAGCGGAAGCACGTCAGCGCGCCCAAGCAGAAGAGCAGAAGGCCCAGGCAGAAATGCAGCAAGCCGCGGCTGAAAAACAGAAAGCGATAGCGGAACAGCAGAAAGCCATCGCGGAACAACAAAGGGCGGCAGCCGAGCGCGCCGCGGCAGCCGACGCGCAAGCTCGAACCGAGGCGGAAAAGGCTCAAGCAGCAGCGGAGCAAGCGCGGACGGCTGCGCTGGCCGATGCGCAACGGCAGCAGGAAGCCGCGGCACAGGCCGAGAAGGAAAAACAGGAACTGCGCGCGAAACTTCTGGCGCAATTCAATAAGGTATTGCCGACGCGTGATTCGCCGCGCGGCTTGGTGGTGAATATGGGCGACGTGCTGTTTGATACGGCGAAGTCGAATCTTCGGCCTCCGGCCCTGGTGGCGTTGGCACGGCTCGCCGGCGTGGTGTCTAATTATCCTTCGCTGCACCTGGATATCGAAGGCCACACGGATTCCACCGGAAGCGAAGCCTTCAACCAGACCCTTTCAGAGAAGCGAGCCGGAGCGGTTCGAGACTTCCTGATTTCTCAGGGACTGAGCGCCGATTCCCTAACGGCTACTGGATTGGGGGAAAACAATCCCGTGGCGGATAATTCCACGGCAGCAGGGCGCCAGCAAAACCGGCGGGTGGAAATTATCGTATCGGGCGAGGTGATTGGCACGAAGATCGGGAATCCTTAAGGCTCACAGGCCCCGCGTTAGCGGAATTTTCTTGGGAGGTGACGCATGAGCGCACCTGGGGTAGCCGTGGTAGCTAGCAAGATGACAGGATGGTCCATCGCGATCGGCGTTTTGATGATTCTTGCCGGACTTCTGGCGATTGCAATGCCGCTGGAAGCGGGAATTGCCGTCAATATTTTTGTGGGATGGATGCTGCTATTCGCCGCGGTGGCGCATTTCATTTTTGCGTGGTCCACAAGAGGCGCGGGAAGTGTTATTTGGAAAGTGCTTCTAGGAATCCTTTACGCGTGCGCAGGAGTATATCTGCTGGAACATCCCGCGCGCGGCTTGGCTACGTTGACGCTGGCGCTGGCGTTTTATCTGCTGATTGAAGGCGTGATGGAGTTGATGCTTTTCTTCGGGCATCGCGCCATGGCGGGATCGGGATGGTTTCTTTTCAATGCAATTGTGACGTTGATTCTGGGCGTGATGGTGTGGATGACGTGGCCGTCGAGCGCCGAATGGGTGATCGGAACGCTGGTGGGATGCAGCATCCTTTTCAGCGGAATCACGCGATTGATGCTTTCGCTGGCCGCGCGCCGGGTGGTCACTAAGATCGCATAATTTTGATGTGAATTGGGTGGCCTGGCGCCGGGAGTGAGACGATCCGGGAAGGTGTGAAAATCGGGAAAATACGCGACGTATTCGGATGGGAAAAGGTTACATTTATTTTGCATAATTGATTGACAGACCTTCACACGATGCTATTATACCCGCCAAGCGAGCTTGTTCGGAGCTCGATGGAAAGGGTCGTACCTCTTAACTCCCTCATATGAGGGACAATACCACGACCCGATCCTCTACAAACTAGCGAAGCGCAAGCAAACCCAAGCTATAAATGAGCTGACCGCGATCAGCCTGTTGACCCCGATGATGGCCGCCATCGGATAGGTCGGCACGATCCTGCACAAAAATCTGGCGAGCCCCAGCTGTTTGGAACTGAGGATTACGAAGTGTGTGGCATCGTCGGTTTTACGCATCGGCATAAGCCTGGCAATCCGGAGTTGTTGCGGAGAGCCCTGCTCTCCATCTCGCATCGCGGGCCCGATCAAAGAGCCGGATATGAATCGGGAATGGTCAGCCTGGGCGCCGCGCGCTTGAAAATTATCGACCTGAAATCGGGCGATCAGCCCTTTTTCAGCGATGACCGCGATACGGTGCTGGTGTATAACGGCGAAGTCTACAATCACTGCGAACTGCGCACGGAATTAGAAGGATTGGGCCACCGCTTCCACACCACCAGCGACACCGAAGTTGTTCTCCGAGCTTTTCTCGAGTGGGACAAAGATTGTTTTTCAAAATTGCGGGGAATGTTTGCCATCGCGCTATGGACAGAATCCGAGAAGCGCCTGATTCTGGCGCGCGACCGCATGGGAATCAAGCCTCTTTACTTGCACCGCCGGGGAGAAAATATATTCTTCGGCTCCGAGCTGAAAAATATTTTCATTCATCCGGAAGTGGAACGCCAACTGGATCTGGATGCCTTGAATTGCTTCCTTTCGCTGAGTTATGTGCCAGGGCCCGCCACGCTGGTGCAGGGGATCGAAAAGTTACCTCCCGGAAACTGGCTGGAATGGCGCAACGGGAGAGTGCATTCGGAATCCTATTGGCAACTTTCGCTCCAGCCGCAAGCCAAGTGGACTCTTGAATCCGCCAAGGAAGAATTTGATTCGCTGCTGGCCCAATCGATCCGCGAACATGTGATTTCCGACGTTCCACTGGGGATCTGGCTCAGCGGCGGCCTGGATTCGTCGACGATTCTGCACTACGCGGCGAAAGCAAGTTCCGAGCCGCTGAAGACATTTTCGATTTGTTTTCGCGGGCGCAGCTTCGACGAGGCATCTTACATTCACGAGATTGCCGAACGATACGGGACGGACCACACCGATTTCGATTTGAATCCAGAAGTGGATTTGCAAGACGCAATCGAACAGTTCGCGAGTTTTTCCGATGAGCCCTGCGCGGATGCGGGCGCGCTGCCGGTGTGGTTTCTTTCCAAGCTGTGCCGGCAGAAAGTGACGGTTGCCTTGAGCGGCGAAGGCGCCGACGAATTGCTCGGGGGCTACCTGACCTATCGGGCGGACCGGTTTGCGCGTCCGGTGCGCCGGATTCCTTCCATTGCCCGCGGGCTGAGCTCGAGAATGCTGCGGCATTGGCCCGTTTCCGATGAAAAGATCAGCTTCGAATACAAGGCCAAGCGTTTTCTGGAGGGATGTAAACTTCCCGCGCAAGACGCCCATGTCTTCTGGAACGGAGCTTTCTCGGAGGAAGAAAAGGAGTCGGTATTTTTCGCCGCCGATCCCTCGCCGCTGCAACGGCTGCTCTACGGGATGCCACGCGAGAGCCGTGCGGCCGGGCATTTGACTCCTTCGCTGTGGTTCGACCAAACTTATTTTCTTCCAGACGACATCTTGACGAAAGTGGACCGGATGAGCATGGCCCATTCGCTGGAAGTTCGTCCGCCTTTCCTGGACCATCGCATCGTGGAATTTGCCGCGTCGCTGCCGGAGCGCTTCAAGATTCGCGGGTTTTGCCAAAAGTATTTGTTGCGGGAGTTGATGCGGGACAAGCTGCCGTCTTCCATCATTGGAAGAAAAAAGATCGGACTGGATATTCCCACTCACCAGTGGCTGCGAGGTCCGCTACGATCCCTGCTTCGCGATACACTGTCGGCGAAGGCGGTGCGCGAAACGGGGCTCTTCCGCGCCAGCGGAATCGAAAGCCTGATTCGCCGGCACATGGACCGGCGCGCAAACCTGGGATATCACTTGTGGAGCCTGATGATTCTGTTTTTATGGATGAAACGATGGAATATTCAGAGCGTTCCAGCCCTGGAAGTGAGCTCGGAGACGGAAAGAATCGCAATGGCATCCTCGTAATTGTCCTGCTTTCAGCTGCAATTATTTACCTCGGTTGCATCATTTCTCCTCCTTCGTTGATGGACGATGTAGATGCAGTGCAGGCCCAGATCGCCCGCAACATGCTCGATTCGGGAGATTGGGTTACCGCGCGCCTGGATGGAATTGCCTACCTGGAAAAAGCCCCGCTGGTTTACTGGATGATGGCCGGGTCGTACAAAATATTCGGCGTGCGCGATTGGGCGGCGCGCGTCCCGATTGCTTTGGCGGCGATTGCGCTTTGCTGGCTGACGATGCGAATCGGAATTTGGGCGTTCGGACGCCTGGCGGGGTTCTACGCGGGTTTATGCCTGGCCACTTGCGTTGGATTATTTCTATTCACACGAATATTGATTCCGGATGTGATGCTGACTTTGACGGGCGCCTTGGCCATGTGGGCACTCTTGCGGGCGCTCGAAGACGATGAACCACGCCCGCGACTTTGGGCGTTCGTGCTGGCTGCGAGCCTGGGAACGGGGCTTTTGCTCAAGAGCTTGATTGCCGTGGTGTTGCCGGCGGGATCGGCGATCCTTTATTTGCTGGCTTCAGGGCAGCTCTTCAAAGCACGGACCTGGCGGCGGCTCCGCCCTTTCAGCGGTTTAGTCATTATTATATTGATTGCTGCGCCGTGGCACGTATTGGCGACTCTGCGCAATCCCCCCAACTTTGCATTTACCCTGCACAGCGGGCCTGGTGAATATCACGGATTTTTGTGGTTCTATTTTATTAATGAACAGCTTCTTCGCTTTCTGAATCTGCGTTACCCACGGGATTACAACACGGTTCCGCGAGTGTATTTCTGGCTGTTGAACTTGTTATGGCTGTTTCCCTGGAGCGTTTATCTTCCGGCGGCGACGCGATTATCCTACAAGCCGGTGGATCGCGCCGGGCGGATGAGGCTGCTGGCGCTTTGTTGGATTGGTTTCCTGCTGCTGTTTTTTACGTTTTCAACGACGCAGGAATACTATTCGATGCCTTGTTATCCGGCGTTGGCATTGCTGCTGGGATCGGCAATGAACAGCGAGGATAAATGGGTTCAGTGGGGAACTCGATCGCTTTCGGCCCTGGCGATCGCCGCAACCGTGGCCGCAGCAGCCATACTCATACTTGTTCGGGGGATTCCAAATCCGGGCGATATTTCAAGCGCTTTGTCGCAGCATCCCGAAGCCTACACGCTGGCGCTTGGCCACATGCAGGATTTGACGCTGCATTCGTTCGCTTATCTGCGGGCTCCGTTGTTCCTGGCGGCGCTGGCGTTCCTGGTAGGAGCGGTGGGCACATTGCGCCTTGCGGGGAAGCGCGCATTTATCGCCATCGCGCTGATGATGGTTCTTTTTTTGCATGCCGCGCGCCTGGCGATGGTTACTTTCGATCCTTATCTATCGTCGCGGCCATTGGCGGAGAAACTGCTGCGATCACCCGAAGGTCAATTGATTCTGGGAGATCAGTACTACACTTTTTCGTCAGTGATTTTTTATGCGAACCGGAAGGCGCGGATCCTAAATGGACGCGTGAACAATCTCGAATACGGATCGAACGCTCCCGGAGCGCCGCAAGTGTTTATCGATGATCCGGGCTTTCTCCAATTGTGGAATTCGCCGGAACGATACTATTTGGTGGCGGAACGGCCTTCAATTCCGCGATTTGAGAATCTGACGGGCCATGCGAATCTATACTTCCTGATGGAAAGCGGCGGAAAACTACTGCTTACGAACAAACAATTATCCACCGGCAGAGTCGAGTGGACCTGGAAGGATCACGCTGCCGTAACAGGGCAAAATGCCGGCTCTTTATTTGCCGGGAGTCGATAGGAGTTTTACCAGTTCGTATAGAAATGCCTGGCCTTCGTAGAAGGAATCGACACCCATTCGTTCATCGCGTCCGTGAAAGCGGATGTCGTTGCGATCGAAGAAAAACCCCTGAATTCCGTAGGTTGGAATACCAACCGCGCGCAGATACCTCCCGTCAGTGGCGCCCACCACCATATAGGGCAGGGTGACGACACCGGGCCAAAGATCGTTGGTGGCTTTGGTTACGGCGTTCAGAACGTCTGGCCGCATCGCCGAGGCCGGGGCTTTGTTCACCTCGCCAAAAACCTTGATGCTCACCTGGTCGTCTGCCACCACTTTTTGTAATGTGCTCTGAACGTACTCGACGGAATCTTCGGGCAACACACGGCAGTTGACGGTAGCCGCCGCGAGTTGCGGCAAAGCGTTGATGGCGTGGCCGCCCTCCAACTGAGTGGCCACACAGGTGGTGCGCAACGTGGAATTCCACGCTGGAGATGCGGCCGCGACGCGCTGCATGGCCTCCTGCGAATCGCTCGCGACCTCGGCGAGATCGCTTTTTACCGGGCCGGTCTCGATTTTCGACATTTGCTGGAAATAAGCGACCGTTACCTCATTGGTTTTCAGCGGGAAGCCGAATTTGGAGAGGCGTTCGAGCGCGCCGGCAAGATGATAGATCGCGTTGTCCGGCACGGGCATGGAACTGTGGCCGCCTTTGTTGCGGACCTCGAAGCGGAAATTAATCACGTATTTTTCGCTGACTTGCAGGTCGTTGGAGATTCTTTTGCCGCCGACTGATTCGCCCCAACCGCCTTCGTTCAGGCACAAGTCGGCATCAATCAAATCGCGATGGTTCTTGAGCAGCCAATCGACGCCGTTGAAAGGGCCGCCGCCCTCTTCGTCCGCAGTGAGAGCGACGATGATGTCGCGGTCGGGTTTAAAGCCTTCGCGTTTATATCGGATCAGATTCGCAATCCAGACGGCGGCCTGGGCCTTGTCATCGCCGGTGCCGCGGCCATAGAAGTAGCCGTCTTTTTCGATGAATTGGAAGGGGTCCACGCTCCAGTCTTCGCGCTTGGCTTCGACGACATCAATGTGGGCCAGCAGCAGGATCGGCTTGCGGGCGCCTGTTCCGTGATAGCGAACCACCAGGTTTGCTTTTTTGGGGCTCGCGCCGCCAACGAAAATATCAGCGTCAGGAAATCCCGCCGCCTTCAGACGCGCGGCCGCGCTTCGGCGACGGGAGTGGTGGCTCCGGTTGTGAACCCGGATTGAATTTCGACAAATTGTTTGTAGATATCGTGGGCCAGATTTCTTTCGGCTCCCGGGCGAGTGGTTTGAGCGTTCGCGACCGATTGAAAGAAGAATGGGACAAGCAGAAGTGGGAAGAAACGGAGCTTTCGCATTGTGAGCATTGCGGCATTCTTCCATGACAAGCAGAATCGCGCAACTTTCCGGTATGGCCCGGGGCCGGGCAAAGCTGAGCGGAAATAGTCTTTGCGTTGGATTTCGACTTTGACTCTGCTCCTCGCGATGAAGGCGGCCTCGGGATACGTGCAATGGAGTTATTTCGCGGACTAATTGGGACGATCGAGAGGACGGGGATCCACCCATTATTGCTATCGGGCCTTAAGAGCGGCGGCGGGCAAGAGGCAATCTTCTGGAGACCTGATACGGTTGTGCTTACAAGTGTAAGCACAATGACAGAATGGCTTGACATGTGCACGGGAGGAACCTATAAGGGGAGGAAGATTAACAGTATGTGCAATTTCTTGCGGTTCGGGATGGGGTTGTCGCTTTGGAACGTGTAATTTGTTCCACGTTGTATTTGGAAGGACTTGGAACCTAATATTTGCTGTCCTTTTCTCCGTTCTTGGAAATTGGAGTTCCTGGTTAGGCGGGGATGCCTTGGGAAGGAGTGGGACCCATGGTTCAGATTCTGGCCGGGCCGATCGCACATCTTGCAAGTGTTCCATTTTGCGCGGAAGGCGTGGGAAGTAAGAGTTGTTCCTTCCGAAAACAGGAATTTTGTCTAATTTGCACATCTGAAGATTTGCGTTGCGGAACATTGAAGATTTTCGATTCTTAGGAAACCTACGTTACGAGGCGTGAAATGAAACAAAGTGGGTCGTGGTCGGCTAAAGTAGCTTTGGTTTTCGCCGTGGCCGTTGCTTTGATTACCATCCTGCAAGTGCGGGCAACGGAAAATAAACGCTTCAGCAACCCAGTCCATATGTCCGTTGACTGGAGCAGCCGGCACATGCGCTTCAGCGGGGCAGGAACAGCGGCGCAATCGTGGAAACTTTTTAGGGATCCACGGTACCAACGGCACATGCTGCAACTGAGTCGCAGCGGCAGGCTTGCGGGAGGGAATGTACCAAGCGTCTGGCACATCCCACGGCACCCGTTCTTCAAAAGCCCGCTGACCAGAGATTGGCAGTTGCCGTTGGACGCGAACTCCACGACAGGCGATTGGCAGCACAATGGCGGATACTTTGCTTCGCCTGCGAAATTCACGTTTGATATCAATGCCACACCTAGCTGCACCGCGGACTACGTGACGTATCCCACGAATTTGCCGGGTGTCACCGGCGGTGTTTCCAGCATTGTGGCGCTGAATCAGCTTTATTCGGGAGCCGGCGGAGTGTGCGGCACCGGCCAGCCTTCCGTGATGTGGGCTTACAACACGAATCTTTCGGGAGACCTCACCGGGAAAGTGATGAGCTCTCCGGTGCTTAGTCTGGATGGAACGCGAATCGTGTATGTTGAGACAGCGGCGGCTGGCGGCGCGCTGCTGAAGATTTTGCAGTGGAAATCAAGCGAAGGCACAATCAATGCCTCGGGAGTCTCGACTTCCGTGGCGCCCACGAATTTGATGACGAACCCGAGCGACTGGTCCACCTGTCCTGCCGGCACGTCCTGCCTGTTTACTCTTGGCTTTTCGGGAGCAGCCCAGGACACAGGATCTTCACCATTTTATGATTACACCAATGATGTGCTGTATGTGGGCGACGATGCCGGATCGCTCCACAAGTTCTCGGGAGTGTTCAACGGAACGCCAACGGAAGTAACGACCGGGTGGCCGATTCCTGTATCGACGGGCAAGCTGACTAGCCCAGTGTTTGATGCGGTCTCCGGAAACATCTACATCGCCGATAATATTACGCCGTCAGCCTCATCGTTGTTTTACGTTCGGGATACTGCCAGCACGGTGGGAACGTGTGCGAGCGGCTCGCCGCCGTGCAAGGGCGGCACGTTGCTCCCCGTGACGAACGGATCGTTGGGGGTGTTTGATCCTCCGATTATCGATCCGACTTCGCAGCAGGTTTATGTCTTCGTGGGAATGGATGCGAATGGCTTCGCCGCGATTTATCAGACGCCAACATCGCTGGCCAGCAACGTAAACACTGAATTGGGGGAACCTCCGACAGTGCCGTTTGCGGGCGATGTAACCGCGCCGGGGTACGGCGGAGGATTCGACAGTAACTATCTGGCAGGAACCTACGCGAGCAGCTTCCTGTATGTGTGTGGGACCAAGCCGACGACGCTGTATCGGGTGGGATTTAACAGTTCGGGAGTGATGAACGGAACGGTGGATCCCGCGAGCCTGCGACTCCAGCAGGCCGTACCCGCGAAGCCGGCGGCGAATTGTTCTCCGTTCACGGAAATCCTGAACGGCACCAACAATTTCATATTCTTTGGATTTCCGTACGATGTGACGAATCTTTTGAACGGAGGCATTGTGGGGATTAATCTGACGACCGCGAGTTGGCCACCAAACCCCATTACCGACATTGCCGCGCTAGGGGAAGTATTTGGCCCCAGCGGAATCGTGGTGGATAACGTTGGGACGGGCGGACAGGAATCGAGCATCTACTTCACGCCGCAAAGCGGGACGGTGACTTGCAATTCCGTACTAAACGTTGGATGCGCGGTGAAAGCCACGCAGGCGGGGTTGAACTGATCATGGATCACCCATCAAGCAGCGAACTTTCCAAGAAGAGCGGCAGCAAGAAAACCTATCAGAAGCCTGACTTTCGCTTCGAGAAAGTGTTCGAAGTTTCCGCGCTATCCTGCGGGAAATTGAGCGTGACGCAGGCGCAGTGCAGGCTGACCAGCACAAAGGCTTCGTAATTCGCGGGGTGGTGCCGGCCCCGATCGGTGTGCCATGGTGTCGAACATTGCTGCGTGCGGCGTGGTGGCGGATGTGCTGCGTAAATTCGGCGAGGTGCGGATTCGCGTCTTCGGCACCAGCATGATGCCTGCGCTGAATCCGGGTGACAGTATTTTCATCCAGCGAGCGGTGATTGAGGAAGTAACTCCCAAGAATATTGTGCTCTTCCTGCGGGACGGCCGGCTTTTCGCGCATCGCGTGGTGGAAAAGTTGAGCGGCCCAGGCCGGGAGGACTTGCGTTTGATCACGCGAGGCGACCGGCTGCAGCAGAACGATCCGCCCATCCGCCAATCGGAATTGCTGGGCCGTGTGATGTGGGCCGAACGGCATGGCAACAGAATTGACCCCAATAAGCCGCTCAGTTTTCTGAACCGGGCGATTGCTCCAATTCTTCGAGCTTCCGAACGCGCCACCTACGTCTACATGCGCTTTTTTGAATTGCAGCGCTCAATTTTGTTTGGCGAAGCGGTGCGCAAAATATGACGACAACCGCGACTCCGACGCTCTCCCGTTCCAGTGTGATTATTGAAGTAGGCGGACTGCCGATCCAGCTGAACGTGGATAATCCATTATTTCTAGAAATGCTGGGAAAACGGTATGCCGGGTTCGTGGGCTCGGCCGGCCCCGCGAAATTCGAATTCGAAATCGACCTGGTTGCGCCGGGCGTCTTGTTGGGAAGCGAGGAAGTGCAGGTGACGTGGAAAGACGGGTTGTGGCGGATGGAGCGTGGAGATTTTTGCGCTGTATGGAATCCAGCGCTGGCCTGCGGCAGAATTCGCCAGACCGCCAACCCCTATTCGCTGGATTGCGTGCTGCGCATCGTGCACACGCTGCTGCTGGCCCGAGAGGACGGGTTTCTGGTTCACGCTTCGAGCGCGGTGCGAAATGGGCGGGCCTTCTTGTTTGCGGGAGTTTCCGGCGCGGGAAAAACGACGATGGCAAGCCTGGCTCCGCCGGATGTGGCGCTGCTGACGGACGAAATCTCCTATGTGACGAGGCAGAAGGAGCAGTATCTGGCATTCGGCACGCCGTTCGCGGGAGAACTGGCGCGTCCCGGAGAAAACATGCGGGCGCCGATTGCGGCGTTATACCTGCTGGCGAAAGGCCGCGAAAACAAAATCGAATCGATTGGAACCGTGGAGGCCGTGCGCGGACTGCTGGAAGATATTTTATTTTTTGCGAAGGACCGCGAACTGGTAAATCTAGTTTTTCAGGCGGCGTGCGATTTCGTTGGCCGAGTGCCCGTGAAGCGGCTGACTTTCGTGCCCAATGCGCGCGTGTGGGAGATGATCGGATGAGCGGAAAACAATATGTGGCGCGGAGCCCGAAGATCGCGGCGCGCATGATGGGCGATGAAATGATGATTATGTCGGCGGTCGATTCCACGTTGTTCACCCTGAACGACGTGGCCACCGCGATTTGGAATGCGGCGGACGGCTCGAACACGCTCGAAGAAATTGTGGCTGGGAAAGTGTGCGAACAGTTTGAGGTGACGCAAGAGACGGGTCTGAAGGATGCCGAGGATCTGGTGGCCAGGCTCGCCGAGCACGGCATCTTGATTGTTTCGGATCATCCGGCCGCGCAAGCTGCCGCCGCTGCCAAGGGAAGCCGATGAGCCAGTTGATGGCGGAAATGGGCGCCAAGGCGCTGAAGCTGGGAATCCCACTGAGCGTGCAACTGGACTTGACATACCGGTGCAACGAGCGGTGCGTGCATTGTTATCTGGACCATGAGGACCATGGCGAGATGACGACGCCGGAAATTAAAGATTTGCTGGATCAATTGGCCGACGCGAATGTATTTTTTCTTACGATCAGCGGCGGCGAGATCATGATGCGGAAGGATTTTTTCGAGATCGTGGAATACGCGCGGGAAAGAAAATTCAGCGTCAAGCTGAAGACCAATGCGATCTTGATCCGGCGGAAGGAAGCGCAGCGCCTTCGGGAACTTGGTGTGGAAGCCGTGCAGATCAGCATTTATTCGCACCGGGCGGAAGTGCATGATGCGATCACCAAGGTGCCGGGTTCGCTGAAACGGTCGGTGGAGGGTGTGCGATTCCTGGTTGAGCAGGGAATTCGCGTCAACCTGGCCAATGTGCTGATGGTAAAGAATCTGGCTGATTATAACGGAGTGAAAGCGCTGGCGGCGGAACTGGGAGTTCCGGTCACTCTCGATCCAACGGTAACGCCGATGATGGATGGCGACCGATCGATTTTAGATTTGAATGTGGATCAGGCCGCGCTGAAGGAAGTGTTTCGAGACGGCAACCTGGTGGGCGATGTGGAAGAATTCTGCTCGCCGCCGGTGGGCGCGAACGAAGACGTGCTGGATTCGCTGCCTTGCAGCGCGGGACATACGGCTTGCTACGTTTCGCCGTATGGCGATGTCTATCCCTGCGTGCAATTCCCATTGCCGAGCGGAAATGTGCGTCGCACTAAATTTCTGGACATATGGCGGAATTCGCCGCAGTTGAAGGAAGTGCGTTCGATCACCGTGCGCGAATTGGGCACTTGTTCGAAGTGCACGCACGCGGGGAGTTGCACGCGCTGCCCGGGGCTGGCATATCTGGAAGGAAATATGCGCGGTCCGTCTTATCAGGATTGCGAGAAATCCTATGCTCGGACAGGAATTCCTTCGGAAAACCTGCTGACGAAGAATTCCCGAAAGCCGGCGGCGCCGCTAGTTCAGATTCAGGGATTGTCGGGGACGAGCGATGGAGCGTATTCCCAGGCGGTTGGGGCGCTCTGAAAATCGGAAACAGCCGGGCAAGTTTAATCCGCTGCCGTTGCCGGGCGGCCGTAAGGGCGAACTGGAAATCGATGCGAAGCGTGAGTTGTTCCCACCGATGAAAATCCCGGCACAGCAAGAAACTCTTCAACTTTGCGCGCGAAAGGCAATGGATTCGGAACGAGCACAGCGGCTTGGAATGCTGATTCGTTCCGTGGACGATTTTGACGCCTTGATCGCGTTATCGGCCGAGCAGGGAATCACGCCGCTTCTTTGCCAGCATCTTGAATCGGCCGCCAGCGTTTTTCTGCCGGCGGCATGGCGCGACCGGGTTCGCGCGGAATTTCGCGGAAATTCAAAGCGAAATCTGTTTTTGACCGTGGAACTTTTCAAAATACTGGACGCGTTCGAGAGCCACGGAATTCAAGCGGTTCCTCACAAGGGTCCTGCCTTAGCGGCGCAAGCTTACGGCGACATTGCGCTACGGCAGTTTAACGATTTGGACCTGGTGCTTCGGCAATCCGAGATTCGCGCCGCGCATGAAGTGTTGACGTCAATCGGCTACCACTCCGAAATTTCCTGGGCGGACGGGCCGGGGCGAGAACACATCCCAGGGCATTATGCGTATTGCGACAGCAGCGGGCGCGTGAACCTGGAACTGCATTCAGAAGCAACGCTGCGATATTTGCCAGCGCCATTGAACCTGGAGGAAATACTGCGAAGGCTTGATGTAGTGGAAATCGGCGGACGGCCTGTTTCCATCTTCGCCGCCGAGGATGCACTGCCAATGCTTTGTGTACACGGGGCAAAGCACTTGTGGGACCGGCTTTCCTGGCTCGTGGATATCAGCGAATTGGTGCAAATTAAAGGCGGGATCGAATGGAAAAAGGCGATGCAGGCGGCGCGCGAATTGAGAG
The DNA here is from genome assembly GCA_963756355.1 of uncultured Acidobacteriota bacterium. Classification (GTDB taxonomy): domain Bacteria; phylum Acidobacteriota; class Terriglobia; order Acidiferrales; family UBA7541; genus JBGPTK01. Next base: position 108,835 of record CAVWOD010000011.1, on the reverse strand, counting down.
CGGAGCGGATGATGCTCCTGGGGCTCGGAATCGCGGAGAATTTGATCGGGACTCCGCTGCCTGAAGAAATTGTACGTGAGATCCGGGCGGATCGAGCTGTCGGGAATCTTGCGCAGCAGGCTTGCGATCGTTTCCTGGGGGCAGTTGGCGTTCGACCGGGGCCAGTGCGGCGATTTCAAATGCGCGTACAAATGAGCGGCGGAGGGTTCGGCGGAGCGCGCTATGCGCTGCGCCTGACGGCGACGCCGACCGAGGAGGACTGGGAGAAATTACGATTGCCGAAAGTATTCTCGCCGTTGTACGCTGTCCTGCGACCGCTGCGAATCCTGAGGGGGGCGCGGCACGGAAGTAACTGAAATCCGAAGGAGCGCGCCCCTATGAAATTCCAGGATGAGTTTTCCGTTGTAAATCCTGTTGCTATTTCCCGCCCGTTTTTTCAAGTGACTTTCCGCAAATCCGTTCTTCGAGAATCTTGGCTGCGGGCTCTTCCGCTTTTGTTGCTCATTCTAACGATTGCCAGCATGCCGGCTTGGGCGGACGGCATATTTACGCCGGAACGCCAGGTGACCCAACTCGGAGAAGGTATTTACGAGATCCGGCACCAGGATCCCTATCCCGGCTGGGTGAATGGGAACACCACCGTCATCATCGGAGAGCGGGAAGTTTTTGTAGTGGATTCCTGTTCGATGTCCGCGGACGCACGTGAAGACATCGAACAAATCCGGAAATGGACGAACAAGCCCGTGCGGTACCTGCTGAACACGCACTGGCATGGGGACCATAACTCCGGGAACAAAGATTATATGGATGCCTTTCCCGCCGTGGCTATTATCGCGCGCAGAGAGACGCGGGAGATGATCGCGGAGAGCGGACCTACCGTGCCGTCCGACATTATTCGAGACGCCACGGCCATTCAAAAGAAACTGCAACAAAGCATGGAGACCGGGAAAGGCGAGGACGGCAAGCCGCTGACGGACGCGCAGAAAGAAGACGTCAAAGCAAAACTGGCGCGAGTGCAACGCTTGTTCGAATCAGCGAGGAGTTATACGGTCCAACTGCCCACGTTGGAGTTCGATCACGAATTGGACATCGATTTGGGAAACCGGGAAGTACAGGTGAAATATCTGGGACGCGGAAATACGGGCGGGGACGCGCTGATTTATTTGCCGAAAGAAAAGATACTGGTGACCGGCGACCTTCTGGTCCATCCCGTGGAATATGCGTTTGACGGGTACCCGGCTGACTGGATCCAAACCCTGAAGAAGATGGCCCAACTGGATGCCGATACCATCGTGCCCGGACACGGAGAAATATTGCGCGACAAGGTTTACCTCAATCAAATGATCGAGGTGATGACGTACATCGTCAACCAGATTCACGAGCAATTGCGGCTCAAGTCGGATGCAAGTTTGGACGAAGTGAAGAAAGCGATCGATCTGAAGCCATTCCGCCAGAAAATAGTCGGCGATGACAAAGATGCAGGCGCCTTCTTTAATTATTCGGTGGGAGTGAAATTCGTCGAACTCGCTTACTACGAAGCGAAGCAGAGATAAGCCCACGTTCCGTGATGCGCACCACTTCGACTTCGGCGACTCGTGGTGTGCGCGAGTGATTTGATCCTGACATTCACCAAAGTGTCCGGCTTCTTTCGGGGGCGGCGCAATTTCACGATTCGATCCCGTGTGCGGGAATATCGGAATGGAAGAATCGCATATTGGATGAACTCAGGGAGCAGGGACCCCAGGTGTTATCCATGTGATCTATGGCACATTGAGAGGCCGAAAGTGTAGACTCCGTGCGGCGCGAGTGGCAGCGGAGCACCGCATTGAGCGAATCGGCGGAAAACAAATCTACAATTTCGGGCGAGTTCGGTTCGAATACCCATCCGAAAAGCGGGCAGGAGAATTTTCTTGACCGCGTCTTTGGCATTTCGGCGAGAGGATCGAGCGTTCGTCTGGAAGTCTTTGCCGGAGCCACCACTTTTCTGACCGCGGCCTACCTGGCTGTGGTGATCCCCAACAATTTATCGACAGGCGGCTTGGATCGCGCGGCGGCGACGACGGCAACGCTGGCGCTCTTCGGCCTGGGCACTTTGGGGATGGCGTTCTACGCCAAGCTGCCATTCGTGGTGGGGCCGGGAATCGGCGGCTCGGTGCTAGTGGCGACGACCCTGGTGCTCAGCGAGGGAGTTCCGTGGCAGACGGCAATGGCCATTGCGTTTTGGTCCGGTGTTTTGTTTTTGGTGCTCACACTTTTGGGAATGCGGGAGGTGGTGGCGCGAATCGTCCCGGCGCCGATCAAAATGGGATTGTCAGCGGCGCTTGGCGGATTTATTGCGATGCTGGGATTCCGGAACGCAGGGCTGGTGATCGCTAATCCGAGGCTGAACGCGTTGATGCTGGGAAATTTCGCCGCGCCGGGAGCCCTGGTTGCGCTGGTGGGTTTGGGGCTGGCTGTCGCGCTTCATTATCACAAAGTGCCGGGCGGAATCATGATCGCGATGCTTGCGGCGACGGCATTGGGCGTTCCGCTGGGAGTGACGGTTTTACCGGCGAGTTACTGGGGATTGCCGCACTCGATCGGAGCGGTGACTTTCAAACTCAATTTTCTGCAGGCGCTGAAACCTGCCTTCTTTCCCTATCTTTTCGCATTCTTTTCAGCGGAATTTTTTTCAACGATGGGAACCACTCTTGCGGTGGGGGATAAGGCCGGATTGCTGGACGAACAGGGCAACATGCCGGGAATCAACGGGCCCTTCGTGGTGGATTCCTGCTTTGCGACGATCGGTCCGCTTTTTGGAGTTCCTTCGATGACCGCGCTGATCGAATCCGCCGCTGGAGTGGAGGCGGGCGGGCGGACGGGACTGACGGGCGTGGTGACGGCTGGACTCTTTCTGGCGACGTTATTAATTGCGCCGGTGATTTTGATGATTCCCAAGGAAGCGACGGCGCCGGCTTTGATCCTGGTGGGAATCTCGATGTTCACCAACATTCGCCGGATCGAACTGGAGAAATTCACGGATGGAGTTCCGGCAGTGCTGATGTTGCTGATGACGCTGTTTTCGAATAATTTCGGGACAGGAATTGCGGCGGGCATCTTGAGTTATGTGATCATTCAGGTGCTGGCGGGAAAGGCTCGAAGTGTTTCCTGGGGGCTGTATCTGCTGACGCTGCCGCTTTTTTATTTTTTCTGGACCATCGCGACGAAACATTAGGGAAGAGCTGCATGGATGCGCGAACGGAAAATCAAATGAGGTCTCGGGCGATCACGGCGGCGCAAGGGCTGGCGCCGTTTGACGCATTGCTGACGGGCGGGACCCTGGTGGATGTGGCCACGTCGGAACTGCGCGAAGCGGATATCGGAATTGTGGGAACGCTGATTGCGAGCGTGCATGCGCGCGGTACAAGATCGGACGCGCTGTCGCTGCACGACGTTTCGGGACGCTTCCTGGCGCCTGGATTCATTGACACGCATGTGCACTTCGAAAGTTCGCACATGCTGCCGGAAAATTATGCGTCCGTGGTGGTGCCGCAGGGAACGAGTACTATTTTTTATGACCCGCATGAGCTTGCGAATGTGATGGGGCTCGAGGGAGTGCATTACGCGATTGAAGCCAGCCGTGGCCTTCCGCTTAGATTTATTTGTGCCGCCCCTTCTTCTGTTCCTTCCGCACCGGGAATGGAAGTGTCCGGAGCGGAATTTGGCGGCAACGAGATGCGCGAGATGCTTTCCTGGAGCGACGTGGCAGGCGTGGCGGAAGTGATGGATATGGAGGGCGTGCTGGGGCAGAGCAAGCGCATGAGCGAGATTCTCGCCGCGGGCAGGGAATCAGGAAAACTCATCGAGGGCCATGCGCGAGGAATGAGCGGTGCGCGGCTGCAAGCGTACATGGCGGCGGGAGTCAGCTCCGATCACGAGATAACGTCGGCGGAGGATGGACTGGAAAAACTTCGGGCGGGCATGACCGTGGAAATTCGGGGGTCGCACGACTATCTCTTGCCGGGGCTGGTGGAGGCAATCAACCGGCTGCCGCAGATTCCGTCGACGCTTTGTGTGTGCACGGACGATGTGCCGCCGGATTACTTGGTGGAAAAAGGCGGAATGAGCGATGTGATTCGGCGATTGATCCGCTACGGACTCGATCCGGTGCAAGCGATCCGCTGCGCCACGCTGAACGCGTCGTATCGATTGCAACGGCCGGATCTTGGACTGTTGGCGGCAGGGCGCGTGGCCGATATTGCGATTCTTTCCGATCTGCGCGAGATCGTTGTGGAGAGTGTATTCGTTTCTGGCCGGCAAGTGGCGCAGGAAGGGAAAATGCTCGAGGCCGTTCATTCAAGCGTGGCGCCGACTGGACGGAGCGTGAAGCTTGCGCCAGTCTCGCTCGAGGATTGCCGGGCTGGCGTGCCGAACATGGAGGTTGGCCGAGCCAGGATTCGCGTGATCAATGGAGTGCGGTTTACATCCTGGGGCGAAGTGGAAGTTGAAGTGACTGGCGGATATGCAGTGGTGCCGCCTGGCTACTCCGTGATTTACGTGCAGCATCGTCACGGAAGACATGCCGCAGTAGCGCAGCGCGCGTTGCTAGGAGGCTGGGGCGAGATTCATGGAGCGATTGCGACAACCTATTCGCATGATAGCCATAATTTGGTTGTGCTGGGGCGCTCCGCGGAGGATATGCAAGCGGCGGCGAATGCCGTGATTGCGAGCGGAGGCGGCATGGCGGTGTCGAAGAATGGAAAAGTGATCGCTCAGATTGAAATGCCAATCGCGGGAATGCTTTCCGCCGCCTTGCCGGGAGTGGTGGCTGAACAATTCCGGCGGTTGCGTGAGGCTGCGGATCAAGTGGTGGATTGGCAGCCGCCCTATCGCGTGTTCAAGGCGATCGAAGGAACTTGCCTGGCTTGCAATCCCGGGCCGCATCTTACCGATCTAGGGCTTACTGACGGGACTGAGCGGTCGATTGTAGATATGCTGATTGAGGGCGATGCGGGTTCGACGAAGGAAGGGAAATTATAGGGCCAATTGATCTCATGCACCGATCTGAGCGCGAGTGTGGGTGTTTCAGTGGCTAAAGCCACACTTCAGGCTCGTGCTGAATGTCGGAGCTGAAGAGCCTGTGTGGCAACTTGGTTTTGGCTGTTGTGATGCGTGCGCGCATCCGGCCAGGTAGTTGAAAGTAAAGATGCCACCCTGAAGGATGGCGCTACACGATTTCCCCTATTCGGCGTTGCCACATAGACTCTGAAGCTCCGCCCCCCTGAAAACCATTCGTCAGATAAATTCTAGTCAGAAAGCTTACTCGTTGCCAGTGCGCGGTTTGATCAGCTCATCGAGGTAATCGGGCGTGCCGTCCTGGCGCGCCAGATGGGGAAATTTCTCGCCGCCATGATAATTGATGGTGCAGGTCTTGAAGTAATCGTCGACGACTACGAGCAAGGTGATAGGTTCCATGATTTCCTTGCTGGCTTTGACCGCTTCATCCAGCAATTCGCGAGTGAAAACGCGGCCGTTTACACCCACTACTTTCATACCTGAAGTAATTCCGGAATTATAGGCCGGGCCGCCGACGATCGAGTCGCTCACATCTCCGCTTTCGCTGAGCTGCAAGCCGAGCGAGTAAGTGGCGCCGGATTCGCTGCGGCGTCCCCACAATTTGAGCGGTTGATCCGTGTAGACAACTTTCCAGCCGCCATTCTCGATGCCGCCGACCGGGGCATCAGGTGAAGTGGAATTCAGGCGATCGTGCAAGAAGCCGGCCCAATCGTACGCTGCGAATTCGTTGAGTGAACGGACCAATTCCTCAACAGTATACGTTTTCACTTCGGGGCCATTATTCTGGCCGCCGAAGAACGCGCGAGAGAAATCGTCCATGGATTTCTGGCCGTGGCTTTCACGATGGATGATGGTGGCCACCTCGAGCCAGATCAAATCACCTTCGTCGTAGTAATCCGAGCCGCGTCGCCAGTTAGCCCAAGTTCTGGCGAAACGAAGTCCTGGCTCGCCAATCGCGGTATCGAGGAGGTTGCGCCAGGTACGGCCTGGACGCGCCGGTCCCAACGATGCGGCGATGTCCGCGATGTATTCTCGATATTCCTCGGGTTTCCAAAGGCCGCTGCGCGCGGCGAGCAGAGGGCCGAGATAGTCGGTGAGGCCTTCATAGCCCCAGAGCATGTCAGTTTCCATGGGCTGTTCGTAATAAGGGACGGTCAAATCAGCAGGGCGGCGAAATTTTCCGCACCAGGAATGCGCGAATTCGTGCGCGAGCAGCCCGCCGAGTGATTTGGCGGCGTCGGGCGTCAGCAAAGTGCGTTCGGGCAAGCGGCTGTCATTCGATTCGTGGTGTTCCAGGCCGAAATGGGCGACGTGATCGCTGAGCGTGAGAAGAAAATGGTAATCGCGATAATGGCGCGCGCCGAAAAGTTTGCCGGATTCGGCCACCAGATTGGTCATGCCCTTTTGGACTTGCGGAGACATGTTCAAGGCCGCGGCGCTATCGGCGACGATGTCGAGTTCGTGATGGATGGATTCGCCGGGGGGAGTGATGTCGAAGGATTTGTAATATTCCCCGGCAATCACGGGCGAATCGACCAGAAGGTTCAGCGAGATGGGTTTGAAGGAGACTTGATTGGCGGAACCATTTTCTTGAGGCAAGGCAGTGCCGAACTTCCATCCTTCAGGCAAGAGCAGCTTGGCCTGAAAGATCAGTTGCTCGGCGGGAATATTCGCGGGGTAGAGTACGTTTTGATTCCAACTGATGACGACGAGTTTATCGGTGGCGGAAGCCGCGCCCGAGGCGAAACCACTGCCGCTCGGTTCGAGATAATCGAAGGCAACCTCGAGATGATCGGCGCCAGGAGGGACGTCGACATGAAACGTGAAGACATCGAGGAGATCACGCTGCCAGGGGATTGATTTTCCGTTGGCGGAAAATTTCAAGCCGGTGACGTTTGTGATGGGGCCATCGGGGCCATGCTCGCCGGGAATCCACTTTGGATAGTAGAGGGTGAGCGGCCCAGGCTTCGCGGGGATCACCATGCGGGTGCGGACAATTTTCAATGGGGATTGCGTGGCGTCCACGATGAGGGAAATGGGCGTGTTTTGCTGAGCGTAAACGGAGTTGGCAGACAGCACGGCGAGTGCGATGAAATACATGCAGACACGCAGATGCAATCGATTCATGAATCCGCTCCTGGGAATATTTAAGGCACTGCATGATACGCCAGCGACGGGTAAATCGCGATGCTGAACGTTGCAGCCGTTGTGGTGGAACGAACTTGAACGAAAATCAGCCGGCCGTGTTTGAGCGAAACCCGGGGCAAGGCGCGCGCCCGAATTTTTTTGCGGCTGGAACTGCGAGAATTTAGGTAAGCTCGCGGGCGGCGAAATCGGCGGGCTCGCAAAGGACAGCCATGAACAAGATTTTCTGGACGGTTGTGGCGGTGGATGCGGCTTTGTTTTTGTTCTTGCTGATCAGCGGATTGACGGAAGGCGGAAATTCCAGCGGTGGACGCGAAATGGGCCTGGCGTTTTATGTGATCCTGCCGGGAATTTTCATCGGCTTGGCAGTGCTTCTCTACGTGCGCTCGAGTTCAATGGTCGCGCGCACGCTGGCGCTGCTGATCGTGGCGGTGCCCGGCATATTGATCGTGGGGGCCCGCGCGCGCGACGCCTACCTCAATTACTTGATCCGGCAGGACGCGAAATCCCGGAAGGATTGAAGAGAATTAAGGCGCTACCGAGGAGTTCACAATCGGCGGCGCGAGAGTAAAGGCGAACCGCGCGAGAGCTATCCTCGGGCATCAGCTTTCAGGAAGATTTCCAGGTCATCGGGATGATTGGCGCAAAGAAGCGCTTCCTCGCGGTCGATGTGGCCCTGTTTCACCAACTGCAAGAGCGATTCCTCCAAACTGAACGAACCATGCTTTTTTGTGATGGTGATTTCCTGGTGGAGATGCTGCAAGGCATTTCGCCGGACGTGTTGCCGCGCGCCATAACTTACCTTGAGCAATTCCGCGGCGGGAACGCGGCCGCCGTTTTTGCTCTGCAACAGAACCTGATTGAGAACCGCGGCGAGGGCCATGGATAGTTCCTGGCGAATTGTGTTTTGACGCTCGAGGGGAAAAGAATCCGAAATGCGCGAAACCGTGGCGGCAACGTCGGGCGTATGCAGCGTGGAAAAAACCAGGTGGCCGGTTTCGGCGGCGGAGACGGCGATCTGCATGGTTTCGGTATCGCGCATTTCGCCGACGACCAGAATGTCGGGCGCCTGGCGCAAGGCGGCGCGCAACGCCGTGGGAAAGTCCGGCGCATCGGCGCCGATTTCAATTTGCTCGACAATGCTCTTGATGTGGGGATGCTCATACTCGATGGGGTCTTCGATCGTGACGATGTGTCGCGCCGTGTTCCGGTTGATCTGATGGATCAAAGCCGCGAGCGTGGTGGATTTGCCCGAACCGGCTGGGCCACCGATCAGGACCAAGCCGCGGGGCAGGTGGCAGAGCGATTCCACCGATGGCGGAAGATGCAGATCGGCAAGCAGGGGCAGTTTGGAAGGCAATGCACGAATCGCTGCCGCAGCCTGCCCCCGTTCCCGGTGAAGATTGATGCGAAAGCGGCCTAAGCTGGCGATGCGGTAGGAAGAATCCGTAATTTGATTTTGGCGGTAAAGCCCAAGAGCATGGGAAGTCAGCGCGGGAATCACCGCGGCTTCGATTTCCGGACCTTGCAGCAGCGCCGTCTCGATGCTGCGGACTTCTCCCTCATAGCGGATGCAGGCGGCTGCTCCGGGTACCAGCAGCAAATCGCTGCCATTTTGAGCGACCAGAAGTCCCAGCCAGTGGTTCAGGCGGCCGGTGTCCGATGCATCGGAACGAGATTCCGCCGGATGATGGTTCAACTCTCGGACGATGCGTTCCAATTCTGGCGATTTATTCATGAGAAGGAATCCTTGGCCGGCGGAGTCCGCGCATTAGGAATACTGGACCAGTCGTTGAGGATAGTCCAGCCGGCAAGCCGTGTGCAAAAGGGAAACGTGGCGGCAGAGTGCGAATTGTGCAAAGGTGAATCGAAGTCTATTTGAGCTTCTTGGTCATGTGAACTTCGGTGCCGCGGGCCTCGTAATGCACTTCGTCCATAAACGTTTTCATCAGCAGGATTCCGCGGCCGTGCTCGGCTTCCAGGTTTTCGGCCGAGGTCGGGTCCGGCACGCGTTTCGGGTCGAAGCCCGCACCTTCATCCCTGACCACGATGGACATCTCTTTACCCGGTTCGCAGTGACAGGAAATGTGGACACGCTTGTTGGGATTCCGGCCATTTCCGTGGATCACGGCGTTTCCGAGGGCTTCAAACGCGGCGATCTCTATGTCAGAAATCTGATCGGTAGCGCAGCCGGACTTCTTGAACATTTCGCTGATGCGCTCGACGGCGGGCCCGATTTCGCTGATCTCGCTGGGAAACGAGAAGTCGCCGGCTTCCGGCTTGGATTCATTTTGCGAAACCATAAAGATCTCCCGAACTGGGTGCTGGGTGCAACCCTTCCGCAGATGAGCACTGCATGGCGGCAGTATATCCAAAGTACGCCGCTGCATCCGACTGGGGGATCATAAGTCAAGGGAGGCGGATTTTGGTTGCGAAATTTTTAAGGCGGGAATGATTCGGGTTGAAGGGCGGAATGGTAAGGCGGGGATGCCGTTCAGTTTACCTGCGCGTCGAATACGCCCGTTTCGACGCGGCCGGCGCGCTTGACCTGGACGAAAATTCGGTAGAGGCCTGGCTTGGGGAAGCCATAGGGAAATGAAATTTCGGGCGAGGTATTACTTTCGGGGATTCCGGGCATGTCCATTCCGGGCATCGACTGGGGCTGAATCGCTGAGGAATCACCCTGCGCAGGCGGAAGATTGGCATTGGCAAGCATCACTGCCGCCATTGGCGCCGAACCATCGGGATGCACGTGGGCGAATACGCTGAAATCGGAGCGGACGAATTCGGCGTGACCAGCCATGCCCATGTAAGGTTCGAGATCCCGAACGGGATTTCCGCCGGCGTCCTCAATGCGAAAGCGGAACCACAACAAACGATTCGAAGCCAGTGGGCCGGGATCGCGCTCCCAAACCATGCGCCCGCCGCCGGAAAGCGGAGCGATCAGATTTTGAGAGGCCGATTGCGCCAGGGATGGAGCGATTGCCGCGGAATCGTCGCCTGCGAGCGCCTGGCCGGGAGTCTCTGGAATATTCAAGTCCGCGATCAGCGTGTCGGGAAATCCGGATTCGCGGACGATGTCGGCGAAAACTTGATAGTGGCCGGCGGAGATAGGGGGTAGATCGTCAACAAAGGCGCCGCTATCGTTGCGCGCAGGATGCAGATGATAGAAGCGATCCATTTGTGGAGTGCGAATTAGAAAGAGATGCATTAGATGGCCGTGATCGGGAATCAAATTTGTGGCAACCGTTTCAGGACGACGGCTGTGCCATTCCGAGTCTCCGATTCGCAGACTCATTTTGCCGCCTGGAAGAAGCGAGACGTCCAGCTTGGGCCGCTGGTAAATCATTAGACGGGATCGATCCGCTGCGGAAGTTCTCCACCACCAACTTCCGAAAGTCAGAAGGCCCAAAACGATTATGGTTACCGCGGCCATTACGAATCGGCCGCGGCGTTTCTGCTTCGCTTGCGGCGCAACGCCGGGATCGAGTTGTGCTTCGCGGCTGGCGGCGCCGAGAATGGAAACGATGGCGCAGACCAGCAAGCCCATCAGCGCGAATAGAAGGACGCCGAGATTTCTTTGCATTGGCAAAGTGCTTCGTGCAAATGCGGCGACCGGAACAGCCAGCGTGCCGGTGCCTTTATCACCATCCGCTTCGATCCTTACTTCCCATGATCCCGTGGCCATCAGCCACAGGCTCCCGGAGAAAAATTGCGGGTCTCCTTTCGAAGGCTGCAGGATGTCCGGTGGAGGGGGATATTTTGATCCGGCCCCGACGATATAGACGGGAACGATTTTAACCTGGCGGACGCCAGGCTCGTTGCTTCTAATCTGAATTTCGGCCACTCCTGGAATCATCTGTGGAGTCTGAACGCTGACAACCAAATGATACGGTCCTGCTTGCCCCTGGAAATAAACATCGGGACTTCCCACGTGAGCCAGGCAAGGAAACGCGGAAGAGAGCGACACGAGGAGCGCAGCGACGCGGAGTGATTTCATGTTTGGATTAGCGGCGGATGCGGGAGAGCCAATCGCCAAAGGCGAGACCCACTCGCGAGGCCAATATCGCGGAAATCAAAGCGATTGCCATGCCCAGCCAAAAAGCAGCCCGAGTAGCTTCGTAATGCTGAAATTGATAAGCCTGGTTATACAAAGATGGAGGCATCTGATAGGGGAAATAATTCATTCCGAACACCGCGTTGCGCGCGTAAGGCGAAATCATGAAATTGGCGAACGGCCAATGCACGGCAACAAGAGCGGCCAGAAAACCGCTGCCCAGAAGGAGAGCGCGGAACCATTTGCCGCGTCCGGCGAAGCGATTGACCAGCAGATCAATCACGATTGCGGGGCCGAGAATTAGCAGCGGAAATTGGATTGGGACCATGTGCGTGACGTTGGTATAGACCGGCCCCAATTTTGGCTGGGCGGGGAAGAGCGGAAGAATCCATTCCCAGGACAACATGAAAAGCGTGTAGATGCCGGCGACGGCGGTGGCTCCCCAGCGATAGCCAGAAGCGCGCGCGAAGGCAATCAGCAGCACGGGAAGACCGAGGCATAGCACACGATAGAAAATCGCGCTGTGCATTTGAGTGGGATCGCTGTATTCGGAAACCAGAATCAAGTGCAGGAAGACGAGCAATCCGCAGAGATACAAAAAGAGCCACATCAATTTCCGCCGGGCTGCACCTTCGGCGCGATTCATTTCCGCCACCAGCAGAAGCAGGCATCCGATGCCTACGCCCATCATGCCCAGGCCCAGGACAACGTGCGGCGGGCTTAAGATCTGGACATCCAGGCCGAAGGAATTGTGCCACCAGTTATCGAACGGGGCGGAGGTGAGCATGGTGACGCCGCCCCAGGCGGTGAGAAATGCGCCAAGCGGGCCACGAAATCCCCAGACGCGAACGGAACTATCGCGCGATGCCGGATCGTGCGCAAATGTGGTGGAGAAAATCAGCCCGATACAAGTGATCGCGGCAAGTATGCCGCCAAACTGGATCAGCAAGTGCGCAGGCGTCCAGAACGTGTCGCGGCCTATGGTCATGTGCCAGGAAATATCCCAGTAGAGGCCAAAGGCGATCGAAGAAACGGCTACGACACCGGTCCAGGCAAACCAGGGAACGGCGGTGACGCGAGAAAGTTGGTGCGCACGTAGCGCTTGCTGAGCAGCGAGATCGAGAGAAACGCTTTCGGCCATGAGATCTACCAGCGGTCAGGATAACAGAGCGATTTTAGCGGCACAAGCGAGGCGGGAAGCCAGTGCTGGTTCAAGTTGAATACTCAACTGGAAGAGTGCTTGTATTCGAAGCTGTGGAACCGGCAGAAAAGCGCTACCGCAGAGGCGCGGAATCACCGAGATACCGGAGCCCGAGACTGACCGATGCGCCGGGATCCTACTGTGCGAAGGTGTTGCAGGCCGAAATCGTGCCGCTTTCCAATCCAGTGTTGAACCAGTGCATGCGCTGCTGGGAAGATCCATGGGTGAAAGATTCGGGACTGACATGACCGGTGGACATTTTTTGCAGACGGTCATCACCGACGGCGGAGGCCGCGCTGAGCGCCGATTCCACGTCGCCCTTTTCGAGCAAGCCGCGCTGTTGAGTGGAATGCGCCCAGACTCCGGCAAAACAATCGGCTTGAAGTTCCAGTCTTCACCGAGAGCGGGTTCGCTTCGTGCGAATTGCTTTCCTGAAGTTGATGCACCTTTCCTTCGATTCCGGTCAATTTCTGTACGTGATGCCCCAACTCGTGCGCCAGAACATAGGCCTGCGCAAATTGGCCTGGAGCGCCGAATCGGCTGGCTCAATTCATCGAAAAATCCCAGGTCAATGTAAACTCGTTCATCCTCCGGACAATAGAAGGGACCGGTGGAGGATTGCTGCGCCGCCACATCCGGACTGGTGTAATCGCGGAAAAGCACCAGCTTGGCATGCCGATAGGGAGTGCCGGTCTGTTGCGGCAGCAGTTCGGTCCAGGTGTTTTGCGCGTCGTCGAGCACGAACGACACGAATTGTACCAGCGGCTTTTCGGCCGCGTCGCGGGAAGGGTCAGGCTGGCTGACTCCCGCGCCTGGATCAACTGTTCCACCGCCAAGCAGGGCAAAAAGGTTCGTTCTGAAAATGAAACTGAGAACGAACAGCAGAATCGCGCCGCCAATGCCGATATGGAAACCGCCGAATTGAAATCCACCTCCGCCGCCCTCGTCGCGGCGATCCTCGATGTCTTGGCTCTCGCCACCTGGCGACCATCTCATGGTTTCGTTCTCCCTAAAGCAGGAAATTTTCCAGCATAATCACCCTGGTGAGCCAGCGAGCGGAAACTAGCACGAACGGCAAGAATGCGGCAATACACAGCTTCAAGTATGCCACCGGGAATCTCCGGTCACAGGCTAGCCAGCGGCCTGGCGGCGGGACAACTTCGGATCGGAGCGCTGCGTGGACTTCCGCAACACAAGCTCGGGAACGATAAAAATATTCCCGGAACGCGATGGGCGCTTCGATTCAATCTGCTCCAACAGAAGCTTGGCGGCCCGTTTTCCCATTTCGCAGGTCTTTTGATCGATGGTGGTGAGCGGCACAGCCAATGCGTCGGAGTAATGAACATTTCCGGCGCCGACGACCTTCACATCCTCCGGCACTCTGAGGCCGGATTCCAGAATTGCCTTGATTGCCCCAATCGCGATGGGATCGTTATAGCAAAAGACGCCGTCCGGGACGGGAATTGCTTCCAGCAGCTTCTTCATGGCCTGGTAGCCGGTGTGGTCCTGAAAGCCAGCATCCACGACGTAAGCCGAAGGAGCTGTCAACCTGGATTTCTTCAGGGCAGCGAGGTAACCGCTGAGCCGCTTCTCCGCTAGTCCAATTTGGGGGCCCCGAAGGTGAGCGATGCGGCGGCAGCCTTGCTTGATCAGGTGCGTTGTGGCGAGCTTGCCGACCGCTTCGTTGTCCACTCCCACGAAGCTGGCGCGCACGCCATCCACTGGCCGATCGATTAAAACGAACGGCAGCTTTCGGGCACGTAGCTGTTCAAATAAATCAAGGCGGTCCGCGGATTGCGAGGAGGCGAGAATCAGCCCGTCGACTCGGCGTGCTAACAGCGCTTCCGCCTCCGTCCTCTCAAGATCAGGATCCTCCTCGAAATAACAAATAATTACGTGATAGCCGTGCGGCCGAACGGTTTCCGCAATCGTTTTCGCGATGTCGGCAAAAAAAGGATGAGTAAAATCGGGCAGAAGCAGTCCGATGGTATAGGTGCGCCGAGTAACCAGGCTCCGGGCCACCCAGTTTGGGCGGTAATCCAGTTCCTTGGCGCGCTTCAGAACTCGACTGCGAGTGCCAACGCTGATCCTTCCCTTATTGCGAAGAGCCTTGGAGACCGTGACGACCGAGATATTCAGATCTTTGGCGATGTCGGAGAGGGTAGCGGTCATGTTGGCAGAGAATACCACAACCCTTGACACCGCAAAGCGCCAACCCGGCCCGGGGAAGGCAGTGAAGGATAATCGTTAAATCATCAATGAATAAGCGTTTACTTTGTTCTTGACAGAGCCGCTCCGCTGCCCAAGAATCGCGGTTATCGGGATCCCGGCGCATTCTCTACCTTCGATCTGCCAGGCTGAGAGCCTCCGCCGGCAATGCGTTGAACGGAAGCAGGAGTGCACGGAACAAGGTCGTGGGTGGCGACAACAGGGCCTTGCGCCACCGTCCTTCTGGAGGGCGGACCATGAGAGTGACCAAGAGCACGTTGCGGACAGTCGTGAAGGGGATACGGCAAGAAGCGGCCGAGCCTTTCAGCTACCACGCCATCATCGGCGACTTAGTTTCCGAAATGGCACATCTGATACGCAGTGCGGAGACTTATGAGTTCTCTCCTCCATTTAAGCTTGTCATTATTGACAATCGTGGCGTCGTCACCTTTACGGGCGAAGTGGACCGAAATGGAAACGTACTGCGATCCAGCCCCGACTGCAAATTGCGGCGCATCCACCTTCCGGCGAATGCATTGATTACAGATCGTTGTTTGGTGACACGGACGTTTCAACTCAACCGCGCCACGCAAAGACGCGTCTACTGCTGATACCACCGACCATCGCTATGTGATTTCCAAAACAGATCGCGCGGTCTCAATTTGGATCAATCGGAAACTCGACCAGGGAAGTGTATAGGTGCCTGGCCCGATGGAGTTTGAATTCCATAATTCCCCGCGAAGCGCGGTGGCTTGCGAAGTTTCAGGGCGAAGGTCCTGGGAACTCAGCCTGCCCATTCGACGGGCGTGCTGCGGCCGGCGCCGGGGTTGAAGGTGGCAGCGGCGTCTTCCACTCGATCGAAGATCTGGAAGACGGTGACGAGTTTGGTGAGCTGAAGCATGTCGTTCATTTCCGGGCTGAGATTGGCGAGCTTGATTTCACCGCCACTTTTCTTCGCTGAACTCCACAAGCCCACCAGAACGCCCAGGCCGCTGCTATCGATATAGGTGACGTTTCCCAGGTCGAGGACGAGTTGGTGGTGATCGGGAAGCAAGTCGCGGACCATCTGGCGAAGGGCCGAGGATTCATCCCCCAGAATAATGCGTCCGTTGCATTCGACCACCGTGACTCCGCAAACAATTCGCGTGAGTAGCTGAAGTTTCATAGTGCCTCCTGACCGCTCAATCGCGGGACTGACTTGCCGCTATTCGAGCCTGACGATATCGCCGACGCGCGCCATCCCGCCTGTAATAACCGAAGCATACGCGCCTACACTGGGAAGGGCCTGGCCGTGAGCAGCGATCATGGGTTTATTTCGCTGCGCGATAGTGCGCAGAATTCCGGGATCTTTCGGCAGCGTGCCTTGCGCCAAGTTGGTCATCACGCATCGAGCGCAGGGCCTGATCACCTTCAGCCGCAGTTTCTCTCCGATCAAGAGCGTGTGGCCTTCCCATTCGTTTTCCGGGAAACCTTTCTCGCCGGATGCCGGCTCGATCACAAAATTGGGACGGAAACGCCGGACCTCAAATCTCCCCTGCGGATAGAAATCGTGAAGGCGGTTCAAAGTTGCGGTGGTGACAAAATGAATCGCGGAGAAATCGAAGAAGGTTCCGGCAGGAGCGCCGGAAGCGATGCCCTCGTCCGTGACGATTTCACGATTGGCAAGCCCATCGATATCCGGCCAATATTCCTCGAGGCTCGGCGCGTGGGGAGCGCTGGAGGCCAACTCAACATCGCGGCCGAATGTACTGGAAACGATCCGGTTCAAATCGGCCTGATCGCTGGAGACGGAAGTGCCATCGGGAAGCGTTATCCGAACTTGAGGCAGTTTTTCGCCGTCGATGGGGGGCGCGGTAAAACTGGCACTGCATTCAAACATCTTGCTCCACTTGGCGGGATTCTTGGCACTGGCAACCTTTCCGTTGCTGGAATCAATAAAAGCATAGGCCCGATCGCCGAGCAATCCTCGTTCTGCTACTTGAGAGCTATTCAATTCTTCGCCGAGCATTGATTTGACCGGAAATCGCCACACCGAAACCACTCGGCCGATCATGACCGCGTCGTTATTCGGCATGGAGGCGCTCCTTGGCCCCGGCTCGCACCGGTGGATGGCATGCTATCCCCGGTATGGAGGAGTGTCAACGCAGGGAGCTGCGCAGGCTCTGCTCTGAATCCTTGCGGGCCAATCGGGATTTTGAACTAGAATCACCGCATGAGAAATTTGAAATCGCTCGCAGCAAGCTACATTCCAGGGCTGAAACACGCGACCAAGACCGCGATTGCCGCAGCGGCCAGCCTGTATCTGGCGAGGTTCATAAAAATGCCAGAAGGGTATTGGGCGGCCATCACCGCGATCATTGTAATGCAGTCGAATGTGGGGGCTACGTTGTACGCGTCGTGGACGCGGTTGGTCGGCACGGCCATCGGCGCCGTGGTTGCAGGAGTGTTTGTTCAGTTTTTCGGGACCAGCACACTACATTTTGGGATTGCGGTGTTGCTCGTGGTCCTGATTTGTGATCTCGCGGGATTAGCCGACGCCTACCGCCTGGCTGGCGTAACCGTTGCGATCGTCATGTTGATCAATCGCCTTGCACCCACTTGGGTGATTGCCGGAGAACGATTCCTGCAGGTGGGGTTGGGAATCGTTGTTGGAATTGCGACCTCCGTTTTAGTGTGGCCCTCGCGCGCACGGGAAAGCTTGCGAGCGGGTCTTGCCGAGGCACTGTCAGCGATGGAAGCGCTCTTCCAATCGGCAATCGATTGCAACCACGCCGGCGATGCGCGGTCGATCGAGGAAATCCGGAGCCAAGTGAAGGGGATATTGCGGCGCAGTGAGGATTTGCATGCGCAGGCTGCTCATGAAAGTGACGCAAATGCGAATCGCGAATTGATTGCCGTGTTGATGGATCATGCGGGGCGTTTGCTGGAAACCATCGACAGCCTGGAGACTTCCGGCCGCAGCTGTTTCGAGGGAACCTACCACCTTAATTTCAAGGCGGAAATCGATCAATTGGAAGCAGAAATTTCGGAGGCGCTGAAGCAACTGGCCCGCTCCGCGAAGGAATGGCGGTTCGACGCGCCTTGGCCGGATTTCAGCGAGGCTCTGTCAAGACTCGAAAGCAAGGTGTCAGAAATGCGCGCTTCCGGCGCGTCGGCCCGGCATCCGCTTGAGGAAGTGCTCCGGCTTTATAGCTTCCTTTTCACTCTGAAAAATCTGGCCAGCGAATTAGACCACGCGCATGCGGCAAGCACGCGGATTGCAGGGTTAGCCGCCGCAGAATGAGAATTGATTCGACCGGCGGTTGCGTCCGGAATGATGGAATCCCCTATGGCCGAATCTTCCAGACTGTTCCATTCGTGTGATCGGAAACCCAAACGAACCCGTACCCAAAGCGAATGGCATCCGCTCCATGGCCGCCGGCAAACTGCTGGATTACACGGTTGGTGAGCGGGTTAATGCGAGAAACGGGAACGCCGTCGGAACTAACCCAGACGGAGCCACCGCCCACGGCAATGTCACCGCCCGGCCCGGGAACGCCCACTGCGATGGTGGCAGCGACGCGATTGGTTGCGGGATCGATGCGCGAGACTGTGCCGTCGCTCTGATTTAACACCCACACGCTGCCGGCACCCGCGGAAGTGAATCGGGGCGTCTGGTGGACACGAATCTTTGCCACCACGCGATTGGTTCGCGGATCAACTCGCACAACAACATTTCCGCCGGTGCTGGTGACCCAAACCGAGCCGAATCCAACCACGGCTACATAGGATTTCACAGGGACGGGAATGTCGGCGACTACTTTGCCGGTGCGCGGACTGATCCGCGAAAGCGTGCCGGAATCAGTACCTTTTCGATTGGTGAGCAGCCAGATACTTCGTTCGCCCACTCCAATTGCACCCTCGCCTTCGCCTGCGATTTCGATGGGCGTTGTGCGCGCCACCTGATTCGTTTTCGGATCAATTTGAGAGAGAGTTTTATCCTTGCAGTTGGGAATCCATACGGATTCGAAACCGATACCCACGCCGAGGCACGGATCCTGACCTACCGGAATCCGGGCAATGATACGCGCCGTCCGCGGATCGATCCTTGAAATGGAATTGTCGGAGGCGTTTGAAGCCCAAACCGAACCGAATCCCATTCCCAGCCAGTCAGGGCCGCCCGGAACCGGAATTTTCGAAATGACCGCCAGAGATTCCAAAGGTTTCCGCTTCGCGATCAGACGGGCAATTTTTTGCTGTGAGGGGCCGGAAGAATTCGGCGGAGATTGCATTCGAAAAGTCGCGGAAGGAGCTACGAAACTGAGGAACAGCGCAAAAATTGATGCCGCCAACACGGATTTCCACAAGGGCGGTTCACCTTGCAACGAAGTCTATCACCGGAGATGGGCACTCACGCAAGAGGCACCGATCATGGCAACGGGTATCCATTCGCCGGCCAAAGGATTCAGAGCCAGAGATCTGAAGGACCGTTTTGGCAAAAATCTACTATTCAAATTTTATCGCTTATTGAAAACAGCAATAGCTAGCTGGGTCAGAATGGTACTTCCGTACTATGAAGAGTTTTTCGTACCAGGGTCATAGTCTCCTTGGGCGGGGCCTCATGCGGTTGCCCCAGAAGTCCACTCTTAAAATCCAGATCAGGAGCTAGTAGATGAATCTTAAGAAGCTATTGTGGTGTCCGGTTGTCGCAATCGTACTACTAATCAGTGGTCCCGCAGCGCACGCCCAGTTGAACTCGGCGACTACCAGTGTCAGTTTGAGCGCGACGCTTGCGGAATCGCTCAGCGTCACAGCGAATCCATCCTCGGTCAATTTCACTCTTATTCCCAGCGGCACTTCGACAGGCAACGCCAGCGTCTCGATTGTGACCACCTGGGTGCTCAAGACCACCCGCACCACGGTTAAGACGTATGCCTATTTTGCGAGCTCGACAGCCGCTTTGACTGACGGCGGCACTCCCGCCAATAACATCGCGTCGAGCAGTGTGCTGGGAAGCGTCGATTCCGGGACGAATACGGCTTTTACCGGGACCAGTCCGTTTGCGGCAGCCAGCAGCCTGACTGTATACAGTTTGACCATCGCATCGGGCAACGCCAATCGGAATAGTTCCCATACCGATACACTCGGGCTGACCATTGATACAACCGGGGTTAATCTGCCAGCCGCAACTTATACGGGCACCTTGGTCATCCAGGCGCAGGCGATCTAACCAATGTTTCGGTGGTGCGGAACCCATGCATGCGATCCTTTGGATAGGCGTCTCGGGGAAGCATGGGTTCCATTGGTGTTGCAAACGAAGACCTGCGGAGCACCCGCAACTCTCCGCCGGCTGAAAAGAACAAACTTGGGAGGCTAAAAGTGCTGTTTGCAAGGAAGGTGCTCGTTTCCATTTGCCTGATGACAGGTTTTCTTCTCACTGTGCCGATTGTCAAATCTCAAACAATATCGCCGGTGATCGTGGAGTACCGCGACAAGGCCAAGAGCAGTCTGCAAATCCGCAACGATCAATTGATTCCCCTCGACGTGATTCTTGAGCCGCACAGCTTTACGGTGGATCGCGAAGGCGAACCGCACTATGGTCCGCTCGATCCACAAGTGCATCTCAAGCTCTCCGCCATGAGCTTCCGGTTGGCCCCGCAGCAAACTTACACGGTGTTTTATGAAGCTACAGCGGACCGCTTGCCCGTCTGGTTTACGATCTACGCCACCGTCACCGCAGCGGTGCCCAGTCTTTCGCAATCGGGCGTTAAGGTGGCGTACCAGATTCCGCACACCGTCTATTTGCTCGATAGAAGCGCCCTGCCGAAGGAAGCGATTCAATGCATTCACAGCGGGCTTTCCGGCGCCGATCACGCTTTCGAACTGGAAATATCCAATTCGAGCCGCCAATTTGCGCGGGTACAGGAAGTGGAGGTGCGTTCTTCGAGCGATAAGAAAACCTATCCGGGCTTCCCCTTCTTTCCGGGCAGTTCTCGCGTGATGCGCCTGAACTGGGATGGCAAAGGGAATCCAGAGCGGGTGATCCTGAAGTTCGAGCATTTCCATGTGGAATGGCCGCTCACAGCGGCGGGGGAAGTAAGCGCTCTTCCGACACCAACACCGGAGGCGGGCAAGCGCTAGTTCGAGGGTGGGGGCCTGGTGACGAAGTTCATCAAGAAAGCGTGTTTGTGTGCGGTAATTGCGGTTGTCGTGTCGGCGGGAGTTCAGCGGGCAAAGGGGCAAGTCTTAAACTCTCCAACAGCCAACGCCAATCTGATTGCGCCGCTTGCGCAATCGATCGGCGTCATCTCCTCGCCTTCCACCGTTAATTTCACGCTGGCACGGAATGGAACTGCGACGGGAAGTTCCTCCGTGACCATCGTTACCACCTGGAATCTCGGGGCCGCGCGCACCAGCCTGAAGATCTACGCATACTTCTCAAGCTCAGCAGCTGCGTTGACCGACAGCGGATCACCGGCAAATAACATTGGCTCGGCGCACGTGCTGGGCAGTGTGAATGGCGGCGCCAACGTCGCCTTCACTTCAGCCAGCCCATTTGCTTCGGGGAGCAGCATCACCGTCTACAGCGTGGCGATTAACAGCTCGAACCGGAATACTTCGCACGTGGATACTTTAGGCCTGACGATTGATACGACGGGATTAGCGTTGCCAGCCGCGACGTATAAAGGCACTCTGCTGATTCGGGCGCAGTCGATCTAAGGCGGATCGAACAGTTGGTCTGGTCACAACCGAACACGGCGAGAAAATGTGCCGGAAGTTTCAGATTCTAGATTCGGATCGCCTCGTTTGCAGGTGTGCTGGCGAGGCAGGGGGAATCCAGCTCGAGTGCTTTTGAGTTTCGACCTGGATCGAACTACCAATGTGGCGGGGGAATGCAGTGAACTTCGGCTCCATATGCCGGAGGCAGACAATCGTCAGCCTCACTCTACGTTTCCTGTTCATTGCGTCGAGTGGTTTCCTTTTCGGGGCGACGCCTGCGCGGGCGCAAATCTTTGAATTGCGCGGAGGCTCGTCCACGCAGTTTGGCGCGAGTGGCGGAGCCCTGGATATTTTCGCGGGGCGCTACACGGCGGAAATCGGATTCGGAGTTCTGGACCGTCCGCGATTTGGATTCCTGCTGAAAACAAAGATCGGGGATAACCTCTGGTCCATGGGAGATCAGACGGTTCCGTTCAACATCCCAACTGATCTGATGAATCAATCTTATGTCTTCTTGTCGCGAGGACTCAGCCTGGCGCGCTCGACTGGCGACAGCAAACTATTTATTTCTGCCGGCGCCACATCCACAGGGTTTGTGGTTCCGTTCCTTACCGCGGCTCAAACCGAGTCGGGCTCGGGAATGATCTTCTATGAGCGGCGAATTTCTTCCAGCGTTCGATTGATATCCCAAAATATTATCTCGTCCACCATCACCTCCATCCAATCGATCGAATGGAAAGCCAGGCCGCAACTGATCCTGGCCCTGGCCGGGGGAGTGGGGAACAGCGAGGGCTATGCCGCTTCAAGCCTGAAAATGGATCGAGGGTGGATTTCATTGCTTGCGGGCTACACGCAAGCCGGGCGCGATTTTCGACGCGTCCGTCTATTGAATCAGCCGGCAGCAGAAACAGATCGCGAGAATGTGATCGTCAATCTGACGCCGCTGCGATTCCTTCGTTTTACGGTGAGCCGGCAAAATTTTCTTTCTCCCGATTCCAACAATCACAACATACGCGCAACCGAAAATGGATTCTCCGCTTCCGGCGGCCTGTTTGGTTTGCAGATGCACGGCGCTCTGTTTGAGTCCGAGAGCGAGGGACAGCATATTACCGGGACACAAGTCGGGGTTAACCGCAACATCGCGAGTAAGGTTGATCTGGGGGTGGAATACCTGCACTCCAGTTCCGGCGAGAGCAAGTTTTCCAGCCTGCTCTTCACCCTTGGGGAGGTTGTTACCCGGCGGATTCGCTTAGCGCAGGTCGTCAACTATTCCGCACATCAGGCGTCCATTGGATTCGGCGGGGGATTCACATCAAATGTGTTCACGCTCAGCGCCGATTACCAGACGATCTTCGTTCCATTTTATACGCCGGGCCAGCCGGCATTTCGGCAAGTGCTGGCGCTGAACCTGCAGCTTCGACTTCCGCACGATCTGGCGCTCGCCACTTCGACGGATGTGAGTCCTTTGGGCAAGGTTCGTTATACCGTTTATGGGACTCAGTTCGCGTACCGGAATCAGGCCGGCACGCCGGAATCGTACTCTCCGCACAAGGCATTTGGGCGGTACATCGTCCGCGGGCGCGTGATTGACCAGAACGGACAACCGGTTCCTGGAGCCGCGATCGAGATTGGCGGCCTGGTCGTGTTCAGTGATTCCGCCGGGGCGTTTTTTCTGCGGCAACACAAAGCGGGGCAAAGCCCGTTGCACGTGCTGCTGGATCAGTTCACCCAACCGGGAATCTATGAGGCGATCTCCGTTCCTCCGGAAGTTCGCGCCGGCCTTGAACCAAACCCGGAAGTCTGCCTGATTCAATTGCGCCGAGTGCCGTCACGTAAGAAGTAAAGTGCGTGGATCGTGGGTAGTTTGGCCATGATGATACTCTTCGACCATCGGTAGATTCTTTGTATCTCCAGGAACAGTCGGGCATCTAATCCAGACAGTTAGGATAGGAAGTGGACGCCCCACTCCGGTTAATTCCGAATCGGGTGCTGAAATGGCCGACCAGCGCGAAGACAAGTTGACGTATTCGGATGTGACTCCGAAAGTCCTTTACATGGGCCGGCGGAATTTCTTGCTTGGATTACTGGTGGTGACAGGGGCGGTGTATGGCTGGAAGAAATATAAGTATCTGCTCACCGGGCGCGGCGACGGATCGCTTCCAGTGCCTTTGAATGGAGCGGCGAAATGGCCCTACAGCTCCAATGAGAAAATTTCCTCGCAGAGCGATGTGACGCACTACAACAACTTTTACGAATTTGGCACGGACAAGGAAGATCCCGCCGCGAATTCCAGGAATTTCAAGACTTCCCCGTGGACGGTTACCGTCGATGGGGAAGTGAAAAACAAGCGTCAATTCAGCCTGGATGAGATCCTGAAGCTCGCGCCGCTTGAGGAAAGAATTTACCGCCACCGCTGCGTGGAAGGGTGGTCGATTGTAGTGCCCTGGATTGGATATTCGTTCAGCGCGCTTGCGAATCTGGTTGAGCCCACGCCAAAGGCGAAGTATGTAGCGTTCGAGAGTTACTACGATCCTAAACAAATGCCGGATGGAGCCACCGCCGGGATTGAGCTTCCTTATGTGGAGGGATTGCGGCTGGACGAAGCGATGAATCCCCTGACTCTGCTTTGCGTGGGCATGTATGGAGATACGCTTCCCAACCAGGATGGCGCGCCGGTGCGCATGGTGATTCCGTGGAAGTACGGATTCAAGAGTATCAAATCCCTGGTGCGGATTCGTTTCGTGGAAAATGAGCCGCCCACGACATGGAACTTGAGCAGCCCAACCGAATACGGATTCTATTCGAATGTGAACCCCAACGTGGATCACCCGCGCTGGAGCCAGAAAACCGAACGGCGGCTGGGAGAATTTATCAAGCGGCCCACGCTGATGTTCAATGGATATGGCGATCAGGTGGCGAGCCTGTACACCGGAATGGATTTGAAGAAATATTACTGAGAGAGGCGGATGGCATGAATTCCGTTCTAGCCAGCAAGTGGACGAAAATTCCGGTGTTTTTGATTTGCCTCGCGCCTCTCGCTTCTCTCGGCTGGGACGCGCTCCACGGACAACTGGGCGCCAACCCGATCGAATACATCACACATGCCACTGGGGATTGGACGATACGGTTTTTGATCATCACGCTGGCGATCACGCCGCTGCGGAGAATCTTGCATCTGCCGCAATTGATTCGCTTCCGCCGAATGCTTGGTCTCTTCGCATTTTTTTACGGCTGCTTGCACTTCACCACTTACATCTGGCTGGACAAATTCTTCGACGTCGCCGAAATGTGGAAGGACGTTCAGAAACGGAGATTCATCACTGTCGGTTTTCTCGGGTTCGTGCTGATGATTCCGCTGGCCATCACTTCCACGGCGGGATGGATTCGCCGCCTGGGCTTCAAGCGCTGGCAGATGCTGCATCGCGCCATTTATATCAGCGCGATTGCCGGAGTGATCCATTATTACTGGCTGGTGAAATCGGACACGCGCAAGCCGCTGCAATACGCCTGGATTGTGGGAATTCTGCTCGCGTGGCGCATCGGCGACTGGATCTACAAGAAGTGGAAACCGGCCCCCGGCGGCGCGGCGGCCGTTCATCCCACCACCGCCGAGTCCACCTAGAGTTAAGAAAACCCTGTCTCAAAATTGGTCCGTAGGCGGCCGAAGCTTCAGAGTCCGTGTCGCAACGCCAATTCGCAGCGGTCGTGTAGCGCCACCCTTCCTTGTCCCGACGCATTTTGTCGGGAAGGGTTCCATCTTTTCTGGCGAAAAGGCACCGGCGCGGGTCGCTGATCAATTCACCCGCGCCGGAGCCTGGAATCAATCGTGATGGACGTGGACGGGTTCGGTCGGATCACCGGTTTCGTGGTCGGATATTTGGAAGCGAAGGAATTGATGAATCGCCTCCAGCGCCTCGGCATTCTTGGTCGTGATTTTCACTCGGGCGCCGCGGTCCATTTGTTCAAATGTGTAATCAATTTGGTCGCGCAGTTTTTTCATGACGGGGACGCCGGGAGGCGTTACACCGTGAATGAACAAGGGGACGTCGAAATCGCCAGCCGCGAACATTTTTACGATATGCGAGAGATGTTCGCGAATCTGGTCCTGGCTGGCGCTGTCCTTTGGATCATTCGCCTGAATCTCGATGGAACCGCCGTCGGCGGAGAGCAGGAAATGGTGAGTGGTTTTTTCATGAGAAAAGCCCATGGCCTGGTCGCCGCGTTTCATCATTTCGCAGTGATGGTCATCGGACTTGGATGGATCATTTTTCTGTTGAGCGCTGGCTGAGAACGCCAGGGCGAGCATTGCTACGAAAATTGTGCTTTTCACGGTGCACCTTCCTTTTGGTGTTGGCTGATTTATCTGTCGATCGATCCGGAGAAATTTGTCGTGCTGATCCGCGCGGCAGAGTTTCCAGTAATCTGGCCCGTTCCCCTTGTGGCGTGCGGGCCAGGCGCTTGTTCCAGGAACGCAGAACATCTCGAAGTTGATCCCGCATGGCTAAAAGGTCTCCGATTTGCTGTTCCAGTTGATGAAGTTTGGCTTCCGCCAAATTTCGAACGCTCTGGCAGGGAACTCCTCCGCGGTCGCGGATCTTGAGAATTATTTTCAGATCGGATAGGGATAAGCCCACGCTGAGAGCGCGCCGGATCAGGCTTGCTCGTTCCAATGCCTGGGGTGAATAGTTGCGATAGCCGCCGCTGGTTCGCGGCGGAATCGGCAGCAGGCCCAGGCGTTCATAGTGCCGCAGCGTATCCGTGCTCATGCCAAGTTGTCGCGCCAGTTCTCCCGGCCGCATGTCTGTCTCCTTTGGCCAACAGAAGTATCAACCCTGGAATGCATTCCAGGGTCAAGGGAATTGTTTATGCGGAATGGGTTTTCAAATGCCGGCGAGAAGTCAGCGCGATTTCAAAACGGATCGTGTAGCGCCACCCTTAAGGGTGGCATCTTTGACTTAGGGAATGGGCCGTGAAACGAAAAATTCTGGAGTCGGACTATTGGCCTGACTTGGCGCCGGTGGCGTTCAATTTTTTCACCATGTCGTCCACAATTTGGGCGGCCGTTTTCTTGACAACTTTATCCGTGGCGTTTTTCTCCATCACAAATTTCGCCGCTGCGGCGTAGGGGTTCATGGTGATGGCAGCTCCGGGCTTTTTGCCGCTGCTATCCTTTGTATCGATTTCATACAGGGCTTGATTGGGCTTGGCCAAATCGGTGAGTGTGACGTACAGGTCCATTGTCGCAGCTCCGGAGCCAAAACCGATCACCGCACGGCGCAGTCGATTGCCTTCGTCCACCTCGGTGAACACGCCGTGGAGCCACAGGCCTTCGGTGGGGTGTGATTCCCCCGGCATCAGTTGGTGGGCTGTGAAACCGGCCTTTTGCAAATCCGTGATCAGGTCCTTGGTCATTTCATTAACCAGTTTTTGAGCTTGCGCGGCGGGGTCTTCCTCTTTTCTTTTCGCGCGCGGTCCTTCGATGATACGAGTCCGGCCCGTTGGTCCCGTGCCGGAGCCGGCGCCTTGCGCGGTTTGCAAGTTTTCGGCGTCCAATTCGAAATCGCTGACGTAAACCACTTTTGAATTAGCCGCAGGCTTGCTCGATTGACCGGCGGGGACCGCAAGAGCCTTCGTCGCTGCGGAAAAAGGAATAGCCAAGGGCAGGAGAAGCACGCAGAACAAGCATAGGCGCGCGAATTTCATTGAGATGCCTCCGAAGTCGGGTCGCGAGGCGCCGATTCTATGCCGGTTCGGCGCTATGTCAAAGTGAAGTTTTCTACCACGAGTCCGCGCGGCTGGAGCTTAGGAGCTTTTCAATCCATCGGGCGCCAAGGGAAGCGCGCGCAGCCGCACTCCCGAGGCGTCGAAGATCGCGTTGCCAATGGCGGGAGCCAGAGCCATCAGCGGAGATTCACCCGCTCCCGCGGAGGGAATATCCTTGCGGTCGATCAAAACGGTTTCGAGTTTGGGAATATCGCTGAACCGCGGCAGGCGGTATTTTGAAAATCGTGGGTTCAGGATGCGGCCATTTTCGAATTCGATGGCTTCGAACAGCGCGCCGCCCAGTCCCATAATATTTGCGCCTTCGAGTTGATTGCGAAGCCCATCGGGATTGACGATCGCGCCGCATTCGAATGCGGATACAACTCGAACCACTTTCACTTCGCCGGTCGTGCGATCCACCGCCACTTCCGCGCACGTGGCGATATATCCGCCCTTCTCGAATCCGCCAGCGATTCCAAAGCCTTGACCAGGCGATTTCTTGGCCTGTCCCCAGCCGAGTTTCTTCGCAGCGGCCTGGAAGACTGCAATTTGCCGGGCGTCTTTCAGGTTCTTCAGGCGGAATTCCAGGGGATCCATGTTCACGGCGTGCGCGAGTTCGTCCATGTGGGATTCGCGGGCGAACAGGTTGGCGGTGGCTGCGAGCGCGCGATACGAACCCTGGCGCAGGGGCGCCTTCGTGGGATGAAATTCGATTCGCTGATTGGGGATTTCGTAGTAAGTGCGCATGGCGGCCGCGCCGGAATTATAATTGTGAAATTCCCAGGCGCTGATGGTTCCATCGGCTTGCACACCGCTTTTTATTTCGATCACTCCAGCCGGCCGGAAATAGGCCCAGGTAAATTCTTCTTCGCGTGTCCAAACAAGTTTTACTGGTTTCTTCGCCTCGCGCGCGAGCCGCGCGGCTTCGATCGCGCACTCGCCCGTGTGCTTGCCGCCGTATCCGGAACCCATATCCGGCATAAGCACGCGCACTTGCGATTCCGGAATGCGAAACGCTTGAGCGAGTTCGCCGCGAACACCGAAGGGGCGCTGCGTTCCGGTCCACACGGTCAGTTTGTCGCCTTCCCATTGGGCAAGCGCGGCACGCGGCTCCAGCGGAACGTGCGCGATATATTGCACCGTGTAGGTTTGCTCCAGATGATGAGCAGCGGAGGCGATTGCCTGATCCACCGAGCCTAGCTCGTATCGATTATTTCCTCCCGAATCCTTCGCTTCCAGAACATTCGCTTTTAAATATTCAAAAAGATTGTGGTTGGAGGGCTGTGGATCGGATTTCCATTCCGCTTTCACCGCAGCGGCTGCTTTGCTTGCAGTGGCTTCATCCGGCGCAGCCACTCCAATAAAATCGCCGTCCCGCACCACGACTACACCGGGAATCTTCGCAGCTTCGGAAGTGTCGGCGGAAACGAGCGTGGCATTGAACGAATCGGGTCTGACGATCTTTCCATAAATCATGCCGGGAAGTTTTTGATCGGATGGGTAGCGATGTTTTCCGGTAACGAAATCGCGCGCATCGATTTTCCCGATCGCCTGGCCGGCAATCCTCCATTCGGCCGCGGGTGTGAGCGGATCTTCGGCCGGAATCGATTGAGTGATCTCTTTCCCGCGCACCAGTTCCGCATAAGGTATCGATTTCTCCGACTGCGGATCTGTGATCCGTCCGTTGACGGCGACTAGCCGGCCGCGGTCTACGTTCCATTTTGCCGCCGCAAGATCAGTTAACACGTCTCGCGCGGCCGCTGAAACCTTGCGAAGCTGCAAATTCATGATTGGCGTGGTGCGGCTGCCAAACGTGCCCAGATCAAACGGAGTGAGCTGCGTATCTCCCATCACCATTTCGATTTGGTTTACGGAAACGTGCAACTCCTCGGACACGGCCTGGCTGAGCGATGTGCGGATATTTTGGCCGATTTCCACTTTGCCGGTATAGACGGTGACGATTCCGTTTTCGCCGATGTGCAGCCACGCGCCGATTTCCTTGGGCAACGCCTCGCCGAATTGACCACTGGCCGCCGCGGCGCGGCCAGACTCCTGCGCGGCTGAAGCATCTTTCAGTACGCAGAACACCAGCATGCCGGCGCCGAGTAATTTGAAGAATTCGCGGCGGTGCAATTCGAAGTGATACGTCGGCGCGGCGGTTAATTCGTAGCGCTCCGGTTCGATAATGAATGCAGATGCGTCAGGCGCATCCGGTTGGCGCGCCGTTCCACCCTGCAAAGGTGACTCGATGATCAATCTAGGAGTCATCGTACGGACTCCTTCAATGCCGCTGCAGCTCTGCGCACCGCGGCAATTATCCGCGGTTGGGTGCCGCAACGGCAGATATTTCCCTCCATGAACTTAGAAACCTCCAGCTCGGAAGGATTCGGATTTGTTCGCAGCAGAGCCACTCCGGTCATGATCATTCCCGAGGTGCAGTAAGCGCATTGCATCGCGTCTTCCACCAGAAACGCTTCCTGAAGCGGATGCAATCTTCCGTTTTGTTCCAGGCCTTCAATGGTGGTTATTTTCCTGTTCGCGGCGGCGCTCACATGCGTGATGCAGGAGCGGCGCGGATTGCCATCGATCAGCACCGTGCACGCGCCGCACTGCCCTTCGCCGCAGCCGTACTTGCTGCCTGTCAGATCCAACTGATCGCGCAAGACGGAGAGAAGACTCCAATCGTCATCGGCATCCACGGCGTGGGTCGAACCATTTACGTTTAATTGTGTGATTCTAGGCATGGCAAGCCTCGCTTTCGCAAAACTTTAGGAAGGTGATCTGCCTATGAAATCCAATCCATCGAGCGTGGGGCGTGGATCGCATACCCGGATTATAGGACGAAACCAGCACCCAGGCGAAATTGAGCAAACCGTGATGGGAGAGAAAAGTGGGGGTATACTCTCGCGCGGATCAATCCACGGCGGTACGGAGGGTATCTCATGCGGCGATTTATTGCGATCACACTAACGCTGGCGGCCGGTCTTTGTGCTTCGACGCTTCTCGCGCAGGAAAAGAAATTTACGGTGGGCACAGCGAGCGCCGGGCCGGGACAGAAGGCCACGGGCTATATCGAAGTTCCCGCGGGAGTGGATGCGGCGACGAGAATTCCAGTGGTCGTCGTGCACGGAGCCAAACCGGGGCCTGTGCTTGCGCTGGTGACAGGCGCGCATGGAACCGAATATGCCTCGATTATCGCGCTGGAGGGCGTGCTCCAATGGCTCAATCCCGCGGAAATTTCTGGCACAGTGATTGTCGTGCCCCTGGTGAACATCGCGTCGTTCGAGCAGAAGGTGCCGCACGTAAATCCCGTGGACGGCAAAAGCATGAACCGCTTTTATCCGGGCAAGGCCGACGGAACTCAAACGGAGCGCGCCTCGCTGCTGATCAC
Source organism: uncultured Acidobacteriota bacterium (assembly GCA_963756355.1). GTDB lineage: Bacteria > Acidobacteriota > Terriglobia > Acidiferrales > UBA7541 > JBGPTK01. Next base: position 78,316 of record CAVWOD010000011.1, on the reverse strand, counting down.
TCAGCAAGTGGTGGAGCAATCCGACTACTTGATCGACCTGCACGGCGGCGATTTGGACGAAAGCCTGCGCCCTTACAGCTACTGGACGAAAACGGGAAACGCGAAGCAGGATGCCATCACTCACGACATGGTTTTAGCGTTTGGCCTGGACCACATCATCATCGTGGAGGACCGGCCCAAGGACCCGAACGCATCGCGCTATCTGGAAAACACGGCCTCGACGCGCGGCAAGCCCGCCATCGCGGCGGAAGCGGGATACGCAGGAACGACGGAGCTCGAGGATACCAATGCGCTGATCAACGGCTGCTACAGTGTGATGCGCTATCTGAAAATGCTGCCAGGCAAGGCGGACATGATCCAAAATCCCGTGTGGATCGACAAAATCGCTTCGATCACCGGCGATCAGGAAGGAATTTTTTATCCGCTGGTGCGCCGCGGAACGTACGTCGCGGAAGGAATGGAAGTCGGCTACGTCACGGATTTCTTCGGAAAGAAAATTCAGGAAGCGCGAGCGCCCGCTGCGGGAGTGGTTCTTTATATTAATGCGGTGCCGTCAATGAAGAAGGGAGACACCATCGCAAATATCGGCGTGGTGGCGGCCAAAGCGCCTTAGCCCGCTGCTATCATCTGGCTCTTAATTCTTTGATCAGTTCTTTGAACGCCGGTTCTTCGTGCAGGCAGGCAAGATCCATGTCGCGGGAAATCCATTCCACATCCCGGAAGCCGTTGGCCACGGCTTTCCGGAGCATCGCTAAAGAATCTTCCTTACGATTGAGATTCCCATAAGTGCACGCAGCATTATAGAGAACATTCGGATCCGTGGGCCGCATGGCCACAGCCCGTTCCATATGTTCGGCGCCTTCTTTTGCCTTGCCGAGCTGCGCACATCCACTCGCCAGCAAGATTCGCGCGCGCACGTCTTCCGGCACCATGCTGACTTGCTGTTCCAGCACCGCGTTCTGCCTCTTCAGCAAGTCCATTCCCGCTGCCTGGTCCCCCAGGCTGAAGAGCGAATTGATATACGGGATGAAGATGTTGTAATCATCCCCGCTGTTTTCGATGGCCCGTTCCACCAGGTCGGCGGCTTCCTGCCAACGATCGGAAGAAAATAGAGCGCGCCCCAGAATGTCCCAGGCGCTTTCACAATCCTGTTTTCGATCGATGGCCATGCGCGCGAATTGAACCGCCTCATCATATTTTTGCTGGGCATGACAAATTCGGGCCCGGGCCGCCAGGGCCTCAGGAAGCTGCGGATCGAGCTGGAAAGCTTGATTCGCCGCGGCGTTTCCTTTTTCGATCCAGCGGAGGTCGCGGCCATGCAACTCATACTGCATTCCACTCACGTGCGCGATTCCCACGTGGGCCAGCGCGAAACCGGGATCAAGTTGAATGGCGTGTTCGAACATCTGCATCGCAAAATCCAGGTTTTCGCGGCGCGAATAGTTCCGGCCGCGCAAGTAATAGTCATAGGCCTGCAGGTTTTCGGTCGGCTTGCGGGCGATGGTCTTCTCTTCCTGGGGCGACAAGGAAATACGCAGCGCCTGGGTAATGCTGCGGGCGATATCGTCCTGCACTTCGAACACGTCTTTCATTTCCCGGTCGTAGCGATCGGCCCAAACGGTCAAGCCCGTTCGCGATTCCACAAGTTGAGCGGTGACGCGCAGGCGATTTCCGGAGCGGCGCAGGCTTCCGCCCAGCACATAGGCCGCGTTCAACTGCTGGCCAACTTCGGGAGCGGTGATCTGCTTGTCGCGATAGGCCGCGATCGCGGCACGAGGAAACACCTGCAAAGTCTTAATCTTGGCCAGTTCGGTGATTACGTCCTCGGTCATTCCGTCGCGGAAGTATTCGTCCTCTTTGGATGCGCTGAGATTTTCGAAGTAGAGCACGGCAATCGATTTTTCCGTCTGCCTGGTTGCCGAAACTTTGCCGGATTCCATATCCTTCTTCACGCGCTGAAGATCTGCCAGCAGAGCGGCGGCAGTCTGGTAGCGCAAAGCGCGATTCTTCACCAGCGCCGTTTCCAGCACCCGGGCGAATTCAGCGGAAAGATGAGAGTTCACCTGGAGAACAGGCTGCGGGGTCCGGTTCAAGATTGCGTCGAACACCATCGCCGAGGTGTGGCCGGGGAAAGCGATGCGGCCCGCGGCCATTTCATACAACACCACTCCGAACGAAAAAAGATCGGAGCGGGCATCCACACTTTCGCCGCGCGCCTGCTCCGGCGACATGTAGGCGATCGTCCCTACGGTCGAACCGGGACTGGTCAAATGTTCGTCGCTTGGCATTCCGGCCGCTTGGGTGGCCGAAATGCCGATTGCATCGCCGACGGCTTGCCGTTCGGCGGCTAATTTCGCGAGGCCGAAATCCAGAATCTTTGCTTGCCCCCGGCGCGTAATGAAAATGTTCGCGGGCTTGATGTCGCGATGAACGATGCCTTTCGAATGGGCGGCGTCCAGTGCATCGGCAATCTGAATCGCCAGGTTCAGGATTTCGTCGGCAGCCATTGGCTGCCCGGTGAGGACGTGCTTCAACGTGTTTCCTTCGAGGCACTCCATGGCAATGAAGTGGCGGCCCTCGAAGTCGTCCACGTCATAAATCGTGCAGATATTGGGATGATTCAGTGCCGACGCGGCCCGTGCCTCGCGGCGAAATCGTTCGATCGTTTGCGGATCGCCTGCCATTTCCTCGGGCAAAAATTTAAGTGCCACGCTCCGGCCGAGACGCAAATCATCCGCCTTGTAGACCACGCCCATGCCGCCCCCGCCCAGCCTTTCGCGGATGCGATAGTGGGAGACCGTTCGGCCGGTCATGGGATTTGGATCAGGCATGGTTCGAGAATCCTATGCTGCGTGATGCGGCAAGTCAACGGTATCACAGAAGCGTCGGGAACATTTCGGGTGGCTATTCTCGTATCTTATGTCGTTGACATCATCCGGAGCGAGGCTATGCTTAGTGCACAATTGACTGGCTTCAATTGCAAATTAGAGGACGCGAAATGAAACCACGAAAACTGGCTCTCACTTTGTTCAGCGCGCTGGCCTTGGTCATCGCTTTGACTGGTTGCCGCAATGGCGATAGTTTCCATATCCGCACCACGCAGACGGATTCAAAAACTGTTGAACTCGGCGCCGCGAAGTCGGTGCAGGCCGAATTGAAGATGGGCGCGGGCGACTTGAAAATCAGCGGAGGTTCCGCCAGCCTGATGAACGGCACGTTTCAGTACAACGTGCCTGAATGGAAGCCCGAGGTGAATTACACCGTCGAGGGTACGGAAGGGCGCCTCGAGATCGATCAGCCGGGTGGGACGCACACCAACATGGGTGGCGTTCATTATTCATGGGACTTACATTTAAACAACAATGTCCCCATGGAATTGAGCGTGGAAATGGGCGCTGGAAATTCCGAGTTGAACTTGAGCGGGCTATCGCTCACCAGCCTCCACCTGCAAGTGGGTGCGGGAAACGCCGACGTGGACTTGACCGGCGATTGGAAGCAGAATTTGTCGGTGAGTATCGAGGGAGGCGTGGGCCAGGCTTCGATATCGCTTCCACAAGAGGTTGGCGTCCGGGCCAATGTGCAGGGCGGGATCGGGACGGTCAGCGCTCCCGGCTTCAAGAAAGATGGCGATTCCTACGTCAATGACGCCTATGGAAAGTCTTCGATATCCATTGATTTAAGCGTCCAAGGCGGCATTGGACAGGTAAACTTGAAATTGGTAGGCAACCGCCCTGTTGTCTAAATCGCTTTCCGCGACCACTACGGCCCCCCGCATTCGCGAATCCGCCCCTCGGGTTGCAGAGCTTCCGTCTTTGTAGGGGCCGGCTTCAGTTCATCCTGAGCTTCGAAGGGCCGCGCCCTTGCTTTTGCCTTTCGGTTTGTAGGGGCGCTGCTTGCCGCGCCCGGGTTTTCTTCAGTTCACCCTGAGCCTCGTACGGCAGCGCCCTTCTGGAGCCTGGTTTCCTCGCCAATCCTCCTCTACATTCCCATAAATTCCAGCTTCCACCTCCAGTGCCCCTCGAACCACACCTGTACCTGAGGACAGCTTGCGGGGCCTTCCCAGCAGCCTCTAGCATCGTGTATTCCGGCCTTCTCGCGGTTCCAGGCGCCGGGCTCGACTTTGCTGTCCGCGCGAGCACTGCCAGGCCGGAAGCGAACGGGAAGGGGGCAGGTGATGTTGCAGGTTGCCGCCAGGTTACTGCACTACGCGAGCCGGAGAAGTCACTACGCCGCGCTGATTTTGTTTGTCTTGATTCCCGCCGTCACTCGCGCACAGGTTGGACCTACCCTCTCCGCAATCACAGCCACGAACGTCGCCGCAACTTCCGACATCATCACCTGGACTACGAATGTCGCGGCTGATTCTCAGGTTGAATATGGAACCTCGGCCACTTACGGCAGTATCACGGTGCGCGACACCTTTCCCGCGGACAGCGCATACCCTGGCACTGATCGGTCTTGCGCCTTCCACCCTGTATCACTATCGCGTCCGCTCGCGAAATGCCGCGGGAACTCTTACGATTTCCGGAGACCTTACGTTCAGCACCCCAGCAACGGGTTCGGGAGCCACGTATTTTGTGGATTCAGTGGGTTGCAACGATTCTTTCGCGGGAAGTTCTGCGCAGCCGTGGTGCACTCTGGGCCACGCTTCCAGCAAATTGCTGCCTGGCGATACGGTTGAGGTTCGCGCCGGCGTATACAACGAATCGGTGACGCCGCCTTCCGGTTCCCTAGACGCCTATATCACTTATGAAGGGCTTCCCGGCGCGATCCTGAACGGAAATAATACGGCGGTGAACGGGCAGGCCTTCAACATCGGCACGCAGTCCTACCTTATTCTCTCGGGCTTCGAGATCACCAATTACAAGAATCCGCGGCCTGCCGGCAATTCCGTGGATATTTACGGAACCGCCCACGACATCGAACTTTCCAATCTAACCGTGCACGACAATTGGAACGGCATCATCATGAGCGACGATGCCAACCAGATCACCATCAACGATTGCCTGGTTTTCAATTCCCGCTACGGCGTGGGCTTCGAAAACACCGTACATGATGTCTTCATCAGCCGCGTCACCAGCCATTCCAATAAGGAAACTTATATCGGCCCAGTCTCCACCTATGGCAATGGCGATGGGTTCTCCGATGATCTTGGTACGTCGCATCTTTTTATTCGCGATTCGGTGGCCTACGACAATCTCGACGGCGGATTCGATATCAAATCGGTTTATTTTGAATGCACCAATTGCCTTTCGCACGACAATATCAAATACGGATTCCGCCTGTGGGATGCCGGCGGGCCGTATACGTTGATCAATTCCGTCTCCTACGGCAATGGGCTTTTCCCGCTACAAGCTCTGGCCACCAGCGCGCTCACTTCTCTCTACAATTCCACGTTCATCAGCGGCGGGGGAGATCAAGGCTACGCAGTCGAAGGGCCGCCGGTCAGCCTGGTAATGCGCAATTGCATTCTGTATGGCTATACGAATCAGGTGGCATCCGGTGGACTGGGGCCGGCCGATGAAGATTACAATTTATTTTTTTCAACGCAGGGTTCCCTCGGCCTTACGATCGGCGCGCATTCGAAGAACGCTAATCCCGCGTTTGTGAATGCCGCGGGCCACGACTATCACCTCTCCATGACGAGCCCGGCGATCGATGCCGGAGTGACGATTCCGTTTATCGGCACCGATTTCGACGGCCATCCCAGGCCGCAAGGCCCGGCAATTGATATCGGTGCATTTGAATTCACTCCAATTGGGGGTACGCTTCCTAACGCGCCAACGGGTTTAAAGATTACGGTGAAGTAGCGGCTCGTTTGCACCGGGAAGAAACCTCGGAGTTACAGCTCATTCTTCGCCAATGTCTTCGTTCCAAATCTCAGGATTCACGGCGATGTAATCCGCCAACATGCAGATGCATTTTTCAGAGTGCAGGTCGATCACTTCAACGCCATGTTCGCGCAGCCAAACCACTCCGCCGGGAAAATTTACGCTCTCGCCCACGATTACGGTGCCGATGCGGAATTGGCGAATCAGGCCGCTGCAATACCAGCATGGAGCCAAAGTCGTTACCATGATTTTGTCGCGATAATTGCGATGGCGGCCCGCTTTGCGGAACGCGTCCGTTTCGGCATGAATCGCGGGATCATTTTCCTGGACGCGGCGGTTGTGTCCCCTCCCCAGCAATTTGCCATGTTGGTCGAAAAGCGCGGCTCCTATGGGCACGCCGCCTTCGGCAAGGCCCTGCTCGGCCTCCTGAATCGCGGTTTCCAGCATCGCGAAATATTGCTGTAAGCCTTTTTCCGCGGGAGAAGTCATATTGAGATAGTATCTGCTCCGGAAATGCTCGAATGGACTCCGGATTTTAACACGCGGCTGAATTGAAATCCGCCATTCTTGGGAGACGGCGCGGGCATGGGAATCAACAAATTGAGTTTTCGCTTCAAATTTAAAACAACCCTTTTTATCCCGCTGCCTTCCAATCGAGATGAAAGTTTTGTTTAGATGTTGGGAACTTGGGCAAAGCTTCATCACGTTCCAAGGCAAATTGCGTTATAAACTATTCAAACTTCCCAGTCGACCAGGAGGCCTCTCGTGAACTTTTTCGCGCGGATTAAGAATTGTGTGCCGGGCGCGGCTCGTTTGCGCGGACCACGCAATTCCAGACGGCGCTCCTGGCTTACCATCGCACTGTGCGCCGCGCTTCTGGCCTGGGCTGTAGCGCCAATCGCTTCCAGTTTGATCAGCGGTCAAAACGTGAATGCCGCGCCGCCGCCGCAAGCCCGTTCTTCAGTGGGACGCACCGCGCTCGGCGATATAGACGAGAATCAACTCACAGTACTTCGCGGAAACACGGTTCCCATGGCGCGCCCGGAATTCGATCGCGGCCTCGCTCCCAGCACGCTGCCGATGGACCGCATGATGCTCGTCCTGAAGCGCAGCCCGCAGCAGGAAGCCGCGTTCCAGAAATTAATCGCGGAGCAACAGGACCATTCCTCGCCAATTTTCACAAGTGGCTAACGCCCGAACAATTCGGCGCCCAATTCGGAGCCTCCGATCAGGACATCCAAACAGTCACCACATGGCTGCAATCCCAAGGCTTCGTCGTCAACAAGGTGTCGACTGGCCGCACGCTGATTGAATTTTCTGGCATGGCTTCCACCGTACAGAGGGCTTTCCACACAGCAATTCACCAGTACATGGTGAATGGGGAAGCGCACTGGGCAAATGAAAGTCGATCCTCAAATTCCCTCGGCGATCGCCCAAATTGTCGCAGGCGTAAACTCCCTGAATAATTTCCGCCGGCACCCGGCAATTCATGTTGTCGGTGCATTTACGCGAGAGAAGGCCACCGGCACGGTGCGTGCTGTGAATCCGCAATTCAGCTTGCCCGCCAATTTTAGTTGCGGTCCTCTGGGTAATGACTGCAATCTTCTCGGCCCCACCGACTTTGCCACCATCTACAATATCCTTCCGCTCTGGAATGCCGGGATTGACGGTACTGGACAAACCATCGCGGTAGTCGGACGCAGCAACATCTCCGTGGCGGACGTACACAATTTCAGAAGTCTTTTCGGGCTTCCCGTGAACGATCCGACAAGTAATCGTCAACGGCCCCGATCCCGGCTTGGTTCCCGGCGACGAGACCGAGGCCGACTTGGATGTGGAATGGTCTGGCGGCGTGGCCAAGGGCGCCACAATCAAGTTCGTTACTTCCAAAACCAACGAAACCACGATGACTGACGGTGTTGATTTATCGGCAGAATTCATCATCAACAACAACGTCGCGCCGATCATGAGCGAAAGTTTCGGACTCTGCGAGCTGCAACTCGGGACTGCTGGCAACCAGTTCTACAACACTCTTTGGTCTCAGGCAGCGATACAGGGCATTACGGTTTTGCTTTCCACGGGAGACAGCGGCTCCGCAGGTTGCGATGTTCCCGATCCTACCGTTAACGGTCCACAGCCCGCGAAGTTCGGTCTTCAAGTCAGCGGGCTCTCTTCTACGCCATTCAACACAGCAGTCGGCGGTACCGATTTTGACCAGTCCACCAACGCGAGTACATTCTGGGCCGGCACAAACACTCCGCTCACGCAGGCTTCTGCGCTGGGATATATTCCGGAAACCACCTGGAACGATTCCTGTACCAATTCCGTATGGACGCTTCTCGGCGCCAGCGCCAATCCTGAAACCAACTGCAACAATGTTGCGTTCAGTCCACCTTTTATTTTTGCCGTAGGAGCCGGTGGCGGCATGAGCAACTGCACAACTCCATCGAATGCTAACCCACCCATCTGCTCTGGAGGATATCCCAAGCCCCCTTGGCAGGTTGGCACAGGCGTGCCCGCCGACGGCAAACGTGATGTCCCAGATGTCTCCTTATTTTCTGGCGATGGCTTGGTGGGCACTGCGTACGTGGTGTGCGAAGCCGATCAGGGCAATGCCGCTTGCAACTTGAACAGCCCGTTCCAAAATTTCATTCTCGTCGGTGGAACATCCGCTTCAGTGCAGGTTTTCGCTGGTGTGATGGCGATGGTTGAACAACGGGTTCATTCCACTGGCGGCCTCGGCCTGATCAATCCGACCTTATATACGTTGGCTGCCGAGCAGGCGACGTCTAGCTGCAACTCGAGCAGCACGCCTGCCGCATCGTGCATTTTCAATGACACCACGAAAGGCACGATTGCCGTCCCCTGTGAGAATAAGCCGCTCGCAACGCCAAATTGTAGTGCAAATGTTTCATCCGACACGAATGGAATCCTAACCGGATTTAACGCTGATGTTGGTTATGACCTGGCCACCGGCCTCGGTTCGATGAACGTCAGCAACCTGGCCAACGCGTTTGCCACCGGCGCCAACCCAGCCGACTTCACGTTTGGCACGCCGTCGCCGGCCTCCCAAACAGTCACGGCTGGCAATCAGGCCAGCTATACAATTCCTGTCAATCCGGTAACGACGGCGGGACTGGTGGAACTCTCCTGTTCCGGCCTTCCAGCGGGCACTACCTGCACAATCACTCCCAACAATCCCATCACCGCAGGGAACAGCGCCACCCTGACGATCACGACCACCGCGCATTCCATCGCGCCGCCTGCCGTTCCGGCCAATCGTCCGGCTCCGCTTTCGATCTATGGCATTTGGGCGCTGCTGGCAGCGCTGCTCCTGGCAGGCGCGGCCTATTCCATCAAGGTGGGCGCCGAACGGCGGCTGGTGTTTGGAGCGAGTGGCGCATTTCTCGCAGTGCTGCTTGTGTTGCAGGTAGGTTGCGGTGGAGGCGGCGGTGGCGGAGGCGGAGGCGGAGGCGGTGGTGGCGGCTCGCCAGCCGCGAGCCCGAGTCCAACGACACTCGGCTTTAGCAGCGTACTCATAGGTGCGACCAGTCCCGCGCAAGTGGTGACGCTCACGAATAACGGCTCAGCCACCTTGACCATCAGCGGGATCAACGTCACGGGTTCCAACTCTGCGGACTTCCCGCAGACAAACACGTGTGGCACTAGCCTAGTCGTCGGCGCAAACTGTACGATCAGCGTGACGTTTAAGCCGTCCATAGTCGGCCTGGAAGCGGCTTCGATAACCATGACGGACAATGCATTAACAAGTCCGCAAAATGTCTCACTGACCGGAGTTGGCGCCACTGGCAGCACCGCCAGCTTCAATCCCACATCTCTGAATTTTGGGAATCAGATCGTAACTACGACCAGCTCGGCTCAGACGGTTACTCTCACGAACTCGGGTACGGGCACGCTGTCGATCAGCCAGATAGTTAGGACAGGTACGAATAACGCTGATTTTTCGCACTCCACTACTTGTGGGGCCACAGTACCTGCCGGAGGAAACTGCACATTTGCCATCACTTTCACACCATCGATTGACGGTCCGGAGAGCGCCAGCCTCACGGTGACCGACAACGCTCCGGGAAGCCCACACTCCGTCCCGCTTTCGGGAATCGGGACCGGGGGACCGCAAGTTAACCTGAATCCCACTAGCTTGAGTTTTGGAAATCAAATTGTCGGTGTTGCGACGGCGGCAAAGACGGTGACGTTGACAAATAACGGAAACGCGTCATTAGTCCTCTCCAACTTGGTTGTCTTCGGTGCGAACTCCGCCGACTTTTCCCTACAGTCCAATACCTGCAACGGAACCATCGCCGTAAAGGCAAATTGCACGTTTGGGGTGACGTTTAAGGCATCATCGGCCGCCGCGGAAACTGCCGCCGTGAGCATCGCCGACAATGGTATCGGAAATCCTCATACCTTCGCGCTGACCGGCACCGGCCTGGCCACGCCACTAGGCACGTACACAATCACGATCACCGGCCAGTCGGGAGTAAATCAGCACACCACAACCGTCCAACTGGTGGTTCAGTAGCCGGCCGCGAATTCTCAACGTTTGCCCGGAGCGGATTTCCCTCCGCTCCGCCTGCCAGTAAGATTCTGCTTTGCCGCCCCCCAATAAAAGTATCCCGAGTAGCATTTGGCCTTCTTCAGTCTTCCGCCGCTGCAGAAACCTGCCTCAACCCCAAATTTACAGATGTATATAGACTCGAAACGTAATTTACTGCAATATAAGTCACCACAGGTGGCAACTAAGAAAGAGGAATCGCGACGTGACCTGTCCACGCTGTTATTACCAGGTACGAACTAGGAATCTGGCTCAGGCAGCCGGATTGTCCGGTGTGGTCTGCAAAAATTGCGACATCAAGATCAGGCCGGTGTACTGGCGGTCGTTCTTTCTGCTAGCACTGTCGCTGGCCCTCGCCTGGGGAATGGAGTTTCTTCTCGAAAGTATCGATTATGGCCGGTACGTCGGAATGATCGGCTTCTTGCTCACATTTGTTCTGGCCTACGTCGCATTCGCTGGTCCGGTCTTGCGGTTGCAAGAGAAACATGAAGAGGAAATGTCCGTGCCTCACCAGCACAAGAGTTAGAAATCTTTCCACACTTAGTGCTCGGCCAATCCGCTACAGCATCTGCCGCAACACGTACTGCAAAATCCCGCCATGCTGGAAATAAGAAACTTCAACCGGCGTATCCACGCGCGCGACTGCCGTGAATGTGATTTCCTGGCCTCTATCTCCGTACGCGCGAACCTGCATCGGCTTGCGCGGCCCGAATCCATCCGCGATTCCGGTAATATCGAACCGCTCGCGGCCGGAGAGACCGAGCGATTTCGCGTTCTGTCCTGCCGGGAATTCCAGCGGCAGCACGCCCATACCGATCAAATTGCTGCGATGAATGCGTTCGAAACTTTCCGCAATCACCGCCCGGACGCCCAGCAGGATGGTTCCCTTTGCTGCCCAGTCGCGCGATGAACCGGCGCCATATTCCTTGCCTGCCAGCACGATCAGCGGAACGCCTTCTTCCTTGTATTCCATTGCGGCATCATAAATTGTGGTTTGCGCGCCATCGGGCAGATGCAGCGTCCAGCCGCCCTCGGTGCCCGGCGCAAGTTGATTGCGCAAGCGAATGTTGGCAAACGTGCCGCGCATCATCACTTCATGATTTCCGCGCCGCGCGCCGTAGGAATTGAAGTCCTTCGGCTGCACGCCCTGCGCGATTAAATATTTCCCCGCGGGGCTATCGGCCGGAATCGAGCCTGCCGGCGAAATGTGGTCGGTGGTAACACTGTCGCCGAGCACGGCAAGCACGCGCATCCCGCGGAGATCATCGAGTTTTCCAGGCTTCACTTGCATCCCCGCAAAATAGGGAGGGTCTTTGATGTAAGTGGATTTTTCCTGCCAGGAGTAAAGGTCGCCTTCCGGAACTGCCAGCTTGCGCCAATGATCGTCACCCACGTAGACGTCGCTATACTGCGTGCGGAACATCTGGCTGGTTACGGAGGCGCGCATGGTTGATTCCACTTCCTGCGGCGTGGGCCAAATGTCGCGTAAAAACACCGGCTTGCCGGCCTTGTCGTTTCCGAGGGGTTCGTTGACGATGTCAAAATCCATTCGTCCGGCCAGCGCATATGCCACCACCAATGGCGGCGAAGCCAGATAATTGGCGCGGCACAGCGGATTAATTCTGCCTTCAAAATTGCGATTGCCGCTGAGCACCGAAACCGCCACCAGGCTGTGATCCTTGATAGCTTTGCTGATCGGTTCGGAGAGCGGCCCGCTGTTTCCAATGCAGGTGGTGCAGCCGTAGCCCACCAGGTTGAATCGCAAAGTGTCGAGATAGGGTGTAAGTCCGGAAGCGGCCAGGTAGTCCGTCACCACCTTCGATCCGGGCGCGAGGCTTGTCTTCACCCATGGTTTTGTCTGCAAGCCGCGCTCCACGGCTTTTTTGGCCAGCAGGCCGGCGCCGATCATCAGCGATGGATTGGAAGTGTTCGTGCAGCTCGTGATTGCCGCAATTACCACGGAGCCGTCGCTCAATTCGAACCGGTCGCCATTGTTCTGCACGGCTACGTGTTTCGGCGCCGCGGTAAGTGATTTCTCGAATGATATTTTTGCGGACCGCAAAGGCACGCTGTCCTGCGGGCGTTTCGGTCCCGCCATCGTCGGTTCCACCTTAGAGAGGTCGAGTTCCAGGCGCTCCGAGAAAATTGGATCAGGAGTCGCGTCGGTACGGAAAAGTCCCTGTTCCTTGGTGTAAGCTTCGACGAGTTTCACCTGGTCCTCGTCGCGTCCTGTGAATCGCAGGTAAGCCAGCGTTTCCGCGTCCACCGGGAAGAAGCCCATGGTCGCGCCATATTCCGGCGCCATGTTGGCGATGGTGGCGCGATCAGGCAGTGTGAGATTCGAAAGGCCGGTGCCGTAAAATTCCACGAACTTGCCGACCACGCCTTTTCTGCGCAAAATTTCGGTCACCGTCAAAACCAGATCCGTGGCCGTTGCGCCTTCCGGAAGCCTGCCGTGCAGTTTGAAGCCAAGCACTTCCGGAATCAGCATCGAGAGCGACTGGCCCAGCATGGCTGCTTCCGCTTCGATTCCGCCCACGCCCCATCCGAAAACGCCCAGGCCATTGACCATTGTGGTATGCGAATCAGTTCCCACGAGCGAATCGGGAAAGGCAAGCTGCACTCCATCTTTTTCCGCGGTGAACACCACTCGCGCGAGATATTCCAGGTTCACTTGGTGGCAGATGCCGGTATCCGGAGGCACCACTTTGAAATTTTGAAACGACTTCGCGCCCCAGCGGAGGAATGCGTAGCGCTCGATGTTACGTTGAAATTCCAGTTCTGAATTGAACGCCAGCGCTTGGGAAGAGCCAAATTTATCCACCTGCACCGAATGGTCGATGACTAATTCTGCCGGCAGCAGAGGGTTTATTTTCTTGGGATCGCCGCCCAGATTTCGCATCGCGTCGCGCATCGCCGCCAGGTCCACCACCGCCGGAACTCCGGTGAAATCCTGCAGCAGCACCCGCGCGGGCATGAACGAAATTTCCTTGTCTACCGGCTTCGAAGGATTCCACTGTGCCAGCGCGCGAATATCGTCCGCGTGAACAAACTTGCCGTCTTCGTTGCGCAGCAGATTTTCCAGCAGCACCTTCAACGAAAAAGGCAGATGCGACACTTTTCCAGCGCCGCTCTGCTCCAATTTAGCCAGGCGAAATATTGTGAAATTTGTGCCGCCCACCGTGAGGGCGCTCGAACAGCCGTGTGAATTTCGTGAGGCCGGGGTCATCTCTTTTCTCCGTCGCAAGAATTAAGAATGCGCTTTCGAACCTTCCATGATAGCCCAATCTGCAGGGTTGGGATACGACTGCTACCGGCAAAGAAGCTTGCCCTGGCCCCCAGTCATCTCAAAAGGGAGTAGAATCCATCCGCGAGTTTCTGAATTGATTCTTTGGAGGTACACAGCCAATGAGCCAAAAGACATTCTGTTTAGTTGCCGGCCTTATTTTCCTCATCGTCGCCATCGGGCACGCGATGCGGCTCGCCTTTCGGTGGGAGGCAATGATGGGCGGTTGGATGGTTCCCGTGTGGGTGAGCTGGGTCGGCGTAATCGTCGCAGGATATTTGGCATTTGAAGGCCTGAAACGAAGCAGGAGCAGTTAGGACCCGCCGATGAGGAAAGCCCAGGCAATTTGAAGTGAAATGGTTTCGGATCGGATTGGAGGTAGTCGGCGCTTTATCGTTGGTCGCCATCCTGGTTGTGGTGACTTTGTCTCTCCACGACATGTACTCTGAGAAAATAAACGCCGCAAGCCGCAAGGATGTGGCGTTGGTCTTGAGCGGAAGTGGAATCTCGACCAAACAGGAATATCGCGTTATCGCGAGCTACCAAAGTTCACGTAGCTTTACAGGCGATCACTTAGATCTCTTCTGTATTCAGTTAACAAAATTTGAACAGGCAGGTCCAGAGCAAACCGGTTGGCACGATGGTCCGGAAACCGACCCATTGTTGGTCCAAGCTCTCCAATTGGGCGCAGATGGCGCTCATGATCACGCCGATTGCTTTCCAACGGCGGTCGAGGCAAATTCAGGAAGCATGCGAATAAATTTTCAGTCCGTCATGCTGTATGACCGGCAACCGATTGCTGCGAATATCATCTTGTACGCTCCCAAGAGCAAGAGACTGTATTACGTGAGCTACAAAAATTGATGGCATTTGTGCGGCACCGTCCCCTCTGACGCAGAGTAGTGAACGATTCGGAATCAATGTTAGATTGAAACGCCTGGGAGTTCGAAATTGACAAGTCACGCATCTCGTTTTCAGAAAGTGGCCGTCTTGCTCCTCGCGTCAGTTTGCTCATGGCAACTGGCGGCCTGGCAGGCCTCCGCTACCATGCAGGTGATGCTGCTCGGCACCGGTTTTCCGCGGCCTGATCCGAACCGAGCGGGGCCGTCGGCGGCGATTGTAATTGGCGAGAGGTTTTTCATCGTGGATGCGGGGCGCGGAGTCGTCATGCGCCTGGCCGCCACGGATTTGCAGCTGAAGAATCTTCAAGCTGTGTTTCTCACCCATCTGCATTCCGACCACACCGAAGGATTGCCCGATCTCTTCGATACCAGTTGGATTTTCGGACGCGCGGCGCCTCTCGAGCTCTATGGCCCGCGCGGAACAAGGCAGATGGCCTCGGCACTGGTTCGATTTTTCGCGGCCGACATTCACGTTCGCCGCGACTTGACGGAAATGCAGCCCGCCGCCGGCGCCACAATCAAAACGCACATTGTCAACGAGGGCGTAGTCTATCACGATGACACGATTCGCGTCACCGCGTTCGCCGTGGACCATCATCCGGTTGAACCTGCCTTCGGCTACCGCTTTGAAAGCGGTGGAAAGAGCATCGTGATCTCCGGCGATACGCGGCCCAGCGACAATTTGATCCATTTTGCGAAAGGCGCGGACATCCTGGTTCACGAAGCTTGCCTGCCGGAGTATTTCGATCAGCACGATACGCCGGAAGTGGCCGCGCGCCTGAAGCAATATCACACCTCCGCCGAGGACGCAGGCAAAGTGGCGCAGGCTGCCGGAGTGAAAATGCTGGTGCTCACCCACCTGGTGCCTGGTAACAACGATCAGGCATTCCTCGACCGCGCCGCAAAATTCTACAAAGGCAAGATTGTAGTAGGCCACGACCTGATGCGCTTCTAAGTAGCGCAGCCACTCCTGGCTTTGGGCCTTTCCCCCAATCTTCCCCAAGCCGACGTTACAAATCCCACAAAGCATCGTCAGCCATTTCATCGCTCTCGGTTCTCAGCGTCTCTGCGGTAAAGCCTTTCTTTTGCATTGGCCCTCAGCCAATGATCGCGCAATTCGCGATATCCAAAAAACAAGTACAATCAAAGTGCAAGCAATCGATCCGGTCCACATTCGACCGAGGAATTTAGGATGAAGGTAGTCTTGATCTCGACCTACGAACTCGGCCGCCAGCCGTTCGGCCTCGCCTCTCCCGCCGCCTGGCTGCGCAACGCGGGCGCGGAAGTCGCCTGTCTCGATCTTTCCCGAGAATCCTTTCGTGAAGATTTGATTCGCGGCGCCGGCTTGATTGCATTCTATGTGCCGATGCACACGGCCACCCGTCTTGCAATTCAATTGATTCAACCGGTCCGCGAACTCAATCCCCAGGCGCATATTTGTTTTTACGGCCTCTACGCTCCGGTGAATGAAATGTATTTGCGCGAGCTTGGAGCCGGCACGATCCTCGGCGGGGAATTCGAGCAGGGATTAGTCGATCTCGCAAAACGCTTGAGCGAGGGTCGAAACGATGCTCGCCAGGAAAATGTGATCTCGCTGGAACGCCAGAAGTTTCAGGTTCCCGATCGCGCCGGGATGCCGCCGCTCGAAAAATATGCGCGCCTGGTGCTGCCCGGCGGCGAAACGCGCACCGCCGGCTACACCGAAGCCAGTCGCGGCTGCAAACATTTGTGCCGCCACTGTCCGATTGTGCCGGTTTATAACGGAGCGTTCCGGATCGTGGACCGCGGTGTGGTGTTGGAAGACATACGCAGGCAAGTTGCCGCGGGAGCGCAACACATTACTTTTGGCGATCCGGATTTTTTCAACGGTCCCGCGCACGCCCTGGCGATAGTGCAGGCCCTGCATCGTGAATTTCCTGACATCACCTACGATGTCACCATCAAGGTCGAACATATGTTGCAGCAGGCCAGGCGTCTCCCGGTGCTGCGCGAAACGGGATGCTTGTTCGTCACCAGCGCGATCGAATCGGTGGACGACGCCGTGCTCGATAAATTGGACAAGCATCACACGCGCGCGGAGTTCCTTCAGGTGGTCGAACTCTTTCGCGAAACCGGATTAGTTCTTCAGCCAACCTTCGTCCCATTCTCGCCTTGGACCACTCTCGAGAGCTATTGCGACCTGCTTCAAGTAATACTGGAGAACGGGCTGGTCGAAAATGTGGCCCCGATTCAGCTCGCCATCCGGCTGCTGATTCCGGCCGGCTCGCGGCTGCTCGAGCTCGGTGAAATCAGTAAAATGCCCGGTGAATGGGATGGGGAAGCGCTGGTTTACGCATGGCGAAACATGGATTCGAGTGTGGACGATTTGGCGGTAAAAGTGCAGAAATTGGTTCACTCCGGTGAGAAGTTAAAACAGCCGCGCGCCCGAATTTTCGAAAGAATCTGGGACGAAGCTCATCGCTCCGCCGGCTTGAGCGCTGTAACAGAACACGCTCAGCCTGTCCTCGTTGCACGCGCGGCCATCCCGTATCTGAATGAGCCCTGGTATTGTTGAGCGGAGCCCACGGGCGACCAGTTGGTCGCCATCGCAAAGGCGCGTGAAACCGTGCGTCAATCGGAGGGATTTGTTTAGTGCGCGGAATCGAAGGATTGAGTGATTACTGAAGATGATTGAAACGAAAAAATCGAAGCGGCTGCTCATCCTCGCGAGCAAACTGGGCTATCAGACGAAAGGTTTCTCTGCGGCGGCGGAAAAACTTGGCGTCGAAGTTATTTTTGGGACTGACCGCTGCCACAAGCTCGATGACCCTTGGTCGGATGGCGCTTTGCCCTTACATTTCGAGAATCCAAGAGAATCGGGGCTGGAAATTTCGCGGGAATTAAGCGGCAAAGCTCCCGATGCGGTCCTTGCTCTTGGAGACCGGCCAACGTTGACGGCAGCCTATGCCGCAAAGGGTTTTGGCATTGGAGGCAATTCCATCGAATCGGTGGAATTGTGCCGGAATAAACTTCGGCAACGCGAGGTGTTGCAAGCAGCCGGAATTCGGGTTCCTGAATTCTTTTCTTTCGGCCTGGCCGAGGAACTCAACGAAGTTTTGCTGCGCGTCGATTTTCCTTGCGTGGTGAAACCACTCTCGCTGGCGGCGAGCCAGGGAGTGATTCGCGCGAACAATGCGGAAGAGTTTAAAGCAGCCGTGAATCGGATCCGCGCCCTGTTGGAATCGCCAGAGATTCAAGTCTTGCGGGAACCGAATCTCGATCGCGTGCTGGTGGAAAGCTACATTCCGGGAAGGGAAGTGGCGATCGAGGGCCTGGTGGATGCCGGCCGATTGCGGGTGTTGGCAATTTTCGATAAGCCCGATCCTCTGGAGGGGCCATATTTTGAGGAAACCATTTACGTAACTCCCTCGCGGTTGAGCGCAAAGTTGCAGGAAGCAATCGAGGTATGCGCGCAGCGAACGGTACACGCGGCAGGTCTTGTCACCGGCCCTTTGCACGCTGAATTTCGGGTGAACGGAGCCGGCCCTTGGGTGCTCGAAATAGCGCCAAGGCCGATTGGGGGGCTTTGCTCGCGGGCGCTTCGTTTTGGCCCGGCGGGAATTTCGCTGGAAGAATTGTTGGTGCGTAACGCACTGGGGTTGGGCGGAGACAGCTTGCCACGGGAAAACAGCGCTTCCGGCGTGATGATGATTCCGGTGCCGCGCAGCGGAATTTTTGAGGGGGTGGAAGGGCTTGACGAAGTGGAGAAAATTCCCGGCGTCGAGGAAATTCAAATCACTGCAAGATTGCGGGATTATGTGGCCGCTTGGCCAGAAGGTTCGAGCTATTTGGGATTCATTTTTGCGCGGGCCGGGAAACCGGAGGAAGCAGAGTCAGTTTTGCGAGCGGCTCATGCGAAATTGCGTTTTATTTTTTCGCCGCGCTTGCCGGTGGAACATCCAATCACCGGACGGCTTTCTCACGAGCCGGAATTCGGGAGTATTAAGGAGTGACGGGCGGGAGAAGGAAGAATTAACCTTTGGCCCTGGGGGCGACATATCCTTCCGGCAATTTCGCGCCTTCCCCGAAGAAAAATTGCTCCATTTGCTCTTCGATAATTTTAAACGAATTGGGGTCGAGCGGATTCAGTCGAAATTCGTTCATCACCATTTTGGAATGTTCAATCCACATTTTCCAAGCTTCCTTGGAGACGCCGTTATACACGCGTTTACCGAGATCACCCTTCCAGGGAACGCGGTCGAGCCCGGGCAATTCTTTTCCGAATTTCACGCAAATCACCATGTGCGCGCCGGCCGGCGCCGCTTGTGCCGCCGGTTGCGCCGGGCGATCTCCGCATTTTTCATCCGCCATGCCTGCCTCCCAGCCGTTCGCCTGACATCTTCAAGATACTGCAATTAGATCGGAATTCCTAGTCGCGACCTCGCCGGCCATGCAGGCCGCGACTTTCCTCCGCTCACCGCGAGGTCGAAAAACTTGATTGCTTGCGTCGTGCGTCCGTTTTTGAGAAAAAGGAGGCTTCGGGCTGTTGCACCGTTTGCCGGTTCTGTGACTTTCGAAGAAATCGCCAGCCATCCTTTGGGATGAGGGAGAATATCGTTGCCTCCTGACGCAATTGAAGTGGCACAACAAACGAGTACTGACAGCCAGTCGCAGGCAATTCCGGGCGAGCCCTGCACAATTGTAATATTTGGGGCTTCGGGTGATCTGGCCCGCCGGAAATTGATTCCCGCGCTTTATGCCCTGGCCTGCCGCTCTTGCCTGGCGCCGCGCTTTGCAATTCTGGGGTTTGCACGCACAGAGATGCGCGATGAAGAATTCCGCAGCACCAGCGCGGAGGCGCTCAGCCATACGAAAGAAGGAGCAGACAAGCAATCCCCGGTTCTCGCCGAGTTCTCGAAGAGCCTTCACTATATTGCGGGCGAATATGACGAACCGGATTCTTTTCAGAAACTCGCGAAGCGTCTGGAAGAACTCGAGCGCGAGCACAACCTGCCGGGAAACCGGCTTTTTTATCTGGCCACACCGCCGCAAGTTTATCCCCAAGTGATCGGACAATTGGGAATAGCGGGATTGGCCAAGCCTCCCAATGAGAAAGCATGGGTGCGAGTGATTATCGAGAAACCTTTCGGCCACGACCGCGAATCCGCGCGGCAGTTGAATGAAGAAATATTGAGCGTCTTCCAGGAATCGCAAGTCTATCGAATCGATCATTACCTGGGAAAAGAAACGGTGCAAAACCTGCTGGTGTTTCGCTTCGGCAACGGAATCTTCGAGCCTTTGTGGAATCGAAATTTCATCAGCCATGTTGAAATTACCATGGTGGAAAAGCTGGGCGTGGAAAACCGCGCTGCTTTTTATGAAACGGCCGGCGCGCTGCGCGACATGATCCAAAGCCACATGATGCAACTGGTTTCGCTGGTAGCGCTCGAACCTCCGGCCACTTTCGATGCCACTGCCGTGCGCAACGAGAAGATCAAAGTGCTACAGTCGATCCGGCCCTTCACGCCGATGACGGTGGCGAAGCAGATTGTGCGCGGCCAATACGGCCCGGGCACAATCGATGGGAAGCCGGTTCCCGGTTATCGCCAGGAAAAAGGAGTGAAGCCGGATTCCACCACGGAAACTTTCGTCGCCCTGAAACTGGATGTGGACAACTGGCGGTGGGCGGACGTCCCGTTTTTTCTGCGAACAGGCAAGCGCCTGGCCGAGCAGACTACTGAAATCGCCATTCAATTCAAGCAGGCGCCTCATATGGTTTTTCGCGGCAAGAATGTGGAACCGAACTGGCTGGTGCTGAACATTCAGCCGGACGAAGGAATCTCGCTCTCATTCGGCGCGAAGCCGCCCGGTGCGAATCTGGACATTCATCCGGTACGAATGGATTTTCAATATCGCGAATTTTTTGGGCCGAGTTCCCGGGATGCCTATACGGCGCTGTTAAATGATTGCATGCGCGGCGACGCCACACTTTTCGACCGGGCCGATAGCGTAGAGGCCGCTTGGGCGCTGATCGATCCCATTCGTCAGGCGTGGAATCTAATGGCGCCTCCGGCTTTTCCAAACTATGCTTCGGGGAGTTGGGGGCCGCGGGAGGCCATCGATTTGCTGGACTATGATGGGCATCACTGGCGAATTTCTTGAGGCTGCTTTGCCGGGATTGGGTGGTTGGCCCAAAGCAGCGCAAACGGATCGAATGGGAGAACAATGATCATCGCTGGTGACGTTGGGGGTACGAAATTCAATCTAGGCGCGTTTGAGCTCCAGCAGGGGAAGCTGCACCTGATCTCAAAACAGCGATATCCCAGCCACTTATATGCTCGCGCGGAAGACGCTATCGCGGACTTTGTCGGGCAGTTGAAGAGTAAAGTGACGGCGGCGTGCTTCGATGTTGCCGGGCCGGTGGTGGACAATTCGGTGCACGCCACAAATTTGCCGTGGGTGATGGATGGAGCCAATCTGGCGAAGTTTTTGGGAATTTCCAAGGTCCGCTTGTTGAATGATCTGGAGGCGACTGGATACGGATTGGAAGTGCTCGAGGCAAATGAGCTTGAAATTCTGCAAACAGGCATTCCAACTCGAGCGGCGAATCGCGCCATCATTGCCGCGGGGACCGGGCTTGGAGAGGCGGTGCTTTTCTGGAACGGGCAGCAGCACATTCCGTGTGCGACGGAGGGAGGCCATGCCGGCTTCGGCGTGCAAAGCGAGATAGAGGTCGAGCTGGCTCAGGCCATGCTGCGGAAATACGGGCAATTGGAGTATGAAATGTTACTTTCGGGAAGAGGCTTCCGCGAGATTCACGATTTCCTTGATCCCGGCGTTCGACATCCTGATTTTGACATTGCAGGCGCCGATCCCGCTCCGGAGATCACCAAGAATGCATTGGACGGCACATGCCCGATCTGCGCGCGCGCGGTGGAAATTTGGATTGATATTTATGGCGCAGAAGCTGGAAATCTCGCGCTCCATTCCCTGGCGCGCGGCGGTGTGTTTATTGCCGGGGGAATCGCGGTGAAGATATTGCCGTTGCTCAAAAGCGGGAAATTTGTGCGGGCCTTCGCGGCAAAAGCAAAGCTCGGAGAGCTGCTTTCGCACATTCCGGTCAGCGTGATATTGAATGAGGAAGCGCCAATGCTGGGCTCCGCGTATGTGGCCTCGTTAGACCTTGCTTGAGTGCGGTCGATCGATCGCCGATCGTTTCTACTCCGACTTAAGAAATGTCCCTTTCTGAAGCTCGTTGAAAGCCTGTTGGAGTTGCTCCTGAGTGTTCATGACGATCGGCCCGTACCATGCGACCGGTTCCTCAAGTGGTTTGCCAGAGACCAAAAGGAAACGGATGCCGTCTTCTCCGGCTTGCACCACTACTTCGTCTCCGCGATCGAAGAGGACGAGCGAGCGGTCCTCCGCCTCTTTCGGAGGGGTTGTGTCCAGCCAGCCGACCGATTCGGTGGGCACTGCAAGAGGGCCTGAGGCGTTGCAGAATTTACCCGCGCCCGCGAACACGTAGGCGAAAGCGTGCCTGGTTATTTCGACAGGCAACGCCTTGCGCCTGCCAGAAGGAACCGACACGTCGATGTAGACCGGATCGGCGGCTATGCCTTCGACCGGGCCCCGCTTTCCCCAGAAAGTGCCGCAGACGACGCGAGCACGAGTGCCGTCGTCATCGACGATTTCCGGAATTTCGACCGCTTTCACTTCCTGGTAACGCGGCTCCGTCATTTTGAGCGCTGCGGGGAGATTGGCCCACAACTGGAAACCGTGCATGCGGCCATCCGGATCGCCCTTGGGCATTTCCTGGTGGATGATGCCGCGGCCTGCCGTCATCCATTGAATGTCGCCGGCGGCAATTGCGCCACGATTGCCCATGCTATCGCCGTGCTCCACGGTTCCGGCGAGGACATAAGTGATCGTCTCAATCCCCCTGTGGGGATGCCAGGGGAAACCCGCCAGGTAATCTTCCGGAATGTCATTGCGGAAATCGTCGAGGAGGAGAAACGGATCGAAATCCTTTGTGTTTCCAAAGCCGAATGCACGGCGCAGATGAACGCCGGCGCCTTCGATGGTGGGCTTGGATTTTATGAGACGCTTAACGGGCCGAATGGACATTTGAACCTCTCATCCGGAAATTCTCAGCTATTTCCAAATACCGGAACACTGGCGCCATGAATTAATTTCGCATCATCGCTGCACAGGAACACGATTACGCGCGCTATTTCCTCAGGCTTCGGCCAATTGGCGAAATTCGCACCCGGCATTGCTTTCCGGTTTGCTTCCGTATCAATAATGCTGGGGAGAATCGAGTTCACTCGGATTCCCGTGCCGCGCAGATCTTCAGCAAGAGAATCGATCATGGCTACAGCAGCGGCCTTGGAAGCAGCATAGGCAGCGGCGCCTGCGCCATGATCAATCGCAGCTTTGGCCGCGACGTTTACGATCGCACCGCCCCCTTGCTTTAGCATTGCTCGTACGGCCGCACGAGACAGCGCATAGCCAGAGCGCAGGTTCAAGGCCAGCATTTGGTCGAACACTTTCGTATCCATCTCCCATAATTTCACTCCGCCGGCATAGCCGCCCACCGTATTCACCATCGCGTCGAGTTGCCCGTACCGCTCGACAATTCCTGCAA
Source organism: uncultured Acidobacteriota bacterium (assembly GCA_963756355.1). Classification (GTDB taxonomy): domain Bacteria; phylum Acidobacteriota; class Terriglobia; order Acidiferrales; family UBA7541; genus JBGPTK01. The sequence goes on along the minus strand of CAVWOD010000011.1, from coordinate 55,101 downwards.
CGAGCTTGCCCACTTCCGCCTCGCTGGTGACGTCAACACTGTAGCCTTCCAATTGGGATTCGTTTCCGACTGCGGAAAGCATCAGCCCGTCGAATTCCTGCTGCTTCCGAAAGGTGACCACTACTTGGGCCCCTTGGGCCAGAAACGCCAAACTCACGGTGCGTCCCAATCCCCCCGTACCTCCTGCTATCAACACCACCTTCCGGTTGACGGCGTTATCGTCTGCGTTGCTATTCGATTTCATGTTCTTGATCACCTAAATTTCAGTCTTGGAAGTATTTTGAGGAATCGAGCGTTCAGCGCGGGCCCGCCAGCGCCGAGATGTTTCGCGCAGTATCAGGTTAAACGCCCCTTGGCCGCGCGAAGTTGGATTTTAACACAAGGCCACAGAGCACGGCCGTGTTGCTGCGTCCCACGCGCCAGCCAAAGCGAAAAGTCTCACTTACCAAAAGCTTGTCTCAAGGGGGAGCAAATGTTCTAGAATCAGGCAAGTGCGCCCGTAGCTCAGTTGGATAGAGCGTCTGCCTTCTAAGCAGAGGGTCGGGAGTTCGAATCTCCCCGGGCGCGCCACAACATTGATGTGAAAAGATTAAGGAGAATATTTCTTCACCCTTTACCCTCTGTTCGCCGAATAGATGCTCAACGGTCGAATGCTTCTCACCCAAGGCTAGGTAAAACGTAGCGTTCTGTCATGACAGAGATACCTGGTTCAACGAACGTATTGCACATGCTAGAGCACCTGCCTCCCAGGCAGGCGTTCTAACCAACCGAACCACGCAGTACGGAGACCTCTTTCTGCCGCATGTCGGATGCAACGGCGAAGAGGATGCTAGCCGTCGTTGGGCGGCCTTACACGATGACGGATCATAGGCAGTAGGGCTGAAATTAGGGTCAACGAGATCGACGTTGAACGATTTTGCATGGAGCGATATTGTATAGCCCCGCCCTTAAGTGGCCTTTCTTGCGAGGGAATGGTCATGAGCACTGCGGCCCCTAGAGTCTGGAAGGCCGGCAAAGTGAGTTGCGAACCATTGACAACCGAACGATCTCTTGTGCGCCCACTGCGGTCACGAACAAAAATGCAGCTTTTGATTTTTCCTGGTTATCCAAGTAACGACGAGACAGGCAGTCGCCACGCGTTCGAAGCCAAGCTTGGCGAACATGTCTCGAAAATCTGCGGTGATGTTTTACATTTCTTGCATGAAGGGGGGTTCGTATGTCTCAGAAAGCCAGTGCCGCAAAGAGTGCTCAGCAAAGCGAAGCCCGGCCTCACCAACTTGGGCAGGAGGTTTTCAAACCCATCTTGCCGGATGACATGGATTGGAAACCATTCCCGGCATTCCCACCTTCCGTCCGCCTGGCCGTCCTAGTAGGTCATCCTTCGGAGCCCGGCCCCTACACCATCAGAGTCAAATCGCCCCACGGCGCGAAGCTAATGCCTCACAAGCACCCAGAGGATCGCGTCTACACCGTAATTTCTGGCGTCTTTTATATCGGACTGGGCGATGAATTCGACGCCAGTAAGTTGGAAGCCTATCCGCCCGGCGCGGTTGTCATTCTCCCTGGTAGCACGTCCCATTTCCACTGGGCGAAATCCGGCGAGTACGTCACGCAAGTCACCGCGATGGGGCCGCTTGGACTGGAATACGTCAGCGCGAAAGACGATCCGCGAAACAGCAACTCGTAAGAGGAGTCTGCCCGACTTTTTGTGACGGAGAGCACAACATGACTGAACTTATGAGGGATTCTTTGGCGCGAGTACAACAAAAACAAAAGAAAGAAACGCGCACAGCCGTAAAACCTATCGCGGCTGTTGCCATCCTCGCAGCCGTGGCGCTGCTTGCCATCCTCGGCGGCGCGGTCCTTAACGCGAAAGGGCAGGACACGGACAAGTACTCTCTGAAATCACCGGATGGAATCGCGTTCTCTGATTTCAGGGGTATGAGGACTGGCCTACGGTTTCTTCTGCCCGCCAGGCAGAAGTGCTTAAGGTAATCGTCGCGAATTCGGCGATGATTAAGGCGTTCAAGGCTGGCGTTCCACTAAACGGCAAGGCATTTCCGGAAGGGTCCATGATCGTGAAGCTCCAGTGGTCACCGAAGAAGGACACGGAAGCGACTTTCGATGTGGAAGTGCCGGACGCTTTTAAGCAGGCATTCGTGATGGAGAAAGACAGCAAGAGATTTCCGAAAACCGGCGGCTGGGGATACGCTGTGTTCAACTACGACGCCGCGTCGAACAAGTTCACCCCCGATCCCACATCCCACGCGGACTGCGGAAACTCATGCCATGTGGCCGTGAAGGCGAAGGACTACATCTTTCACCCGTACGAGAAGCGTTGAACTGCGGGCTGGACATTGAGCACCCTTCGCACAGGATGCCCGAGTGTGAAGGTTCGTTTTGACGTGGCCAGCAAGGAAACACACCCCGAGCCAGGGAGGTGAAATATGAAAGCAATTGTTGTCCACGAATATGGCGGTCCTGAAGTACTCAAGTATGAAGAATACCCCGATCCGGTCCCTGGCACAGGCGAAGTACTCGTGCGGGTGGCTGCCTCGAGCGTGAATCCGATCGACTACAAGCGACGTGCCGGATTAACGAAAGATTTTTACCCACTCAAGTTTCCGGGGCTTATAGGAGTGGATATCGCGGGCACTGTGGCCAAGATTGGGCCGGGAGTGGAAGGCTTTTCTGTCGGCGACCAGGTGTTCGCTATGGCGGACAATACTTACGCCGAACTTTGTGTCGTGAAAGCTGCGGTTCTGGCGAAAGTTCCCAAGGGGCTCGATTTGATTCAGGCGGCGGCGTTGCCGCTGGTGACGACGACTGGCAACCAGCTCCTCCTGGCTACGGAAATAAAAGCTGGCCAGACGGTTCTGGTCCTCGGTGCTGTTGGAAATGTAGGGCGTTCGGCGGTGTTCACCGCGAAGGCACGCGGGGCCACTGTGATCGCGGGAGTTTTGAAGAGGCAGATCGACGAAGCCAAGACGGTCGGCGCGAATCAGGTGATCGCAACCGACGACGACACCGCGATTGCGGATATTCCGCCGGTGGAGGCCGTGGCGGATGCGGTCGGCGGAAGGACCGCCGAAAAGATGATCGCCAGGGTCAAGCCGGGGGGAGTCTATGCATCGGTTGTCGAGGCGCCGCAGAACGCCGCGGAGTACCCGTCTGTAAAGGTGGTGAAAGTATTCTCGAAATTCGACAGGAAAACGCTCGAGTTCATGGCCGAAGCGGTGCGAGATGGAAAGCTAGTAATCCCGATTGGTCTGAAACTGCCACTCAGCGAAGCAGCCAGGGCTCACGCAATGGCGGAGAAGGGTGGCGTGGGGAAGATCCTGCTGGTGCCTTGAAACTGTGTTGCGAACAGAGGACACGTATTTATAGTGAATACTCCATCGAAAGGAGTCGTCAATGAACGCCGTACAAATCGAACAGAAGAGCTACGAGATGCCGCCGAAGGAAGGGATCAGCATCGCGCATTTTCTCACCGTTGCCGACGTCGAGCGATCGGCTCGCTACTATGAAAAAGTATTCGGCGCTCGCATTCTGACCATGGGTGACGGCAACGCACCTCCGTACCTTCAGCTTGCGAATATCTGGATGATTTTGAACGTGGGGGGCGGCCCGACCCCGGACAAGCCGACGGTAACGCTCAGCGTCCCCGACCCGAACCACATCAACAGCTTTATGAATTTCCGCGTTGCCGATATTCAAGCGTGCTACGAATTGTGGAAAAGTCGGGGAGCCGAGTTTCTCACGGAACCGATTGCCAAGTACGGCGAGATCCGCTGCTACATCCGCGACCCAGACGGTTACATCATCGAGGTCGGACAAAGCACCTCCCTCAAATACGGTTAGCGCTTGGAGCGGATAGGGAGAAGACTCTGCGCCTCGTCGTTGCGCTTCTGCCAATCTTTGCCTCGAACAGTCACTTGCGTTGACATCGAAAGGAATACCAGATGCCTGGCACAAATGGGCCGAAAGAGCCCACGCTTAGCGTGAACGTTTTTACCGCACCGGGAAAGGCTATGGTCGGCGAGCGGCCAAAGCCCTTTGGCCAGGCGCTCGGCTTTGACTCGATCAAATCGACTTTAATCTTCGGCGAGTACGACGCGGCGCTGGTAGATTCAATGATGAGGTCGCTGAGGCCGAGGCTCTCGCAAATTGGGTTGCTCTGTGCAAGCTAAGATTTCGGGAAACAGATTCGATTTCAGAGAGGAGAACAAAATGACAACAAAAGGAAAAGTCTTGGTGCTGGTCTCGAGCGGTCACGGCTTGCCATTGAAAGATGGCAAGGTTTATGCCGGCGCTGGCTACTATCTCAACGAACTGACGGTTCCGGTTCGGGCCTTGATGAAGGAAGGCTACGAAATCACTTTTGCCAACCCCAAAGGCAACACGCCGCAAATGGATGTCCATTCAGCTGTCGCCGATTTCTTCGGCGGGGACGAGGCCAGGCTTCAGGACTATCTAAAATTCCGCGACACCCTGACTGGGCTCAAAACTCCAACTCGCATCTCGGAGGTCATCGCATCGGGCCTGGATCAATATGACGCTGTTTTCGTCCCTGGCGGCCATGGTCCGATGATTGATCTTCTCGATGATCCCGACGCTGGCACTGTGCTGAGACACTTTCATAAAACATCCAAGCCTACGGCGGTGCTCTGCCATGGCCCGATTTCACTTCTCTCGGCTCTTCCGAATTCGACGGAGGTGGTCGGAGCGCTGGCTGCGGGCGATGCCGCTGGAGCGCGGGCAAAGGCTCAAGGATGGATTTATTCTGGATATAAGATGACCATCTTTTCGACGGCGGAAGAGCAGCAGCGGGAGCCGCTTGAGATTGGTGGTAAGGTTCTCTTCTATCCGGACTTCGCCTTGCGGACAGCGGGCGGTGACGTAAGTGTGGTCGCTCCGTGGAAGAGCTACGTCCTTCAAGATCGCGAGTTGATCTCAGGTCAGAACCCTTTCTCGGACGAAGCGCTTCTGAAACTTCTTATACCGGCGCTCAACGAGAGAAGAAGTGAGGCGGCTGGCGCATCCTGAGTCGGATCAAATCTTCGCTATTGAACGAGTGAGGCTCTGGCAGCGTACGCAAAAATCAAAACAGGTTGCCATATTTCAATCCCTGCTTTGGTATGGATCGATACATTCGTCCAATAGACTTGTCGTCACGCTTCTGCCAATATCGCCTTGAGCGGTCACTCGCTCTGACATCGAAAGGACTACCGAATGGACGGCACAAATGGATCGAAAGAGACCACGCGCGTGACCGCCCCTGGCGCCTCGAACGCGCTTGGTGTGAACGTTTTTACCGCCCCGGGAAAGACTATGGTAGGCGAGCGGCCGAGGCCATTTGGCGAGGCGCTCGGCTTCGACCCGATGACGTCGACTTTAATCTTCGGTGAGTACGATGCGGTGCTGGTAGACGCAATGACGACGGTGGCTGAGGCCGAGGCCCTGGCGAATTGGGTTGCTCTGCACAATCGCAACTTGGAGACCATCTACATCACGCACGCCCATTTCGACCACTTCTTCGGCCTGAGCGTTCTGCTTGACCGTTTCCCGATGGCTCGGGCGATAGCAACACCCAAGACGGTGAACGCTATGCAGATGTCTTTCACTCCCCCCGTGGAGCGGTTAGCTCGCCGGCTCTTTCCCGGTCAATTGGCAACTAAGTTTGTTGCGCCTGAGGCCTATGAGCACGACACGTTCACTCTCGAGGGGCACGAACTGCGCATCATTGAGCAGGGCCACACCGATAGTCCCGATACGACGTCTCTCCACGTTCCATCAATCGGCCTGATCGTCGCCGGCGACGTTGTGTACAACCAATGCCGCATGTATGTCGGCGACACCACCCCCGAGAGCAGAAAGAATTGGATCGCGGCGCTAGACCGGTTAGCGGCGCTGGACCCGGAGATTGTTGTCGCAGGTCACAAGAAACCGGGTGCGCCCGACTCTCCTTCGGCGATCCAAGACACAAAACGTTACCTGCAAGACTTCGATCGACTGCAGAAAACCATGACGTCCGACCAGGAGCTGTTCGATCAGATGACGGAGCTATACCCGCATTGGGTCGCCAATCAGTCGTGGTTGATGTTCGGATTCCCGCAGCCATAACCCGCATCAACTGCTGATGCGAATGTTTCCTCGCGCATGATGGATCATGGCAACTACGATGCCCCCGTTCAGTTCGTCCCGGTGCAGCCGTTGTTTAGGGGTCTTCCGCATGGCGTTCGTGGTTTTTGTCATGCTCGCATTATTTCAACTGCCGGGCCAAGCCCAAGGAAAGGAACGCTCCGTGAAATACTCGACTTCTTATCGCACGATTCAGATCGATGGGCTCACCATCTTTTACAGAGAAGCGGGCCCCAAAGACGCGCCGACTCTTCTCCTGTTGCACGGACTTCCCTCGTCATCGCGGATGTTCGAGCCTCTCTTTATCCGGCTGTCCGACCGCTATCATCTCGTCGCTCCCGATTACCCGGGCTTCGGAAACAGTGATTGGCCCGACCCGAAAAAGTTTGCATACACTTTCGATCACATTGCGGAGGTGATGAATCACTTCACCGAAGCACTCGGGCTCTCGAACTACACAATCTATATGCAGGATTACGGCGGCCCGGTGGGCTTCCGCATGATATTGGCCCATCCAGAAAGGGCGCAGGCTCTCATCGTTCAGGACGCGGTCGCGCACAACAGTGGCCTCGGCGAGAATTGGAAAACGCGCCGCGCGTTTTGGGCGGATCGCGCCACCAATGAAAGCGCGCTTCGCAAAAACCTTCTATCTCTCGAAACCACCAAGGCGCGTCATGCGGGCAACGATCCCAACGTGGAACGCCATGATCCGGATCTTTGGATGGACGAATTTTATTTTCTCAACCGGCCTGGCCAGGCCGAGATTCAGAGCGACCTATTTTACGATTACCGAACCAACGTCGATGCTTATCCCAAGTGGCAGGCATGGATGCGCGAGAAACAACCGCGCCTGCTGGTGATCTGGGGCAAGTATGAGAGCTCGTTCGATCCGTCAGAGCCGGAGGCCTATCATCGGGATGTGCCGAATGCCGAAGTTCACATCGTCGACGGCGGTCATTTTGCGTTGGACACGGCTGCCGATGAGATCGCCGCGCTGGTCAACGACTTTGTTTCCTCTCTACAGAGTTCGAAAACGCATAACCGGGGTGTTGCCGCACAGCATTAGAGGTGCCGTTGCTATCAGCATACGGGCGCAGATTGCCCAGTTTGTTGGAAACGTTAGTAGTCAACAATATGGAGCGGAGTTGTGGGGGTCGGATAGTGCGCGCCCAAGGCAGGCGCGCTATCAATCGTCGTGGTTCCTAGCTCACGGCCCGAAGTCTTTTTGTCTTCAGACAATGAGAGTTGCCAGCAACGGAGCGATTGTTCACCTCAGAGTTTCAGTCCAACTTTGGCCCAATTCAAGGGCGAGATAAGTGACGCGCTTCCTCCTAAGCGACACCAGATGCGGCACTTAGAGTTTTGCAACGCATACCTTCGAGGCAGAGGGTCGGGAGTTCGAATCCCCCCGGGCGCGCCACTTCTTTGTCGTTTCTTTTTGAGGGCTTCCAGCCTCACCCTTCATGCAATTTAGATCTTGTTTGGCTACCGCAGCGGGTTCAGACGGTCCACTTCGCACCCGGGCCCTGCCTTCAGATGCTCAACACGGCGCGAATGTTTATAGACTTCCGTTTGGGACTGCGCCTGCACGCTCGTAATTGACGATCATGACGCCATTCGAAGTGAATGTGCTTTCCGTCATCTTGAAAGAATTGACTGGGACTGTCTGTTGGGCTGAGCAACCCGCGCGATCAGAGTGAAAACCTTCGGCGAGACGCAACACACGGAATGTTGTTCATGCCCCAAAATCGCCCTGTTTCACTTTAGGACCTACAAGATTTCCCTATGGTGATCTACAGGGAACACTGTAGATGCTCCCTCGGGCTTTCGTGCTATGAGTTTTCACTGTTGTTGTTCCCATAGGCTCATTCAAAGGCATAGCGTGTCCGTTCCGGGGCGGCATAAGTGTCTGCTCAATGTTAGGTTTAGAGCGTCTCTGAGGCGAGACCGAAACAGTAGCGCGGAACGCAATGTTGTGGATGGTTCCCCAGTTTTTCATTTTGGAGAAGACCGATGAAGAGATCCGAGCATGGCACTGCAACCTTAGACAGCGGCGAGATTCGTAAAAAGTCCCAGAACGGCGGGCATGCCGCTGAAAGCTCGCAGGTCACGCCGGTCGATATGAGCGTAGTTCTTGCCGGACTACGAACCATGCGTGACGGGGATTTCACCGTACGATTGCCTGGAGATTGGACAGGATTGGCGGGGAAAATCGCGGATACGTTTAACGACATCGTCGCAGCGAACCACCAAATGGCGCAAGAGCTCAAGCGCGTGGGACAAGTGGTCGGCAAGGAAGGCAGAACCCGGGAACGGATGAGGTTTCACCTGGAGAAGGCTGCCTGGGGCGAGATGGAAGTGTCGGTGAATACTCTGGTGGATGACCTGCTGCGGCCGACAACCGAAGTTACCCGCGCGATCGCCGCGGTGGCTAAGGGAAATCTGACGCAGACCGTTCAGCTGGATGTGGATGGACGGCCACTCGAAGGCGAATTTTTGCGTTCCGCCACCATCGTGAACACCATGATTCAGCAGTTGGGGGTTTTCACGGCGGAAGTGACGCGCGTGGCGCGCGAAGTGGGAACGGAAGGAAAACTTGGCGGACAAGCAAAGGTGCCGGGAGTCGCGGGAACCTGGAAGGATTTGACGGATTCCGTCAACTCGATGGCCAGCAACCTGACGGGGCAGGTGAGAAACATCGCCGAAGTGGCGACTGCGGTCGCAAGCGGAGACCTATCGCGCAAGATCACCGTTGACGTGCGCGGAGAAATTCAGCAGCTGAAAGAAGCCATCAACACCATGGTGGATCAGCTGCGATCATTTGCTTCCGAAGTCACGCGCGTGGCGCGCGAAGTGGGAACGGACGGAAAACTGGGAGGACAGGCTGTTGTGCCGGGAGTTGCGGGAACCTGGAAGGACCTTACCGATTCCGTGAACGCGATGGCCGGAAACCTGACTGCCCAGGTTCGAAACATCGCCGAGGTGACTACCGCGGTTGCGCGCGGCGACCTGTCGCGCAAGATCACCGTGGATGTGAAGGGCGAAATTCTAGAATTGAAAGACACCATTAACACGATGGTGGACCAGTTGAACGCGTTCGCCGGAGAGGTGACGCGTGTGGGCCGCGAAGTTGGGACGGAAGGGAAGCTGGGCGGCCAGGCGCAGGTTCCCGGCGTGGGAGGAACCTGGAAGGACTTAACGGATAACGTGAACTTCATGGCCAGCAACCTGACTGACCAGGTGCGCAATATCGCCGAGGTGGCGACGGCAATTGCGAGCGGCGATTTGTCGCGCAAGATCACGGTGGACGTCCGCGGAGAGATTCTGCAGCTGAAAGAAACCCTGAACACGATGGTGGACCAATTGAACCGGTTTGCGGGCGAGGTAACCCGCGTGGCTCGCGAGGTGGGCAGCGAGGGCCGATTGGGCGGTCAGGCCAACGTGCCGGGAGTGGCGGGAACCTGGAAGGACTTGACGGACTCGGTGAACTCGATGGCCGGAAACTTGACTGGCCAGGTTCGCAACATCGCCGAGGTGACCACCGCGGTGGCGAGGGGCGATTTGTCACGCAAGATTACGGTGGACGTGAAGGGAGAAATTCTGGAGTTAAAGAACACCATCAATACGATGGTGGACCAGTTGAACGCGTTCGCTGGCGAAGTGACGCGTGTGGCGCGCGAAGTGGGTACAGAAGGAAAGTTGGGCGGGCAGGCGCAGGTGCCCGGCGTGGCCGGAACCTGGAAGGATTTGACGGACAACGTGAACTTCATGGCCAGCAACTTGACTGGCCAGGTTCGCAACATCGCCGAGGTGGCGACGGCGGTGGCGAGAGGAGACCTCTCGCGCAAGATCACAGTGGACGTGAAGGGCGAAATTCTGGAATTGAAAGACACGCTCAACACCATGGTGGATCAGTTGCGGTCGTTTGCTTCGGAAGTGACGCGCGTGGCGCGCGAAGTGGGAACGGACGGAAAACTGGGAGGACAGGCTGTTGTGCCGGGAGTTGCGGGAACGTGGAAGGACCTGACCGACTCGGTCAATTCGATGGCCAGCAACTTGACCGGGCAGGTGCGTAATATCGCGGAAGTATCTACCGCAATCGCGAGCGGCGACCTTTCGAAGAAAATCACCGTAAACGTGAGCGGCGAAATCCTGCTGCTGAAGGAAACGATCAATACGACGGTGGACCAACTGAACGCGTTTGCCGGCGAAGTGACGCGCGTGGCGCGCGAGGTGGGCAGCGAGGGCCGGTTGGGCGGGCAGGCCAACGTGCCGGGAGTTGCGGGAACGTGGAAGGACCTGACCGACTCGGTGAACTCGATGGCCGGGAACCTAACCGGCCAGGTGCGCAACATTGCCGAGGTAACCACGGCGGTGGCACGAGGCGACCTCTCGCGAAAGATCACCGTGGACGTGAAAGGTGAAATTTTGGAATTAAAGAACACCATTAACACGATGGTGGATCAGCTCAACGCGTTTGCGGGTGAAGTGACGCGCGTGGCACGCGAAGTTGGGACGGAAGGGAAGTTGGGCGGGCAGGCTCAAGTGCCGGGAGTGGGAGGAACCTGGAAGGATTTGACAGACAACGTGAACTTCATGGCCAGCAACTTGACCGGCCAGGTGCGCAACATCGCCGAAGTAGCTACCGCTATTGCGAGCGGGGACCTTTCGCGAAAGATCACCGTGGACGTGCGCGGAGAAATTTTGCAGCTGAAAGAAACACTCAACACCATGGTGGAACAGTTGCGATCTTTCGCGGCCGAGGTGACGCGCGTGGCTCGCGAGGTGGGCAGCGAGGGCCGATTGGGCGGGCAGGCCAACGTGCCGGGAGTGGCCGGAACCTGGAAGGACCTGACGGACTCGGTGAACGCAATGGCCGGAAACCTGACTGGCCAGGTACGAAACATCGCCGAGGTGACCACCGCGGTGGCGAGAGGCGACCTCTCGCGCAAGATCACCGTGGACGTGAGAGGCGAAATTCTGGAATTGAAGAACACGATCAACACGATGGTGGACCAGTTGAACGCTTTCGCGGCCGAGGTGACGCGTGTGGCGCGCGAAGTGGGAACAGAAGGGAAATTGGGCGGGCAGGCCCAGGTGCCGGGAGTGGCGGGAACGTGGAAGGATTTGACGGACAACGTGAACGTGATGGCCGCCAATCTCACCGAGCAGGTGCGCGGAATTGTGAAGGTGGTGACGGCGGTCGCGAACGGCGAGCTGACGAAGAAGCTGACCGTGAACGCGAAGGGTGAAGTGGCGGCACTGGCCGACACGATCAACAACATGACGGATACGTTGGCGACTTTTGCGGACCAGGTGACGACGGTGGCCCGCGAGGTGGGCGTGGAAGGACGCCTCGGCGGCCAGGCCAACGTGCCCGGCGCCGCTGGAACGTGGAAGGACCTGACCGGAAACGTCAATCTGCTGGCGGATAACCTGACCAACCAGGTACGGGCCATCGCTGAAGTGACAACCGCGGTGACCAAGGGAGACCTAACCCGTTCGATTCAAGTGGAGGCCAGTGGAGAAGTGGCGGAGCTGAAGGACTACATCAACACGATGATCGATAACCTCCGCCTGACTACCGACCGCAACAACGAACAGGATTGGCTGAAGACCAACCTGGCGCGGTTCACCGGCATGTTGCAGGGGCAACGCGATCTGACAACTGTAGGCCGAATGCTGCTGTCGGAATTGGCTCCGCTCGTCAACGCCCAGCAAGGCGTGATCTATCAAATGGAAGCGGAGGATCCCGGGAACCTTGTTTTGCTTTCGGCATTTGCCGACAGCAACCGGGACGGGCATCCAGACCGACTGCGAGTTTCCGAAGGTCTGGTAGGCCAGTGCGCGGCGGAAAAGCGGCGAATGCTCATCACCGATGTGCCGCTGCATGCCACTCCGATCCGGTCGGGGTTGTTCGAGGCGGTGCCGCGAAATATTATTGTGTTGCCGGTACTGTTTGAAGATCGCGTGAAAGCTGTGATTGAGCTGGCTTCGCTGAGTGTGTTTACCGCGTCTCATCTTTCCTTCCTGGAACAGCTCACTTCCAGCATCGGAATCGTGTTGAACAGCATTGAAGCGACCATGCAGACGGAAGGCTTGCTCAAGCAATCTCAGCAGCTCGCTACCGAACTTCAAACGCAGCAGACGGAATTGCAGCAGACGAATGAGCAACTTGCGCAAAAAGCACAACAATTGGCCGAGCAAAACGTTGAAGTGGAACGCAAGAACCAGGAAATCGAGCAGGCCCGCCGTGCGGTGGAAGAGAAAGCCAAGGAATTGGCACTCACTTCGAAGTACAAGTCGGAATTCCTGGCCAATATGTCGCACGAATTGCGGACACCGTTGAACAGTATTCTGGTGCTGGGCCAGCAACTCACCGAGAATCCCGACGGCAACTTGACGGCGAAGCAAGTGGAGTTCGCGCGGACGATTCACGGCGCTGGCACGGACCTTTTGAATCTGATCAGCGACATTCTCGACCTATCGAAGATCGAGTCCGGAACGGTTTCCGTGCAAGCCGAGGAAGTATTCTTCGCGAGCCTGGTCGACGTGATCGCGCGCCCCTTCCGCCACGAGGCGGAGAACCGGCGCCTGCGTTTCGAAATCCATACCGATCCGAGGCTTTCCCACAGCCTGGTGACGGATTCGAAGCGGTTGCAGCAGGTACTGAAGAACTTGCTCTCGAACGCGTTCAAGTTTACCGAGCAAGGCACAGTGCGTTTGTCCGTATTTGCGGCCGAAAGCGGCTGGAGCGATGGCCACCCGGTTCTGAACAGATCCGGTTCGGTGGTTGCATTTGAAGTATCCGATACGGGTATCGGAATTCCCAGCGAGAAACAAAGGCTCATTTTTGAGGCATTCCAACAGGCGGATGCGAGCACCAGCCGCAAGTACGGCGGCACGGGCTTGGGACTCGCGATCAGTCGTGAACTGGCGAGCCTGCTGGGGGGCGAAATCCAATTGCGCAGCGTCGTGGGGACCGGAAGCACATTTACTCTGTACCTGCCGCAAACTTATGTCGCGCCGTCCACGAGCGTGACGAGCATCGACGCCAAGCCGCTCCTGGCTTCGTTGCCTCTGCAACTTTCCAGCTTGACGGTGACCGATCGCGTGATCGAACCGATCACGGACGACCGGGAAACTCTGCAGAATGGAGATGCCGTTTTGCTGATTGTCGAGGACGATCCGCATTATATGCGTGTGCTGCGAGATCTGGCGCATGACAAGGGATTCAAGGTGTTGGTGGCTACCCGGGGAGCAGAAGCTCTCTCGCTGGCCCATGAATATCATCCCACGGCCGTGTCGTTAGATGTTTTCTTGCCCGACATGCTGGGCTGGACGGTGCTGAACCATTTGAAGCAGGATCCTGGAACGCGTCACATCCCGGTTCAGATGTTGACTCTGGACGAAGACCGCCAACATGGGTTGTCGCGAGGCGCGTTCGCGTTTGTGACCAAGCCAACCACCCCGGCGGCGCTTGAGACGGCCTTCGAACGCATCCGGGAGTTTGCGATGCCGCGCCGCAAAAGGCTGCTGGTGGTGGAAGACAATCCAGGCGAACAGTTGAGTATCCGTGAGTTGCTCGGTTATGACGATATCGACGTGGAGATCGCTTCCACCGGAGCCGAGGCGCTGGAAGCCATGAAAACGGGATCCTTTGACTGTGTCGTGCTGGACTTGCGGCTACCGGACATGTCCGGCTTTGACGTGCTGGAGAATCTGCGAGACACCCCGGCACACAGCGATTTGCCGGTTGTGGTGTTCACCGGCAAAGATTTGTCGCCGGAGGAAGATGCTCGGTTGCACATGCTAGCCCGCAGCGTGGTGGTGAAAGGCGTTGAATCGCCGGAACGCCTGTTGGACGAGACGGCTTTGTTCTTGCACCGCGTAGTGGCCGATCTGCCGCAGGAGAAGCAACGACTACTCGACCTGTTGCATCACTCGGACGAAGCGTTGGCTGGCAAGAAGGTGTTGGTGGTGGACGATGACGTGCGGAATATTTTCGCACTCAGCAGCGTATTGGAACGGCGCGGAATGACTGTGCTGACCGCCGGAACCGGACGCGAAGCAATCGCAACGCTCGAATCCACTCCGGATCTGGCAATCGTGCTGATGGACATCATGATGCCGGAAATGGACGGATACGAAACGATGCAAGTGATCCGGCAGAATCCCTCGTTTCGGCGATTGCCGATCGTTGCGTTGACCGCCAAAGCCATGAAAGGAGATCGTGAGAAGTGCCTGGAAGCTGGAGCTTCCGAGTATCTGGCCAAGCCCGTCAATACCGAGCAGTTGCTTTCGGCATTAAGAATGTGGCTGCATCGGTAATTGGGATGACCAGGTGAGGAGTTGGAGTTTGCTTCCGTGAGGCAACTGGGAGCGGGATGATCCGAGGAGAGGTACGGACAATGATGGAGCGGGAGAAGGTCAACATCCTGATGGTGGATGATCAGCCTGGCAAACTGCTCAGCTATGAAGTGATCTTGAACGAACTGGGCGAAAACCTGATAAAGGCGCATTCGGGAAGGGAAGCCTTAGATTATCTCTTGAAGACCAATATCGCCGTAGTTCTGATGGACGTCAGCATGCCTGAAATCGACGGGTTCGAATTGGCGGACATGATTCGCCAGCATCCGCGCTTTCAAGAAACAGCGATCATATTTATCTCCGGCGTCTACCTGACGGACCTGGACCGGCTCAAGGGATACCAGCGCGGTGCCGTGGACTATATCTCCGTCCCTGTTGTGCCGGAATTGCTGAGAGCGAAGGTGAGCGTGTTCGCGGACTTGTATCGTAAAACTCGGCAGATGGAGCGTTTGAATCGCGAGTTGCGGTCGCTCTCCTGCCGATTGATTGCGACCCAAGATGAAGAGCGGCGGCGGATCGCTCGCGACTTGCACGATAGCGTGGGACAGCTTGTCGCTGCGTTCTCCATGAACAACGGTTTGGTGCTTTCGGAGGTGAACAAGTTAAACCCGATCGCTGCCCAGGCGGTGCGCCAAAACGTTGAACTGGTCGACCAACTCTCCAGAGAGATACGAACCATCTCTTATCTGCTGCATCCGCCGCTCCTCGATGAGGTGGGGCTGTTACCGGCCATCAGGTCGTTCTCGGAGGGATTTGCCAAACGGAGCCACATAAGCGTCGAGGTCGATCTTTCCCCCGATATTGGCCGGCTGGCGCCCAAGGTCGAGATTTCGATTTTTCGGATCGTGCAGGAGTGCCTGACGAATATTTACCGCCACTCCGGAAGCAAAACCGCGCGGATCAGGATATGGCCAACGGGAGAAAACCTATTGACGGTTCAGGTCTGCGACGAAGGAAAAGGAATCCGTCCGGAGGATTCAGCGTCTCGAGCCGAGGGATTCAACCTTGGAACTGGAATGAGTGGAATGCGAGAGCGCGTGTTAGAGCTGGGAGGCAAGCTCGAAGTTCAATCCGGTAATGGGGGCACTACTATCGTTGCGGCTTTTCCGCTCGTGGACCCGGTGGCCATCGGCGTCGGGTGTTCAAATAGATGAAGTTTCCCCCTGTCGAAATATTCGTGACTTGATGGAGCGGAATCTCTCCCGCCAACAAGGTTTTGATCCGCGAGTGTCATGTGGATCTTGATCGTGGATGAGCCTGAACTGGCTAGAAGTGGAGGTCGCTTGCGAGCTCCGACATGGCCGATCCGGCAGAGAGAAGCAACTTAACGAAAAGACCGGCTCATCGCACCGCGCCGAAAACGAAGGAAGAGTTTGCACACGAAATGGCCACCATACTCTGCATCGACGATGAACCTGCTGGACAGTTACCCCGAAGGCTCTTACTGGAATCCGCGGGGCACCGGGTGCTTGAGGCTCGCACTGGAGCAGAGGGAATAAAACTATTCCAATCCGAGAAGATTGACGCGGTGGTGTTGGACTATTGGATGTCCGGAATGAAGGGCACGGAAGTGGCGGGTGAACTGCAGCGAATCAATCCAGAGGTACCCATCGTGGTTCTTTCAGGATTGACGGAATTGCCGGGAGAGACGGCAGGATTGGTGGATCGTTGGCTGATCAAGGGAAGCCACCGCGCGGAACATCTTTTGGATACTATTCAGACGCTGCTCGAGCAGCGCTCGTGACGGCCGAAAATCCTCTAAGTGGAAGAGTAGTTCGGGTCCTCCGTTGTGCAAAACCGTCAACCGAGATCAGTCTTCCTGGCTGCATTCTTGCGATAAGGACCCAGTCGAACATGCAAATATCTCAGCCGCCAAGCTGTTGGAAGCTTCTGGCTTTGCTGCTCTTTTTAGCGGTGATATCAGCCACGTGCTGGGCTGGAAGTTCCCAGGAGAATCAGCCGCCTCAAAGTCCACTGAAGCAGCTTAGTCTCGAACAACTGGGGAATGTGGAAGTCACCACGGCATCCAAAGAACCGGAACAAGTGTGGAAAACCCCCGCCGCTATCTTCGTGATTACGCAGGACGATATTCAACGATCGGGAGCGACTTCCATCCCAGAAGCTCTGCGGCTTGCGCCGGGCGTGGAGGTCGCCCGGATCGACAGCAGCAAATGGTCGATCGGCATCCGGGGCTTCGGCAGCCGGCTTTCTCGATCTGTTCTGGTGCTGATCGATGGCCGAACTGTATACACCACGTTATTCGCGGGCACCTATTGGGAAGTTCAAGATACGGTGATGGATGACATCGAACGGATCGAGGTGATCCGCGGGCCCGGCGGCACCATCTGGGGGCCAAACGCCGTGGACGGCGTGATCAATATCATCACCAAAGATAGCAAACAAACTCAGGGACTATTGGCGAGCACGGGCGGAGGGAATGTAGAGCAGGGCTTCGCAAGTGTTCGGTATGGGGGAGCTAACACCAAGGGACTTTCGTACCGTCTCTATGGAGAGGGTTTCAATCGCGGTCCGGAGTACCACTCGGATGGCCAGAATTTCGATCGCTGGCGAGCTGCGCAGGGCGGCTTCCGCGTGGATTGGACCAAAAGCACGCGCGATTCTTTTACTTTTCAGGGAGACATCTACGACGAGGTAGCCGGCGAGAGCGTGCAACTGGTGAGTTACACGCCGCCGTTCTCGCAAATCGTGAACGGGAATGCGGATCTTTCTGGCGGAAATATCATGGGCCGCTGGAAAAGAGTCCTGGGTGAAGGCAATGACCTACAGATCCAAGCGTATTATGACCGGACCAATCGGCACGAACCCAATTTTGGCGACCTTCGGAACACTTTTGACATCGATTTCCTGCAACGATTTAACTGGGGGGCCCGCCAGAAAATTTCGTGGGGCTTGGGGCTGCGCATCAGCGAAGGCGATGAATTGCAACTCGTCTCCGGACTCACGTTCAATCCAAGCGAGAAAACGGACCAGCTCTATACGGCATTCCTGCAAGATGAGATTTCTTTGGTTCCCGATCGCCTGACGCTCGAAGTCGGCACAAAACTCTTGCATACAGACTTCACCGGGGCGGAACTGGAACCCAGTGTTCGTTTGCTGTGGAATCCCACGCCGACGCAGACATTTTGGGCGGCCTTTACGCGCGCGGTACGCACTCCGTCGGATTCGGAGAGGGATTTCAACTTGTCTGGCTTCGCCGGAACCGCACCCAATGGCCTTCCGCTCTTCGCACGGTTTAATGCCAACCCAAATTTCCAGTCCGAAAAGCTGAACGGCTACGAGCTGGGCTATCGCCGCCTGGTGGGCAAGGCCACCTACGTCGATGTTACGGGCTTTTATAACTCCTATAATGATCTGTTCAGCGAGGAGATCACCGGTCCAGCGTTCATCGAGAATAATCCGGCTCCTCCCCATGTGTTGATCCCCGCGCAATTTCGAAATGGACTTTTGGGCTCTACCTCCGGGGTCGAGATTGCTCCCGAGTGGAAGCCCACGAGCTTTTGGCGGCTGCGGGGTTCGTATTCGTTCTTGCAAATGGACCTGAAGAAGAAGGCGGATTCGCTGGACGTAGGCACTCCTCCCATTATTGAGGGGTCTAGCCCCAGGCACCAGTTGCTGGTGCAATCCGGTTTTGACTTGCCCAAACGAGTGACGCTGGACCTTTCGTTTCGATATATAAGCGCGCTGCCCGCGCAGATGGTTCCGTCATATTCCACTGGAGATATTCACGTTGGATGGCGGATCAGCCAGCAATTTCAATTGTCGATCGTTGGACTGGACCTTATGCAGCCGCACCATTTCGAGTTCGGGAGCGACCCTGGTCCGCTGGTGGGGATTAAGCGCAGTTACTACGCGAAGCTCACTTGGAATCGAAATAAATGATACGGATTCCTTGCGACACGACTCCGCATCGAAATCATGATGCCTTCCAAAAATCCTGCCGCGGGCGCCCACGGCGGCTTCGGATTGGCTTGGTAGCCTTTAGCCTGGCGTGGGTTGCCGCCGGGGCAATCCTTCGCGCACAGCAATATCGGCCCAGCGAGTATCAGATCAAGGCTGTTTATCTTTTCAACTTCGGGAAATTTGTTCGCTGGCCGGTTGCTGAATCCCAGGCAAATCGAGGCTCGTTTTCTATTTGCGTCCTTGGCCAGGATCCGTTTGGCGAAAGCCTCGATTCGACCATCGCAGGAGAGGCGATCGAGGGGAAAAGCCTGGTGGCGAAGCGAGTTGTGAAGCTGGAAGATGCTGCGGGCTGCCGAATTCTGTATATCAGCGGGTCGGAGAGCAATCAGCTCAACAGAATACTTGGCGCATTGACGGGAACGCCGGTTTTAACGGTCAGCGACATTCCAGAGTTCACGACGCATGGGGGAATGATCCAGTTTGTCGTAAAGGAAAATAAAGTCCGATTCGAAGTCAATTTGAGCGCAGCGGAGAAGTCGGGGCTGGTTCTGAACTCGCAGCTCTTGAAGGTGGCGACCGCCGTTCGAAGAGATTCCGGCAGCGGAGGTCACAACCCATGATCGCGCTTCGGGGTTCACTATCCAATAAGCTCACGGCCATGAACATGACTGTGAGCGCCGCGGCTCTTCTTTTGGCGGGGGCTGCAATTTTCATCTACGACTTGCATACGTTCCGAATCAATTTGGCCAGCAGCGTTTCCGTGCAAGCCGAGATTGTCGGATCAAATTCGGTTTCTCCGCTCATTTTCAATGATCCTCGATCCGCCGAAAATACGCTATCCGCGCTGCGCGCATCTCCCCATATCACTTATGCGGGGATTTACGATCCGGAGGGCAGATTTTTTGCGGGGTACTGGCGCGAGGGCAGAGTTCGCAGTTTTCCACTGCCTCCGATTCCGCCGGGGCAGCCGGAAGCGCACTGGTATGAGAACAGCCGGCTGGATCTTATCCAGGTGATCGTTTTTGGGGGAAAGCCAGTTGGTATTGTGTATATTCAGTCTGACCTCGGCGCGCTTACCGACCGGTTGAAGAGCTACGCTACCATCCTGTTGGCCATTTTGGGGGCGGCGTTGACTGCCGCCCTGATTTTATCGCGCATATCGCAACGAATTATTTCCCGGCCGGTGATGAACCTGGCGGAGTCCGCACGAGCTGTTTCGCGCGACAAGGACTATTCGGTTCGCGTAGCTTCCACCGGCACCGGCGACGAAGTTGCGGTCCTAATCGACGCATTCAATGACATGTTGAGCGCGATTCAGAAACGCGACGCCGACTTGCAGGAACGGGAGCAACAGTTCCGGGCGCTGGCCGATTCAATACCGCAGTTGGCATGGATGGCCGAGGCGGACGGCTCCCTTTTTTGGTACAACCACAGATGGTATGAGTACACCGGAACAACGCCGGAACAAATGGTAGGGTGGGGATGGCAAGCTGTCCATGACCCCAGAGAATTGCCGGTGGTTCTGGAAAAATGGGGGACTTCGATTCGTACCGGTAAACCATTTGAAATGATTTTTCCTTTGCGTGGGGCCGATGGCGGATTCCGGAATTTCCTTACGCTGGCTCTGCCTGTCCGGGATGCGCACGGAAAGATTGCGCGATGGTTTGGCTCGAACACCGACATCACGGAACAACTGCGATCCGAGGAAGCTCTCCGGCGGAGCGAGAAACTCGCCGCGACAGGCCGTCTGGCCGCGAGCATCGCACACGAGATCAACAACCCGCTCGAAGCGGTTACCAACCTGGTTTATCTAGCAAGAAAGCAGCCCGCGAATATAGAAAAATACCTGACCATGGCAGACCAAGAATTGGATCGAATTGCTCAGATCACCAAAAATACACTGGGGTTTTATCGCGACACTTCTTCGCCAGCAAGAGTCAACATCTCAGCGGCGCTGGAGGAAGTTGTGTCGCTCTATGCAAGAAAGCTGCAGTTTAGAAAAATCTCCATCAAACATGATTATGGAAATAATGTTGAAATTCCGGGATACCCGGGAGAGCTCCGGCAAATCTTCGCAAATTTGCTGGCGAACGCAATTGAAGCCACGGCGGAGAAGGGAAGCATCGCGATCAAGGTTTCCCCGGCAAGGGTATGGAGCGACGGCGGCCGGAAAGCGGTGCGCGTGAGCGTGATGGACAACGGCTCGGGCATTCCCCCGGAGCAAATGGCAAAGATTTTTGAGCCGTTTTACACGACCAAGAAAGATGTCGGCACCGGGCTAGGACTTTGGCTAACTCAGAACCTGGTAAAAAAGCACAACGGACTAATTCGCGTGCGGAGCAGCATTCGGCCAGAAAAGAGATGGACGGTATTTTCGATTACCTTGCCGATTTGGGATAACGGCGGTAACTAGACTGCGGGGTGTATAGGAGCGTTTTCAAATGTTCGATGCAAGCGCGGTGATTCTTCCTGTTTTGCCATTTCCTCAACACCCGAAGTGGTTTGCGCGGGGCCTTCGTTTCGCAAATTCCTCCGACTTCCCAGAGGGAATAAGGAAAGTCAAGATCATCGTAATTGACGATGAGCCGGTGATTGCTGAAACAGTGGCTGAGATACTGAAGGACGAAGGATTCGAAGCGGTGTTCGTCTCCAGCGGGGATGCGGCAATCGAGTTAACCAAGACCATTCAACCGGATATCGTCCTGAGTGACGTGATCATGCCAGGCATCAATGGGATTGATACGGCCATGCAAATTCGCGCACTTGCGCCGGGCTGCAAGATCATTCTATTTTCAGGCCAGGCAGCCACCGTGGACCTACTAGATGCGGCACACGCGCAAGGGATTGATTTTCAGATCCTGGCGAAGCCCATCAAGCCGGAACTGCTGCTTTCTGTTATCCGCGACGCGATGTCCCCTGGCAGAACCTGAGTGGTCTTCAGTCCGGTGGTTGGCAAAGGGTCACGGGAACGAGAAGGGAGAAGTGCGATCGAAACCCTCTCCCTTCCCGGCACCTTCGTTTACGACTTCGCTGCCCGGCCGATTTCGCGATCTGTTGAAGCCACATTCGAAGACGATTCGCCCGTGGATGAAACGTCCTCAGCTCGAGTGGCCTCCAGCACCTTCTTTGCCTGCTTGATTTCGTCAGAAGTGTCGCAGTGGACTGAGAGTAGAATTCCACCCTTTTGAAGCCGGCCCTCATATCGCTTCGCTTCGAATTCGGGGATCCCCAGCCCGATCAGTGCGCCGGTAAATCCTCCCACCGTCCCACCGACGCCGATGCCCGCCAGAGTTGCGACAATTGGACCGGCCGCGATAAGCGGACCTACCCCCGGGATCGCGAGCGCCCCGATGCCCGCCAATAGTCCCAATGCGCCGCCGAGGACGGCTCCTGATCCCGCTCCGGTGGCGGCACCTTCTGGCGCCTTGGTCGACTTTTCCATGCCGATTTCCTTGGATCCAAGATTTTCGGGAAAGAGAACCGAGATATCCGAGGAGGAAAAGCCAGCCGTCATGAGCATTTCAACTGCTTGATCCGCTGCCCTGTTGGTCGAATAAATTCCGAATACCGCTTTGTTTTTTCCAGCCATTCTCACTGCTCCTGGTGTAAAGGAATTTTTTTGCTCGATCTTCTATGGCGCGGTGCCTGCTTGGCGCGCAGTAACAGCGCACTGCAGATCAACTATTAGGCTTCGTTCCCATATTTCTCAATACAGCCTCTTGCGTATTTATTGGCGGCAGGTACCTTGACCTACGACGGGTACAGAATTACCGGGATACTCACAGCGGGCGCGAAAGTTGGAGCCCGAGTTACCTCTCACGTCGAAGAGCGCTCAGCAAAACGCATAAAAATATGTAACGGGTCGCCCGCGGCCCGATTGCATCCGGCTTGATGGCTTTTTACTTCGATCGTCGAAATCTATGTATAATCCGGCAGGCTTGTGGCGAACGCGCAAATTTGAGTGCTGTTTCGATGAGACTTGAAGTCTTAAGGCAGATTTCCAATTTGTCCGGCCCCCTGTGAGATGCAGGAAACTGGAGAAGCATGAAGCCCTTGCGGATATTGATTGCCGATGACCATAACCTGATGCGACGCGGCATAAAGACATTGCTGCAAACACATGAAGGATGGGAAGTTAGCGCGGAAGCCCGGACGGGGCGGGAAGCCGTGGCCAAGGCAGAAGAACTCAAACCCGATATCGCCGTGCTCGATATTGGAATGCCGGACCTGAACGGCCTAGAAGCGGCCAGACGGATTCGCAAGTCGTGCCCCAATACGGAAATCTTGATATTGTCGCTGCATTTTTCGGACCAATTAATCCGCGAAATCCTGGAAGCCGGGGCGCGTGGATATATCGTAAAGTCGGACTCCGACCGCGACTTAATTGTGGCCGTCGAAACCCTTGCGAAGCACAAACCATTTTTTACTTCACAAGCCACGGAAGTGATCCTGAGCAAATTTAGTTCTCGCGGAACTCCGAATGAATCGCCCGAAAAAGATCGCGAAAGGCTCACATCCCGGGAGCGGGAGATCGTGCAATTGCTGGCCGAGGGAAAAAGCAGCAAGGAAGTGGCTGCCTCGCTGAATATCAGCAGCAAAACGGCGGAGACGCATCGAGCCAATATCATGCGAAAGCTCCAATTGCATTCTGTGAGCGAGTTGGTCCGGTACGCTGTGCGAAACCAGATCATCCAAGCGTAGACGTTTCTCACCGCGATCACCAATCTCGGAGCGAATTTGTGGATAACCCGCTGTTGCTGCGATATGTACTTTTAATGTCGTAACCGAATCCGATCTACAGGTTTCACCTTATTGCGCGACTCTCTTTGAGCGGTACTATACCCTCGGATGTTGCGCGGGCGGTGGTCATGTCTCCAAGCGAGAGTGACTGCACACGGTGACCAGAGCAGGCCTTTGCAGTTTGACTGACTCAGAAGTCATCCTTGACCACCGGTCCCGCCGCCAGACGGTTAAAATTCGAAGCGCAACCCCTCAGGCGGCCGAGTCAAGAATTTTATTTCGCTTCATTTATTGATTTAGCCGGATCAGTGGTTTCGCAGGGTTTGGCTACTCGCCGTCCAACGGGAGATGATGCAATGGGCACCAGGACGACCAATCACGAAGCTCAGTTGCTGGCTCCGAGACCGCAATATCCCGGTCATGGACCTGGCGGGCACGCAGTCCAGTTTTACAAAGAGGATTCCGTCTTACTGGAATCGTTGACCCGATTCGTTGCCCCGGTACTATTGGCGGGGAATGGCGCACTGATCATAGCAACCCAAGAACATCGAGATGGCCTCGCATGTCGACTGGCCGCCCAAGGGTTGAATGTTCACGGATTGACCGAGCGGGGGCGATATATCGCTTTGGATGCTGCGGAAACACTATCCAAGTTCGCTGTGGACCAAGGATTCGACGCGACCGTATTCAGGGAACTGATTGGAGGAAAAGTGCTGCAGGCGAGGGCAGCGAGTGAAAGCGAACAGCCGACGGTCGTTGCATTCGGAGAGATGGTAGCTCTTCTACGGGCGGATCAAAGGTTCGAGGCCGCGATTCTGCTGGAACAATTGTGGAATGAGCTGGTCGTTACCGATTCTTTCTCCTTGTATTGTGCTTATCCGATGGCCACGTTTAGCCGTCACGAGGATGGCGAGCCGTTTGAGAGTATTTGCGCCGCGCACTCACTGGTGATTCCCGCCGACGGTTATACGACCCTGAATAACGACCAGGAGAGACTCCGAAACATCGCTTCATTGCAGCAAAAAGAGCTGGCGCACCAGAGCGATGCAAGGTCATGCAAAAGATTGGTGGACGATCTATCGGCGACAAGAAATGCGGATGCAGTTCTGAGCATTATTCTGCGGAATGCGATCGCACTGATCGGGGCGGAGGGAGGAATTGCCGGTCTCCGCGGCCCGCAGGGATTGTTCTGCACCAAGTACTTCCAAAACGGCGAGACGCTTCCCGTGCAGTATTGTTTCCCGGAAGGGCACGGACTTCCCGGGCGATTGCTGGTAAATAAAATACCCAGCCTATCCAACGATATGATGTCCGATCCACAGGTCCGCCATGAACTGTACGAGCGCTACGGAGTGCGATGCGCGCTGAGCGCTCCTATTCTGGATGAGCGCGGCGAGGTGGCCGCCTTCTTTGAAATCCACAACAAGATTGGCGGTTCTGGATTTAATGCGGAAGATCAACGGCTTCTCTCCCTGATAACCCCAATTGCAACCATTGCACTACAAAAAGCTCTCGACCATACGCGTGAAATTGCGTTACGTCAGTCCGAGGAAAGATTCCGGCATCTGGTCGAAGCCGCGCAGGATTCTGCAATCTTCATGTTGGACGCGAGTGGCCGGGTGACGAGCTGGAACAGTGGCGCCGAGCGCATCAAAGGATACAAGGCCTCCGAAATCATTGGCCAACATTTCTCCTGTTTTTACCCAGCGGAGGATTTGCGAGCGGATAAACCGCGGCGCGGACTGGAAACAGCGATTCGCGAAGGACGCCTGGAAGACGAAGGCTGGCGCGTGCGCAAAGACGGATCGAAGTTTTGGGCCAACGTGATTATTACGCCGATTCGCGATGACGCGGGAGGCCTTATCGGATTCAGTAAAGTGACCCGGGATTTTACGGATCGCATGCTTGTGCTGAAAGCTCTCAGAAAATCCCGGCAGGAATTACATGACTCGGAGAGTTCGCTCCGTAAGCTCTCTCTACATTTGCTCCGAACGCAGGAAGAAGAACGACGGCGGATCGGCCGCGATCTTCACGACAGCCTGGGGCAATATCTATCCGTATTGAAAATGAAATTGGACTCATTTGCGTCGTTGAATCAGCCGCCCGAAGCCCATTCCGGGATCAACGAGGTCACTGAATGCGCGAATCTTGCGGAGCAGTGCATCAAGGAAGTACGAACCATCTCTTATCTGTTGTACCCTCCGATGTTGGAAGAAATGGGTCTAAAATCGGCAATTTCATGGTATTTGGATGGATTCACAAAGCGCAGCGGCATTACCGCCACTCTCGATATTTCACCGGAGTTCGGGCGATTGCCGGCTGACGCGGAGACGGCGTTCTTCCGGGTGCTGCAAGAAAGCCTGACAAACATCCACCGGCATTCGGGCAGCGAAACGGCCCAGGTCCGTCTTTTTGACAAAGACGGAACAACCGTGTTGGAGGTGAGCGATAGAGGAAAAGGAATTCTGGCACGGGATTCAGAAGAATTTGTGGAGAACGGGGGCCATTCGCTGGGAGTAGGCGTGCGAGGAATGACTGAGCGCATGCGGCAGCTTGGAGGCGATCTGGAGTTGGTATCATCCTCAAACGGGACCACCGTAATAGCATCGGTCCCGAAGAAAATAACTTCGATGATGGCTGCGGCTCAGAGCGGATAAGAGGTTGTTCCGATGGCACCCAGGATTTTGATTGCCGACGATCACGAAATTGTACGCGACGGAATTCGGAATCTCCTTGTTAAATCCGGGCGGGATTGGGAAATCTGCGGGCAGGCCACCAATGGAAAAGAAGCAGTGGAGATAGCTCGGGCATTGAAGCCCGATATCATAATCCTGGATATTACGATGCCGGTCATAAGCGGGCTGGAAGCCGCCTCGCAGATAGCCGAATCTGGACTTGGATGCCGCATCCTGATGTTCACGATGCATGAATCCGATAGTCTGGAAAGTGAAGTGCGCGATGCCCGCGCCCAGGGGTTCGTGCTGAAGTCACAGGCTTCTCGAAATCTGATTCTTGCTATCGATACGCTCCTCGCAGGTGGAACCTTCTTCGGCGTCCGTGCAAACATCGAGCTCGCGCCTGAAGGGAAGCGCGACCACGACCAGGCTTCCTGATCATTTGACCGCTATCGAAACGCACATTAGCCAGCTACTTTGCAGAGCGAGGATTCATCGGCTCGGTGTCCTGTCACGCGGGAACAGAATCAACTCTTCGCAAATCACTCCGGGAGGCCGATTTCGGTTCCGGATCATCGGATAGAAGATCATCGACCGGTTGTGACTTTTGATGGATGTGCGAGCTGTTGTCCTGCTGCTGTTTGATCGCGTAGAGAGCCAACTCCAGCCGGTTTGAAACTCCCAGCTTATTGAAAATTCGGAAGAGATAATTGCTTACTGTGTGTTCGCTGATTCCCAACTTCAAAGAAATGTCCCGGTTGGGGAGGCCTTCCGAAATCCAATGAACCACTTGAGATTCTCTCTTGGTCAGCAAAACCATGCCTTTGGCGTCGGTCACGCGGACGGGAGCACTATTGGTGAAGGCCTCAAGAAGCAACAGAAGTTGGCGGCTATCCGCCCAAACCTGACCGTTGTGCACTGCTTGGATGCATTTGCAAAGCCGATCGAAACATTCGGCACGGCAGAATACTCCCTTCGCGCCGGCCTGAAAGGCATGCATGATTAACTCATCTTGCCAGGTGTCGAAGATGATGACGCACCGAATCTCGGGATGTGAAATATGGAGGATTCGGAGAGCTTCGAGGCCCATCAATCGTCCGTCTTTAAGATCAACGTTGATCAGCGCGACATCTATATTCCCTCGGGATGCCGAGCGAATCACTCCAGCGCTGGATACCTCGCAGGCCGTGATTGCAAACTGTTGCGGGAAACGCTGGAAGGAAGTCTGCACTAGTTCACACCCCATCGGGGAAGCGTCAGCAATGATTAATCGAACGCGTTTCTGGCCTATCTCATGTCGAGGCGTCGATTCCACTGTGTTCGGAGCTGATGGCAAAGATGACATCCAAATCCTCCATTTCTAAGAGCATTAAGACCAAACTACCACCTTGGGGTTTACCCGAAACGCCCGTCGGGTTCGATACCTTCTTTACTGTACTTCGACGCTTAATTGACCTGATTTCGACGCCCTGATCGTCCTTGTCAACGCATGAAGTCTCCGCGAAGCCAAACCTACGCGAAAAGATGCCACGACCGTCTTTATGAGTCTGTTCAAAATCGAACACTCCGAGATAAACAGATACCACATTGGTCTCGGCAGGATGTTTCAATACCTGCACACTCGCGGGCGGAAAGTTTTAACGTTCGCTTCTAAGGAACTGTTCAACGCCAGACGCTCGGAGGAAGAAGTCCTTTGTGCATTGGTCTGGCTCAAGACTGCCAATCCACTATCATGAAGACTTTTCACAAGCCACGATTCTTTGACGTTTGGTGACGAAATTTGGCAATCACCGTTATTCCGTAAAGGCAGATTCTGTTTCTCCACAACAAACTTTGTAGCCACCCGGTTTCTACCCCGACTTTTAGGTAGTTTTCTCCTCATCGATCTCCGCAAATGCATTGGTATTTCTTTGCCACCCGCTTGTCACACAAGTCCTCCGCCGCAGGTCTGTAATCGAACGGGTTGTTTCGCTTCTTGTGCGCCTATCGGCGAAAAGCTACCGTTTGCGAGTGAGCGTTCACTTCGTCCCAGCTCGAGGAAAACGTCTCAGTAACTCCCCGGAAGGGTCCACGGGCTTTCTGGAACGGCAAGTTTTAAGACGACTGGTCAACGATCTGGAACGCAGGAAGCAAATTCGTTTCGCACTCCGCGCACCGGTACACTTCCGGTGGAAGGACAGGGATGGAATTGTTCACAGGGGAAGGGGATTCACACGCGACATCAGTTCTCAGAGCGTCTACATTTATGCTGAATCGCAGCCTCCGGCGGATGCCAACATTCACATCGACATTCTTTTTTCTTCGCTCCTCGAAGCTCACAGCCCGGTTCAAATGAGTGCTGGGGCGAAAGTAATTCGAGTGGAACCGATTTCAATCGATGAACGCCTCGGAGGATTCGTAGCGATCAGTTCGTCCTTCACTTTGCTCAATGGCGTGACGGACCTGCCGACGTAGGGACTGAAGGAGCGGAAGAGACGGAACAGCCTATGAAACCATCAAAGCACTTCGAATTTGTTCTGGGAATGGCGGCGATCCTCATCGCATGCTCATGTGTTGCCAGCTTCGCAGGGACGGTTGGGAAAAAGAATCCTCGATTCTACCTGGCACCGAAGGCCTTCGCGCTCTTTGGAAATGCTGAAAATTCGCAAGACCAGGAATCGCCGGCAAACAAATCGAGTGAGAAATCAGATCCGAACTCGTCGGACCAGGAATATGTGATTGGCACTCAAGATCTGCTGGCGATTAATGTTTGGCACGAACCGGAGCTCTCCCGTTCTGTACCCGTGCGGCCCGATGGGAAAATCTCGATGCCTCTGGTCGGAGAATTGGAAGTCCGTGGGCTCACCCCTCGCCTGGTTGAGCTTCGGTTGATGAAGGAACTCGAGGCTTATATTCGCAAGCCGCAGGTGACTGTGATCGTGCAGGAGGCCAATAGTCACAGGTATTTCGTCATGGGTGAAGTGCAACGCCCCGGGGCTTATCCGCTGACCTCGAGCATTACGGTGCTCGACGCATTGGCCACCGCTGGTGGATTTAAAGATTTCGCCAAGGTGAACAAGATTGTAGTCCTGCGGACGACCTCAGATGGATCGCGAGAGCGAATCCCGTTTCAGTATAAGGAAGCTATCAAGGGCGGCAAATCCACACTCCCGTTGCAACTGATGCCGGGGGATACGGTCATAGTGCCTTGAGGAGACAATAGGAACAGGAAGATGAGTTCAAAGGTCCATCTTGCGGCGCTTTTGCTATTATGTGCCTCTTGGCATGGAGGCGCAATCTTCTGCTGCACCTGCCGATTCGAGTTCAACTCGGTATCTACGCCTACTTCCAACAGTAATCAACCACCGAGACCTTTCGGCGACGGCCAGAAGGACAATTTGAATTACAGCGGCCCGAGCAGGATTCGGAATTTCCTCTTGATCGATCTCTCGCATGAGACCTCTTACAACAGCAATGTAGTGGGCGGCACTCAATCGAATGGCGGGGACGGCACGTTTCTTTTTCGGGCCCGATATCTGGCTTCAGCGAGATGGAAAGCACTCTGAATTCGCGCTGCATTATCAACCGGATTTTTTGCTCTATGCCAGAACGCCGGGCTATAACACACTCCAACAGCGAGGCCAGTTCGATGGGAACTTCGAGGCCACTTCCCATCTATCATTCCGTGGACGCGCTTCGGTCTTCTACCTTTCGGGGATCTTCGAACCCTCCACAAACACGGAAATCATGTCGAGCTTGGGGCCACCCTCGAGCCTCAATCAGACAGTTCTCACTCCCCTGACCCGCGAACACGGTTATGGCGCACGCTTGGATACGACTTATGAATTTTCATCGCGGGCGTCTCTCTCGGTTTTCGGTGGCAGTTCAGCGATTTATTTTGACCAACAAGCTCCCACCGCTACGACGCTTTTGGACACGCAGGTACAAACTGCGGGCGTGATCTACGGCTACCGTCTTTCTCGGTACGACACGGTGGGACTCACTTATTTACTTAGCTATTACGAATTCGGCCCGAACGGGCGGACACTTGTGCATAACCCATTCTTCTCATACACCCGTCAGTTTTCTCCCAACCTGTCAGCACGGATTTATGGCGGCCCGGCATATTTGCGCTCGAACAATGAATTGAACTCAGCCACAGGCGTTTCTGTTGTCCAGATCACAAATTACAGGAATGAGTGGAATTGGACTCTGGGCGGCGATCTCAATTTGCACTTGCAGAATACGGCGTTTCAAGTCGGCGCCCAGCGGCAGGTGAGCGACGGTGGTGGTTTGTTGACAACCGTGCTGAGTTCATCAGTGACGGGTTCCATAAGACACAAATTGACGAAGCAACTCGACGCCGTCTGGAATGGCAGCTACGCGCGCAATAGTGCGCTGCTGGCCGGCCCAGGGGGAGGGCTCGTACAAGATGAGATTGCAGGATTCAGCCTCGAGGACTCCGTGCATGAAGGCTTCGGGCTTCGCTGGGGCTACGCCTTTACACATCAAGCCAGCAGCGGTGCAGCGGCAGTGTATGGAAATTTGAATCGCAACATTGTTTATTTCACGGTGACATATCGATTGGTGCGCATTCCATTGGGGCGATAAACACCATGAATGATGAAAACGAATCTGGACAGATAAGCTTTCGAGACGCCCGGCGATTCTGCTTCGCCGGCGCTGGTGGTTGCTGGGAGCTTTCTTCGTGATCGGACTCGGAGCAGTCGCGGTTGCCCATTTGTGGCCTGCGCGATATCGCTCCGAAGCGATCATCCTGATCCGGCCGCGGAGCGTGCCGGACCAGTATGTGACGCCGAATGTCGTCACCAATTTGGAGGAGCGGCTGGAGAGCATGACGCAACAGGTCCTTAGCCGCACGCGGCTACAAGAAATCATCCAACGCTTCAACCTTTATCCATCGGAGCGTGCCCATTCCTCGATGGATTCCGTGGTAGACGAAATGCGGAAAGACATCAAGATCGAACCCGCGGACCCAACGAAGACCCAAGGAGAACAGACCGCATTCCGAATCTCCTATTCCGCGCGAAATCCTTATACAGCTCAGGAAATCACCCGAGAATTGGCTGCGCTCTTCATCGCTGAGAATCAGCGAGCGAATACCCAGCAATCCATCAGCACTACGGACTTTCTCGAAGATCAACTGCGCCCGGCAGGGCAAGACCTGGCACGCCAGGAGCAGCGGTTGCGTGAAT
Organism: uncultured Acidobacteriota bacterium; assembly: GCA_963756355.1. Classification (GTDB taxonomy): domain Bacteria; phylum Acidobacteriota; class Terriglobia; order Acidiferrales; family UBA7541; genus JBGPTK01. Next base: position 24,059 of record CAVWOD010000011.1, on the reverse strand, counting down.
ATAAGCTTCAAAATCTGGGCGAGCTTCCAGAGCAGCAACAGAGCAATTTGCAGATTCTCAACAGCCTGGAGTCTCAACTAAATGCTGTTTCGAGCGCAGCAGATCGCGCTGAACAACAGAGAATATATCTGGAGTCTTTGAAAGCTGAGTATCAAGCGATGCAAAAATCGATTGGCTCGATCGACGGAAGTACAAGTCTTTCTCCAGTCGCCCTGGCTGAAGCAAAGGTTCGTGATTTGCAAAAAGAAATGTCGGATTTGGAAGGCAAGTACACCTCTAAACATCCGGATGTCGACGGCTTGAAGGATCAAATCGCCCAATGGGATACCATTCGCCAGCGTTTGGAGACTCAGAAAAAGCCTGAACAGGCGGGAGCGAAGACGGCCGAGGCTTATGCGGGCGATCCTGCCACCGCAGATGTGGACAGCCGGCTCAAAGCCACGCGCGCCGAAATCGACAGCGATCAGGCTCAGGTGAAAGATCTACACAGGAAGATCGCCGACGCCCAGGCTCGGCTTAATTTGACCCCGTTACGCGAACAGCAATTAGCTGAACTGACCCGCGACTACGAAAATTCCAAACAGAATTATCAATCACTCCTGCAAAAAAAACTGCAATCCGAATTGGCCACCAACCTCGAAAAGAATCAGCAAGGAGAGCAGTTTAGCGTGATCGATCCCCCGAGCTTGCCTCAGAAGCCATCTCAACCAAATCGACGCCAGGTTGTCCTGATCGGTTGGCTGCTGGGACTGTTTGTAGGGGCGGGGCTGGTGGTTGTACGCGAAATGAGCGAGGAAGTACTTCGCAATGAAAAGGATTTACGACAACAAATCCGCCTCCCTATCCTGACGCGGATTCCCATCCTAACTTCCCCCCGCGAGCGAACGTCCAGCTTACGGAATCGGGCTTTCGAGGTCGCTGGCTTGGCGATGTTGATTTTGGTTTCCGCAGCTCTCAGTTTTTACACGTACAAGGCGGGATGAAGGTGTACAAGTCGTTTTTCAAACTCGATCGTAGCCCATTTGAGATCAGTCCTGATCCCGGATTTGTCTATGCCACCGCGCAACACCAAGAAGCAGTTGCCGGCCTGCGCTACGGGGTTCTGTCGCGCAAAGGGTTCATGGTTCTGACGGGTGAAGTGGGAACTGGCAAGAGTTTGATAGTCCGCTGCCTTCTTGACAGCTTGGACAAGGAACCTGTGGCCTACGCGTATGTGTTCAACAGCCTGCTCAGCAGCCAAGAGTTGCTGTTTTACGTTGCCGAGGATCTGGGCATCGGCGTTTCTTCGGCTTCCAAAGCTGACGTCTTGATTCGTTTGGGCCGTTATTTCATTGATCGCCATCGAAAAGGCCTGACGACCATGCTGATTATTGAGGAAGCACAGCATCTCAGCAACCTGGCCCTCGAAGAAATTCGGATGCTGACCAATCTGGAAACGCCGCAAGGAAAATCTCTGCAAGTTATTCTGGTTGGGCAACCCGAACTGGAAGCGACGCTACAAACCACCGCTCTGCGCCAGCTCAAGCAGCGAATCGCACTCTGGTTCCGTTTGCGCCCTCTGCCCGAAGCGGAAGCCTTCGCTTACGTGGGCTGTCGCCTCAAGCTGGCGGGAAACGAGAGTGGAGAAGTGTTCGACCGCGCGGCGCTCGAACGCGTTTACTTTTATTCGCAGGGAATCCCGCGGCTGATCAACACGCTCTGTGATCACGCCATGATCTCCGCGTATGCGCTTGGCCGAGAGCACGTAACACCGGACTTAGTCGAAGAAGCAGCCAGCGACTTGGGTGTGAAGTTTGGTACAGATCGCGTTTCCACCAATGAAGACGAGCCAGAGTGCGCCGGGAATTCCGAAGACTTGCCAACAGACTTTCTCGACATCAGAACGGATCTTTTTTTACATGAGGGAATCAAGTGAGCCGAATTTTTGAAGCTCTCCGCCGGTCCGAAGAGGCTAACGCGCAAGCGAGGACTGTTCCGGCTCTGAAGAGCGCCACAGTGCGGCAAGAGAAGCCTGCTCGTGCCCAGCAAAGCGCCGTAGCGTTGCAAGAATTGCCGAACACCATGGAAACGAGCCCAGGAGATTTCGGAGTCGTCGAACATATCCAGTGCCATCCGCGTCCGGAGGACCATCTAGTTGCGATGAACGGAGGCTCAGGGGCAGCACAGGAGAGGTTTCGAGTTCTCTGCCACCGCATCCAGCAGATTCGCCAGCAGCGCCAGCTGCGCCATCTGCTTGTGACGAGCGCAATTCCAAAGGAAGGCAAGACCATGGTGGCGGTCAATCTTGCCTCCTTGCTCGCACGAAGTTTTCCCCGGGTGCTCCTGGTTGACGCTGACATGCGGAATCCAGGAATATCGCCCGCTTTAGGAATTCCTTCGTTGCCTGGATTGGCGGAATTTCTCGAGGGAGAGATTGACCTGAGCGTGGCTGTCCGGCAGGTGGATCCAGCAGGTTTCTACTACGTTCCATCCGGGCGCGCTGAGAGAAATCCAGCCGAACTGTTGCAGAAGCCGGCCTTGCAGGCGTTTGTCGACTCGGTGGTGAGTGCATTCGATTGGATTATTTTTGACTCTCCACCTTTGAACCTCTTCGCGGATGCACAGCGCCTCTCACAAGTCTGTGACGCCGCTTTGTTGGTTTTCCGCGAGGGAGTGACGCCGAGAGAGGCCCCCGAGCAATGCATGATCGCCCTGGAAGGACGGTTCATCGCCGGGATTGTGCTCAACGCAAGTAATGACCCGGGCGAATGCTATTACACCGATTATCGTGGACTCAAGGTGCCTGGTGCTGGTGGCTAATTGAGTTTGGGAAAGCCGGATTTGGTGCACGGATTTTGCTTTTGAGGGACGATCAGTCTGTGTATTGCGGTTGAAGCGTGCTTGTCAGAGAGGGTGAATTGATCTCTGGCAGGTCTTATTTTCTCGACGATTTTGAAGAGAACCGCTTGGGACTCTTATGGCGGTAGCTTATCTAAAATATTTGCACGGTAAATCTGGAATTAGTAGATCATCGACCGGCTGTTTTACCGAGGAAATTGAGGCAAGAATGGACTCTGAACAACGAATTCACCCCTGGTTTGCACTCCACGTTCGAACGCGGCGGGAACACATTGTGTGCTCTCATCTGCGGTCCAAGGGTTATGAATATTTCCTGCCTTTATATAAATGCAATCGCATCTGGTCTGACCGGATCAAGGAATTGGCGCTGCCGCTCTTTCCCGGCTATGTGTTTTGCCGGCTAGATCCCCAAGATCGATTGCCAATCATGGTCATACCTGGAGTATTCGAAATCGTCGGAAATGCCAGGAATCCACTAGCAGTCGACGACTCGGAAATTGCAGCGATTCAATTGGTTGTAAAATCCGGACTCCCTTACGAGCCGTGGCCGTTCCTTCCAGTGGGGACTCGAGTGAGAATTGATCACGGAGCGCTTCAAGGAATCGAGGGGATCCTAACAGGCGTCAAGTCCCGATTCCGGGTTGTAGTGTCCGTCACTCTTCTGCAACGATCTGTCGCTCTTGAGGTCGATCGCGCCTGGGTAAGTCCCGCAGATCGGGAATGTGTCAGTCATCCTATCAGTCTGCTATCCGATCCGCTTCCGATAGCATCCGGTTTACAAATTTCCTGCGGAACACAGTCTAGACAGCTGCCTACTGAATCTCGCTAATAGACCTCCATTTGAATTGCCGTTCCTCGTGAGGGTTCCGAGTCGGCGAGTTTCCCATTCATAGATTCGATCTTCCCGAAAGAGGCCTTATGAGTTCAAGACCAATAGAAGCGAAAGAACGACCTCCTCGCGAGACTGTCAAGAGGTCCTACTTTTTCGTCCGAAGCCGAGAATCAGTCGACTCCAAGATCGCTCCGGAGGAACTATTTATCAAAATGATTCGCACGGAACGTAAACGTGCGGAACGCTCTCGAAACCCGTTTTTGCTGATGCTATTCGACATCTCAAAATTGTGGGAAATCGACAAAAGAAGAATCGTCGAGATATTTCTCTCTTCTCTACGAGAGACGGACATCGCCGGTTGGTACGAATCCAGGAATATTACCGGTGTCATCTTCACCGAGATCAGCCCAAGGCAGCCGAAGGAAGTACAGAAAGCCATTTTTGCCAGATTGTACGGCCGCCCTTCGACTGCACTTCGATGCCGAGAAATTGAAGGACATTCAAGTGTCGTTCCACATCTTCCCGGAAGAGTGGGACGCAGAAAGCCCGCATGGACCTGCTCCACAGGAACTCTATGTGGACTTATCGCAGCAGACTGTCTCGAAGAAGTTCTCCTTGATCCTCAAGAGAGCAATGGATGTCATCGGTAGTTCAGTTGCTCTTATCATGTTCTCGCCTATATTTCTCGTCATCGCAGTGGCCGTCAAGCTCTCATCGAAGGGACCTGTCATTTTCCGGCAAGAAAGAGTAGGCCAGTTTGGCAAGACATTTATCTGCTTGAAGTTCAGGTCGATGGATTGTGATAGCGATCCTTCGATTCATCAGGAATATGTGAGCCATTTCATCGCAGGCAAGGCTGATGCCAAATCAATTCAAACGGCGGAGAGTACAGTTTATAAGCTCACAAAAGATCCGCGAATCACTCTGCTGGGAAGATTTCTCCGGAAGAGCAGCCTCGACGAACTGCCGCAGTTCTGGAATGTCTTAGGGGGCGAAATGTCGCTCGTCGGACCTCGGCCTCCGATTCCTTATGAACTGAAGTCCTATGAAATTTGGCACCGGCGGCGAGTGCTAGAAGCGAAACCGGGGTTGACCGGCTTGTGGCAAGTAACGGGACGAAGCAAGACAAGATTCGACGACATGGTCCGCCTGGATTTGAGGTATGCGCGTTCGAGATCACTCTGGGTGGATATAAAAATTCTACTCCGTACGCCGATGGCAGTTCTCTTGGGCATAGGCGGCTACTGAAAATACTTGCGTGAATTGAATTGCATCATGGAATAAAAAACGCTTGATCGTCATCATGAACAGACCATCTTCTGAATTCTTTTCGGTGTATCAGCCACAGGATGCCAAGGCTATGGCCAGTGGAGTGGGAAAATGATTAACGTTGGGATTATTGGCTATGGTTACTGGGGCCCGAATGTCGTCAGGAATTTCGTCAGCCTGGACGATAGCCGCGTGCTCACTGTATGCGACAAGGACCTATCCGCACAGCGTCGAGTGAAAAAGGCCTTTCCGGACATTGCGGTCACGTCCGATTCTTCCGAGCTAATCACATCCCCTCAAATCGATGTCATCGCGGTCGTTACTCCCGTCTGGACACACTACGAACTGGCTCGCGCTGCGCTGCTCAATGGAAAACACGTATTCGTAGAGAAGCCCTTCACCAGCACGGTGGAACAAGCCGAGGAGCTCATCGAGCTGGCCGACCGAAAGAATCTGAAGATCATGGTCGATCACACGTTTCTGTTCACCGGCGCCGTGCAAAAAATCCGGCAACTCGCGGACGATGGCGTCTTGGGAAAACTCTACTACTACGATTCCACGAGGGTGAACTTGGGGCTCTTCCAACACGACGTGAATGTGATCTGGGACCTCGCCCCGCACGACCTTTCGATCATGGACTATCTAATCCAAGAGAAGCCGGAGGCCATTGTCGCCACCGGCGAGCGCCATTTGAATGGCCATGTTGATGTGGCATTCCTGACGATCTACTTTCCGGGAAATATCATTGCCCACATCAACGTGAACTGGCTTTCACCTGTTAAGGTGAGGACCACATTGATCGGCGGAGAAAAGAGGATGGTGGTTTGGAACGATTTGGAAGCGGACGAAAAAATCAAGATTTACGATAAAGGCGCGCAGGTGAACAGTGCTAGCGGCAACGGTGTTCGTGACTTGCTCGTCCGATACCGCACCGGCGACATGTGGGCGCCTAGGATCGAACAGATCGAGGCCTTGAAAGCTGAACTCAGTTACTTTGTAGATTGCATCATGAACAACAAAACGCCCCACAACAATGGCGAGGCGGGACTGCGAATTGTGCAATTGCTGACTGCTGCCGACAAGTCCTTGAAGGATAGAGGGAGAAGGGTAGAACTCCCGACGATCGTTGCTGTCTAGCCAACATTCGGAACGTTACATTCCCGGGGGAACTAGAATCATGACACGTGCAAACGGCAATGGAAATGCGCTTGCTGGAAATGACGAGATTCAATTAGCGACTGACGGCCCTCTCTGCATTTCTGGGGACATAAAGTTGGACAAAGTTGCGAAAGTGAGCGGGAACTACAAAAATTCCTTTCCTCGATCTAGTCACTCCCCATCGAGAGTTGGAAGAGGGACTCGTTTCCGTTTTTCGAACCGTGCTACGGGCGGCCGATTTCGTGGGCGGCTCGATGGTCCACGAATTTGAACGCGGTTTCTCACAATTCTGCGGAACAGAGCATTGCATAGGAGTTGGATCAGGTACGGATGCTCTTCGCTTTGCTCTGATGGCTGCAGGCGTTCGTGCCGGCGATACCGTGGTGACCGTGCCGAATACTTTCATCGCCACCACAGAAGCGATCTCACAGGCTGGCGCCTCTCCGGCATTCGTAGACGTCAACGAGAGCACGTTCAACATGGATCCCGAAGAACTTCGCTTCTTTTTCGAGAATGAATGTTACTTCGATCGTCAAACACGAAAATTGTTCAGCCGCAGGACGTGCGGCCCGGTCGCAGCGATCGTCCCCGTCCATCTTTACGGTCAAATGGCCGATATGGACCCCATCCTGGAGTTGGCCGAGCGATATGAGTTAATGGTGATTGAAGACGCCTGCCAGTCCCATGGAGCTCAATACTTTTCAAAAAAACAGAACCGTTTGATGACTGCTGGTTCGATGGGTCGAGCGGCTGCATTCAGTTTCTACCCCGGCAAAAACTTGGGTGCATGCGGTGAAGCGGGCGCGATAACGACCAATGATGGAGGAATCGCGCAAACGGCTCAGATGTTGCGCGACCACGGGCAATCCCAAAAGTATTATCACGACATAGAGGGATACAACGGCAGATTGGATACGCTTCAAGCAGGAATCCTGACGGTTAAAATCAAGTACCTCGAAGAATGGAACGAAGCGCGCCGGGAAAAGGCCAGCCAATACCAGAGATTGCTCGGAGGCCTGACGGGTTCCATCATCCTTCCTTACGAGCCCCCTTGGTCGAAAGCGGTCTATCATCTCTATGTGATTCGTTCTCAGAACCGAGACGCACTCAGAACATATCTTGCGGAGGCCGGGATTGGCACTGGGACCCACTATCCCGTGCCGTTGCATTTGCAGAAAGCTTACCGTGCGATGGGTCACAAAGAGGGTGATTTTCCAGTAACCGAAAAAGTGGCTTCGGAAATCCTTTCGCTACCCATGTACCCGCAGTTAGAGCTTGAGCAACAGTATCAGGCGGCCGAGGCTGTAATGGATTTTGCGCGGACGGAAGCCATGAGCAAGCAGCCCCCGGGAGTGGTCACATCCAGCATTCGGAAGTGCGAAGTGACAAGGCCCTCCATTTCGTGAAATACATCCTCAGATCGGTTGAAAAGACCTTCAGTAATTCAGAAGAACACGGCAACTGGAATTCCGAAGCACCGCTCGGCTGCGGGACTATTCACTTGAAGTCAAATACACAAAAGAAGATCTGGATCGACCTGGATAATTCGCCGCACGTTCCATTCTTTAGCCCAATTATCTCCGAACTGGAGAAACGTGGCTACTCGGTAGTCCTTACTGCACGAGATTGCTTCCAGGTTTGCGACCTCGCGAATCTCTTTGGCCTCTCGTATAAGCGCATTGGACGCCACTATGGCAAGAACAAGTTAGCCAAGGCGGCGGGACTATTATTCCGAACTTTGCAGATGTCACCGACTGTACTCAACGAGAAGCCAGACATCTCTGTCTCTCACGGTTCTCGGACCCTGATTCTACTCTCCTCCATCCTGCGCATTCCCTTCATAACGATTGCCGACTATGAACATTCATGGAGTGTAGCTTTCAGAGCGTCGGGATAGTCAATCGTGCCCGATGTGATTCCCGATGATCCGAACCGCTTGAAGAAGGACCGCATTCTGAAATATCCGGGAATCAAGGAAGACGTCTATGTTCCTTTCTTTCGCCCTGATCCCAGTCTGCGGGATGTTCTCGGGATCAGCGTGGATGATCTGGTTGTTACCTTGCGTCCTCCGGCGACAGAAGCTCACTACCACAATCCAGAGGCCGAACAGCTCCAGGACGAAGCGATCAAGTTTCTTACAGAAAGTCCGAAAACAAAAATTATCCTAGTTCCTCGGAATGCGAGACAAGGCGCGTTTCTCCGCAAGCGATGGCCCAATTTATTTGCCACCGGCCAGATCATGATTCCCGACCGCGTGGTCGACGGTCTTAACCTTTTGTGGCATTCCGACCTGGTGATCAGCGGCGGCGGGACGATGAATCGCGAAGCCGCAGCCTTAGGCGTCCCAGTTTACAGCATTTTCCGGGGCAAAATTGGCGCTGTCGACCGCTACTTGGCCGATTCTGGGAGGTTAGTACTCTTGGAAAGTGTGGAAGATGTTCGAAATCGAATTGTATTGAAGCGCCGGCAACCGCTTGACAAGCCGGTTGCAGCCGGTTCGGCAAGCTTGCAAACCATCGTACAGCACATCGTAAGCGTGATCGAGAGCCATAGTTCGCTCAATTCTCCAAAGCAACGGTCCAACATCACTCTCGATCTTTCTCGAGTCAGATATGACGCTGGACCTAGGCCAGCTCAACGCAATGGCCGCGAGCGGTCTCTTGCCGATGTTTGACTCTGAAAGCCGGCTTTTCTGCTATCGGATGAAGCGAAGCGAGAATGGCCTCATGCAAGGAAGGGACCTCTGTCCGGTATACGATCATTTCGCTGTTGGGACTACATAAATTTGAATCCGCCGGCGGCGAATCACCGATCGATGTACGCTCCACTCTTAGACTCTCTCCTTGAAACGAAATATCAGATCAGCGACCCCGGCGACCTCGGATTGCTTTTGTGGCTTTGCTCCTTGGCTGCGCCGGAGCGCCTGGATGAAACCATCGCGAGCGTCCGCTCGCATCCAGCGCTGATTGGTAACTCCGACGCTTATGAAGGCCGGACCATGGAGTTAGCGTGGCTCCTGACTGGCCTCTCTCATGCAGCATTGGCTCATCCGAAATTCCGAATCAAGCTCACCGATTCGGCAGTACGGATATTCAATATGCTGAAAGCGAATTACGGAGGCAAAGGCATTTTCGGCCATCAGCGAAGAGGCCGTACCCTGGTGGGAAACCTGCGCGCCCGTATCGGAACCTTTGCAGACCAGGTGTATCCGATCTATGCGATGAGCAAATGTGCCCCGGCATTTCAAATCGACGGAGCCGGGGAACTTTCGCGGAGTTGCGCGCAAGCCATCGTTCGTGTGCAAGGCCCCCAGGGACAATGGTGGTGGCATTATGATTCCTCAACCGGAGAGGTGACACGCGGATATCCCGTGTTTTCCGTCCACCAGGATGGCATGGCGCCGATGGCGCTGTTCGCGGCGGGCGAACTTTCCGGTTCGACTTCAGCGAACCGATATACAAGGGGCTGCGCTGGATCGGCGGAAACAACGAACTGAACGTGAATCTGGCGAGCGAATCCTCGAAGTTAATTTGGAGAAGTATCCACCGGAACAGGTACCGCATGTACCTGGATGAAGCGTGGAATTTGATGGGCCTGGGAGCGGAGACTACCGAATCGCGAAACGGCCTGAGCGTCAATTTTGAGTGCAGGCCATATCATTTCGGGTGGTTACTGTACGCGTTTGCAGGCCGCGATCAGCGAAGCAGCGAACCGCAAAAGCCTGACTTAAGCTTGGCTTTGGAAACCGCATCCCTCTGAATATTCTTCGCCACATTTAAATACCCGCGAGCAAGAAGGAACCATGGAAATCAAAATCATGATTGTAGTGGGCGCCCGGCCGAATTTTATGAAGGCGGCGCCGATCATCGCAGCAATCAGGCTATACAATTCGAAAACACATCGTGACGCATTCAGCGCTGGGAATGCGGATCGCCCCGTTGAACTCCGGCCCTTCCTGGTTCACACGGGCCAGCATTATGACGAATTCATGTCGGATCATTTCTTCACGGACCTGAATTTGCCCAAGCCCGACAAACACCTGGGAGTCGGCTCGGGATCACACGCAGTTCAAACTGCGGAGATCATCAAACGGTTCGATGAATGTCTAACCGAGGAACACCCTGAAGTGCTGATCGTCGTCGGAGATGTGAACTCGACTATTGCATGCGCGCTGGTGGCCGCGAAATCTTCCTTCGATTCCGCCGGAACTCGACCGCTGATTTGCCATGTGGAGGCCGGGCTGCGATCTTTCGACCGAGCCATGCCGGAGGAAGTGAACCGCGTTTTGACGGACCAACTCGCGGACCTGCTGTTTGTGACGGAGGAAAGCGGCATCAAAAACCTCCAAAGGGAAGGCTTTTCGCAGGACAAGATCCATTTAGTCGGGAACACCATGATCGATTCACTTCTTGCGTTCAAGGAAGTGGCTGAAAAATCTCTCATTCTGGAAAGACTCGGCCTGAGGAAACGGCCGGGGAACAACGGTTCGGGGAACTCCATCTTACCTTATTCTCTGCTTACGATTCATCGGCCATCGAACGTCGATAATTGCGATGGCCTTCGAAATATTCTTGAGGGCATGGAGGATTTGCGCGCGAGTTGTCCCATTATTTTTCCAGCTCACCCACGAACACAGAAGCGCATAAGGGAATTTGGCTTCGAACGCTACTTTGTTTTCGGCGGCGTAGGGGATGGCCACGCCACGCGGCCTGGTGAAGGTTTCTCCCCACGGCATCCAAATTATTCCCCCACTGGGCTACCTGGACTTTCTGTGCTTGATGAAGCACGCAAGGTTGGTGGTGACGGATTCTGGCGGCGTCCAGGAAGAGACCACCTGCCTCGGAGTGCCGTGCGTCACGGTGCGCGAAAACACCGAAAGGCCGGTTACGGTGGATTCTGGGACAAACGTCATTGCCGGCGTGAAGAAAGAAGGAATTCGAAAAGCGATCAAGACTCAGGAAAAAGCCAACCGGAAGGTTGCCGCGCCCGAGAAGTGGGATGGCCACACGGCGGAACGAATTGTGGAGATCATTTGCTGCACCGTGAGCGATCGGCGTGGCTCCTCAACCCAGATCGCCGAGCGGGCGATCCTGGAGAGTACGGTCACGTAAGAGCATTAGCCCCCGGAAACAAAATCCGAAATTCAGCATGAACAATTACTCACGCAAATTTGGCGGAGGGGCCGCGGAAACGACGGTACTGCCCTTTACCCTTTTGATTCTCGCCCTTGCGTTTGTACTCATCCTGTTTCTCCCGCGCAAATACTCCGTCATTCCATTGTTCGTTGCATCCATCCTGATTCCGGGCGGACAGGTGATCGTCCTCGGCCCTTTTCATTTCATGGTGTTTCGAATCTTGACTCTCTTTGGATGGGTTCGACTCTTTCAAAGTGGCGCTCTAGCGAATCATCGAGCTTGGGGATTCCGATTCAATTCACTCGATAAGGCAATCATCCTCTGGGCTGTGGCCGCCGCGCTGAGCTTTGTTCTTCTCTATGGGGAGATGCAAGCATTTGTGAACCGATTGGGGTTTCTCTTTGATGCCTTCGGGATGTATTTCCTGTTTCGGTTCTTGATCCAAGATTTCGGGGACATGGACCGAATCGTCAAAAGCCTTGCCATCCTTTGCTCGATCATCGCCGTGTTCATGGTGATGGAGCAAGCGACCGGCAAAAACGTCTTCTCGATCTTCGGCGGCGTCCCGGAGTTTACGGCGATCCGGGACGGAAAGCTTCGATCGCAAGGGCCTTTCGCTCACCCGATTGTTTCCGGAACATTTGGAGCGGTGTGGATCCCACTTTTCGCCGGTCTCTGGCAGAAGAACCGGCGATCCAGATTCATCGCGGCAACGGGGTTAATCTCCGCCGCGGTGATGGTGCTCACGTCGGCGTCGAGTACTCCCTTGTTGGCCTGCGCCGCAGGGATTGCAGGGCTGTGTTTTTGGCCGTTCCGAAAGCAGATGAGGTGGATCCGGTGGGCCGTGGTAGTTCTTCTGGTTTCCCTGCATTTAGTGATGAAAGCTCCCGTGTGGGCTCTCATCGCCCGTGTAGATGTGGTTGGATCATCATCCGGCTATCACCGATACGAATTGATCAATCAGGCGATCCGGCATTTCGGGGATTGGTGGCTATACGGCGTCAAAGACTCCTCTGGATGGGGACAGAATATGGGCGACACGGCCAATCAGTATGTGGACGTAGCCGTGACCGGAGGAGTGCTGACGCTGATTTTGTTCATCGGCATTCTGGTTTACGGCTTTCAACGAATTGGGCTGGCAAGAAAAGCATGCAGGCACGACCTTGGAACTCAGAGGTTCGTCTGGGCTTTGGGCGCATGCCTTTTCGCGAACGCCGTTGCGTTCTTTGGCATCGCCTATTTCGACCAAACGCAGGTGGCCTGGTTTTCACTTCTGGCGATGATTGCCGCCGTTCCCATCGCGATGCCGATGCAAAACGCTGCCCGCGCTTGAACCCAATTCCCCCGCAATTCTTGATTCCGCGGTTCTTGATTCGTCTGGAACGGTTTGGGGGAATCTACATCCGCTGTAGAGAGGGGTAGACATGTCACGTAGATGGGAATCATTGAAAAAAACAAATCGAGAGAAGGGATACATTGGCGCCACCGGTTATCTTGCCTCGAAAGCGCTCCGCCTGGTCAGGACAGGAAAACTTCAGCCTCCCAACACGAGTCGCCGCGAACCTGGAGCTTTGGTCGAGATATGACTGGTCGATGCAGGGAGAGGAATGGACCAAAGACTCGGATTGGAGAAACAGCCTGGTTCAGCACGTGCTGGAGCCGAACATCCCAATTGGAAGCAGAGTGTTGGAAATTGGCCCGGGCGGCGGGCGGTGGACTGAACCCATCGTGAAGCGTGCCGCGCACGTGACAGTTGTCGATCTCACTCCCGAATGCATCCAGCTCTGCAAGGAGAAGTTTAGAGGTTTCCGAAATATCAGCTATTTCGTAAATGACGGCAAAGACCTCGGCTTCATTCCACCCAATTCGATCGACCGCCTCTGGTCGTTCGATGTGTTCGTGCATATTCAGTCGCCGGACGTTGAGAACTATATTGCTCAAATCTCCGCTATTCTCGTAACTGGCGGAAGAGGAATCATTCACCACTCTGCGAATGGAATTAACAAGACCGGCTGGAGAAGTGACATGACGGCACAGGGCATGACCGATATGTGCAGCCGGTACGGACTTTCAGTGCTCCAGCAGTTCGATTCTTGGGACGGCGGCCGTTTCTGCGTGTCTAACGATTCACTGGGAAGAACAACGGATATTGTGACGGTATTTGAGAAAGACCCTTCCAATGAACGCAACAATTGATTGGTTCCCAGCAACTCAAAAACAAGACTCAACGACAGAGGCATCTATGCCGGATGTATCCATCGTCATCGTTAGCTGGAACACAAAGAAAATTCTCGCGGACTGCTTGGAATCCCTCAGGCGATGCCGGAATAATCTCTCCCTCGAAGTGATTGTCGTGGATAACGCTTCCTCGGATGGCTCCGCCGAATACTTGCAAGAACAGTTCCCTGAAGTTCAATTGGTCCAGAACAGGACGAATCTTGGGTTCGCCAGGGCCAACAACATTGGAGTGAGGCTTAGCGAGAGGCAGATACGTTTGCCTGGTAAATTCAGACGTTGTTGTTCCCCAAGGATGCCTGGAAAGCATGGTCGAGTATATGAGCCAGCACCCCGGCATCGGAATGCTGGGGCCAAAGATGATTCTTCGGGACGGCAGCATCGGCCAGTCCTGCATGCGTTTCCCAAGCGTGTGGAATTCGTTTTGCCGTGCTTTGGCGCTTGATTCGCTGTTCAAAGGCACGCGGTTTTTTGGCGGGCTTCTGATGACGGACTTTCGCTATGACAGAACCATCGATGTCGATGTACTCACAGGTTGGTTCTGGATGGTTCGGCGGGATGCACTCGCTCACGTCGGGTTCCTGGACGAACGCTATTTCATGTACGGAGAAGATATCGATTGGAGCAGGCGATTTCACAAAGCGGGTTGGAGAGTGGTCTTCTATGACAAGGCGGAAGCCTTCCACTATTGCGCTGCCAGCTCTGCTCTCGCTCCGGCGCGCTTTTACATTGAGATGAACCGTGCCAACATGCAGTACTACCGGACTTATCACAACCAGTTAGCGGTTGCTGGCCTCTGGCTTGCCACATGGTTCCACCAAATTATTCGGATCATTGGTTACGGGGTGATGTACGTTCTCAGACCATCCGGGCGCTTCGAAGCAGGTTCGAAGCTGAAGCGCAGTGCAGCCTGTCTGTTTTGGTTGATGGGGATTCAATCCGCCAGGGCCTGATCGCCAATTAGCGAGACTTCAACAGAAATTTCATTCTCAAGGGAAATACTTTGACCGGTGATTCATACGTCTTGATTACTCCCGTCCACAACGAGGAAGCCTACATTGGGCGCACCATAGATTCTGTTTTAGAACAAACAAAGGTGCCCAAGATGTGGGTCATCGTGAATGACGGTTCGATTGATCGATCGCTCGCCATTATTCAAGATTATGCTGCCAAATTTGATTTTATTCGACTCGTCAATCGCCCTAGGAAAGAAACAGGGCATGACTTTGCGGCTCGAGTGACGGCCATCAATTTTGGTTCGAAATACCTCACAGATGTTGAGTATTCCCACATTGGTATTCTGGATTCGGATATTTCTCTCCCTATCGACTACTACGAAAGGGTGCTTCAGAAATTCCGGGCAAATCCGAGACTTGGGATCGCAGCGGGCAATATATTCGAAATGCACAAGGGACATTTCCACCCGCGCAAGAATAACCGTGAATTCCACCCCGCCGGTGCTGTGCAATTCTTCACTCGCGATTGCTACCAGGCTGTCGGAGGCCTGCAGCCCTTCCGCGGGGGATACGACGACACGGTGGCCGCAGTTAAAGCCAGGATGAGGGGATGGGATACGGTTACCTTTTCGGATCTTCCAGTTCACCATCACCGCTGCACGGGAGTTACCGGCAGATCACCGTTGGTTGCCAAGTTCATGGACGGTTTGACGGAATACTCGCTCGGATATCACCCTCTATATGAAATGGGGAATTGCCTCACCCGCGCAACGGACAAACCATATTTGTTGGGCGCCGTCGTCAAGTTTTTGGGATTCTTGTCAGCCCGCTTCACCTCTAGAAAAAGACATATCGCAGATGGATTCCGGGAATACTTGAGACGGGAACAGATGGCCAGATTGAGAACCATATTCAAAGCTTCATGGCATTTTCTGATCCCCACCTGAATGGTGAGCGATGTAATTCGGTATGTCCACGGGGCCAAGCTTTGGACAGGAGGACACGTTCACGATCTGGACCTTGGATCCACGCCGGCATTCCCCGGCTTGCAATAACCTTTGCCTGAAAGTCATTCATATTTAAGCTTTTTCAAAATTTTGCGAAGCCTTGCAGAGAACAATGAAAAGGCCAAGATATCAAGTTGGGTTTTTCCAATCGCATGTGCAGTACTGGCGCCTGTTTTCTCATCGGCTGCCAAATAGACCTTATTTGCTGGGAGCAGTGCTCAAGCTGTCGGTTTTTACATGGTTTTACCGCGGTTGCCGTCGAAGTCACGTTTCAGATGAATTCACGAGGTTCCTTCAGTAGTAGCAAACGGCGAGAATTCTCTTGCTCTCGTTGAAGGTCCAAAGGATTTGTCTGAGTATAATCTTTAGGAAGATCGAGTAATTTCTTTCGCAGTTCTATCTTTAGCTCCCAGTTCTCTTTTCTCCCATGCTGAGATTGCATACTCGACCAGCCCGCGTAGCGCGGGTACGGACCGGCCACAGGCGGATAGCAGTCGAACATTCGCGGCAAGATGTCAGCAGAGACTGTTCCATCGAGATCGCCAGGACCCCCGAGGAAGTTTCTACGTTGCGCTGGATGTGGCAAGAGATGGAGTGCCATCCCTACGCAGACATCGATTTCTTCCTCATGATCGTGGACTCGAGGCCCGAAATTGTGCGGCCGCATGTGATGGTGCTTTCCTGTGATGGCCATCCGCAGGCCATATTGGTCGGGCGCATCGAGGAAAAGCCTTTTGATATCAAGATTGGCTACAAGACTCTGTTTCAGATTAACGCGCGAATCTTGACCACGGTTTATGAAGCAAGGTTGGGGAAGGCGTCTGCCTCTTTTGATGCAGCGTTTGTCGCTGAACTTGTGAAGTGCCTGAAACAGGGTGAAGCAGACGTGGTGCTTTTGGACCACCTGTTGCCGGACTCTTCTTTGTATCGTTGCGCCACAATGAATCCAGGAATTCTCAGCCGCGATTTGTCCCCTGTCACAAGTACGCACAGAGCAATGAGATTGCCTGGTACGACTCAGGCGCTGTATCAGGGGTTTTCACCTCACCTCCGGCGGCAGGCACGTAAAATAGCGAAGAGGCTTATGAATGAATTTAACGGCCGCGTGAGAATCGAGTGCTTTCGCGAACCGGATACCGTGGATTGCATGATCCAAATTATTGAACAGATCGCGGCCAAGACGTACCAGCGGGCTCTGGGTGTCGGCTTTACTGACAATCTTGAGATTCGGCGAAGAATGCATTTTGCATCTGGACGTGGCTGGCTGAGGACATACGTGCTCTACCTCGAAGACAGGCCTTGTGCGTTCTGGATTGGGACTCTCTACAAGACAACGTTTTATAGCGAGTTCCAAGGCTACGACCCAAGCTACGCGAATTATTCTTTGGGAAACTTTGTCACAATGAAAACCCTGGAGGCTTTGTGCTTCGAAGGGGCGACGCAAATAGATCATGGATTCGGCGATGCTCACTACAAACGGCGCTTTGGAGATCGGGAATGGCAAGAGGCAAGTGTCTGCATATTTGCACCAACATTCAAGGGCGCGACTCTCAGCCTGCTGAGCTCGACGACTGCCACAATGAAACGGACTGCACAAGCAATCTTAACGCGAGTTGGCGTCCTGGAAAGAACAAAGAGGATATGGCGAAAGGCAATACGAGAAGACTTGCCCACCGGTGATTAACGCGTCCATCTTCTCCACACGCCGCCCTCAGGGGGCCTCCGAATGAACATCAAAATGCTTCTTGCAAGAGCTATGGACAAGGCGCGACGGCACGGCATTCGAGGAGTATTGTCTGCCACCCGTGGGCACCTGCGACGCGAGTACACAGTAGATGCTTTTGACGCAATGTATGGTACGGACACGGGCGGCAAAGTGCCACTGTGGAAACTCCAGATACGCTCATCGAATGCGCGTCACGGACTTCACTACGCTCCCTCTGGTGAAAAGGACCTGTGGGATGCTGTAGAAAGCCTCCACGAGGATTTGCAAACTTTCACTTTTGTGGACTTGGGCTGCGGGAAGGGCAGGGCACTTCTGATAGCTTCGAAGTTGGGCTTTAAGCAGGTTATCGGTATCGAGTTCGCATCGGAACTCGTGAACATTGCAAGGGCAAACCTGACAAGGTTGAGAAACACCAGCGCCGTAGTGATACATGCTGACGCGTCCGATTTCCAATTTCCCGACGGTAATTTGGTGGCCTATTTCTTTAACCCCTTTAGAGAAGAGGTTATGCGGAAAGTTGTTGCCAATCTTCGCGAATGTTCCTCGGGGAAACGATATGTTATCTACAGCAATCCCATGTGTGCTGAAGTCCTCGATACCAGCGGTTTTTTCAGCCGTATCGACTGTCCGCCAACCGGGCAATTACCTAAATTATTCTGGAAAGCGACAAACTAGAATGAATTGTTCTGGTGTTAAGGTGTCAAGAAATCACTGAGAAAACGAGCGTGTTCACCCTTCATAAGCTTTATTTGTCGAGGTCTTGCTGCTCGTCATACAGTTGCCCCAGGTGCAGGATCGGGACAGGTGGAAACACCGTCTCTCAACTGTACGTTAGGCTCATAGCGGCCCAGGGGTGATTGCGGTAGTCTTGAGGATGAAGTTCTCTGCCTCTCGCGAGTGCTTGGGGAAAGCCGTACACGGAGTGATGCAAAAGGCCATGAAGTGGCATTGGGTAATTCTCTTGCTCTGCACATTGCTCGCGCCCGTCAGCGCTTCCGCCGCCACTTATTACATTGACTTTGCCACCGGGAATGACGCAAACAATGGTGGCTCCAAAGCGACACCCTGGAAACACGCGCCGGGGATGCAGAATTGCACGGGGAACTGTGCTTCGAGAACTCCAGCGCCAGGTGATGCCGTCATCTTCAAAGGCGGCGTGACTTGGGATTCGACATGCTGGTCCTGGGTGTTGCCATCGAGCGGAACGATCGGGAATCCCATTTATTACGGAGTGGATCAAAGCTGGTTCGATGGCGGTAGCTGGTCTCGGCCTGCTTTTGATGGGGGCATGGTAGTCCCAACGGCCGATTCCTTGCTTCGCGTCCTGAATGTCAGCTACCTGACCTTCGATAACATTGAAATGAAAAACCTGCTTGCCGGCACCAATGAAGGTCCGGCCTTCCTTCACCTGGACAGCTCCGGCAACATTCTCATGGAGAACTTGTATCTCCACGGATGGGACCTACAAGAGCCAGGGAATCCAAACGACGGTGCTCATGGGGCTGTCTACGGAACCAGCAGCGTGGGACCAAATACCCTGGATCATGCGATTATTTCCAATTCTGAATTTTCCCTCACGCACAATAACGGTGTCGCGATCCGGTCGATTGATGTGGTTTCGTATACAACGGTACATGACGTTTCCTCTCTATGCCTCGGATGCGTTACTGTCCATCACGGTACTTTTTACAATATCAGTTTCCCGGTCAATGATTTTGACCCTAGCTATCACACGAACGGAATCTATTTGATTGGCAACGGCTCCGTTTACGCTACCTTGATCTATAATTTCGCAGCCAACGGAGCACCGATCTATCCCAACCCCGCCTCCAGTGGCAGCGGAGCGTGCCAGAACTGGACTCAATACATCTACAACAATGTGATTATCTTCGCCTCATCTCCGTCGGCGGTCGTGTTAATTGATGTGGACCCTTATGCCCCCGCGAGTTCCGGTGCTTGTGGCACGGTCTATATCTGGAACAACACTCTCCAGTCGAATGGAAATAAAGTGGCCATTCGTACTGCGTGGCATGGAGGCGCCACAACCCATTTGGCAAAAGCAGAGGTTCAGAATAATCATGTCATTAATCTAGACGGTGCTGACCATAACTGTTTCAGTAATTCGTGCGACTCGAACGCCTTTGCGCCCGATTCCTTCACCTACAACCATTCCGTGTTTCAAACAAATGCGGTAGCCAACGCACAAGGCTATACCAGGGCCAACAACTTTGCTCCTGCGAATCGCATTGGCGGAACAGTCGCAAAGGCGTAGTTCCTACGAGCTTGTTCAATACCGATATCCGAGGCATGATTCGTCCTCAATCACAGTGGGATATCGGGGCGTATGAATTCAGCCCCCTCGGCGCCCAGCCAAATCCGCCTGCGACTGTCAGGGCAGTGATCCGCTGAACTCCTAGCTACATCTGAAAAGCGACAGTTCTCCTCCATCCAGATTCGCACCCGCTCAAAACGAGAAATCACAGTCAAATGACAAAGGTTCTATTCATTTCCTACTATTTTCCTCCCGTGGGTGGGTCAGGCGTCCTCCGGGCTCAGAAGTTCGTGGAATTTCTTCCGCAAATGGGATTTATTCCGACTGTGGTGGCTGGCCCAGCGCTCCTCAAGGATCGTTGGGGCCCGAACGATCCGACCCTAAGCGCGATTCTGCCTTCGAACGTTCAGGTTCACCGCGTCGATGGTCCACCACCGCCTTCTGTCACAAGGCTCAGCCGCCGGCTGGACAGATGGCTGGCGCTGCCAACTCCTTTCGCGAAATGGTGGATTCGGTCAGCCACGGAGTTAGGTTCCCTGGTGTCAAATGGGTCGCAGATTATTCTTGCCACGATGTCTCCATTTGAGAGCGCGGAGGTTGCCAGCGAGCTCTCCCAGCGCTTGAGAATTCCGTGGGTTGCAGATTTAAGAGACCCCTGGGCGCTCGATGATATACAGATCTATCCGACGTTGCTGCACCGCAAGCGGGAGATGTCCCGGATGGCCAAAGTGCTTTCCACTGCTTCCCTGGTTGTGATGAATACGTCCGAAGCGGCGCGGGCAGTCAAAGCTGAAATTCCGATCCTAAAAGACAAAGTTCTCGCAATTACGAACGGTTTTGACCGGGAAGAATTCACCAGTAGCGTGGAACCACGGTCCGACTCGAAGTTCCGCATTGTCCATGCGGGCGGCATGTTCACAGGCACTGGACTCCAACTGCGTCAGAGACGCTTCTACCGCCTGCTCGGCGGAGTCATCCCGGGCGTGGACATCCTCACTCGTTCCCCTATCGTTTTGTTGAGCGCGCTGGAGCGCTGGGCCATTCAGAGGCCTGAGATTTGCGGGGATTTAGAGCTTGTCTTCGCGGGTGAAATGGCGAAAGAGGATCAGGCTCTCGTAAATGGATCAAAGATCCGGAATCAGATTCGTTTCACCGATTTCATTTCTCATGCCGATAGCCTACAGCTGATTCGGACTGCGAATTTGCTTTTTCTCCCGATGCACAACTTGCCTCCCGGCAAACGCTGCCTGAGCATTCCGGGTAAGACTTACGAATATATGGCGTCAGAGCGCCCCATTCTCGCTGCAGTTCCGGATGGAGACGCACGAGATTTCCTGAGTCTGTGCGGTACGGCGCTTCTTTGCCGGCCGCATGATGCGTCCGGCATGATTGAGATTCTCGACCGAGTTTATTCGTGCTGGAAGCGGGGAGATCCCGTTCAGAAGATGAATCAAGACTTTGTGCAGCAATTTGAGCGTAGAAATCTGACGCGCATGCTCGCCCAGGCTTTTGGTGGGCTTCTCAAGGACGCGCCGCAGAGAGTTCCTCCCTATCTGGACGTCGCCGAACAGAGCGAACCAAGGTTGCCCAGCTATTAGTCGAAAGCGAGAGTGAAAGTGAGTCCACGGATTCGGCCAGGAGTCATCGACTTTCGCCCAAGCCAGGTGTGAGCGCAGGAGAAGCCCCTAAAATGGAAAAGGTTGCAAGAGATAAATTTCTCGTCTTTGGAGCGCCCTTCATCGGGGAAGAAGAAATTGATGAAGTGGTGGATACGCTTCGCTCCGGTTGGCTCGGCACCGGGCCCAAAGTTGCCAGATTCGAAGAACTGTTCCGCCAGTATGTTGGAGCGGAACTACGCAATTGCCGTGAACTCGTGCACAGCAGGCCTACATCTTTCCATGGTCGTCTCCGGGCTCCGATCGGGTGACGAAATCATCACAACTCCCATGACTTGCTGCGCCACGGTAAACAGCATTGTCCACGCAGGCGCAACACCCGTATTGGTAGACTGCGACCGGCACACATTGTTGATAGACCCCCAACGCATCCAAGATGCGATCACGTCCCGCACGCGAGCCATTGTGCCGGTGCATCTTTGCGGGCGGCCTTGCGATATGGATGCGATTCTGAATATTGCTGCCCGGCACAATCTGATCGTTATCGAGGATGCCGCACACGCAATCGAGACGACGTACCGAGGCCGCAAGGTGGGGGCGATAAGCCCATTGACCGTGTTTAGCTTCTATGTAACTAAGAATGTTGTAACGGGAGAGGGCGGCATGGTCACCACCAATGATCCGAAAGTCGCCGAGAAGCTAAGACTTTATTCTCTACATGGCATGAGCAAAGATGCATGGAAGCGTTTCTCGGATTCTGGCTATAAGCACTATCAGGTTGTGGTCCCAGGTTTCAAATACAACATGATGGATTTGCAAGCTGCCATCGGCATTCACCAACTGGCTCGCGTCGAGGCCGCTCTGCAAAGAAGGAATGAAATTTGGCAAAGATATAATCAAGCCTTTGCCGAATTGCCAGTGACCCTACCGGCCTCCGACGAACCTCGCACTTTGCATGCCCGGCACCTCTACACCCTGATGATCGACAAAGCGAGATGCGGCGTAAGCCGGGACGAATTCCTCGAGAGGCTGCACGCGCAAAAGATTGGGGCCGGCGTCCACTACGTCGGTGTTCACCTGCATCCCTATTACCAAACTCGATTCGGTTATCGCCCGGAGGATTTCCTGAACGCCACATGGATCAGCGATCGTACTGTTTCCATCCCCTTGTCTCCCAAGCTCACCGACGAAGACGTGGACGATGTCATCGAAGCTGTAAGGTTCTCGCTCCAGTAACCCGGCTCTCAAAGCCAATGAAATAAATGATTCCCGTAGATCAATCGATGCATACCACGCCCTGCCCGTCCGAAGGTCACGTGGATTCATTTATCTCGCCTCTTGCACGCGCGGGTGAGTTAAGTATTTCCATAGCGGATATCCGTCCTGCCACTGTTGGAGAATGGGATTCGATCTGGCAAAAATGTCTGTACTCCACGTATTTCCATTCCCGGGAATGGGCGGAAATTTGGAATGTCTACACAAAAGGATCGACGAGTCCTACCCCACTGCTGGTCACGTTCTCCGATGGCAACAAGGCATTGCTCCCTCTTTCCCTTCAGAAAAGCTACCGCGGAGTCGTTAGCACCTATCTTTCGTCTCCAGCCGGAACCTTCGGTGGCTGGGTTTCTGCTGATGAACTCAAACTCGACCACGCGATTTTATTGGCTAATTATCTGAGCGAACTTCCAGGAGGATTCTATTGGCGCCTGAATCCTTACGATCCGCTGGTATTTCAAGCCTGCGTGAAAACCACGTATGAGGACGAGACTCATGTACTGGACCTGGCGGATGGCATCGATGCCAGCTACCAATGCTGGAGGAGAGGGCATTCGTACGGACTACGGAAAGCACTTAGAGAAGGTGTGACTGTGAAGCTGGCCAGCTCTTTAGACGATTGGCATGCTTATTATGAAGCGTACATGGATTCATTGCGAAGATGGGGAGATACAGCGTCCTCCACTTATTCCTTGGAACTTTTTGATGAGATCTTCAAGCGCAACTCAAAGAACACAAAGCTCTGGTTAGCTGTCTATCGGGAAAAGGTGATCGCGGGCGCGTTGTGTTTTTATGCCCCCCGGCACGTAGTTTATTGGCATGGAGCTGCCTTCGAGAGCTACTTTCATCTGCGGCCCAACCATCTCCTGGTTTATGAAGCGGCTAGACACGCTTGCGAGGAAGGGCTTCCCTGTTTCGATTTCAATCCTAGTGGGGGCCATGAGGGTGTAAAGATCTTCAAGCGCGGTTTCCGGGCAATCGGCTTGCCGTCGCCCGTGGTTCGCCGCCAAGCGAAAATGCTGCGGGTCATGACGATCATTTCCAAGGTGGCTAAAGGGTTCGGCAGGTGAAGGATCTATCGCAATCCGCCTTCGCTTCGACCGCCCCTCTGACATAATTGAAATTCTCGACCGGGCTTGCTCGGCGTGGAAGTGGGGAGAAACAGTTCCGAAATTGAATCAAGACTTTGTACAGCAATTTAAGCGGCGACATCTGACTTGCGATCTCGCAAAGGCTTTTCGTCACTAGTTGAAGAAAAAACGCAATCGGGATATGCGCGGTTCGCTGCCCTCGCGAACCAGGTTGTATGTAGCGCAGGGGCGATAACATTGGACGGATCGTTTGATCTGCTCAGTTGAATCGATTTTACATTCTCACCTTCACATGGCCGCCAAACTATGAGTGCACTCAAGAGCTTAGCGAAATCAGCCATCGGGTCCGTGGCGGCATGCGCGCCCGCCAGGTTACGTCACATCGCAATGGAGCGTTTTTGCCAGCAAGGTGACCATCAAGAAGCCGCCGATCTCGTTGCCAGGTTGGCCCCGTTGCTTGGCATCAGCGCAGTGCTGGCGCGTGGAGAGTACGGAGTGATCCAGAGCGCGCCCAACGATACTGTCGTATTTGGCCACTATGCCAAGCACGGAACTTGGGCAAAACACACGAATCAGATTCTTATCGAGTTCTTCCGTGAGCGTGGCGGCGGAACTTATGTGGATATCGGGGCCAACATTGGATTGACAA
>CAVWOD010000010.1:0-424022 GCA_963756355.1 uncultured Acidobacteriota bacterium | reverse complement strand
CTATGTCGTGCTTCAGCTTCAGTTACGTACCGTGTCTGGCACAGCCGCCTGGGAAGGCAAGCCCTTCCAGGTGGTCGATACCGGCGGCATCGTCCCCGACGACAAAGCCGGAATCCCCGGCGAAATTCTACGCCAGGCAAAATTCGCCATTGACCAGGCCACTCGAGTCGTCATGGTGGTCGACGCACGCCAGGGCGTCACCCCTCTCGATACCGAGCTCGCCCAATTATTGCGCCGCGCCGGAAAGCCACCGCTGATCGCCGCGAATAAAGTAGACACTCCGCAGCAAACATCGCTGAGCGCCGCCTTCTACGAACTCGGCGGGGAAGTGATTCCCATTTCCGCCGAACACGGCCTGGGAATCGACGAACTTCTCGACGAAGTCACCGCAAGTTTTCCAAGAGGCGATGCCATCGAAGCGCCCAAGGAAACCAATATCGCCATCATCGGCCGCCCCAACGTAGGCAAATCCACGCTGCTGAACCGCATGGTCGGTTCCGAGCGCGCCATCGTATCTCCCATCCCCGGCACCACGCGCGACGCCGTGGATACCATCGTCGAGCACGATGGCAAAAAATATCGCTTCCTCGATACCGCCGGAATCCGCCGCAAGGGAAAAACGAAACTCATCGCCGAAAAATTAAGCGTCATCATGGCCCGCCAGCAAATAGAACGCGCCGATATCGCGCTGCTGATCGTCGACGGCTCGCTCGGCGTTACTTCGCATGACGCCACCATCGCCAGCTACGCCAAGGATTCCGGCCGTTCCTTGATCATCGTCATGAACAAATGGGACCTGGCCAAGGAAGCGGCGCTGAAAGCCGCCGCTGATCGCAGCAAGCAAGCCCGGCCGCCCAAGAATCGCACCGTCACCGATCCGGCTAAATTGATGCAGGATTACGAACGCATCGTCCGCGCCAAATTAAAATTCCTCGATTATGTCCCCATCATTTTTCTTTCCGCGTTCACCGGCGAACACGCCGACAGTCTTTTTAGCCTTATCGACAAAGTCGCGGCCGCCCGCCAGCGCCGCGTCTCGACCGGCGAGCTGAACCGCTGGCTGATGGAAGTGGACCTCGAGCGCGGCACCTCCCCCGCCAGCCGCAAAATCAAAATTTATTACATCACTCAGGCCTCCGTCGCTCCCCCCACCTTCATCCTCTTCACCAATCAGCAGCACCGTCTCCACTTCAGCTACGAACGTTTTCTCGAAAATCAGCTCCGCGCCAGTTTCGGCTTCCTCGGCGCCCCCATCCATTTCCTCCAACGCCAAAAAAAGCGAACCAATCGCACCCGCCCCCTCTCCGCCAAAAAAGAACGCTAGCCAGTTGCTCTTGCGGTCATCCCGAACGGAGTGAGGGATCCGGAGTCGACGTAAATCGCAAGGAGCTGCGATTTCCTTGACGCGCGGAATTGCTTTGGCGCAAGGACTCTCAGCGGCCTCGGCGTCTCTGCGGTAAATCTCCTGTCTCGAGATTCGCGAGAGGGTTGACATCCCCCGAAATCGGCCTACGATACCAATAGCAAAATGGCCACCGCTGCTACCAGAGCGACCGCAGTCCCCGACAAGCCTTTCTACCGCATCGGCGAAGTCAGCAAGCTCACCGCCACCAAGCAATTCGTCCTGCGCTATTGGGAAACCGAATTTCCCACGCTCCAGCCGGTAAAAAGCCCCAAGGGACATCGCCTCTACCGCCGCGAGGATATCGAGCTCGTCTTCCTGATCAAGCAACTTCTCTACGAGCAGGGTTTCACTATCGCCGGAGCCCGCCGCCACCTCAGCGAGCAGCAGCACGGCGAAAACGGCAACCGCAATGGCAGCGCCCTCGAAAGCGCCGCGTCCTCTCGTCCAGCAACTCGCCCTGAATTTGTCAGCGCGCCGTCCCGCACCGAAGGCCTCTCCCATTCCCAGCGCAAGCTTTTGCTGAATCTGCACGAAGAACTCCTCGCAATCTTGACCCTCCTCGAACCCAGGTGATACGCTGGTTTCTGCCATAGACAGACGTGGAACAGTCGGGACGTGGCGCAGCCTGGTAGCGCGCACCCTTGGGGTGGGTGAGGCCGCTGGTTCGAATCCAGTCGTCCCGACCATTTTCCCTCTCGACCAAAATTGAACAGGGAATTCTGATACCGGAATATTGAAGGGTTTTGTGTCGCTCGAACAAATGCCGCACATTTTGATCACCAATGATGACGGAATCGAAGCCCCCGGCCTGCGAGCATTGGTCGCGGCGTTGTCGCCCATCGCCACGCTCACCGTCGTCGCGCCCAATCGCGAACGCAGCGCCGCCGCCCAATCGCTCACCCTTCGCAGCCCCATTTTCTGCGAGCAAAGATGCGAGCGCGAATGGGCCGTCGACGGCACTCCCGCCGACGCCATGATCGTCGCCCTCAATAAACTGCTCCCCCAGCCGCCCGACCTGGTCGTCTCCGGAATCAATCGCGGCGGAAATATGGGCGAAAACGTCTATTACTCCGGCACCGTCGGCGCCGCCATGGAAGCAACCATCAACCGCCTCCCCGCCTTCGCCATTTCCCTCGCCCATCGCGGAAAAGATTTTGATTTCGAGCCCGCCGCCCGTTTCGCGCGCGAATTCGCCTCGCTGCTGCTGAAAGAAAAATTGCAGCCGGGAATTCTGCTCAACGTAAACGTTCCGCAGCCCTGGAACGGCGGAGTCCGCTTCACCCGCCAATCCCAGAAAGTCACCAGGAATTTATTGCAGGAAGGATGCGACCCTCGCGGCCGCATGTATTTCTGGCTTCACGAACAGCAAATCACCGAAGGAATCGATCCCGATAGCGATTACGCCGCCATCCACGCCGGCGCAATTTCCATCACGCCCCTCGAACTCGACCACACCCACGACGATTCCCTGAACCACCTCTCCCACTGGGCCGCCACCTTAGAATCCTCTCTCAAATCCCAGCTTTGATTCTACACGCCCGTGTAGCGCCACCCTTCAGGGTGGCATCTGTGCCCTGCGGCAGCAAGGTGTAATCAAAATTCCGCATCCGCACAGCCGTCATTCCGAGCCCGTTTTATGGGCGAGGAATCACGAGCAGATCCCCGATTCCAAGCAAAAGTGATTCCTTCAGGAGACCCTTCCGCCCAATCGCCTAGGGCAGTAGCGCATAATCAAAATTCCGCACCCGCGCAGCCGTCATCCCGAGTTAGAGTCCAATCCCAAGCAAAAGCGATTCCTTCAGGAGACCCTTCCGCCCATCAACTACGGCAGCAAGGTGTAATCAAAATTCTGCATCCGAATTTCCAATTCCTTCTTCGGCGAATCCACCGTCGAATTCGCCATATACGTCGGCCCTTTCGGCAAATCCTGAAACGTTGCGTTCACTGAAATCGGATCTTCATCCAGCATCGTCGCAATCACGATCTTGCGCATCTTTTTCGTCGCTGGATCGATCGAAATATCCACCGAATCACCCGGAATCACGAAATTGCTCACATGCACCACGATCATCCCGGCATCCGCTCCCTGTCCCTTGCCAATCATCGCCTTATCCATCAGCGCCCCGGGATCGCCGCCCGAAAAATCGGTGTACCGCTGCACGCGCGCCATCAGCCGCTGGATGTAATCCTTCAACTCCTCCACTTTCTTCGCCTTGATGCGCCCGCCGATCCTGCGCTTCTGGTTGTCGGCAGGGGGAGGCGGCGCGCTCAACGGCACGCGCACAATTTCCCCGCTCGCGTCGTAATGCAGTTGATCCAGCTTCGTGCTCTTATCCTCGCCCTTGAATTCCACTTCCACTCTCTGCTTCCAAAGGTACTGCCGCAATTCCGCCTTGTTCTTTTTCATCTGCGCGCTAATCCCAGCCTGCATCCCTTGCATTCCCCCACTTAGCCCCTGCGCGCCCACAGCCGCCGCCATCCCGCAACCTACAATCAGCAATCCCACCGCCAGCATCCTCTTCCCAAGCATGTCCTCTCCTGTAGCACAGCCACTCCTGGCTGTGTCGGCGCAACTTGAACTTAAACGGGGAGCATTCAATCTCGCCCCAGTCTTAAATGTCCAGGTTGAATCAATTAATTTGCCTACGCCGTATATCACCCGCTACGTTCCCCGGTCAACTGGCATCGTGCCCGGACACAAAAAAAGGGCGCGGCTCCCCGATAAAAGTCATCGGGGCGGGAAAGCCGGCCCCTGCACACCCAACCGCCACGCCTCACCCCCGCGCCGGAACCAACGACCACAACCGCTTCAAATAATGATCCACTTCCCGAATCCGCATCAATTTCGCCAAAATCGCAATCAGCACCAGCCCCACCGAACTCACCGCCGTCAGCACCAGCAACGCCCCGGTAATCCGGTGCCACGCAATCAGCGACTCCAAAATCTTTGTCAGCTTGAAACAAATCCCTGCAGCCACAACCGAAATCAAACAAACTTTCCCAAAAAACAGCACCGTAGCCCACGCTTGCTTATTCGCCGTCCGCCGGTTCAACAAAACATACAGCACCACCGTATAAAAAATAATTCCCAGCGAACTGGCTAGCGCCAGTCCCAAATGCCCCTCGCGCCGCACCAGCCACCAGTACAAAGGCAAATTCACCACCGTGAACAAAGTTCCCACAATCGCGGGAGTCATGGTATTCCGCGTCGAATAAAATCCCCGCGCCAGAATATTCTGCGCTCCCCACGCAAACATCCCGATCGAAAAATACGCCAATGTCGCCGCCGTGGCCTGCAAATCCACCCCCGTCATCTTCGTGTGCGAAAAAACCAGGTAAACCAGGGGAGAGCTTTCCGCAATCGTCAACGCCGAAATCGGAATCAGTAGGAAAATCAACGCCTTCAAAGTGGAATTCAGCAGGCTGTTCAATTCATCGAATTTTTTCTCCGAATAAAGCGTCGCCATCACCGGGAAAGACGCCACTCCCACCGCTTGTCCCGCCACTCCCAGCGGCACACGCATCAAATTCTTCGCATAGCTCAGCCAGGTAATCGCCGCGGGCTGCAGGTACGATCCAAACCAGCGAATAATCCAATCGTCCGTAAACGAAAGCGATAGCGCCAGCATGATCGGAATCGCCAGCTGGATGAACATTTTGAATCCAGGATGGCCCAGGTCAAGCGACGGCCGGTATTTGCTCCCCGCCCGCGTGGCCCCGTAAATCTGCAGCAGAAAATTTCCCGCAATCGCTCCGCCCAGCACGCCCGCCGCGAATCCCGTCATCCCGATCCGCGAAGCCAGCAGCACTCCTCCCAGAATAATTCCGATGTTGTAAATCAGCGGCGCCAGCGACGGAATCACAAACTGGTTTTTCGCGTATTGCACCGCGCTCAGGATGCTCCCTTCGTAAAAACAAATCTGCGCCGGCAACATGATCCGCGTCAGAAACACCACCCGTTCCCGTTCCGCCGGATTGAATCCCGGCACAATCGCCGAAACCAATTTCCCCGCCCAGATCTCTCCGGCAATCACCAGCGCCGTCACCGCCAGCCCCATGAACGTCACCACCGTCGAAAAAACGTGCCACCCTTCGTCCTCCTTCCCTTCCGCCACATATTTCGCAAACACTGGAATAAACGTCACGCTCAGCGACCCGGCCGCCACCAGGTAATTCAAAAAATCCGGCAAAGTAAACGCGGCATAAAAAGCATCCGTCGCCGCGTTCGACCCCATCTGGTGCGCCACAGTCCATTCCCGCACAAATCCCAGGATCCGGCTGAGTAACACCCCAGCCATCACAATCCCGGTAGATTTGGCCACCATCCGGTTCTGGGCAGAAAGCGCCATCCCGCAATCTTAATGGCATCCCCCGCCTTCGAGTAGGAGAGATCCCCACCCACGGCGCGAGTAGCACAACAACCCGTTCCATGAAGCTAGGTTTTTTCCGGAGGGTGCCCCTCGATAAGAACGAAGGCGTTGTCAATACGCAGATGTGCCGTCCGGTGTTTTTAGCACCGCGTGGTCGCCAGAGAAACTAGAGGACCAAGACTCTGGAAATCTCACGGTGAATCATTTCCCGGTGAAACCAATCGTTTCACCAACCATCGATACGGCCGCAACGTCGACCATGATTCTTCAATGCGAATCCCGATTTGCTTCGGGACGAGAGCGCCCAATCAATGCTTCGGTCCATCCGCCTCGCAGCGGACGACCAGGGGCACCCGCGAGCTGCTCTCGATCGAAACGATCTCCGAATACTGCTTTTGCGTGCGCAGCATCCAGTAGAGTCGTATGGCCAACTTTCGCGCCGCTGCCACTTTGGCCACGCCTTTTGGCTTGCTGTGGCAGCGGTGCAAATACTCGGAACGAAACTGCGGATCGCAGCGCACCGCCACCTGTGCCGCTTCCACCAGCAACATCCTCATGAACCGGTTGCCCTGTTTGCTGATCGGACCGAAGCGCTGATGTCCGCCCGAACTGTACTCCCGCGGAATCAGTCCCAGGTAACTGGCCACCTGCTTGCCGCGCGGAAAACGCGAAACATCTCCCATCGTCAGCACAAACGCCATGGAAGTAATCGGCCCCACGCCCGGCTGCGTCATCAACAGCCGCGCGTTGGAATCCTTCCCGGCCGCTTCCTTCACTGCCAGATCCAGCGAGAGAATCTTTTGGTCGAGCAGTTCCATCACGCTCAACAAATCCTCGCGCCGCCGGCTGGCCCACGGCTGGAGTGGAAGCTCGAGCAGCAGCTTCTGTCCTGCTTTGCTCCACAGGCGTCTTTGCTTTTGCACTCCCTGGTTCATCGCCAGGTGCTGCAATTCATTCTTCGCCTGCGCCCGCAACCGCACCAGTTTGTGGCGGTGAATCAGCAACTGCCGCAGATCCCGCTGCTCGCTCGAAGGCGTCCAGATCCGCGGAAACCGTCCTTCCCGCAACAACTGCAACAGCAACCCGGCATCGCGCTTGTCGTGCTTCTGCTGCCGTACGTCGCTGGCCCGGATTTTCGCCGCGTCTCCGATCCACACTTGGTGTCCCGCCGCCGTGGCCATTTCCACAAACCACTGGCAGTTCCCGGTCGATTCCATGCCGATCCGCGCCGGCGCCGCCAGTTGCTTGTAAAACTTCTCCGCTTCTCCCGTGGCATGCACCAGCTTCTTCTCTCCGGTCTCTCCCGTTTCCTGGTTCAACCAAGAAATCTGTTGCCAACTGGGGTGGTAATCGCATCCAATAAGCATCATCGAAGGCTCCTTCTTCCTTCCCAGGTTTCTTGGTCCTCCAACTACAGATTACCTGGGTTCGCGAAGATCGAGCCTTCGTTCTTATCCAATCAATCCTTTCGTTTTGTGAAAGGGTGGGGTTCTTAATCTTTTGTAGCCCGACATTTTGAAACGAAATTCATTCCGCGAGGCGTGGGACTGTTATTTATAGGCGATTGCAGCGCTGGACGCGCCTGCAAGATGAAGCACCTCAAACCGTTTGAAGCCAACTTCCGCGCACCACTTACGGAAATCCGCCCCGGAGTAGTCGAACGCGTCGCCGAATTCGATCAGCATGTTCAATGACATCAGCAGGCCGAACACATTTTCGCGCCGCGCGTCGTCGATCAGCGCCTCGATCGCCACCAACGCTCCGCCCGGCGGCAGGGCATCGTACGCCGAGCGAATCAGGTGCATCTTCTTCTCCAGGTTCCAATCGTGCAAAATCATGCCCATCGTGACTAGGTCCGCTTTGGGCAGTGGATCTTTGAAAAAATCGCCCGCGGCCGTGCTGATCCGGCCGCTCAGTCCGGCGGCGGCAATGTGTTTTTGCGCGATCGGCTCCACCGGCGGCAGATCGAACGAAATGCACTTTAGATGCGGATGTTTTTTGGCGGCTTCGATGGACAGCAGGCCAGTCGCTCCGCCCACGTCGCAAAGAGTCTTGAATTTTGAAAAATCAAATTTCTCCGCGAACGCCTCGAAGTTAATTCGTGAAAGGCCGGTCATCGAGCCCAGGAACATTTCGAGTCTTGGCAGTTCGTAGTAGAGTTCCTCGAACACTCCCTTTTGGCTATGCTTGATTTCGTTCTGCGGCTTGCCCGTGCGCAGGGCCTCCGGCAGATCGTGCCAGAACTTGAACAGCCTTTCATTGAGCATCACCAGGATGCCGCCTACATAGCGCGGACTGCTGCTGTCGAGATAGAGCGAGCCGGCGGGGGTGTTGAAGTATTTCGCGGAAGGCCCGTCGCCTTCGCGCTCCAGAAAACTCATGGCCACCAGCGCGTCGAAGAAATCGCTGATCCCCCGCGGGTGCAACCCCAGTTCTCCGCCCAGTTCCGCGCCGGTCAACCGGCGCGTGCCGAGCTTGCCGAACACGCCGAATTCAACGGCCGTCAAAAGAACCTTGGAGGACCAGAACGCGAAAGCCGTCTGCAGAATGGGGCCGGGATCGATTTGCGGGCTCGGACGATGCATAAGTCAGATTCCTCCAGGAAATCAGAACGCAAACTCTACCATCTGCGTATTGCAATTCCTAGCGCGCCGGCCCATCGTGAGCTTGGCGCCAAAAAAGTCTGCTCCAGCATCGCAGCGAAATGGAAGTGAAGCACTCGGTTCGAGTTCTCCCGTTCAAATTCTTCAGGGAAGGCGCCGTCAACCCCGCAACGCCTCATCAACCAACTGCCGCACGTTCGTCCTCGCCGATTTCACAAACAACCCTTCTTGCTCATTCCGTCTCTGTGATGCCATGAAAGCGTCGGCTCCTTGCGAGCGAGTACACTTGGCAGCGCTAACCGACCAAGGCTCGCAAGAAAGGAGCCGACTCATGTGGATTATAGGTTGTGATTTTCATGGGCGCTATCAGCAGGTCGCGGCAATGAACGAGGAGACGGGCGAGGTGATCGAGCGGCGGCTAAGCCACGAGACCAAGGAAGCCGAAGCGTTCTACGAGTCGCTGCCGCGTGGGGCGTGCATCGGGATGGAGGCCAGCTGTACGGCGCAGTGGTTCGAGCGGCTGATGGACCGCTGCGGGCACCGGTTGCAGGTGGGCGATCCGGCCACGATCCGGGCTTCGGTGGTGCGGAAGCAGAAGACGGATGCGCGGGATGCGCGGCAGTTGTTGGAATTGCTGCTCAGCAATCGTTTCCCAAGCATCTGGATTCCCACACCGGCCGAGCGGGACTCGCGTCAACTGCTCGTGCATCGCCACCATCTGGTGAGATGGCGCACGCAGGTACGTAACCAACTTTCGGCACTGGCCCGCAGCCAGGGGATCTTTCCCCGCACGCGCTTCTGGACGCAGGCGGGAACACAGAAGTTGGAATCCCTGCCGCTGGACCGCTGGGCGGCCCAGCGCCGGCAAGACCTGCTGCGTCTATTGGACGGCTTGGACGAACAGATCGCCGACCTCACCCGGCAGGTCGAGCAGCAAGCTCGCGCTCGCAACGACGCGGTCGAGTTGATGCAGCAGGACGGCGTCGGCCCGATTGTGAGCCTGGCGTTCGTTCTGACGCTGGGAACGGCCAAGCGTTTTCGTCGCGGGAAACAGGTGGCCAGCTACCTGGGCCTGAATCCCCGCGAACGCAGCAGCGGCGGGACGCAGCGATTCGGCCACATCAGCAAGCAGGGCAACCGCATGATGCGCTGGTTGCTGGTCGAAGCGGCTTGGGTGGCCGTACGGAAAGATCCGGAACTACAGCGGGTCTATCGGCGGCTGGCCTTCCGCCGCGGACCGAAGATCGCCGCCGTGGCGGTGGCCAGGAAGTTGGCGGTGAAGTTGTACTGGCGGTTGCGGGAATTCGAAGCGAAAAACGCCCCCGCAGCTGCTGGCTCCGATGCAGGGCCGCTCGGGCAGAGGCTGGTGCACTCATCGACTCTGTGATTGGGCACCCTGCCTCCCTCCGCAGCTAGGAGGGAGTTCGCAGTGAATCGTGGTCGCGGTTCAGACCGAATAGATGGCTGGTGGAGCAAACCACCGCAGGATTCGAAGGAAGCGAGCCTTGGTCGGCCAGCGAAAAGATCCTGTGGATAAAACAACGAGCCACAAACTCGTCACCGCACGGGTGTCTGTTGACAACACCGACGCTTTCATAGACGCCTCTGCGGTAAATCCTGTCTTGCCTTTCCGTATTTGGTTCTCACTCAACGACACCCCCCAAACACCACAGGCACACCCCTTGCATTTTTACCAATCCATGCTATCCAATAGAGAGGGGCATGCATGCGTCGGAGATGGCGAAACGCGGCGAATGGCAACGAAGTGCGGCGCCATTATTCCGCGGATGATTCCTCAGCGAAGCGATTCGCTAATCACCAATACCGAATACAGTCATTTTTAAGTAAGCCCTTGAATTACAGTGAGATACAAATTCCTAATCGCTCCTATATCAGCTCGTTTGGTGATGCCATTTTCCTCCGCCGAAATCTCTCAATTTTTGGCGGTTTCTCCCGCTTTCGATCGTCCCAGCAGCCGGAATTCGCTCTAAGCTATAGTCATCCGGACATCCCATGGCCAATGTGAGTCCGACTCTGCAAAAAGAAAATCGCGAGCTGATTTTCGACGCGTTCCGCCGTTGGGGGTATCTCCAGGCCGACCTCGATCCGCTCGGCGATTTGCTGCCTGCCAATCTGCCCGAGCTGACCTGGCCGGCCCGGCTGCCGAACAAGCTCGCCGCTTTTACTGCGGCACCATCGGCGCCGAATTCATGCACATTCCCGACGTTGAGAAACGCCGCTGGATTCAGCAGCGCATGGAAACGGAAACTCCCGCTCCCGACCGCGCGCGTATTCTCGACCGCCTGATTCGCGCCGAATTATTCGAGCAGGTGATGCAGACGCGCTACCTGGGAACCAAACGATATTCCCTCGAAGGCGTGGCCTCGCTGATTCCGCTCCTCGACGCAGTTCTCGATGGTGCGGGGGAGCAAGGTGTCCAGCAAAGCGTCATCGCCATGAGCCATCGCGGACGCCTTACCGTGATGGTTCAAATCGTGGGGCGCAAACCCGAAGAAGTCTTCGCGAAATTCGAAGACGTCGATCCGCGCAGCGTTCTGGGCGGCGGCGACGTGAAGTATCACATCGGCGCCACCGGCGCTTACCACACTTCCTCCGGAAAGGATTTGGAAATTCACCTCGTCTCGAATCCCAGCCATCTGGAAGCCGTCGATCCGGTGGCGCTGGGCCGCACTCGTGCCAAGCAGGACCGCATCGGCGAAGAGGGCCAGGAAAAAATATTGCCCATTCTTCTGCATGGCGACGCGGCCTTTGCGGGCCAGGGAATTTTGGCGGAGACGCTGAATTTTGTGGGTGTGGATGGCTACACGGTTGGCGGCGCTGTCCACATCATCGTCAACAACTTGATTGGATTTACGACTGGGCCGGAAGAATTGCACTCCTCGCGATTTTCTTCCGATCTGGCCAAACGGTTGCCCGTCCCCATTTTTCACGTGAATTCCGAGGATCCCGATGCCGTGGTGCGCGTCGGAAGTATGGCTCTGGAATACCGCTACGAATTCGGCAGCACGGTGATAGTGGATTTGATCGGTTACCGCAGGCATGGCCATAGCGAAGTGGACGACCCCACCATCACCCAGCCGATTCGTTACCGCAAAATCGAAGCCCGCGCCCCCGTGTGGGAACTCTATGCACGGAAATTCGGAATCGATCCGCAAACCAACGTCGAGAAAATTCGCGCGGAATTCGGCGTCGCCCAGAAAAAGGCGGAAGAGCTGGAAACAAATCCGTCCATGCGAACTCTCCCGGCCTATTGGGAAGGTTTCAAAGGCGGCCGCTTCAATCCGGCGCTGGAAGTGGACACCGGAATTTCCGCCGCGGAAATCGGTTCACTTTCGGAAACGCTTACCAGCTATCCGGATGGTTTCCACATTCATCCGAAAGTGAAAAAGCTGCTCGAACAGCGCGCCGAAATGGGCGCCGGCAAGCGCCCTGTGGATTACGGAATGGCGGAAGCTCTGGCCTTCGGTTCGCTCTTGCGGCAGGGAATCCCCGTTCGATTGAGCGGGCAGGACAGCCGTCGCGGAACATTCAATCAGCGGCATTCCGCGCTGATTGATATCGAAACGGAAGAAACCTACGTTCCTCTCGAGCACGTCGCGCCCGGCGAAGCCCGTTTCGAAGCCTACAATTCCACTCTTTCCGAAGCTTCCGTTCTTGGCTTTGAATATGGCTACAGCCGCGATTATCCCGAAGCCCTGGTTTTGTGGGAAGCGCAATTCGGTGATTTCGCCAACGGCGCCCAGGTGATCATCGATCAGTTCATGGTTGCCGGAGAAGATAAATGGGGCCTGCTGTCTGGAGTGGTAATGCTGCTCCCCCACGGCTACGAAGGCCAGGGCCCGGAACATTCCAGCGGACGCATCGAGCGCTACCTGCAACTAGCCGCGCGCGACAATATTCAAATCTGCCAGCCTTCCACCGCCGCGCAATATTTCCACCTGCTGCGCCGCCAGTCTCTGCGCAAATGGCGCAAGCCGCTGGTCGTCTTCACGCCCAAGAGCATGTTGCGAAATCCCGCGGCATCCTCTTCGCTCGCCGATTTTTCGCGGCCGCGATTTTTGAACGTGATTCCCGAGCGCGAAACGGTTCTCGGGCGGCGCATCCTGGTTTGCTCCGGAAAAATCGGGCACGAATTGATCGCCGAGCGCAAAAGCCGCAAGGACCAGGAAACCGCGATCATTTTTCTCGAACAGATTTATCCTTTCCCTGAAGCGGATCTCGCCTCGGCCGTCGGCCGCTATCCCGGCGCGCGCGAAATCGTTTGGGTGCAGGAAGAGCCCGCCAACATGGGCGCGCTGGCCTTCGTCATCCGCAAGATCGAACGGATCGCCCGCGATATTCCCGTTCGTTCCGTAAAACGTTCCGCCAGCGCCACCCCCGCCACCGGCTCGCACAAAGCCCACGAAGTCGAGCAAAAGACTCTTCTCTCGCTCGCGTTCACAACTGGAAAGAGCTGAAGGCTGCGGGCTATTTGTGTCCGATGACGACCTGTTCGAACGTCGGCGGCAGCGGCCGGAGTTCGCTGCTTGAAAATCCGGCGTTGCTCAGCATTTGCTGGTATTCCGAAAATGTGTACGCGTCGCCTCCCGGCGTATTTCCCAGCATCGTCAAGCTGAAGGTCGCCGCAACCGGCGGCGAGACGCGGTCTTCGTTTGGAACAAATTCCAGCGCCACCGCCTGCCCTGCTGGCGCAAGCGCTGCGTGGACTTTGCGCAGCAAGGTTTCACACGAGGGGATGTCGAAGTGGTGAAGAATATTTGTCAGCAGCGCCACGTCGTAGCCCGTCCCGAATTCCACGTCGAATGCGCTTCCCGGCAAAGTGCGATACCGCGCGGTCACGCCCGCCGCCTGTGCATTTTCCTTCGCCACCTCGAGTACGTTTGGCCAATCCACCGCCACAATCTCCGCTTGGGGATTGCGTTTCGCCAGTGTAATTCCGAAGACGCCATGGCCCGCCGCAATGTCCAGCACTTTGCAGTTCCTGCCGGCATCCGCTTCCAGCATGGTGGCAATGAATTGCGCGGGCATCGCCATCAGCGGCGCCATCGATCGCGCAAACTCGACCCACATGGGATGCGCCGCCTCCAGCACGGATTGGTCCGCCACTGAACCGCCTTTGCGTACCGCAGCGGCAAGATTTCGGAAATTTTCTTGTATCGCCGGCGCGGCCATGAATCCAGCCGTGGCTCCCAGATACGTCGGCGACTGCCGGTTGAGAAATGCCGCCGAATCCGGCGTGAGCGCGTAACGGTTTCCGGCCTTGGTCATGAATCCAATCACCACTAGAAAATCGCACAAGATGCGGATTCCGCGTTCTGCCGCATTGCATTTTAGCGCCAGCGTCGCGGCCGTATCCGCTCCTTCCGCGATCCGGGTAAAAACTTCCAGTTCGATGGCGGCCGTCAGCGCGGCGGTGCGCTGGTAGCCATTCAACGTCTGGAAAAACAATTCTGGCGTTGGCTGCTTGCTTTCGGTCGGCGTGGCCACGATTCACCTCTCCGTAAGATTTTACCAGGAGCCCGAGCGGCGTCCATACCCTCCAAAATACCAGCGCACTCCCACGGTGGAATATCTGCCGAGAGGCTTATCCGGCCCGCCATCGGTGATGCTCAATTTGTTCGCGTATTGTCCGAACGAAGTGACGGCATGATTCGTCAGCCGAAATTCGAAATTCTTCGGCAATTCAATTCCCATTCCTACAATACGCTCGAGCGCGATCGGATTTCCGCCCCAGGTGTAATCCCGCTGGGGCAGCGTGCTGCCGAACCACGCGCGCGGCTCGAAGAAAGAATAAAAATGTTTCAGCGGCCCGCGCGCGAATGGCTGAAACTCCACGTATCCGCTCAGGACGTAGCGCGCAAAAGCACGGCAAGGATCGGTGAACGGTTCGCAGCGGCCCAGGTCGGGCTCATTGTGCGGCGGCGCAATCGCAAAATCCATGTAACCGCGCACCGAATCTTTTGGGAAAAGCCATCGCCGCTCAGGCGCCGGCGCGGCAGGCTTGATTGGGGTGGGCGCCGGCGTGACCAGCACCGCGGCAGGCACTCCGGCCGCTGGAGCAGGAACCGGCGCAGGGCTTTGCGTGCCCGCCGTTACAGTTGAGGATGTGTCAGTGGTAGCCTTGGCAGGAGTTTGAGCCTGCGCCGCTACACCAGAAACGCACAGAAAAACCAGAAGCAGAACAGCACCATTCTTCACGACGTCCTCCGAAGGAGTTGCACACCCATATCGGGTGCGCGCACTCCGCGCTTTCTTCCTTGCGTTCCATTTGACGTGCGCTTGCTTTTCGGCCGCGGAAACTGGAAAGCGGCTGGCGAACTTAGTGCAGGCCTACCATGCCGCGGACGGATTCGATTAATTTCGGCGAGTCGTAGCCGATGCCGTCTTTGAAAACGATTTCGACCTTTTCGATATCATTGATATTTTTGGAAGGATCGCCGTGAATTACGGACCAGATCCGCGGATTTTCCCGGCGCAATCGCGCCAATGCTGATCCGCTTCGCCCAGAAATTCGGCGCCGTTCGCGGTGGCGATTTGGATCGCCTCCACCGGAGTGAATCCCGCTTTCACCAGCAGCTCCACTTCGCGCTGGTCGCCGAATCCGGCCAGGGTTCCGCCGTAGGCGGTGGGATCTTCTCCGGCCATCAGCAATCCTCCGGCTTTTACGAAATCGCGCTCGAACTGCATTTCTTTTTGCAGAAGCACGGGCCAGGGAGAATTGGCGCTCTGCGCGATCACCGCCCGGGTGGAAAGAAAATCCACGCGCGCTTCGGGAATCATGGCGTCGAGCACGCGCTGCTGGAGCGGAGGCCGGTTGGGAGCGAACGTTTCAAAGGGAGGAAACGTAGAAGTGATGGCCACGTGGTGCGCCACCAGATCATGAATCAAATCCTGCACCGGAGCGCTTTCCACATCGATTTTTGCGATTGTCGCAGCCGTGAGGTCCTGCGAAGGGCAGACGTCGGGAGTTTTTCCAGGATCAAATTCCGTGTCCACCAACAGGCCGTGCTCCA
Source organism: uncultured Acidobacteriota bacterium (assembly GCA_963756355.1). GTDB lineage: Bacteria > Acidobacteriota > Terriglobia > Acidiferrales > UBA7541 > JBGPTK01. The sequence goes on along the minus strand of CAVWOD010000010.1, from coordinate 408,610 downwards.
GGTTATCGATTCCGATAGCGACGGCTTCGTGGAACCCCACGGCACAAAGATGGCCGGTAACCTTGATTCCATGCTTGTGCGCGGCTTCAATCGCGGCGCCCAGCTCGGCGTGAGTAATGTGCATGAACGCTTTGAACGAGGTGGCCCCTTCCGCGGTCCAATATTCCACCATCTTTCGCGCGTCCTCGGGCCCGGTAAGCGAATGCATTTGCGGAGTGAAGGAATCCGTGCCTTCGAGGTAGGGCCCGCTGACGTGGATTTTTGGGCCGGGAAAATTCCCTTCATCAATCATTTTTTTCAATTCCAGGTCGGTGTACGGTTCGATGCTTCCAGCGGTGCGAATCGTGGTGACCCCGCCGGCCAGATACAGCCGCGGAAAACTGAAGCCCTGCTCGTTGTAAATAAACGTGCCGCCGCCGGATGGATAAAACATGTGCTCGTGCATTCCGACGAGGCCAGGAATCACGGTATAGCCGGAGAGGTCGAGAACCTGCGCCCCCGCGGGCGCGGAAATTTTGTCAGCAGCGCCGACGGATTGAATTTTTCCTTCCGCAATCAGGATGGTTTGATTTTCGACGGCCGCGGAGCCCCTGCCATCGATCACACGCACGTGAGTCAGCGCGACGACGGGAGAATCGACGCGGATGAACGCTTTGACTTCCGGCGAGAATCGCGAGGAAGGCTGCGCGGACAGGCGAGCGGGCGAAAGAGAGGCAGCCAGAAAGAGGGATACACACACCAAACCCAGAAGTCGGGCGATTCTTAGCACTTTTTTTCTCCTTCTTCCTGCTTCGAGCGCCCACACCTCGAGGCAAAGCAAACTTCCGGCCTGCCCCCCCAGGCTGTTTGATGCCCGCATTCTCTACCCGTGCCGCCGCCATTACAAGCAAGAAGGTTGTGGAAGCAGCCAAGAAGGAAAGAGACCGAATTTCGATTGGAAACAAGCTATCCGCAGGCGAAGGCGGCGAGAAACAGATTCAGTTTTGCGTGGCGGAGATATCTCCGCGGAACGAATTGCGAAAATAATCGCAGTCGCGCTGGAGGGGACAAGCTTCGCACAGCGGTTTCGAGCGTTTGCAAATTTCCCTGCCGTGCCGGCGCAGCAATTGGTAGGCGCGAATCAGCGCATCACAATTCGCGGGAATCTCTCGAGTGAGCGATTGCTGGGCCGCGCGATAGCTTGCCGAATAGTTCTTGGTTTCCACGCTGAAGCCGAGCCGGCACACTACGCGCAGGATATTGGAATCCATGGCGAAGACGGGCTGAGTGCCGGTAAACAACAGAATTTTCTCCGCGCCCGGATCGCCCACGCCCGGAAATTGCTTCAATGCCTTGCGCGCCTGCTTGAGCGGCAGTTCGAGTGCAGTCTTTAGGTTGCCGCCGAATTTTTCCAGCGCAATGGCCGCAACTTCACGGAGCTTTCCGGCGCTGATCTTCGGGACGATGCCACCCATGCCGGCAATTTCGACGAGCGTTGCCTCAGGCGCGGCCAAAATCCTTTCCGGTTGCAGGCCAACGCGCTTCTTCAGCGCTGCAAATGCAGCCGAGCGCTTCTCACCGCCGGCGAGATACACCACGGTATCGAACAATATGATTTCAAGTGGATCGGTGACCGGCAATGCATCCGGCGGGCCGTAGCGTTTCTCCAGGTGGTTCAGGATGCGCTCGAGCTTGGTGAGAGTTTTTGCCATGCGCATCGCCGGTGGCGATTTCACTTATTTTCCGGCAGTCGAATCCTTCGGAACGTTGCTATTTTCCGCGAAGCACCAGTGCACCAATTCCTGCGTGTAGCGGCTGACCACCGGAGCGGGCACATCGGATTCTTCGATCTGGTGGTACTGGAAATCAATCTCGCCATTCGCGGTGACGGCGCCAAGCAGATACCCATACACGTTGGTTTTTGCGGCTCGCGCGTCATCCCAATTCGGGGATAGCGGGTAACGAACAGCGCCGGCGGTGCCCACGATCCAGCCGGGAAGAACGCCGCCGTGGCTGTTCCAATATTGCGTGTTGAAGATATTCGCCATGTAGAAATGCTGATGGCTGGCAAGGTTATAGACCTTCTTGTGATACTGATTTCGAGACTGCAGAAGATCGTTGTAAACCTGCCGCCCGCTCTCGGTTCCATCCAAGGATTCATTCATGCTGTGATCGCGCGAGATGCTGTCGGGAAGGGCGCGATGCAGTCCGACGACGATGGTGGTGATGGAAGAATCGTGATTATCGCGATTGAGAACCTGCTCGAACCAGGTAATTTGCTGCGGACTGAACTGGTCCAGTGAGCCGTTATCCAGGTTGAAGAAATCCACGCCTTTCTCCACCCAGTGATAATAGGTCATCAGCCGGTGATCGTTGGGGGTGTCCTTCAAGCGTTGTTCGCGCAGGATCGGAACGGAAAGCCAGTCGCCGAACTGCTGGATGTAGTCCTGGCGCGTTTTGGGATAGATGAGTTCGTGATTACCGATACCAAGAAATACGGGAAGATCGCCGAAAGGCTGAATCTGATTGGCGATGAAATCTTCCCAGGCCGAGCCCAGGTAAGAGCTGACGGTGACCGGCTGGGCACGGTTTTCGGGTTCGTGCAGGAAATCCTCATCAAATTTATAGATCGCGCGGAAATCACCCAGATGCCAATAAAAGGAGGGGTGCTGCTGCAGCGCGCTTGCGGCGATTCCAGGCATCACAACGTCGCCGCAATTGCGCGAATCGCCCGAGACGGCAAACGACCAGGCATCTCCCATCGCGGAGCGCGGCGCTGCTTGCGGCCGCGATATTCCAGATAATGCCAGAAGCGCGAAGACTACCAGCACAAGCGAAACCTTGCGGAACATGTTTCCTCCCGGAAGATGCGAGGATGCTACCAAAGGTGATCGACGGGTACAAACAAGTCTCAAAAAAATAGCAGCCGGCCCGGTGACTCCGCACGGCTCGGCGCCGCGCCGCTTTTCTGCAACACACCCAGAGTGGCGGAGATCCGTGCTGCGAGCAATGCACCGAGGCCAATACGGGTGTACAATCCGTGGCGACTTTAAACCCCGGAAAAAACAAAAAGGAGATCGAATGAAGAGATGGACGATTTTGCTTTCTCTAACGGCGTTGTTGGCTTCCGCTTCGGTGTGCTTCGCAGCCGATGCGATGATGGGCACCTGGAAGCTGAATGAAGCCAAATCCAAGCTCGTCCCCGGAGCAGGGAAAAATACCACCGTCGTATACGAGGCGGCGGGCGAAAGCATTAAAGTTACCGTGGACGGTGTTGGCGGGGACGGCAAGCCAACGCATAATGAATGGACTGGCAAGTTCGATGGCAAAGATTACCCAGTGACCGGTGATCCGGCTTCGGACACGCGGTCATACACACGGGTCAACGCACATACCTTGAAGCTGAGTGACAAGAAGGGCGGGAAGGTCAACCTGTCCGGCACCGTGGTTATCTCCGCGGACGGTAAAACCCGGACGGTCACCATCAACGGAACTGATTCCATGGGCATGAAGGTGAGCAGCACGGCGGTTTACGACAAGCAGTAGCCGGCAAATTGATTGGGTCTCGAAGGGCCGCAGCAGCTCGCGGCCCTTTTTCATTGGAAGCGTGGAACTAGACGCTCTTCTTGGCGGGATGCTTGAAATCAACGGCAGTGGTGTTGCCGCCGCAAATCAGAATTCCGATTCGTTCGCCCTGCTTGGGCTGATAGCGGCGGGAAAGAAGAGCGGCGAAGGCTGCGGCGCCTCCCGGCTCGGCGACAATTCGCAAAGTGTTCCAGAGCGCGCTTTGCGCTTGTTCGATCGCTTCGTCTGAAACCAGCACGACGCGATCGACGCTTGCCTGGGCAATCGGAAACATAATTTCACCGACACGTTTGGGAGCGAGAGAATCGGCGGCGATGCCTCCGGCGGGCGCATCAACCGGCTTGCCGGCCTGCAGAGCTTTGGCAAGAGTGGGCGCCGCTTCCGGTTCGACGCCGATGATCTTGACGCGGCCGGAATACCACGCGGCGATTCCGCCAATCAGGCCGCCGCCTCCGACGGAGACGAGAAGCGTATCGAGATCGGGAACTTGCTGTTCAAATTCCAGTCCGACTGATCCCTGACCCAGAAGCGTTTCGATTTGATCATAGGCGTGCAATTGCAGCGCGCCTGATTCGGCGGCCCATCGCAGGCTGGCGGCCAGCGCGTCGTCATAACGATCGCCCTGGACGACGAGTTCCGCACCATAGCCGCGAATTCTTTCGGTTTTTGCCTGCGATGCGACGGTGGGCACGAAAATTTTTGCGGGCTTGCCGAGCTTGTGCGCGGCGTAGGCTACGGCGGCTCCGTGATTTCCGCCGGAAGCGGCAACCACTCCGGCGGGCGGGACGGTGCGGATCAACATGTTGGCGAAGGCGCCGCGGGCTTTGAACGAGCCGGAGTGCTGCAGCAATTCGAGTTTCAGAAACAGACTGTTTGCATCGAGGCCGAAATCGGCGGCGGAAACTTCGAGAACTGGAGTTTTGCGGATGAAGGGCCGGATGATCTGGTAGGTGGCGGAAATTTGCGCTGGATCGATTTGAGGCTGACTCATTTTCAGGCGTCCTTTTCCATGCCGGCGCGAACGGCAAAGGCGGGGAGAGATTCTTCGTCCCGGAAAACGGGGCTCAGATTGACAGCGCGGAATGCGCTGCGTCCGCGCGGCGCAACGAAATTCGAAAGCAATCCAAAAATTCGAAAGAAATCCAAAAGTGTGGCCCGCTGCCTCGCTTGCAAATCCTTGCCTGCCTGGAGTATTGTACTAAGGGAGTTGGCTAATTGTCTATATGAATGCGGAACGAATTTTACGGGCGCTGGCGAGCGAGCGGCGGCTCCAAATCCTGGATTGGCTGAAACATCCCCGGAAATATTTTCCGCCGCAAAGGGATGGGGACCTGGTAAAGGACGGCGTGTGCGGAGTGCTGATCGCGCGCAAACTGCGCGTGAGCCAACCCACGGCGAGTGAACATTTGGGAATCCTGGTAAGGGCGGGATTGCTACGGTCGAAGCGGCTAAAACAGTGGACATTCTACAAACGGGATGAGAGCGAAATTCGGAACATCAAGCGGAGCCTTGTGGGCAAAGTGTGAAAGCAAACGGTGGATGCCGTTCTCGATCACCGCTGCGCGAGGTCAGTTTTCCAGGTCCGCTAAGCGGCAAATGAATCCCCATCCGCCGCCGAGTTCGCTTAGCTCCAGCATCAGTTCATTGCTGCCCTTCTTCAAGGAAAGGTAGACGGCATCGTTTTCCGGATTGACGATGCCAAGGAACCCGGGGTCGCGGAATCCCTGGGCGCTGCGGCCGGTGTAGAGAATCTTGCCATTCAAGAACACGCTGACATCGTCGCTATAGCCGATGTAAAGCTTTTTCACCTGGTCGCGGTCCGATTCGATGTTGGTCCGCGCATAGATCACTTTCATTCCCGGCTGGGGTTCCAGGCGCTTTGAAAAATCGCCCTGGAACGTGACCCTGGGATGCGGGGCCTCGCGATAGCGATAGATCACCACAAATCCTGGCGGCTCGGCCTCCACATCCTGCCAATGGATGGCGCCGCTCTCGGACTGCGAAAGCGGACGCTCCAGTTTCCGTGCAGCCGCGTCGTAGGAAGGCGAAAGGCTCCACTTGGTCAGAGTGTCCAGCGGCATCGGCGGCAGGTGACGCTCCCAAGGCGTATCGGGCGTTGTACGTATTTCAAAATTCGAGAAATAGGTTGCGCCTGTAAGGACATACAGCGCCACCTGGCCTTTCTGAATGCCGCTCTTCAGATCGTTCATCACCAGCGCGGGCTTATCCATATCCTTGATATAGAGTTTTGCTTGCGCGCCCACTACCTCGAGACGCAAGTGGAACCAGACATCTTTTGGGATATCGACTGCGCCGGTGAAGCCTGGCCCATTGTAGATTTGCCAGTTGCGGCCGGTATTGAAAACCGGGGTGTACTGCATGGCGTCCGGAAGGCCGGACTTGTGCTGGCGAAGATAGACCTCTTCATAATTGGCGCCGTCTTGAGCGATCCGAAAGTCGAAACCGAAAAAACCGCGGATCGCCGGGGTTGCCACATCCACATCAATCACGCCGTCGCGCATTTCAAAGTCTTTCAAAATTGCCGCGCCGCCATCGAGGTAGATGCATTTGCGCCCTTGATATTCAGCCGCTTTGGCTTGTCCTTGCAGATCCCAACGCGGCGAGTCCGAAGGAACGGAAAGCGCTTGGGGCGTCTGTCCAGGCGTGGCAGCCTGCATCATCTTCGGCCCGGTGGATTGCGCAACCAGTTTCGAACCAAAATCCTGGCTGAACCCTATACAACCCAGAAGGAGAAGCGCTGAGATGGTTCGCATATGTGTGGCCCTTCCTAAATTGGCCGCTTCAACGCAGTGCCGCTTCGTTGAAAGTGATTTTCACCAGGTGAATCGCCATATCGTCAAATTCCGCCTGGAGTTCTTGATCCTCGCCCGCGAATTTCTGGCGGAATGGCGATAAATCCACCGAGTTCTTTACATCTTCCAGCGAGTGGAATCCGGGATGCCCGATCTGCCGGATTCGCGCGCGCATCTGGTCGACCGAGCTTTGCAGCAAGTCGATCATCAGATTCAGGAAATCCTTGCCGCGCAACACCGGCCCGTGGCCCGGTACGATAATTTCGGCATCCAGTTGCGACATGTTGCGCAGAGTCTGAGCCCACTCCGCAGGGTAGCCATCGAAGGTATACGGAATCGGGTGCACCAGCAGATCTCCCGCCACCAGGATTTTTTCCTTCGGCAGATACACGATGGCATCTCCCGGAGTATTTCCCCGCCCCAGGTGCAGCACTTGCACTTCGCGGTTTCCAAGATCGATATCCAGCTTGTCCGTAAAGGTGAGAGTGGGAGGCTGGTAGACCATCGCCTGGAATTCCGCTTCCTCTTCTTCCACGCCGGGGAGAAGTTCCTGCACTTGTTTTTTCTCTTCTTCCGTCAGCGCGCGGCCTTGCTGATTCTTCCCCTGTTTCCAGGCGGCAATCGCCGCGGCAAGGCGTTTCGGCGTTCGCTCGATGTTCCCGGGTTGAATCAGGTCCATATCCTTTTTGGTTTCCACCTGGGCAACGATGGCCAGGGAAGGATATGCATCCAGGTAGGTTTTGTTCCCGTTGTTGTGGTCGTTGTGGAAATGGGTGTTCAGCAAATAGCCGATGGGTTTGTCCGTCCATTGGCGGATTTGCGCGATGTCTTCGCGCGCGAAGGAGGGCAAGTAACAGGAATCGACCACGAATACTTCCCGATCGCCGATAATCACGGTGGTATTTCCGTTTACGTTGCCGTCATTCAGGTGCTTGTGCTGGATCGAGTAAACGCCCTCGGCCAGCTTGGTCACTTGGCGTTGGCCGGAATCCACCGGATTGCTGAATGTGGGAATCGCCGAAAGCAACACAGCAACGAGCAATACAAGGCACCACCGGCGCAGGCCGGAATTGTGAACGCGAAACAATTTAACCTCCACGTCGCTGAGCGAACATCCAGTCCAAAAGAGCCGGTTCCGTGTACGCCCATTCCCACACGTTGTGATCTACCCCGGCGTATTCGGTGTAGAGAGGGTGCCCGCCCGCTTTTTGCCTTGCCGCGATTCGTTCCCGCGAGATGGCGACCGGAACGGTCTTGTCGGACTCACCGTGGAAGTTCCACAGGGGCGTGTCAATCGACCCGGTTCCATCATCGGCTGAAACACTTCCGCAACACGGCGCCGCGGCGGCGAAGAAATGGGGGCGATAGCTGATCATGTTCCATACGCCCGCTCCTCCCATCGATTGCCCGGTCACGTAGATGCGGCGCTCATCGATCGCGAACTCGCGGCGCAAGGCATCGATTACCTCCAGCGCTACTCGCGTTCCGTCTCCCATTCCGGGGAGCACTTTCGCCGGCCCCTGGCTTTGCTGCGAGAAATCGTACCGCGCCCACCCACGGTCGGTCTGCGGAGCCACCACGTAGCAAGGGAAACGCTTCTGGTTTTCCGGCAGCAACCACACCCGCGTCCCGAAGGTATTCCCCAGGCCCAGTTGTTTCTGGTTGTCGTCGCCCAGGCCGCCGCTCCCGTGCAGATAGACAACCAGCGCCGCTTTTTGCGCCGTCTCGGGCCGGAACAGGCGGAAGGGCATCACCCAGTCGCTTTTGTGCGTGCGCGCCTCGAATTTATCCTGCAGCCCCTCGGATTGTTTCTGGAACGCCTCAATCAGGGCGATCCGCTCCGGAGAGGAGGGCGCGCCCGGCGCCAGGGGCGGAGTGGAACTTTCTTTCGCGGCAGCCGCACCGGCACTTGCCGCGGTTGAAAAACCGAGCCCGATCCCCGCTGCTGCAAAGCACGCAGTGGCCGATCCCAGGCGGCGAACCGCTTCTCGTCGAGTGATCATCATGTTTTGAGACTCAAGAGGTAGACGATTTCAGCGCAGAATCGTGAGCAGCAAACACGAACTGAACGGAATGCAAAGAACCCCACCCTTTCCGGTGATGCTGGAAAGGATGGGGCACCTCTCGGGGATGTAAGACTTTTTTGGGTTGGCGCCGTCTAAGGAAATAACTTCATATTGCTTTCCCATAGGGAGTGTGGCAATTTGCTATGGGAAACCCATAGGGGGCGGAATGAGCGGGAAAACAGATGTGTGGCAGGGGACTTTGGCGCTGATGGTGCTGAAGACGCTGGAATCGATGGGGCCGCTGCATGGATATGGAATTGCCCGACGCATCGAGCAGACCAGCGGCGATTTGTTGTCGGTGAATTACGGGACGCTGTATCCGGCGCTTTTGAAATTGGAGCAGGAAGGATACATCTCGTCCGAGTGGGGCCAGTCGGATAACAACCGGAAGGCGAAATATTACAAGCTGACGCGAGCCGGAAAGAAACAAGTGGAACGCGAGGAGAAAGATTGGGAGCAGGCCACCGCGATTCTAGCGCGGTTTCTTGCGCCGCGAGAGGAGTCTTAGGCAATGCGTGGATTGCGCGGCTGGATTTTGCGCTTGGCCGGATTGTTTCATCGAGAAAGACGCGATCGCGAACTCGCGGCCGAGTTGGAGAGCCATTTGCAGATGCACATCGATGACCATGTGCGCCGCGGAATGGATCCGGCTGAGGCGCGCCGCAGGGCCTTGATTCAATTGGGCGGAGTGGAACAGGCCAAGGAAATGGTTCGCGACCGCCGCGCAGTTCCCCTGTTGGATCACCTGCTGCAGGATGTTCGATTTGCAATTCGCATTCTGGCGAAGACTCCGGCGATCACGGCGGTCGCGCTGCTTTCCCTGGCGCTGGGAATCGGCGCCAACACCGCGATTTTCAGTTTGATTGATACCGTGTTGCTGCGCCAGTTGCCGGTAGAGAAGCCCGAAGAATTGGTGCAATTGATGCAAGCCTCGCCCGGCCAAGCTAGCGATTCTTTTCCGTCATTTACGAATCCCACCTGGGAGAAGGTGCGCGACCGGCAGGATGTGTTTTCCGGCGCATTCGCATGGCGGGCGCGGAAATTTGATCTCGCGGATGGCGGGGAAGCGCAATACGTTCGGGGATTGTGGGCCAGCGGCGAATTTTTTAACGCGCTGGGAGTGCAACCGGCAGCCGGGCGCGTCTTCACCGCTGCGGATGACCGGCGCGGGTGCAGCGGCGTGGCAGTGCTGGGATACAGCTTCTGGCAGCAACATTTCGCGGGAGCGCAAAGCGCGATTGGCGGCTTGATTCGAATCGACGGCCATTCTTTCCCCGTGATTGGCGCGGCTCCGGCAAGTTTCTTTGGGATGGAAGTGGGCGACAAATTCGACGTGGCCCTGCCGCTGTGCGCCGAGGCGGCGCTGCGCGGGAAGGATTCGCGGCTCGACAATCGCGCGGTCTGGTGGCTGAAAGTTGCCGGAAGGCTGAAGCCCGGAACCAGCCTGGAACAAGCCACGGCCCGATTGAGAGTGCTCGCGCCGCAAATTTACGCCGATTCGCTTCCGCCGCGCCTTTCTGCGGATGAGCAAAAAAACTTCCTGCAATCGACATTTGCCACGCGCCGCGTGGCCACGGGGCCGAACGATCCATTTGGGCTGCGAATGCGTTACGTCCGTCCGCTGGAAATCCTGATGGCGATCGCGGGAATCGTTTTGCTGATCACCTGCGCGAACATAGCGAGCCTGATGCTGGCGCGTGCGGCGGCGCGGCAAAAAGAAATCGCGGTGCGTTTGTCGCTCGGAGCAACCCGCGCGCGGCTGATCCGGCAGGTGCTGACGGAAAGCTTTCTGCTGTCTAGCACGGGCGCCTTGATGGGGATTGCATTTGCGCGCTGGGCCAGTTTGCTCCTGGTGCGATTCGTATCGACAGGCGATAACAAGGTTCTGCTCAATCTTTCGCTCGATAGCCGAGTGCTTGGATTTACCGCGGGTGTGGCTCTGCTTACCGGGATGGTCTTCGGAATCCTTCCGGCGATGCGCGCCACTCGAGTCTCGCCCCTGGCGGCGATGAAGGGCGGCGTTGCGGACGGCGAGGAGGTCCACTCCCATTTCCGCGCGGGCCGTTGGATTGTGGCCGCACAAGTGGCGCTATCGCTGGTGCTGCTGGTGGGAACCGGACTCTTCGTGCGCACGTTCCGGAATTTGACGACAGTTGAAGCAGGTTTCGACAGGAATAACGTGCTGTTGGTGAAAATGAATGTCCTGAATTCCGGGATTTCCAAAGATGCGCGAGCGGCTTTTTATGCGCAGGTGCTGGAAAAGCTCAGATTGATTCCGGGTGCGGTTTCCGCCAGCCAGAGTTGGTTCACGCCGCTTTCGGGCTCCGAATGGAGCCAGGATATCAAGCTCGCGGGATACCAGCCGCCGGACGGAGTAGAGCCGCTGGTTTGGTTCAATTGGATTGCTCCGCAATATTTCAGGACCATGCGTACGGCGGTCCTGGTTGGCCGGGACTTTGATTCGCGCGATACGGCTGGTTCGCCCCGGGTGGCTGTTGTGAATCAGGCGATGGCCCGGCGGTTTTTTCCGCAATCCAATCCGATCGGAAAAACTTTCGTAATTGAACAGTCGTCATCGGCAACCGCAAGCGCGGGGCCGATTGAAATTGTCGGCGTGGTGGCGGATTCGAAATACGAATCGTTTCGCGAGGATTTTCTTCCCTTCGGCTATGTTCCCGCCTCGCAATTGCAATTCGTCTCGGAAGAAACGTCGTTTGAAATTCGCAGCAGCGGGAATCCGGCGGGGATTGCGCCGGCGGTGCGCGACGCGATGACTGCGGCGAATCGATCGGCGTCTTTGGAATTTAACACCCTTTCGCAACGGGTGGACGACACCATGTCGCAGGAACGCGTGCTGGCCACCCTCTCCGGATTTTTTGGCGCGCTGGCGTTGCTGCTGACGGCCGTGGGCCTCTATGGAGTGATGTCTTACATCGTCACACGGCGGACGCATGAAATCGGGATTCGCATGGCGCTGGGCGCGGCTCCTGGCGCGATTCTGCGGCTGGTGATGCGCGATGTGGCAGGGTTCTTAACGGCGGGAATATGTGCGGGAATTGTAGGAGCTTTTTGGATCACGCGGCTGGTGCAGAGTCTTTTGTTTGGGGTGACAGCGCACGATGCGGTGGCGATCGCTGGGGCTGTGGCGGCGCTGGCGGCCGTAGCGCTGGCCGCCGGATATCTGCCGGCGCGCCGCGCGATGCGAGTGGATCCGATGGTGGCGCTACGGTACGAATAAACGGAGGACGATTTATGCGATGGATGCGCGCGTTGATTTTGCGTTTGAGCAGTTTCATCGGCAGGGAGGGGCGCGATCGAGACCTTGCTCAGGAGATGGAAAGCCATCTCCAAATGCACATCGAAGACAATCTGCGTGCGGGTATGACCCCCACGGAAGCGCGCCGCAAGGCCCTGATGCAACTCGGCGGAATGGAGCAAACCAAGGAGCTCTATCGCGACCAGCGCGGTGTTCCGGTGCTGGAAAATTTCCTGCAGGATTTGCGCTATGGCGCGAGGATGCTGCGAAAAAACCTCGGCTTCACGCTGGTTACGGTTCTCACGCTGGCGCTGGGGATTGGCGCGAACACCGCGATTTTCAGCGTGGTGGATGCGGTGTTGCTGCGGCCGCTGCCGTATCGCGATCCCGCGAGGGTCATGACGGTGTGGCAAAGTTCTCCGCGCAAGCAAGTCGAGAATGGCCTGGTGTCTCCCGCCAATTTTCTGGATTGGAAATCCCGCAACACGGTGTTTCAGGACCTGGCGGCCATGACCTACTGGAATCTGGACTACGCGGGAAAAGGCGAACCGGAATCCTTTCGTGCGGAATATGTTTCGAATGATTTCTTCGACATGCTGGGCGTCCGCGCGGAAATTGGCCGCACGTTTCTCCCCGAGGAATACCAGCAGGGGCGCGACCGGGTGATTGTGCTGAGCCACGGCCTATGGGAACGCCGCTTCGGAAGCGATCCCAACGTGATCGGGCAAAAAATCACGTTCAGCATCGGCGATTATGTGATTGACGGCGTGCTGCCCGCGGATTTCACTCTTCCATGGATTGGCCGTGAGCGCGAAATTTTCGTGCCGCTTACGTTCTCTCCCGACGAACAAAAAGCCCGCGGAGACGCCTACCTGCACATTCTGGGCCGGCTGAAGACGGGCGTCACGCCGCGGCAAGCGCAAGCCGCGATGGCTCCTATCGCCGCACAGCTTTCCCAGGAATATCCGGTTGAAAATACCGGCGTGGGAATCGCTGTCGTGCCGGTGCTTGAAAAAACGGTGGGAAAAGTGCGGCCCATGCTGCTGGCGCTGCTTGCCGCCGTGGGGTTGGTGTTGCTCACCGGTTGTGTGAACGTGGCGAATCTGTTGCTGGCTCGCGGCAGTTCGCGCCAACGTGAAATAGCCATCCGGATCGCTATGGGAGCGGGACGCGCGCGCTTGATGCGCCAGTTGCTGACGGAAAGTTTTCTACTAACGGTGCTGGGATGCGCGGGCGGCTTGCTGCTTGCGCGCTGGTCCGCTGGCCTGCTAGTGGCATTGCAGCCGGGAGATATTCCGCGGCTGGCAGGCGCGGCTATTGATTCGCGCGTGTTCCTGTTTGCCGTGGGAATTTCTCTTCTAACGGCGCTGATTTTCGGACTGGCTCCATCAATCCAGGTATCTCGCGCGGACTTGCAAGGATCGCTGCAAGAGAGCGGAGACCGCACCGGCGCAAGTCCCGGCCGACGGGGATTGCGCAGCATCCTGGTTGTGACGGAAGTGACGCTGGCGGTGATGCTGCTGGTGGGCGCAGGTTTGCTGATTCGAAGTTTTGTGAATTTGATTAACGTGAATCCCGGCTACATTTCGGATCGCGTGATTGGATTGCAGGTATTCGTGTGGGACCGCTATTCCACGCCCGACCTGCGCCGCGCCTATTTCGATCAAGCCATTCAAAATGTGGCGGCGCTTCCCGGAGTGGAGCGAGTGGGGGCCGTCTCCGCTTTGCCCCTGCTGCTGGGTTCGCCGCGCCGGCCCGTTCCGTTCGGAATCGAAGGCCGCCCGGCGCTGCGGCCGGACCAGCGCCCCTCCGCGCTGCAGACCATAGCCACTCCGGGCTATTTCGGCGCGATGGGAATTCCGCTGCTGCGCGGCCGGATTTTCGATTCGTCCGACCGGCGCGATTCGAAGCCGGTGGTCCTAGTCAATCAAACCATGGCGCAAAAATTCTGGCCGGGAGAGGACCCGGTTGGAAAGGAAATCACCCTGGCAGCGGCACAGAGCAATTCCGCGCCGCCGCCGAAGTATGAAATCGTGGGAATCGTCGGCGACGTCCGCCAAACGGGACCGGAAGGCGCAGTGATGGCCGAGTTTTACCAGCCGCATGCACAGAGCCCCAGCGGCTCGATGGCGTTTGTTGTGCGGACCGGCAGCGATCCTATGGGCCTATTGAAGCCGATCGAAGGCGCGATCTGGCACGCCAACAAGACCATTCCGTTTTACATGGTCAGCACCATGCGCCAATTACTGGAGAATTCCCGCGCCAATCGCCGCTTCAGCGTAGTGCTGCTGGCGGGATTCGCGCTGGTGGCGCTGATTCTGGCGATGATCGGCATCTATGGAGTGGTCAGCTATTCCACGGCGCAACGCACCCGCGAAATCGGAATCCGCATGGCCCTCGGCGCACAACGTGGCGACGTAATGGGCATGGTAGTTGGCCAGGGGATGCGATTGGTGCTGATAGGCGTGTGCGCGGGTATTTTGGGAGCTTTATTGATGGGCCGCCTACTCTCCAGCCTGCTCTTCGGAGTAAGCTGGCTCGACCCTCTAACCTTCGCCGGCGTGGCATTCGTTCTGGTCCTGGTAGCGTTCGCTGCATGCTACATCCCAGCCCGCCGCGCGATGCACGCAGATCCGATGATCGCGCTGCGCTACGAATAGAAGGATGGCGGTATTAACTTGCTGAATGGGGACTAGAGGCGCTCCTGCCGAACGACCGATGAATGCGGGACGCGTGTCTCGTGCCTCCTACGGGTCATGCTCAAATGGCATGTTCCTTCCGCGGAATACAATTAAATACGTTTTTCGAGTAAATTCTGTTGGTCACCTTATAGGCAAATCAATAAAACTGATTAACCTCGTGAGGGCACACTAATGAGCATCGCTCGATGGCGGTATCGCGATCTACTCGTTCGAATCTCAGGAGGGCTAATCTTATTGATGCTGGCGACGGGAGCGACGTCGTCAATCGCGCAACAACGAACGACCCCTCCGACTGTTGTCGCTGCTGCTGTGCCATTTTATCCTCGCACTACACAGATGGCGCACATCGAGGGAGTCGTTCGGCTTCGAATATCAACTGATGGGACTCGACCTTCATCGATAGAAATTGAAAGCGGCCAACCAATGTTGGCTCAAGCAGCTAAGGAAAACGTTAAGACATGGTTGTTCGAAGAACATTCCCCGACAACCTTCGAAACCACCTATCGATACAAACTTTTGCATTCCGGGTGCGACGCCAAGTGCACTTGCGATAGCACTGAAAAAGACTCCGTGCTGCTTAAGTTGCCCGCTGAGGTGGAAGTGAGCGCGAAAGAATTGATTGTCTGCGAGCCCGCAGGTGATCGCAAAGACTAGGTTCAGGCGAACTAGACAATGTTGACGAGGCTTTCATCCGAATTGACCTTGTATCTGAAGTACGACCGAGTCTCGCGAAGATTGAGTCGGATCCGTTGCGGTGCCATTGAGCTTAGATGTAGTGAAACCGATGCTTTGCGTCATACATTGAGAGTAAGATTTAGTAACTTTAAATTAGAAGCGCCAGACGGCGGTCTTTCCCTTGAATTCCAATTCGGAGCCGCTGCCGAGCTCCAATGCCTTGTGCCCTGCACTGTCGTTGCGAAGAGTGAATTGGATTGCGGTGACTCCACTGCGTGCCGGTGGGCGCGCCGCCTCAAAAGTCCGAATAAGCAGCTCGATATCCGCTTCCTTTGCAAGAAGTTTCCTTGCCGTGGCGCGAAATCTGAAATCCATAGATTCCGCAGATTTTTTCAAATTCCTTCGCTTCACCCGATTCCAGCAGCAGGCGAATTCGCGCCACGTCCACAAACAATCCCTCGTTGCGTTCGCGCGTTCGGCTCACTTTCGCGGCGTAGCGTTCCAGAACATCAGCGCGGCGGATGCTGGGCTGCGCGGGAGGCAATTGCGGATACCATTTCCTTAGAAAATCGGATTCGTACTCCATCAACCACGTGGCGAATTTCGATTTCTCAAAGGAAGAGCCGAAGATGAGTTGCAGGAACCAATTGACGGTTTTGCCTTCGGCTTGACGGTTGATCGGCTTCACCATGGCCATGTTCGAGTTTGATTGATTGAGGAGCGAGGCCAGGGATTGCACACCTCCCGGCGTTTCTGTGCCAAACGCAACTCCGCTGAATGTTTCGGGCGCCTTTCCATCTTTGGGAGGCTCGAGCAATTCAAAGTAAGTGTGCTGGCCGTAGAAATAGAGTCCGGTGTAGGTCTTATCGGCGCGAGTGGTGGTCCGCGATTCGAATGCTCCGAAATTCTTTTGCAGAAAATCGTTTTCCGCCACGGCTTTATAGGTTTCAGGAGATGGAGCGACGTAGAGATGGTTCAAATAGACGGGCGCGGGCGGAGCTTTCTCCACACGGCCGCGAGCGTGGATTGTCGTCATGGCAAGAATCAAGACTGCGATGAGAAGACTCGTGTTTCGCACTCGAAAAGTATGCCAGCCGAACAGTTTTCCTCCAAGCCGATTTTGGCTCAGGCAACGCCAAATGGGCGGCTGTTGCGTCTAAGGGGACAGCATTCCGGAATAACGCCTCTAAGGCGCTCCAAGCGATCTGGACAAGCAGGCGAACCCATTGGAGATGGGAATCTCCCCGAAAGGTGGATCTATGAAGACTCTGAATCGAATTTTGCTGGTGCTGCTGGCGATTGGGATTGGCGCCGGCTCGCGCTGCCTGGCTGCTGAAGAGCGCCTGGCCATCAAGGACGTCACCGTGATTGACGCCACGGGCGCCGCAGCCCAGCCAAATCAAACCGTGGTGATTGCGGGTGGCAGAATCGAAGAAATCGGACCGTCGCGCAAGGTTCGAATCTCGGCGGGAGCCCGGGTAATCGATGGCAAGGGCCAATTCCTTATCCCCGGCCTCTGGGATATGCATGTGCATCTGGCAGGCATCGTGGCCGATCCAACCTGGAGCAAGGAGACGCTGCTGCCACTTTTGATCGCGAATGGTGTGACGGGAGTTCGTGACATGGGCGGAAAACTTTCCTCGCTCATCGCCTGGCGGCAGGAAATTGCCGCCGGAAAGCTGCTCGGCCCGCACCTCTTCTTTTCCGGGCCCATGATCGATGGCGCCTCGTTCGGCGATCTGGACATTCTCGTCGCGAAAACGCCGGAAGAAGGCCGCGCTGCCGTGGACAAACTGCAGCAGCAGGGCGCCGATTTCATCAAGGTTATCTCGCGATTGAACCGCGAAACTTATTTCGCGATTGCCGAAGAATCCAAAGCGCGCCGAATCCGGTTTGCCGGGCACGTACCGGTGGCGGTGGGCACCGGGGAAGCGTCGGACGCCGGGCAACAGAGCATCGAGCACATCTTGTATGGTGGCTTCGCTGTGGCGTGCGCGAAGAACGAACTGGAACTTCGCGCAGCAGCTTAGTGGATGCATTCCGCAACGGCAGAATCCTGGCAATCGCAAAGGTGATCAATGCCGCCGAAGAGCAATACGATCCGCAAAAAGCGGCGGCGCTTTGGAAGAAGCTGGTGGCCAATCAAACCTGGGTAGTTCCCACTCTGGTTTCCACCTACGATAGCGGCCAACTGGACCAACTCGCCGCCAAAAAAGATTTCCTGGAATACCTGCCGCAAAGCGTGTCGAAGGATTGGGCGCCGGCGGAGATTCAAAATGCAACCGTGCCGTCCAAACTCGAGTGGTATCAGAGCCAGTTGAAAGCGCATATGAAACTGGTTGGCGAGATGCATCATGCCGGAGTGCGGCTTCTGGCCGGAACGGATTCGCTCGATACCTACGAATTCCCAGGATATAGCCTGCATCAGGAATTGCAGTTCCTGGTGCAATCCGGTTTAACGCCAATGGAAGCCTTGCAGGCTGCCACCCTGAATGCCGCCACATTCCTGGGCAAGCAATCCGACTACGGCACGATCCAAAAGGGCAAAGTGGCTGACGTAGTTCTGCTCGAAGCAAACCCGCTCGATGATATTGCTAACACACAGAAAATACGGGGTGTTGTGGTCGCTGGACGTTTCCTGGATCAGGCAGCGCTTTCCGGAATTTTGGAATCTGCCAAGAGAGCCGCTGCACAGGCCAAATGACCGGCTTATGGAGGGGATGCGGTTTGATATCTGCAAATTGCACGGATATTTCGTGGGGAAGTTGACTCGGGATTCTTCGCCCGAACAGCGGGCTCAGAATGACGGCAGGAGCCTACGCCACGCCTGTCCCGCGCCCAGTCATCCTGAGCAAGCGGTGTTTGCGCCGCGAAGGATCCAGCGTAAACTGCGCGCCAGAGGAATGTTTAATCGCAGCGAAGTCTTCAACGCAAGCCGCGCGCTTGGGAGAGAGTCAATCCGCTCCAGCTTTTACTAGCGCATACCTATCGTTTGAGTTAACCTGCCTGTGGCGGAAGCAGGGGCCTCC
This sequence comes from uncultured Acidobacteriota bacterium, assembly GCA_963756355.1. Taxonomy (GTDB): domain Bacteria; phylum Acidobacteriota; class Terriglobia; order Acidiferrales; family UBA7541; genus JBGPTK01. The sequence continues at coordinate 390,505 of CAVWOD010000010.1, read as the reverse complement.
CTCTCTCATGCTGTATAAAACGCTTAGTGCTGCCGTGTTCGGGATCGACGCTTATTCGGTCGAGGTTGAGGTCGACGTGGGTTCGGGCCGGATGGGCGACTTCAACGTGGTCGGGCTGCCCGACATCGCGGTGAAGGAAAGCCGCGAACGGATCAAATCGGCCTTGAAAAACTGCGGATTCGATTTTCCGGCGCCCCAGAGCGTCACGGTAAACCTTGCCCCGGCCGACATTCGCAAGGAAGGCTCGGCATTCGATTTGCCGATGGCGCTGGGAATTCTGGGCTGCCAGGGGACTTTTTTCGGGAAGGCGCTGGGGAATTTCGTTTTCCTGGGAGAACTTTCGCTCGATGGCAGCGTGCGCTCAGTGCGCGGCGCGCTCTCCGCGGCTCTATCCGCTCGCGAGCACGGCATTCAGAATGTGGTGGTGCCGGAAGCCAATGCGCGTGAAGCGGCTGTGGTAGAAGGCACGCAGGTCTACGGAATTCGTTCCTTGCCGCAGGCGGTGGATCTAGTCAACGCGCCCGAATCCTTCACGCCTGTAAGAGTGGACGCCGGGAAGATGCTGTGTGAGGCCAGCCAGTACGGTGTGGATTTGCGCGACGTGCGCGGGCAACAGGCGGCCAAACGGGCTCTCGAGGTAGCCTGCGCCGGCAGCCACAACATCCTGCTGATCGGGCCTCCCGGAGCCGGGAAGACCATGCTGGCAAAGCGCATCCCCACGATATTGCCGCCGATGTCGCTGGAAGAAGCCATCGAAACCACGCGCATCCACAGCGTGGCCGGGCTGCTCGACGATTCGCGCGGCCTGGTGGGCACGCGGCCATTTCGCTCGCCGCACCACACCATCAGCGACGCGGGATTGATCGGGGGAGGCGCGATTCCCAGGCCGGGAGAAGTTTCCATCGGGCACAACGGCGTGCTGTTTCTCGACGAACTGCCCGAATTCGAGCGCAATGTGCTGGAAGTGATGCGCCAGCCGCTGGAAGACGGCACCGTGACCATCGCGCGCGCCGCGCTTACCGTCAGCTTTCCCGCGCGATTCATGCTGGCCGCGGCGATGAATCCTTGCCCTTGCGGATTCTTCGGCGATCCCACGCGCGAGTGCCACTGCTCGCCGCCGCAAATCCAACGCTACGTTTCGAAAATTTCGGGCCCCTTGCTGGATCGCATCGATATTCACATTGAAGTGCCCGCCGTGAAGTACAAGGAATTGCGCGGCGAACCGGCGATCGAAAGTTCAGCCGTGGTCCGCGAGCGCGTGTTGCGCGCCCGGGCCATCCAAGGCCAGCGGTTCAAAGGCGAAAAGCAGCTTTACGCAAACGCGCAAATGCCTACGAAGCTGATTCGCAAACACTGCGTTATCTCCGCCGAGGGCGAACAATTGCTCGAGAATGCCATCATGCGGCTGGGGCTTTCCGCGCGCGCCCACGACCGCATCCTGAAGGTTTCGCGCACCATCGCCGACCTGGAAGGCGAATCCGATATCCAGCCCCGCCACCTAAGCGAGGCAATCCAATACCGCACGCTCGACCGCACCTACTGGGCTTAGCCGGAGTAAGGAAACATTTCGTTCGGGTAAATAATGGCCAGCAGAGGGTGGCACAGCCACTCCTGGCTGTGTGGGTTCAGTGGTTCGTGGCACATGCCACCGCGCACAAGCCAGACGCAGGAAAAGTAGCCCTTTCTTGTTCCATTGACTTGAAGAAGCCGCTATGCTACGAACACAAAGCAATTTTGGGGATTGCTGACCGACCAGTGATGGCCGCGCAGACAAAAAAGATCGAGGTCACGCTCGAGACGCTACTCGATAGCGTGGACCTTGCCGAGCACCTTACCCTTCGGATCGCCGACGCGATCGGCTTCGGCGAAGAGGACTGCCACAAAATCGGCATGTCCGTTCGGGAAGGGGTGATCAACGCCTACAATTATGGAAACCAGCGCGAACGCAGTAAAAAAATTCTGCTGACAGTCGAGCTGGAACCTGAAAAGATGGTCATACACGTACTGGACCAGGGGATCGGGTTTGAGGTGAAGGAGATTCCCGATCCGCTTTCCGAGGAGAACCTGCTGCGAACCTCGGGGCGCGGGCTTTTCCTGATGCGCGCTTTTATGGATGAATTTGAAGTCCGTAAGGGGCAGAATGGCGGCGCTGAACTGGTGATGGCCAAGATTTATCCAGGCTCCAGGAACGGCGGAAAGCCTCCGGCAGCCGGGGACAAGGAGAAATAAATCAGTGAGTCTGCAAGCGACAGCCCGCGAATCTCATGGCGTGATTATCATCGATTTGAGCGGACGGATCACCCTGGGAGAAGGCAGCGCCCTGCTGCGGGAAATGATTCGAGAGCACCTGGAGAAGGGGCAGATTCGAATTATTCTGAACCTGGCGGACGTGAACTATATCGATAGCTCGGGAATCGGCGAGCTGGTCAGCGGCTTCACCACCACAAAAGGCCGCGGCGGCGAACTGAAGCTGCTCAATTTGACGCGCAAGGTTCACGACCTGATTCAAATCACGCGACTCTTCACCGTTTTTGATATTCACTCCGACGAAAAAACCGCCGCAACCAGCTTCCGCTAGTTGCCCGGGCAATTTCCCACTCGCCCGATTTTCGCGCATCCCATATAATTAGTTTTCAGCCCAGCAATAATTGCCGTCCTGTATGGCAACGCCGGGCGAAGCTGGCCGTGTAGCGCCACCCTTCAGGGTGGCATCTTCAATTTTGATCACGGGATCGCCACCGCGCGGCGGCAGACCCAATTTCCGTCCGTCTCACAATGGAGGAACAATGCGAAATTTCAAAATTCAAGCCTTGGTTCTGATCGCCTTCGTGGCGGGATTCGCCGCGTCCTGGCTGTTTTTCCCCGGCAAAACCATAAAAGCAGCCCCGCAATCCAGCTTCGGAGGATGCGTTTCCGCCGTCCCCCAGCAGTGGGGCCAATATCGAGGCGGTTCCGCCCAATCCGGCCTCGCCTTCGAGGATCGCGAGGGGACCATCCGCTTCCTAACCAACATTCCCTGCGGCGCTACGCCACTCGTGGCCCTGGAAATCCGAAGAACCTCAGGCAATTCCGGCAGCGGCAGCAATTAGCCCTCGAGTTTTGAGCTAACGCCTCATTGCCTGGCCAATAACGGGATAGGAATTTATCGGGGAGGCTTAGCTACGATAGTTGAGGATATGCGTGGTGGTGCGCCAGTCCAGTCCATCACGTAGCCATTACTCACGGCGTATCCTGTCAACCCGTTTCCATCCGCCCATATACTCGCGTGCGGACCAAAGCTAGCGTGCACACCCGCTTCAGCTGACTTAATCGTTGTCACAATTCGGCGTAACCGATTCGCCTTGAGTGTGCGTTCGGGAAAGACCACGTAACCTTTCGTGTCCGTTTGTTTCCGGTCAAGGTGGCCTTCTGATTCTGCAGAGTAGTTTTGGTAACTGAGAGTAACAATCATTCCCGTCAACGGTTGACCTGCTTCATCGACAACCCATACCTCCCAAAGCGGCGATTGAATCGAAGTAACGGGCCAAGCGAGAATTAAGGCCACTGCGACTAAACCAATGGTTAGCGGGAGGGCTTTGCGCTCGCGGCGAGTCGGGCCAAACGCTGCGGAACTATATTTCATATGGCTTAATTTACGAAAACAACAGGATTGTATCCCACTTCAAATGTAATCGCCCCAACTCTAGGTCCGTGAGGGTATCGAAACCCATCCCACCACCCCTTGCTGTACTCTGGACAGCCTTCGGCGGTTTATGTAAAAATCCCCCCGTTTCTGCAGGTCTTGTAAGCGGGGTGGTCAAGGGTCCTCTCCTCTTTAGGTCGATGGACTGATCTTGCGGCCGGCTCGTGTTACAAGCACTTTTGCAACATTAACCAGAAAGGAGCGGCTCCATTGGCGAGAGAACAAGGTGTGGTGAAGTGGTTTAATGCTTCGAAGGGTTACGGCTTCATTCAGCGGCAATCGGGCGAAGATGTTTTCGCTCATTTCTCGGCGATTCAAATGGACGGTTACAAGTCGTTGACCGAGGGCCAGCTTGTCGAGTTTGAGGTCAAGCAAGGACCCAAGGGCCTCCAGGCTGAGGGAATCACCGCGGTCTAGCGGCGTCGGTCTTGCGGCCTGCCTCGTCTGTTCAGTGCAGAGCCTTTTTCCCCATCGGGTGCGTGCCGGCCCGCCCGGAACGCAGCAGGTGAAGTGTTCTGTGATAGGATAAAGAACCAGACACCCGCACAAGGAAGGAATTTTCGTTGGCTCATATCTCCCGTAAAGAACTGAAAAAGGACGAACTCCGCGATTCATTCGTGCATGGCGCGGAAGCGGTCTATTCCCATCAAAAATTGGCGGCGGCATTGATCGGCGCCGTGTTGATCGTCGTGATAGCGGTTTTGGGCTGGAGATTTTACGCGGATCGCCAGACGGGAAAAGCTTCGGCCGCGTTGGATGACGCGATGCAGGTTTACAACGCGCGAATCCGCACCGCCCTCGAGCCCGCCGATCCCGGCGAAATCACCTATACATCCGAAAAAAACAAATTTGAAGATGCGGCGAAGAAACTCGTTGCCGTTGCTTCGAAATACCCGCGCACGCGGCCCGGACAAATGGCCCGTTATTATGCCGGGTTGAGCTACGAACAATTGCAGCGCAACGACGAGGCTGTGAAATCCCTCGAGGAAGTGGCCAATAGCGGCGACAGCGAAATCGCCGCCGTCGCGCGATTTGCCCTGGCCAAACTTTACGACCAGACCGGCAAAGGCGACGAAGCCGTAAAGCTCTACCAGCAATTAATCGCCAATCCCGCCGTCCTCGCTCCCAAGCCGGTGGTGATGCTGGCCCTGGCCGGCCACTACGCGAAAAGCAATAATCCTGGCGAGGCATTGAAACTTTATAACCAGGTCAAGCTCGACTATCCCGATTCAGCCGTCTCCCGCCAGGCCGACGAGCAACTCGAACTCCTCCCCGGCAAAAGCTAACCGGTTCCAGTAGCACAGCCACTCCTGGCTGTATGCTTTTCCTCAGAGTTGCTGGACGCGCAGCACCGAGAATCTTCGTGCGCCCAATGTACCGGTTTTTCACGAGCAACTCCCCGGCAGTGGATCCGTCTCCGATCAGCGCGCGAATCCGGCATGTGGCAGGCGTTCCTTGGTGTACTGAGAATATTTCAATTTTGCCTACTGGATAGCTTCGGGATACGCCGCCAACCGTCCGGTAGTATACTTTCGCGCATGCAACCCGATCAGGCGATTATTAACAGTTGGAGTGTCTCCGCGCCGTATTGGGAGAAGCACCGCGAAATTATCCGGCAGATGTTCGCGCCGGTCACGCAAGCTCTGATCGAGGATGGGCGGATTGGCAGCCGGCAGACCGTCCTGGATATTGCCACGGGTCCCGGAGAGCCGGCCTTGAGCGTGGCTGCGTTGGTCGGACCCGAAGGCAAGGTTTTTGGGATCGACCCGGTGCCGGAGATGGTGGCAGCCGCGCGGCGACAGGCAGATCACCTTGGGTTCAAGAATACGCAATTTGACGTGGCCTTTGCGGACCAACTGCCGTTCCCGGCCGATACCTTCGACGCCGTGGTCAGCCGCTTCGGTGCGATGTTCTTTCCCTCTCCGGTTGACGCAGTCCGCGAGATATTGAGAGTCCTCAAGCCGGGACGCAAACTGGCAATGGCTGTCTGGCATTTCGCCGAACGGAATCCTTTTCACTACGCGCTGCAGCGAGTGATTGAACGGCATGTGCAATCGCCACCGCCCGAGCCCGATGCTCCGGACGCATTCCGTTTTGCAAGCCTGGGCAAGTTGCGCGACATTTTCGGCGAGGCCGGCGCGCAGGCTCCATCCGAGCGCCTGCTGCAATTCACAATTCAAGCGGCCATCTCCGTTGAAGACTTTTGGACGCTGCGCAACGAAATGTCCGAGAAGCTTCGTGAAAAGCTCGCCAAGCTGTCCGGGGAACAATTGGCCGAAGTGAAGCGTCAGTCGCTCGAAGTTTTTCGCGGGTACTCCACGGACCGCGGCATCAGCTTCCCGGCGGAGGTGCTCATCGTAAGCGGAAGTAAGAGCCATCCGCCTAGTTGAAGCAGAAGCAGGGGAACCCGGATGGCGCGATGACTTCCGATCCCATCGCTTGGCGGGGGTCCCACTTGACACCATTACGGGCCGTTAGCCTACAATGTCCGCTCGCGACGGATTGAATTCGCAACAACAGCCAAGGAGATGAAGGCAAATGCCCCTACGCATTAATGACGAAGCGCCGAATTTTACGGCTCAAACTACGCAAGGCGAGATTGACTTTCACAAATGGATTGGCGATGGCTGGGCGATCCTGTTTTCGCATCCGAAAGACTTTACTCCCGTTTGCACAACGGAACTGGGGTACATGGCCAAACTCGCGCCGGATTTCGCCGCGCGCAACTGTAAGGTGATCGGTCTGAGCGTCGATCCTGTCAGCAGCCATGGCAAGTGGGCTGTCGACATCGAGGAAACTCAGGGCCACAAGGTGAACTATCCCATGATCGGCGACCCGGCTCTGAGCGTCGCCAAACTCTACAACATGCTGCCGGCCGACGCCGGCGAGACCTCCGAAGGCCGCACTGCTGCCAACAATGCCACCGTGCGCACCGTCTTCATCATCGGTCCGGACAAGAAGATCAAGTTGATGCTCGCGTATCCGATGACCACCGGGCGCAACTTCGATGAGATTCTTCGCGTTCTGGATTCCATGCAGCTTACCGCCAAACACAAGGTGGCGACGCCGGTGAATTGGAAGAAGGGCGACGACGTCATTATCGTTCCCGCGCGTGTCGGATGACGAAGCGAAGCAGAAATATCCTGGCGGCTGGAAGACGCTGAAGCCTTACCTCCGCGTCGTCGCCGAACCCAAGTAATTCTCAATCCCCGGGAGCCGCGCGGATTTCCGCTCAGAGACTCGTGCTGGATCGTGGACCAACGGCCGGAAGAAAAGTCGCCCGGCTGCCCGGAAACGATTCCAGCACCTCTCGGTCTCGCTTTTGAAAACAACCGTCACTTGGCCGTTTGGCTGGATTGCCGGACATCTGGCTGCGGCACTCCGGGGATGAATTCACTTCCCCGGTTAGCGCATGAATCAAAACCTGGCCCGTAATCATCATCTCTCTCTTCGTTGACTTGCTTTCGTGCCACGACCTAAGATGTGCATCCTGTGGCGGATTCCTCCTCCATCATTGGTCACACATTTTCTCATTACCGCATCGTCGAAAAACTGGGCGGTGGGGGGATGGGTGTAGTCTATAAGGCCGAAGACACTCGATTGCATCGTGCCGTCGGTCTGAAATTCCTTCCGGAAGAATTCGCGCGCGACCCTCAGGCTCTCGAACGTTTCCGGCGCGAGGCCGAGGCGGCTTCGGCACTCAACCATCCGAACATCTGCACAATTTACGACATTGGCGATGAAAATGGCCGCGCCTATATCGCCATGGAATTCCTGGACGGGCAAACTCTGAAGCACTTCATCGGCGATCGTCCTGTGGAAACAGAGACTCTGCTCAACCTGGCCATCGAGATTGCAGACGCTCTCGATGCCGCCCACGCCGAAGGCATCGTGCATCGCGACATCAAGCCTGCCAATATTTTTGTGACCAAGCGCGGACATGCCAAGATTCTGGACTTCGGTCTGGCCAAGGTCACGATCTCGGGCGCGAGTGGACAGAATGAAGCCACGCGAACCGAAGATGCGATGAGGGGAGTGAGTGCGGAACACCTGACCAGTCCGGGCACAGCTGTGGGCACAGTGGCCTACATGTCTCCGGAACAAGTGCGAGGCAAGGAACTGGACGGGCGCACCGACTTGTTCAGTTTCGGAGTGGTGCTCTACGAGATGGCCACCGGCACTCTGCCTTTCCGCGGCGATACCTCAGGGATCATTACCGAAGGAATTCTGAATCGCACTCCGGTGGCGCCGGTGCGGCTGAATCCGGACATATCGCCGAAGCTCGAAGACATCATTAATCGGGCGCTGGAGAAGGACCGCAACCTGCGTTACCAGCACGCGAACGAGATGCGCGCCGAGCTGCAGCGTCTGAAGCGTGACTCGGATACAGGACGAATGGCAGCAGCGGGCTCCGGCTCAACGGCGGCGGCACAGGATACCAGGCTCTCAAACTGTCGCGCCACCGTCCGTCACCGGCATCCGGTTCCTCCCCTGCGCCAATTCCAGCTGCGTCATCGAGCGCCGTAAAGGTGGCCGAAGCTCCCGGCACAGGCAAGAAACTCTGGAAGATTCTGGTTCCTGCTGCCGTGGTTGTGGTTGCCGCACTCGTCGCTGGCGGTCTCTACTTCCGTTCGCGTTCCAGCAGCGACTCTGACCGAGAAAGACACCATCGTCCTCGCCGATTTCGACAACAAGACCAGCGATCCCGTTTTCGATGATGCCTTGAAGCAGGCGTTGGCCGTTCAGCTTGGTCAATCTCCCTTTCTCAACATTCTCTCCGACCGCAAGGTGAGTGAAACGATGCGCCTCATGGGCCGCCAACCCACCGACCGCATCACCCGCGACGTGGCGAGAGAACTCTGCGTGCGGACCGGCAGCAAGGCGATTCTATTGGGTTCGATTTCCAACCTGGGCGGTCAATACGTGATTGGCATCGATGCGGTCGGTTGCAGCACTGGGGATACGCTAGCCAAGGAACAAGAAGAGGCTGCGACGAAGGAGGAAGTGCTGAAAGCACTGAGTAAGGCAGCAGCCAGCCTGCGGGCCAAACTTGGCGAATCGCTTGCCTCCATCCAGAAATTCGATGTGCCCGTCGAAGCTACCACACCGTCCCTCGAAGCCCTGAAGGCTTTCAGCATGGGAATAACAACCAGCCGCACAAAAGGAGACGCCGCCGCGATTCCGTTCATGAAACGCGCTCTCGAACTCGACCCGAATTTCGCTGCAGCCTACGCGAGTCTCGGAGTCGAATACGGCAATCTCGGGCAAGCCAGTCTGTCTGCGGAGAATTTCAAGAAGGCTTATGCACTTCGCGACCGGGTCAGTGAACATGAAAAATACCGGATTGCTTCTATGTACTATGCGCGTGTCACCGGGGAGTTAGAGCAGGCGATTCAAGTCTACGAACTGTGGGCCAAGAGCTATCCGCAGGATATGGTGCCTCACACCAACCTGGGGGTCATTTACAGCAATCTTGGGCAGTACGAGAAAGCTCTGGCAGAAACGCAAGAATCCGTTCGACTGGAACCGAACGATGTAGTTGGTTATAGCAACCTCGCAGACATGACTACCTTTCGCTCAACCGACCCAACGACGCGAAAAAAGCGATTGAGCAGGCTGAAGAGCGCAAGCTCGATGGCGACGTACTGCACTGGACAATCTATCAACTCGCCTTTCTCAAAGGCGACGCGGCCGAAATGGAGAGGCAAGTAGCTTGGGCTGCAGGGAAGCCCGGAAGTGAAGACCCCTTGCTCTCGTTTCAATCCGACACGGAGGCGTACTACGGACGGCTCGGGAAAGCCCGGGACTTCTCGCGGCGTGCGGTGGATTCGGCAGTGCGGAACGACTCGAAAGAAACGGCCGCGCTGTGGCAGGTAAATGCTGCTTTGCGGGAAGCGGAGTTCGGTAACACAGCAGCCGCGAAGCAAGGGGTGGCAGCGGCACTGGCGCTGGCTCCGGGCCGGGACGTAAGACTGTTTGCCGCCCTGACGCTGGCGCGAGTTGGTGAATCCGCTCGCGCGAAGGCGATCGCGGAAGAACTGGAAAAGAACTACCCGTCGGATACGATTGCTGAAGGTTTACTGGCTACCCACGATTCACGCGGCAATGGAACTGAATGCCAACAATCCCACCCAGGCTGTGATGAATCTCGAAGCGGCTGCGCCGTACGAACTGGGCAGTCCGCCCCAATTGCAGAGTGGGAACCATGTATCCCGTCTACATTCGCGGCCAAGCACAGCTAGCGGCCCACAATGGGGCTGCCGCGGCCACCGAGTTTCAGAAGTTTCTCGACCACCGAGGAGTCGTACTGAACTTCCCGCTGGGCGCGCTCGCGCATCTCGGTCTCGGTCGCGCGTATGCACTCCAGGGCGACACCGCCAAGGCCCGCGCCTCCTACAATGAGTTCTTCACTCTGTGGAAAGACGCCGATTCTGATATCCCAATTCTGCAGCAGGCCAAGTCCGAATTTGCGCATCTCCACTAATTGAGGCCCGGCCTTCCCCCGGCGGCTACTCGTAGCGCAGGGCCACCATGGGATCGACTCGCATGGCGCGGCGAGCCGGAACGTAGCACGCCGTGAGCGCTACCAACGTGAGCAGCGCGGACACGGAAAAATAAGTGAGTGGGTCGGTGGCGCTGACCGCCAGGAAATTTCCCACCACCCGCGCCGCGGCGAAAGCCACCGCCAGTCCCAGCGCCAATCCGATTCCCACCACCACCAGTCCCTGGCGGAAAATCATTTTCAATATATCGATGGGTTGCGCGCCCAGCGCGATGCGGATTCCGATTTCGTGCGTGCGCTGGTTGGCCGCATAGGAAACCACTCCATACACGCCAACGATCGAGAGAACCAGTCCCAGCGACCCCAACGCCGCGGCCAGGATTGCCGCCAGCTCAAACGTAAGAAGGCCGTTCAGGGTGTTCAGTGCCACCGTCATTGTTTTCACGTCGAACAACGGAAGATCGGGAGCCAGTGAATTCAGCACATGCTCGAGCTGCGGAATCATTGCCGCGGGCGCGCCGGTGGTGCGCACCTGCAAAGTTTCCAACGAACTCGTCTTGGAGTGCTGCTCGAACGGCACATAGAGAAACGTCTGAATGGTTCCCGTGGCGCCTTGAATGCGGGAATCTTTGCTCACTCCAACCACTTGGACAACCTGCGACGCCTCTGCGCCCAGGCGGAACTGCTTTCCGATCGGATCCTGGTTGGGCCAGTAGCGCTTGGCCAGCGTCTCATTCACCACTGCGACGTAAGGCGAGGTGTCGCTATCGGCTTCGGTGAAAGACCGGCCGCTGACCAGGGGAATCCTCATCGTCTTGAAATAGTCGGTGGAAACCACGGCGTAAAGGGAGTTCGGGGTTGGTTGGCCCGGCGGGGTCTCGAGGCCTTCGATGACCAGTGCATCGCCGTTATTGTAATAGCCCATGGGGACGGAGTTAGCCAGGCTCGCCGATTCCACACCGGGCAGAGCGCGCACCCGTTCCAGCATGGATTTGTAAAACGCTCGGGTCTGCGCGTCCGTGTAACCGATCTCCACCGGGTCCATGCTCATATTCACCACATGGCTCGGATCGAAACCCAGCTTCGTGTTCCGGGCGGCGCCCAGGCTGCGCATAAAAAGCCCGGCAATAATCAGTAACATCAAAGAGCCGCTCACCTGCGCCACTACAAGCGTGTTGCGCAAGCGTTGCTTGCTGCCTACGATGCCGCGGCCGCCGCTGTGCAGTACGCTGCTCAGGTCTCCACGCGAGGCGCGAACCGCCGGAACGATTCCGACGATCAATCCTGTCAACAGCGCCGCCGAAAAGGCGTAAGCAAAAATGCGCCAGTCGAATCCGAAATCCAGGCGGATGGGAAGATCGGCCTGAACATTCATCGAAGCAAGCGCGGCGCTTCCCCATTCGCCCAGCAGAATTCCGGCAGCGCCGCCGGCCAGCGCCAGCAGAACGCTCTCCGTCAGCAACTGGCGGATCAAACGAATGCGTCCGGCGCCCAGGGCTGCGCGAATGGCCATTTCCCGTTCCCGCACCGTCGCGCGTACCAGCAAAATGTTGGCCACGTTGATGCACGCCAGCAGCAGCACCAGCGCTGCTAAGCCAAGGAACAATCCAGAGATCACCATCAAAGTATTTTTCGGGTCGGGGTTGGGGCGCGCGCGAATTTCCGGATAGACTTGCAGTGCCAGGTCTTTTTCTTCTTTGGGATATTCCTCGGAGATGCGCCGGCCCACCACCGCCAAGGTGGCTTGCGCCTGCGCCAATGTTTTATCCGGCTGCAATCGTCCGAGCACCGCAAGATTCCGGTACGCGCGATTGGAGGCGAAATCGCTCGGTGATCCATCGATCCCGGCCATGCCAAGCGGCAAGTAGCCTTGCACGTTCAACAATGGGTAGACGCCATAAAATCCTTCCGGCGCCACTCCCACCACGGTCATGGGGTGTCCATCCACCGTAACTTTCCTTCCGACGATGCTGGAATCTCCTCCGAAGCGAGTCTTCCAGTAGGAATAGCCCAGTACGATCACGGGATCAGCATTGAGTGTTTCACCTTCCGACGGCAGAAGCAGCCGTCCCACTGCCGGCTTGATTCCGAGCGAAGAAAAGAAATTTCCGGTGACGTAGTTGGTCATGATCCGGTCGGCTTGGCCGTCCACGCTCAGCCCATCCATGCCAACCTGATAGGCGAACAGCCCGGAAAAAACCTCCGGGGTCTGCTTGCGCATGTCCTGATATTCGGGGATGGAAAACTGATTCAGCACCGGGCCGTTTTTTTGCTGGTATGCAATTACAGTGAGCTGCTGCGGATCCTTCACCGGCAGCGGCCGGAGGAGCAGCGAATCCACCATGCTGAAAATGGCTGTATTTGCGCCGATGCCCAGCGCCAGCGTCAGGATCGCAACGATTGCGAATCCCGGCGATTTTGCAAGGACGCGGAATCCGTAGCGCAGGTCTTGTAAAAAGTTGTTCACGCTTCTCCCCCTCGATTCTATTCGTTTGCATAACGCAATCCAGCAACCAGATGGAAGGAACACATAGATATATGCAAACAAGAGCGTTAAGCAAAAATGGGGGAGCGGAGGCCCAGGCTTACTGTCCGATAATGGGATGACTCCTTCGGAAGTGGACACTCTTTGCTGATCCGCGCTACGCGGATTCGAATGCTGGCGGGCTTTTGCGGGTTTGCGGCAATCATCTGTGCGCCACTTGCCGCGAGTTGTTCATTCCGGATGAAATTCTCGACGCCAATCAGGAGATTGGCCTGCGTGGGATCAAGAGTGGTGGCGCGTGGATTTGCGTGTGGCCATTCTCGCGTGCAAAATTCGAGCTAGAATGGGGAAATGCCCCTGGCCCCTTATGCCATGGATGTGCGTTTGACTCGCGGGCGGCGGTATCCCGAGCCACCGCATCCCTATCGCAACGATTACGCTCGGGATCGCGACCGCGTGATTCATGCGCGCGCGTTTCGGCGGCTGGAAGCAAAAACGCAAGTTTTCACCACGCGCTATTCGGATCATTTCCGCAACCGGCTGACGCATACGATTGAAGTGGCGCAAATCGCGCGAACGGTTGCCGGCGCCTTAAACTTGAATACGGATTTGGCGGAAGCGCTCGCGCTGGTGCACGACATCGGCCACCCTCCCTTTGGCCACGCGGGCGAACGGAAACTTGACGAGCGGATGCGCGAGCACGGCGATCGTTTCGATCACAATTTGCAGGCTCTGCACATCGTGGAGAAATTCGAGCAGCGGTACCTGGAATTTCCGGGCTTGAATCTGACGTTTGAAGTGCGCGAGGGGATCATCAAGCACTCGCGCGATTATTCGCAGGGCGAACATTTTGAATTGGCCGAATACCTGTTGGATCAGTATCCGCCGCTGGAATCGCAACTGATCGATTTGGTGGATGAAATCGCGTATAACACGGCCGATCTCGACGACGGGTTCGAAGCGCATCTGCTCGATCTGGATCAGCTTCTCGATTCCGTGCCGCTGTTTGCCGATTCGTATTCCAGCGTGGAACGCCACTATCCGGAAGGCCGCGCAAAGCTGAAATTGAACGAGGCCAATATGCGCATCCTCGACCGCCTGGCCAGCGACCTGATCGAAAACACGCGGCAACAAATCGCAGCCAGCGGCGCGCGCAGCGTGGAGGATGTGCGGAGATGTCCGAACCGCCTGGCAGGCTTTTCAGAAAGTATCGCGCGCGCCAACTTGACGATGAAACAGTTCCTGCAAGCGCGGCTTTACGAGAATCCCGCGATTGTGGCGGAACGCCAGCGTTCGGTGGAAGCGCTGGGCGAATTGTTTTCTTATTTCCTGGCGCACCCGGAAAAGATGCCTCCGTCCTATGCCGATCAAGCCCGGCAGGAGCCGCCGCATCGCGTGGTCTGCGATTACATCGCGGGGATGACCGATCATTTTCTGCTGCGCCAGCACGCCGAGTTTATTGGCGGTTCCGCGCCCGACCGCGCGGATTGACGATCCACCCGGAAGAACGGCGAATTCTTTCTCTCCGTGCCAAGCAACCAATCCGGGCTCTTCCGCCTCGATCACAAGCAGCACCAAAGCAAAAACCAACACATTAAAATTATCCGGAGGCTGAGACGATGAAACGGTTGCTGACGATTGCGGCAGTATTGCTCCTATTTTCCACGGCGGCCCACGCGAAATCTCCCAAGAACAATCCAAGTGGCACCGATGCTTTACTGAAGGCTGATGCCGATTTCGCCGCGGCCACCGCCGAAAAGGGACTGGAAGGTTTCGGGTCATTTCTCGCGGATGACGCGGCCACTCTGCGCGCGGATAAGCCGGTGATTTCCGGAAAGGACGCTTTCCTTGCCTCGTGGACTTCGCTGTTAAATAATCACGCGCTCTCGATCAAATGGAAGCCGATGACCGCGGCGATTTCCTCGTCTGGCGATCTGGGATACACGGTAGGCTCGTATGAAATCACGCGCACCGGCGAGAAAGGCGCGCAAGTGGTGGCCACTGGAAAATATGTGACCATCTGGCGGAAGCAGCACGATGGCTCGTGGAAAGTTGTTTTTGACACGGGTGTGACGGATACTCCTCCGGAAGCTCCCAAAGCAAATTAATAAGCTGGATTGAAGATGAGCTCCGCGGCCGCGACGAAGCGCTCGTCCAGCAGGAAACTGGGAGTTGCCTGGATACTGCTCGTCCTAGCACTAGCGCTTCATGTGGCCGATGAGGCGCTGAGCGGTTTCCTTTCCGTCTACAATCCCACGGTGCTGGCCATGCGGCGAAATACCGGATGGGTGGAGCACCCGGAAGGGGGAAAAGGCACATGGAATTCAGTTCCGCAAGCGAAAAGCGGAAAGTTTGGCCGTGGCCGGATTCGCTTGACGCTCTAATTGCAGCGCCTGACCACCACGATCTGCTTCTCGAGAACGAGCGGGTGCGAGTTCTGCGCGTGCACATTGCTCCGGGGCAGTTGGTGCCGGTGCACACGCACCGCTGGCCCAGCGTCATACATGTCCTCCGCGCCAGCGATTTCGTCCGCCGCGATGGAGAAGGGAAATTGCTGCTCGATACTCGCAACGAAAAATCCTCTGGCCCGGCGCCGGTGTTGGTCTGGTCGGAACCCTTGCCGCCGCACTCGGTTGAAAATGTCGGAAACTCCTCGATCGAACTTGTGAGCGTGGAATTGAAGGATGGAATGTCGTGAACGCGTCGTAAACCATTCTGAAACAGAACCTTGGCTGCGATTGAGTACCAGGACTTGACGTTGACCGATTGGTTCCGCTGTTAGAAGCCAAACAGGGGCAAACTTGACAATCCAAGCATGCGAAATATAATGAACACTCGTCCTCCATTCGGGGAATTCGATGTTCATCGATGTAAATGAATTAGCAGTTCGAAAGATTCGCATCCGGAAGAGTTATGTTCCGGGCACTCTTGATTTCCACTCCGGTGAATTCCGCCAAGTGGACCCGCTGGAAGTGCATGCGACGGCCGAGTTGATCGAGGGGCAGATTCGGATAGCCGGTAACCTACACACCCGATTAGAGTTAGTTTGTGCTCGCTGTCTGGAAATGGTGAGCGAGGAAGTTGGCAGGGATTTCGATCTTTTCTACCGGCCGATGACCAGCATGGCCCGGGATGAAGAGTTCAAATTGGACCTGGACGACACGGAAATCGCGTTCTTCGAGGGCGATGGACTGTTCCTTGCGGACGTACTGGCCGAACAGGTGCTTCTCGCCTTACCGATGAAGGTGATCTGCCGAGGAGATTGCCGAGGTCTTTGTCCCCATTGCGGAGCGAATCTGAACCACGAAGAGTGCCGCTGCGAAACCCACCCCGGCGATCCACGGTTGGCGCCTCTGGCTCGTCTGAAGCAGGACTGGTTTAAAAAACAATAGCCAAACGAAGTGAAAAAAAGCGAAAATGACCTGGCAATATTGCAGGTCCGTTAGCGAGGAGCTTCAATGCCTAACCCAAAACGAC
Organism: uncultured Acidobacteriota bacterium; assembly: GCA_963756355.1. Lineage (GTDB taxonomy): Bacteria > Acidobacteriota > Terriglobia > Acidiferrales > UBA7541 > JBGPTK01. The sequence continues at coordinate 374,359 of CAVWOD010000010.1, read as the reverse complement.
GTCATTCGCACGCCCGTAAGAACAAGCGGCGTGCCCACGATCATTTGACGGCGCCGTCGACTTCCGAATGTCCGAATTGCCATGAGCGGAAGCTGCCCCACCGAGCCTGTCCCCATTGCGGCCACTACCAGGGACGCGAAGTGATTGACACCTCGGCTTGATCGTCCTAAGTTCTCCGAGACATACCTTCCTTAGCAGGTGCTGAATGACCACCGTCGCCTTGGACGCCATGGGTGGGGACCATGCGCCCCGTGCCGAAATCGAGGGAGCGATTCTGGCCGCACGCGAGCTGGGAGTGCGCGTACTGCTGGTAGGGATCGAGGAAACGGTGAAGCGCGAACTGGCCAGGCATCGAACGCGAGGCCTTTCGATTGAAGTGGTGCCTGCCAGCGAAGTGATCACGATGCGCGATTCGCCTTCGATGGCCTTTCGCAAGAAGCGCGATAGCTCGGTGCACGTAGCGGCGAAGCTGGTTCGCAGCGGCCAGGCGGACGCCATGGTGAGCGCCGGAAATACCGGAGCGGTGATGGCGACGGCCCGCTTCATCCTGGGGACGTTGCCGTCGGTGGACCGGCCCGCGCTGGCAGCGCCTTTTCCCACGTCGCGCGGCAGCGTTTCGGTGATTTTGGATGTGGGCGCCAATGTGGATTCGAAAGCGACCCAAATCGAGCAATTCGCGGTGATGGGTGAAATTTATTACCGCACGATTTTCGGAACGCGCCGCCCGCGAGTGGCGCTTCTTTCGATCGGCGAAGAAGAGATGAAAGGAAATGAGCTGACGCGCGAGGCGCACAACCTGCTGAAGCAGACCAATTTGAATTTCACCGGCAATGTGGAAGGCCGCGACGTTTTCGCTGGAGATGTGGACGTGATCGTGTGCGATGGATTTATCGGCAACATCGCGCTGAAGATCAGCGAAGGATTAGTGGAGCATATCGGCGGGATGCTGAAGAAGGCGCTGAAAAGCACGCTCAGTTCGCAAATGGGTTACGTGCTGGCGCGCAGCGCGTTGCAGGATTTGAAAAAGAAAATCGATTACTCGGAGCAGGGCGGAGCGCCTCTGCTGGGGTTACGGGGCATCTGCGTGATTGGCCACGGCCGGTCGAATGCCAACGCCGTGAAAAATGCGATTCGCATCGCGGCGGAACTGCACCGCTCGAAGGCCAACGACCGGATCGATCAGGAACTTTCCGCGATTGCCGCGCTGGCGCGGGGCTAGAAACTTGCCAGAGAACCCGGTACAGTGGCATTCTGCTGAGCGCATTCGGTGACGAAGAACCGGTTTACCTCTCCGCCTTTATGCGGGAGAGATTCTTCGCCTGGCTCCCAATAACAAAGAAAGGCGAAGCTTCAAGAAACAATTAGGCGAAATCAATGGGAAAACTTGCATTTCTGTTTCCGGGCCAGGCGTCGCAATATCCCCGCATGGGGAGCGCGCTGCACGATCAGGTGGCCGTGGCGCGCGCGGTGTTTGAAGAAGCCGACCAGGCGCTGGGATTTTCTATTTCGAATATTTGTTTTGAAGGCACCGAAGACCAGCTCAAGCTGACTCCCATCACGCAGCCCGCCATTTTGACGGTATCGGTGGCGGCGTTTCGGGCTTTGCAAGAACGCGGCGTGACGCCGGACTATGTGGCCGGACACAGCCTGGGGGAATATTCGGCGTTGGTGGCGGCGGGCGGACTTGATTTTACCGATGCGGTGCGGCTGGTGCATAAGCGGGGCAAGTATATGCAAGACGCCGTGCCGGCAGGCGAAGGTGCGATGGCCGCAATTCTGGGACTTGCGCCGGCGCTGGTAGCGGAGATTTGCAAAAAAGCTGCCGACGGGCAGGTGATTTCGGCGGCCAATCTGAATTCTCCGGAACAGACGGTGATTTCCGGGCGCGCGGAAGCCGTGAAGCGAGCCGTTGAAGTCGCGTCTCAAAATGGCGCCAAGCGCGCCGTGATGCTGCCCGTCTCCGCCCCGTTCCATTGTGAATTGATGGCTCCGGCGCAGGTGCTGCTCGAAAAAGATCTGCGCGCCACGAAATTCCACAATTTGCGTTTTCCGCTGATTACCAACGTGGAAGCCGAAGCGGTGACGACGGGCGAAGAAGCGCGGGAAGCGCTGATCAAGCAGGTGTGCTTGCCCGTGCATTGGGAAGATTCCATACGCCAGATGGTGGAACTGGGTGTGAACACATTTATCGAGGTGGGACCGGGACGTGTGCTAAGCGGCCTGCTGCGGCAGATCGATCGATCGGTGCGCTGCTTCAACGTGGAAGATCCCGCCAGCATGGAATCCATGCTCGAAAAATTGGCCCAGGCGCGGGCGGAAACTACCGAGAGCTAATCGAGTGTTCTCCCTCCAAGATAAAATCGCGCTGGTTACCGGTGCATCGCAAGGAATCGGCCGGGCTACGGCGCTGGCGCTGGTGGAGGCCGGCGCGAAAGTGGCGCTGGCCGCACGGTCGAAGGAAAAGCTAGCCGCGCTTGCGAATGAGATCGAATCGGCAGGCGGGAAAGCTTTAGCAGTCTCGATGGATGTGGCGGATGCGGAGCAAGTGAAGGCCGGCTTTCAGCAAACCATCAGCCACTTCGGCAAGCTCGACATTCTGGTAAACAATGCCGGCATGGCCAAGGACGGCCTGGCGCTGCGGATGAAACTGGAGGATTGGGAAGCTGTGTTGCGCACCAATTTGACGGGGGCGCATTTTTGCATCCAGCAGGCGCTGGCGACGATGATGCGACAGCGCTCCGGCCGCATCATCAACATAACTTCGGTGGTGGCACAGACGGGCAATGCCGGGCAAGCGAACTACGTAGCGGCAAAAGCGGGGCTAATTGGATTAACGCGAGCGATCGCGATTGAAATGGCTTCGCGCAATATTACCGTGAATGCGGTGTCGCCGGGATTTATGGCAACCGCGATGACCGAGGCGCTGCCCGACAAGGTGAAAGAAGCGATGATAGCGCGCGTCCCGTTGGGACGCATGGGTACGGACGCGATGTGGCCGCGGCAATCGTGTTTTTAGCGAGTGATGAGGCCGGCTACATCACCGGCCACACTCTGGATGTGAATGGCGGGATGTACATGGGGTAGAAGTTTTGGTGTAGGGTTTAAACCGCCCAGCCAGGAGTGGCTGTGCTACTAAAATACCGGCGCGGGTTTGCCGGCTAAGGTTGACCCGGCTGAGAGCCGCGCATAGAATACTGTGGGTCAAAGAGGGGGATCGACAGTCAGGTACCAGCCAACTACGCAGCGAATCGCCGAGAGCGGAGGAACAATCAGAATGGCCAGCGTGGAAGAACGCGTAAAGCAGATTATCGTCGAGCAGCTCGGTGTGGATGAAGGCGAAGTGACGCCGACCGCTTCCTTTGTGGACGACTTGGGCGCCGATTCGCTCGATACGGTCGAGCTGGTCATGGCCTTTGAAGAAGCTTTCGGCATCGAGATTCCCGATGAAGACGCCGAAAAGATCACCACGGTGAAAGACGCCATCGAGTACATCGAGAAGCACGCCAAGGCGAAGAAATAGTTCGCGTCCGCCGAACTCCGAACAGGAGAAAATCGAAGTTGAGCCGTCGAGTTGTGGTTACTGGCGTCGGGCTTGTCTGCGCGTGCGGCATTGGCACGGAAGAAATCTGGCAGAAACTGCTCGCCGGGAAGAGTGGAATCCGCCCCATCACGCATTTTGATGCGTCGGCATTCGACTGCCAGATCGCGGGGGAAGTCCACAGACTTCGATCCTTTCCACTGGATTGAAAAAAAAGAACTGAAAAAAATGGCGCGGTTCATTCAGTTGGCCATCGCCGCCACGGATTTCGCGGTCAAGATGGCGGGCTGGAAGTGACGCAAGAAATTGCCGATGCCACCGGCGTCTACATTTCCTCGGGCATCGGCGGATTCGACGTGATCGAGCGCGAGCACTCGAAATTGTCTGCAGGGCGGGCCCGGGAAAGATCTCGCCATTTTTCATTCCTGCGGCGATCGTGAATCTGGCGTCGGGGAATGTTTCCATTCGTTATGGCGCGCGCGGTCCCGAATTCCGCAACGGCAACTGCTTGTTCTGCTTCCGCGCACGCGATCGGCGACGCTTTTAAAATTATTCAGCGCTGCGCCGCGGAAGTGATGATCGCGGGCGGCTCCGAAGCGGCGATCACTCCCATGGGCATCGGCGGATTCGCGGCGATGAAGGCGCTCTCGACGCGCAATGACGAACCGGACGCGCGCCAGCCGTCCGTTCGACGCGGAACGCGACGGATTTGTGGTGGGCGAAGGTTCCGGCGTTCTGATTCTGGAATCGTTGGAACATGCTGAACGGCGCGGCGCGCCTATCCTGGCGGAAATTGTGGGCTATGGCATGTCCGGCGACGCCTATCACATTACGCAGCCCTCCGAGCAGGGCGATGGCGCGTTTCGCGTGATGATGGTGACGCTGAAAGACGCGGGGATCACTCCGGAGCAAGTGGGCTACGTGAATGCGCACGGCACGTCCACGCCGATCGGCGACGCGCATCGAAACGGTGGCGCTGAAGCGCGTGTTTGGCGATCGCGCCAAGAATATGCCGATCAGTTCAACGAAGTCCATGACCGGGCATCTGCTGGGCGGAGCCGGTGGCCTGGAAGCGGGAATCAGCGTGCTCGCGCTGCGGGACCAGATTTTGCCGCCGACGATTAACCAGGAAAATCCCGATCCGGCTTGCGATCTGGATTACGTCCCGAACCAGGCGCGAAAAGCGATTGTGCGTTACGCGCTTTCGAATTCGTTTGGATTCGGCGGGACCAACGCTTCGCTGCTCTTCAAGCGATGGGAAGAACACTGAGCGCGATTGGGACGGAAATTTCTTGTTCGATTGAATTTTTTCATTTGGCTTACGGGAGGGATCTTTGAAGATCGCGGTCTGCGTCAAACAAGTGCCGCCAAAGATGCGCCGTTGCGCATTGCGCCCAGCGGTATGTGGATTCGCGAATCCGACATCGGGTTCGAATTGAACGAGCCGGATAGTTACGCGCTGGAAGAAGGCCTGCGGCTGAAGGAAAAACACGGCGGCGAAGTGGTGGCGATTTCGATGGGGCCCGAGCGCGTGAAGCAGACCATCAAGGAAGCGCTGGCCAAGGGCGCCGATCGCGGCATTCATGTTACGGATGATCAATTTTTCGAACTCGACCCGCTGGGAAGCGCCCGCTCGCTGGCCGCGGCCATTCAGAAAGAAAATTTCGATCTGATCCTTACTGGATTGCAGAGCGATGACCAGGGATTCGGCCAGACGGGTGTTTTGCTTGCTGAATTGCTCGGACTGCCGCACGCGACGATCATCATGCAGATCGACATGGCCGATGGACGCATGAAACTAAAACGCGAATTGGAAGCGGGATGGTTCCAGTGGGTGGAGCTGCCGCTGCCTGCGGTGCTTTCGATTCAGTCGGGAATCAACAAAGTGCGCTACGCCACGCTGAAGGGAATCATGGCGGCCAAGAAAAAAGAGATTGCGGCGGTGCCGCGCGAGTCGCTGGGCGTGCATTCGCCGTTGACGCAGCGGGTGCAAAAGATTTACGTGCCGCAGAAAACGAAGAAAACGGAATTTATCACCGGGACGCCGAAGGAAATTGCGGTGAAGCTGATTGAGAAGTTGAAGCACGAAGCCCGCGTTCTCTAGTCGAGGCGGGAATCCGCGGAATTTGGCACGCTGAGGTGAGACAAGTTCATGAAAATACTTTTCATCAGTGAGCAGCGCGAAGGCAAATGGAACAAGGCCAGCTTGGAAACGCTCGCCGCCGCGCAGCAAATGGCCAAGAGAAGGCCAAGGCTCGCTTGCGGGCCTGGTGATCGGCAAGGGCGTCGCCGCGCTTGCCGATGAACTGGCAGCGTTGCAACTGGATGAAGTCCTATTGGTCGAGCACGATCTGCTCGAAAAATACACGCCGGATGGATTTTCGCTCGCGCTCAAGCAGGTGATTGAATCGGCCAAGCCGGATTTCGTGCTGATGCCGCATACCTATCAAGTGCGCGATTTCGCGCCCAAGCTGGCGGCTTCGATGGGAAAGGGAATGATCGGCGATTGCATCGGGTATCGCCACGAAAACGGGAAATTTGTTTTTGTGCGGCAAATGTTTCAGGGCCGCACGGCGGCCGATGTGGTTTTCGAAGGCGAGGCTCCCTGGGTCGCGACGTTCCAGACGGGTGCGTTTCGCGCCGACTTGGTTGCCGCGCGGCAGGGCGGCAAAGCTCCCGTGAAGCCTGTGGCAATCGATCTGAAGCCGGAACAAATTCGCGCCAAGCCTTTGGAGCTTTTCCGGGAAGCGAAGCAAGCGGTGGACTTGACGCAGGCGCCCATTCTGGTTTCCGTTGGCCGCGGCATCAAAGCGCCGGAAAATCTGCCGCTCGCCGAAAAGCTGGCGCAATTGCTGGGTGGAGAAATTGCGGCGTCGCGCCCGATCTGCGATGAAGGATGGCTCCCGATGGAGCGGCAGATCGGCAGCTCGGGGCAGACCGTCGCGCCGAAACTTTATTTGGCGCTGGGGATCAGCGGAGCGATCCAGCACGTTGTGGGTATGAAAGGTTCGCGCACCATCGTTGCCATCAATAAAGACGCGAACGCCCCCATCTTTGAAGTGGCCGATTACGGCATCGTGGGCGACCTGTTTGAGATCGTTCCGGCGCTTACAGAAGAACTGGAAAAGTCGAAATCCAGCTAGGGATTTCAGCCGTGAGCGCTGAATCATTTGTCCGCTTCCGCCACGCCTGCTCCCAAAATCGCGCACTCGAAATTCCCGGATTTAGATCGTTCTGCTGTAACCCCCTGAATAATTGCTAATTACGCTGCGGCCGCCTGGCACGCCAACTGCCTGCACAAAGCTGGATTTGTGTCCGAAGGAATGCGGGGGAAGAAAGGGAGGCACGCGATGGGGACGCTCTGGCAAGACCTGCGTTACGGATTCCGGATGCTGGCAAAAAATCCCGGGTTCACGGCAGTTGCAATCGTCACACTGGCGCTGGGCATTGGAGCCAACACCGCGATTTTCAGCGTGGTGAACGCCGTGGTTCTGCGGCCGCTGCCCTATGCGGATGCCGGCCGGCTGATTTCCCTGGAGGAAAATGGCCATCACGGCCACCAACTTTCGATTTCCTATCCGGACCTGCTGGATTGGCAGCAGCAGAACCAGGTGTTTGAGAATATTGCCGGCTTTCAATCGGCCAGCTTCAATCTGGCCGGGGAATACCAGCCGGAGCGGATCCCGGGACGAAACGTCACCCACAATTTTTTTGCCACACTCGGCGCCACACCATTCTTGGGCCGGGATTTTCTGCCGGAAGATGATCATTCGGGCGCGAATCCGGTGGTGATCGTCAGTCACAATCTGTGGGAGAGAGTGCTGGGCGCCGATCCGCATGCGATTGGGAAGACTTTGCCGCTGAACGGGAGAGGCTACACGATCGTAGGAGTGCTTCCGGCGGACTTCCGCTTTTATCTGTTAACGGATATCTATGCGCCGATCGGGCTGAACGCCGAAGAACTGAGCCCTCGAGCAGCCCACGCGGGAATCTATGGAATTGGGAGGTTAAAACCGGGAATTACACTCGAGCAAGCGCGAGCTCAGATGGATACGATCGCGCTGCGCCTGCAGCGCGAATATTCGAACACCAACTCGGGAACCGGCGCCACGCTTACGGAACTTCGGGAAGATCTGACTGGCGAGGTTCGCCCCGTCGTTCTGATCCTGTTCGCCGCGGTGGGATTTTTGTTGCTGATCTGCTGCATGAATGTTGCCAACCTGCTGCTGGCACGGGCCGCATCGCGTACCCGGGAAATTGCCATTCGCACGGCGATCGGCGCCACGCGTATGCGTCTGTTTAGCCAATTGCTGACGGAAAGTTTGCTGCTCAGTGCGCTGGGCGGCGGATTGGGATTGCTGATCGGCTGGTGGGGAACTTCGGCGTTCGCCGCATTATTGCCCGCCGGATTGCGCCGCGTGGCGGAGATCAGCATCGACGCCCGAGTCTTTGGGTTCACGCTGGCAATCTCACTGCTCGCGGGAATGATTTTCGGTCTGGCTCCGGCGTTGCATTCGCTCCGGCTCGATTTGAACACCGGCCTTAGAGAAGGCGGGAAAACCTATGGGTTCTTCTCGACGCACGAACTGTTTCGCAATGTTCTGGTGATCTCGGAAATCGCGTTGTCGCTGGTCTTGCTGACCGGCGCGGGCCTGATGATCCGGAGTTTTGCCAGCGCGATGAATGTAAACCTGGGCCTGGAACCGAAAAACGTTTTAACGATGCAGGTTTCTTTGCCGGATGCGAAATATCACGACGACGCGCAGGCGCGAACCTTCTTCGATCAACTTTCCGAGCGACTGAAAGGAATTCCCGGAGTGGAAGCTTCCGGCTTCATCACTCCTCTGCCGCTTTCGGGCGAGGGCTTCCAGGATGCCGTTCTGCGCGAGGGCCTGCCGCAGCCGCTTCCAGGCCAATTTCCGACTTCCGATTTTCACATCACCAGCCCGGGATATTTTCAGGCGATGGGAGTTCAGCTTCTGGAGGGGCGCGACTTCACTTCCGCCGACGACCAGAATTCCCCGCCGGTGGCCATTATCAGCCGATCCATGGCGCGGAAATATTGGCCGGAGACCGATCCCCTGGGCAAGCGATTTCAAAAAGGCGGGCACGGAAAAATCACCATGCTGACGGTGGTGGGGATCGCGGCGGACACAAAGCAATACGGGCCTGCCGCAAAAACGCTGACGGAATATTATCTGCCGTACCGGCAGAATCCGCAGCAACGTTTCACATTGGTGGTGCGAACGAAATCCGATCCTCTGGCGATGCAAAGCGCGGTGCGCGATCAAGTGCAGGCTCTCGACAAGGATCAGCCGGTTTACGCCGTGCAAACGATGCAGCAGATCGTGGACAATTCGCTTTCGCCGCGGCGGACCAATACGCAGTTGCTGGCCGGATTCGCGGCGCTCGCGCTGCTGCTGGCGGCCGTGGGAATTTACGGCGTAATGGCTTATTTCGTGACGCAGCGAACCAATGAAATTGGAGTTCGCGTGGCGCTCGGCGCGCAAAAACGCGACATCCTGAAACTGATTGTCGGCAAGGGAACGATTCTCACTTTGTCGGGCGCAGCGATCGGCATAGCGGCATCTTTTGCAGCAACCCGGTTTTTGCAAAGCCTGCTCTTTGGAGTCAGCGCCACCGATCCGCTGACGTTTTTTGTGGTGCCTTTACTGCTCTGCGGAGTGGCCCTCGCCGCCTGCTACATTCCCGCGCGGCGCGCCATGCGAGTCGAGCCGATGATTGCTTTGCGCTACGAGTAGGAAGCCAGGGGGCGTGTGATGAATCGACTTTGGCAAGATCTGCGTTACGGCATCCGGCTACTCGCAAAGAATCCTGGCTTCACAACTGTTGCGGTTCTTACTCTGGCGCTCGGCATCGGCGCCAACACGGCAATTTTCAGCGTCGTGGATACAGTGCTCCTGCGTCCCCTTCCCTACCCGGAGCCGGACCGCATCGTCACGCTCTGGTCCTTCTGGAAAATCACTGGCTCGCTGGGCCAGGTCTCCGCACCCGATTTTCACGACTGGCATGATCAAAGCACCTCGTTTGATGCGATGGCTTATTATCAGGGCGGCGAAACCAGTGTGTCCGCCGGCTCCAATGCTGACTTTGCCCAGGTTGCCGGAGTGACTCCGGAATTTTTCCGCGTGCTCGGCGTGAAGGCCGCGGCTGGCCGGCTGTTCGCGATGGAAGAAGACTCCAAGGGCGGCGCTCCAGTAGCGGTCTTAAGCGATGCCTTTTGGCAGCGGAATTTCGGCCGCAGCCCGCTCGCGCTTGGCCAGCAGATCAAGATGATGGACCGGTCGTTCACAGTAATCGGCGTGATGCCGCGCGGCTTCCAATTCCCCGGACTAACTGATGTGTGGTTCCCGGCGGCAATTCAAGCTGAAACTGTCTCCCGTTCCGCTCATAACTATCGGGTAATTGCCAGCCTCAAACGCGGCGTCGGTCTCGAACAGGCCCAAGCCCAAATGACTGTGATCGGGGCCCGGCTCGAGCAGCAATATCCTGAATCCAATAAGAACAAGAACGCAGCAGTCGTCCGGATGCAGGATCAATTGGTGAGCAACGTTCGCTCCACCCTCTATCTGCTGCTCGCCGCAGTTGCGCTGATTCTGATGATTGCCTGCGCGAATGTTGCCAATCTCTTGCTCGCACGGGCCACCAGCCGGGCGCGCGAAATCGCCATTCGAACAGCAGTGGGCGCCACTCGCGGAAGAATTGTGCGCCAGCTCATGATCGAAAGCGGCACTCTGGCCCTATTGTCAGGCGCTTTGGGCGCGGTGCTGGCAAGTTGGGGCACCTCAACATTGGTCGCACTGGCGCCGGAGAGTGTCCCTCGGCTGGGGGACGCGGGCGTGGACGGCCGCGTGCTCGGGTTTGTGATCTTCGCGTCACTTGCCTCTAGCATTTTCTTTGGCTTGGCGCCTGCCTTGCACGCTTCACGAGTGGATTTGAACGAGGCGCTCAAACAGGGGACGTCGCGATCGGGGGCGAGCAGCAGTGCCGGCCGAATCCGCAGCGCCCTGGTGGTGGCTGAGATTGCTCTTTCGCTGGTGCTGGTCGCGAGCGCCGGATTGCTGCTGAAGAGCCTCCTGGTCATCAGCGGCGTGGACCTTGGATTTAGGCCCGACCATCTTCTCGTCATTAAAACTTCCGTTCCCAGCGCAGGATTGGAAGGAGCCAAGCGCGCCACCCGCTTTTATTCGCAGTTTCTTGAGCGAATCGCGGCAACTCCCGGCGTCATATCTGCCGCCGCCGCTTATGGATTGCCTGCGAGCGATGACGGTTCAAACGGCACCTACTTGCTCGAAGATGATCCCGGACCGGAACACATGACCGTCAACGGCCCGCAGGCTGGGTTTCGAGTCGTGACGCCCGGCTACTTCCGCACCCTGGGGATCCCGCTGAAAAAGGGACGGGACTTCGACAGTAGAGACGAATACGATGCTCCGTTTTCCGCCATCATCAGCGAGAGCCTCGCTCGCAAGTCTTTTGGCAATGCCGACCCCATCGGGAAGAAAATCCTGTGCGGCCTTGACTCCCTTCAGTGGATGACGATTGTGGGAGTTGCGGGCGACATTCGTGTGGCATCGCCAACCACCCTTCCGGGGCCGGAAATCTACATGCCGTATCTGCAACATCCTGAACCGGCGACCGCTATGCACGTGGCCGTAAAGACAGCAGCGATCCCGATGTCGCTGGCTGCAACACTGCGTCAAACTGCGAGGGATCTAAATGCGGACGTGCCCACGCAGTTCACCAGCATGGAAACCATGCTGGCCGATTCGATTTCTGCTTCACGATTCCGAGCGGCGCTCCTCGGGATATTCGCAGCGTTGGCTCTGTGCCTTTCCATGGCGGGAGTGTACGGCGTCATGATTTACACCGTCAGTCAACGAACGTCAGAAATCGGTGTGCGCATGGCGCTGGGAGCCGAGCCGCAAGACATACTTCGGCTGGTGGTCGGGCATGGGCTGAGGCTCTCACTCATCGGTGTGGCCATCGGAATCGCCGGGGCGTTCGCACTTACACGTTTGCTTGAGGGATTCCTCTATGGTACCGGCGCAACCGATCCGGCGACGCTGGCAGCCGTTTGCGCGCTTTTGCTGGCGGCGGCACTCCTAGCATGTTGGATCCCCGCGCGACGGGCCATGCGCGTGGATCCGATGGTTGCTTTACGATATGAGTAGCGGTGATTGGGAGTGCTGCCCGCGGAACAACGTGCGTCGTGGCGGGGATTTGCACGAACTGGAAAGCGTAAAATAGTGTGGGCGGATCATCGCAGGGTTGTCTTCATTCACAAGGTAGATGAGGGGTAGACCATGGGCAATATCTGGCAAGACTTGCGCTACGGATTGCGGATGCTGGGGAAGAATCCAGGCTTCGCCTCAATTGCCATTCTCACACTGGCGCTGGGCATCGGCGCGAACACGGCAATCTTTTCCGTCATCAACACCGTCCTTCTCAGCCCGCTCCCATACAAGAATTCCGGCCAATTGCTGGCGATCACCGCGACGGATCGCAATACCCAGACGACCGGCATTTTCGTTTCCTATCCAAAATTCACGGTTTTGCACGACGAATCCCAGGCCCTCGAAAGCGTTGGCGCTTTTTTTTCGCTCGGCCTGAATTTGACGGGCCGCGGCGAGCCGGAACAGGTGGCGGCCGCGCTGGTGACCAAGGATTTCTTCCATGTGCTGGGCGTTTCTCCGGCGGTGGGCCGCAATTTCCTGCCGCAGGAAGATAAACCGGGTGGCGGCGATGTGGCGATCCTCTCGGATAGCTTTTGGCACAGCCACTATGGAGGCGATCCAAAACTGATCGGAAGGCCAATCGAGCTTGACGGCAAAAGTGTGACGGTGGTCGGGATCCTGCCGGCGAGTTTTCAGTTTCCTTTCGTTCAGCCGGCGCCGGATGTCTGGAAGCCGCGTGTGTTCGATTTGGCTCTCCTGCGGCCAGACCAAATTCAACGCGGCGCGGGTTTTCTGTTCATCATCGCTCGAATGCAACCCGGCATTACACTCGCGCGCGCGCAGAGCGAACTGAAATCCCTCGACAGCAATTACCAGAAAGAGTATCCCGGTAATGCGGACGGCACGAAATACGAACTGGCCGCCACATCCTTGGAAAATAACCTGGTGGCTGGATTGCGGCCGTCTTTATTGGTTCTTCTGGCCGCGGTTGGTTTTGTGCTGCTGATTGCCTGCGCCAACGTGGCCAGCCTGCTGATGGCGCGCGCCACGTCACGGGAAAAGGAAATCGCTATCCGCCGCGCGCTGGGCGCTTCGCGCGGCCGGCTGATTCGCCAGTTGCTTACGGAAAGCCTGGTGCTCTCTTTTGCGGGCGGCGGGCTGGGGCTTCTGCTCACGGTTTGGTTGATGCCGCTTCTGCGGGCCTTCAATCCCGGCACGATTCCCCGGCTGCAGGAAATTCACGTGGATGGAACGGTGCTGATTTTTTCGCTCGCGCTGTGCCTTTTCACGGGCCTGGCATTCGGCCTGGTTCCTTCGCTGCAATTTTCCTGGCGCGACATGCACGAGCGCTTGAAGGAAGGCGGGCGGGGATCTTCGGAAGGGGGCAAGGGCGGGCGGTTGCGCGAATTGCTGGTGATCGCGGAAATCGCGGTGGCCTTGATCCTCGTCACCGGAGCGGGACTGCTGATTCAAAGTTTCGTGCGCATGATGCATGTAAATCCGGGATTCGATTCGCGAAGCGTCATGACATTTCCAATCGCGCTGCCGCCGAACCGCTATTCGCAGCCCGAAAAATCGGCTGAGTTTTATCGCCAGTTGATCGAGAAAATGCAAGCTCTGCCCGGAGTTCAGTCGGTCGGCGTCACCAGCTTTTTGCCGATGGGAGGGGGATTACGGTACGTTTTCTTCTGTCCTGAAAATTTGATTTGCCAGGGAATCGGCAGGGATCCGCTGATCGTATACCGCCAGGCCAGCACGGATTTCTTTCAGACCATGCACATCCCGTTGCTGAACGGGCGGACGTTTTCGGCGCAGGATCGCGTTGGCTCGCAGCCCACGGTGATCATCAATCAGAGCACGGCCAACCAATATTTCCCCGGACAGAGCCCCATCGGAAAGCACTTGCACATTTCTTCGGACCTGATCGAGCGCGAAATTATCGGCGTGGTGGGAGATGTAAAATTCAGCGCGCTCACTGCGCCCAATTTTCCGGAAATGTATCTTCCGCTCTTGCAGGTTCCGTGGCCGCTGACGACCCTGGTGGTTCGCTCGAATTCGAATTCGAAGCCCTTGATTGCCGCGGTACGGCAAAAGATATCGGAGATCGATCCGGATCTTCCAATCGCCGGCATTCAGAGTATGAACAATGTGGTTGATGCGTCGGTGGCCCAGCCCAAATTGTTGACTCAGCTTGTGGGAGCGTTCGCCACGTTTGCGTTGCTGCTCGCGGCGATTGGCATCTACGGCGTGATGGCCTATTCCGTGGCGCGGCGCACGCAGGAGCTTGGAATTCGCGTGGCCCTTGGGGCGCAGCCGGCGGATATTTTGAAAATCGTTCTCGGTCAAGGCATGCGCCTGGTGCTGATTGGTCTGGGGCTTGGCGTGGTCGTTTCGCTGGGGCTTACGCGATTGCTCTCCAGCCTGCTGTTCGGCGTCAGCACCACCGATCCGTGGACCTTCGCGGGCGTGGCGCTGGTGCTGGTTGCGGTGGCCATGCTCGCTTCCTATCTTCCCGCGCGCCGGGCCATGCGCGTCGATCCCATTATTGCTTTGCGTTATGAATAGGCGGCAGGCTTCCGGTGGATTGCATAGGTTCTGCTAGAATATCCGCATGCCTATCGAACGCGAGCGGCTTGACGCGGATGTTTTGATTGTCGGCGCCGGACCCGGCGGCTTGGCGTGCGCCTTGCGCCTGGCTCAATTGATCGAACGCGACACGCAAGCCGGCCGCACCCCTCCTGTTTCCACCGAGAATATTTATGTGCTGGAGAAGGCGCGCGAACTGGGCGCGCACCAGCTTTCTGGCGCCATCATGGACCCGCGCGGCCTGCGCGAATTAATTCCAGATTTCGAGAAATCCGCGCCACTCGATACTCCCGTTACCGGCGACAACGCCCACTTTTTCACCGCTGGCGGCTCGTTCCAATTGCCCATCACACCGCCTCCACTGCGCAATCACGGAAATTACGTGGTGTCGCTGAGCAAGTTGGTGAAGTGGCTTGGCGGGCTGGTGGAGAAAACTGGCGTAAATGTGTTCACGCAGTTCGCAGGCGCGCGGCTGATTTATGAAGGCGACGGAATTGCCGGAGTAATCACGGAAGATAAAGGCGTCGATAAGAACGGCAAGCCCAAAGATAATTTCACTCCCGGCTATGAACTGCGCGCCAAAGTGACGGTGCTCGCGGAAGGTCCGCGCGGTTCGCTGACCAAGGAAATGGTGAATCACCTGAATCTCGACGGCCTGAACCCGCAGATTTATGGCCTGGGAATCAAGGAGCTTTGGGATGTGCAGCCCGGCCGCATTGAAACTGGATACGTTGCGCACACCCTGGGGTGGCCGCTGCCCACGGATATCTACGGGGGAGGCTGGGTCTATGGCCTGAGCAACAATCGAGTCTCGCTGGGGCTGGTGGTGGCTCTCGATTATCACAACCCGCTGTTCGATCCGCATGAGGCGTTTCAAAAATACAAAACGCATCCTTATGTGCGCAAGATTCTGGAAGGCGGCAAGCTGGTTCGCTATGGAGCGAAAACGCTTCCTTATGGCGGTTGGTATTCGCAGCCGCGCAACTTTGTTTCCGGCGGGCTGATCATCGGCGATTCAGCCAGCCTTCTGAATTCGCAGCGGCTCAAAGGAATTCACACCGCCATCAAAAGCGGCATGCTCGCCGCCGAAACGATTTACGAATCGCTGGCCGCGGGCGATTCGTCCGCGAAGTCGTTGGCTGCTTATCCGAAGAAAATCGAGGCCAGCTGGATCAAGACGGAATTGTGGGAAGTGCGGAATTTCCACCAGGGATTCGCGCACGGCTTGTGGCGCGGTTTGGTGAATTCGGGGTTTCAATTCATCAGCGGCGGGAGAGGCTTGCAGGATCCGATGCGCTCGAAGGCGGGCTACCAGGAATATCACAAGCTGAATCGCGGCCGCGAGCTTGTGGACCAATCGAACCGCTTCAAGGGCGATGGCGTGCTCACGTTCGATCGCCTAACCGACGTCTACCATTCCGGCACGCGGCATGAAGAAGACCAGCCCTGCCATCTTGTCGTGCTCGATCCCAATATTTGCGTCGATCGCTGCGTCAGCGAGTATGGAAATCCCTGCCAGTATTTCTGTCCCGCAGCAGTCTACGAAATGGTGAATGAGAAAGGATCGCCGCGACTGAAGATCAACGCTTCGAACTGCGTCCACTGCAAAACATGCGATATTGCCGATCCCTACCAGATCATCAATTGGCTCGTGCCCGAAGGTGGCGGGGGCCCCAATTACGAAGGGATGTAACTCTAAATCTTCGCGATGGCCTGGATCCTTATTGATTGCGAATCGAACTCGGGATTTCTCGCTGCGCTCGAAATGACGCCGCGTGCGTTGAGCGAAGGGCGAGATTTTTAACGCCGGCGCCGTTTCCTTGAGCTGATGTAATGTAGGTTCGCCTATCCTCGACCAAAGAGCCGCCGGAAAAACCCTCGAAATCCGCCTGACTTTTTCCCCGTTGGTTTTGCTCCTGCATCGCCCGGTTTCGTTTCTTGTCGCACAGTCTTGGGCGCGATGGCGGCGGATTTTGGCACCACCTGGCCATGAAATTCCCAATCGGGCTCGACGCGCGTTTCCCGCACCAGCACAATCGCTTCGGGGCTGGGCTCGGGCGGCGGCGCCGGATTATTGTGATCGAAGGTCAGCGGCGGCATCATTACTTTCCATATTGGCGGCTCGGCCGGCGGCTGGTTTTGTGCCGGCGTTTTCGGAGCAGGCGGCGCCTCGTTCTGATGCGCAGGTACGCTTACTTCGGTTTCGGTTCTCGATACGGAACTTGCCGGAGGCGGCGTTGCCGGTTCTGCAGGCGGAACATTGTTGGCGGTGGCTATGTTTGGCGGCGGCGTATTCGAAGGCTTGGGGACAATCGCCGTGGGCACGTAGGGAGCGGCGGTGCGCGCCTGCGGAATTGGGCATTCGCAAACGCCGCGAACGCTGGGCGCGGGCTGCAACTGGCCCGGCGCCAGGAAAACCTCTTTCGGTTGCGGAACGATTAACGATTCCCCGGAAAGTTGATTCTGCAGCCGCACTCCACCTTGCATTGCGCGCACACACACGGAACCGGTTGTATCAAGGCCCAGAACAGCTTCCCGCGGACCTTCGCCAATCGCCAGCGGCATCGCAACGATCAGCGGCGTATACACGGAGATCGGCGTCCCTGCATCCAGGCGAAAATGCACGCGGCCAAAATTTACCGCCAGGGTAAACGCGCCGCTGGATTCGAGCAGCGTCATTTCCGCCGGTCCGCACACGCCAATTTCCGCGCCGCCCGCCAGCTCAATCCGGCCCTGTCCCGAATGGACCACAATCTTGCTGCCGCTGGTCAAATAAATGCTGTGCGAATTTTCGGGAGGGAAAATGCCGGACGCGTTCTCCACGGAGACATCGTCGCCGGTAACCACTCCCGCGACACCGGGAGGAAGTTGAGCGTTGACGACAAATGGAAGAAATAAGCCCAGAACAAGCAACAGCGAAGCCATGCGCAACGTGGCGCACCGCATGGCGTCGAGGCCGGTTTGGGATTGGCTAAACATCGATGATGCGCTATGAGTTCTCCTATACTATACGCCTGTGAACGCACCGGTAAAATCCGCCTCCGAGCCGATGGAAGAAAATATTCACGTCCATTTTGATACGCGCCCACCGGAACTTTCGCGCGGCCGGCGCATGCAGATCCCCATCATTGCATGGATGGTTTATTGGGCGATCCGCGCGATTGGACCGACGCTGCGATTCGAGGTGCTGGGCTGGCGAAACGCGCAGCGCGTCTATGATGGCGGCAAGCGAGTGATCGCCACCTTCTGGCACCGCTCGATTTTCAGCGCCACATGGTGGTGGCGCAATACCGGCATCGTGGTAATGAACACGACGAATTTCGATGGCCAGTGGACGCGACGTGTGATCGAGCGTTTGGGATTCCGGACCGCGCAAGGAAGTTCAACGCGCGGCGGCTTGCGCGCGCTCGCCGCGATGGCGCGGCATTTGGACGAAGGCTCCGACGTTGCTTTCACTATTGATGGCCCGCGCGGCCCGCGCAACATTGCCAAGCCTGGCCCGGTGATTCTGGCGCGGCGAAGCGGCCAGCCGATTCTGGCGTTTCATATCGCTGTCGAAAGAGCGCACACTTTTGAAAAATCCTGGGATCTGTTTCAGGTGCCGCATTTATTTACGCGCGCGGTGGTTGTGTTTGCGCCTCCCATCTACGTTCCGCCGGAAGCGGACCGCGAGCTCGTGCATCGGAAGCACGCGGAGATGCAAGCGGTCCTCGATCGAGTGCGTGAGATCGCGGAAAGCTGGTTTCATTCGAGCGAGGCCGAACGGCAACGCCTGCGCGAGGAATTAGGTTCGCTCAATGTGAATAACCATCCACGAGCCAAGGCGGGAAGCTAGCCGCGAGGTAGACACTGCAAGGTGGATGTAGACGTTGGCTCTGGATTCCTCGCCGTCCCGATATACAACATCGGGACTTCTCGGAATGACACCACCGCGGCCACGTTGAGCACATCGGTAGTCCAGCGCTAAAGTTTAGATGTCATCTCTGAAAGCGCTTTTGTCAACGGACAACGATCCAGCGGAACGGGTCGTACCCAGTCATCTCTTCGCCCTCGAAGGGGCATGGAGTTATTCGCAAGGTGTGTCGCATTCATTCTGCGATCCCCGGGAAGGGGATCATGACATCGTCGCGCTTACACCTTGCTGGTCCGACCTCGACCCAACTCTGGATCTCGATACATTTCTTTTCGCTGCAGCACGTGGAACGCCGCCTCGGCCAGATGCCGCGCCACCGCTCCTATCGCTTTGGCATGTCCCTTCCGCACTCGCAGCCGGCCGTACAACTGGCTGACGTGCCGGTCCGGACATCGGACATGATTCACCGCCACCGAATTGGCCGCTTCCGCAAAGGCCCATTTCAAATATCGATTCACGTCGGCACGCAACGCTCCGTAACGTACTTTCCCTCCGCTGGCATGCACCCGCGGCGTCGTTCCCGAGTAGCTGGCCAGGTGCGGCGCGTCGGGAAATCGCTGCACCTCTCCGATCTCCAATGCGATCGTCGCCGCCAAAATCACTCCCACTCCCGGCATGCTCAACAGCCACTGCATCTCCGGCGTGACTTCTACCAACTGCCCCAGCCGCTCTTCCAGTTGCCGCACCTGGTGGCCCACAAAATCCAACTGCAAGAGCAGCTGCTGGCTCACCCAACGCGCCTGCTCCGGCAACAGCTCCAGCCGTTTCTCCAGCTCCACTCTTCCTCTCTTCCCGTACGGATCACTGCATTCGCTCGGCGGCGCTCCATACTTGGCCAGGGTTGCCGTCAGACGATTCTTCAGCCGCGTGCGCTGCGCCACCAGCACCAACCGCGTGCGCGTCAGTTCCCGCAAATCGCGCAGCGGCCCGGGCGGAATCCACACCGTGGGCAGTGTGCCGTTGCGCTGCAAACGATTCAACCCTTGCGCATCCAGCTTGTCGGTCTTGTTGATCTGCCCCATCATCAGCTTCGCCTTGCGCGGATGCACCAACTGCGGCTGCAAACCGGCTTGCTCGATCTCGTCAATAATCCAATACCAGTTCCCGGTGGCTTCCACGGCCACCGCCGTCCCGGGTTCGCATCCGTTCAAATACTCTCGCACCGCTCCCGGCGAATGCTCCAACCGGTAACCGGTGCTTTTCCCGGTCGAGGGGTCTTGCCGGTCCACCCAGGTGTACCGCTTGTGCGAATCAAACGCGATATACTCGCTCATGCGCGACTCCTTTCCTTTCGGTTTTCCCACCGACAGCGTAACGCTGTAGGCAGGAGTCGCGCTTTCATATTTTCATTCCGAGGAGGACCGGCGCCATCTGCCAGGCCGACGAGGAATCCAGAGTAGCAGCTTAAATTCTAGAAGATTTCTCGCACGTTCAAATCACGGGAGAGAAGATCTTCACTGGGCGATCCAACAAACAAATCTCAAACTCAGCGCTCGCCGAGCGCCACCTTTACGTCCATTTTCTGTTTGCCGCGATAAATCGTCAGCGTCACCACGTCTCCCGGCCGCTCGCGATTCAGCAGCAAATTCATATCCTGCTGATTCTGGATTTCCTTTCCGTTCATGGCCACCAGCACGTCGCCGCCGATTCGCAATTCCTGAAGGCCGGCTACCACCGTTCGCGTGCCGCCCTTCACACCCGCTTGATCGGCGGGTCCGCCAGGAACCACGCGCTCGATTAACAAGCCTTGTGAAACCGGCAGACCCAAGGCTTCCGCCAGTTGCGGCCAGATGGATCGCCCCTCGATTCCCATGGACGCCTGCCGGACATGGCCGGTGGTCAATAAATCCTCCGCCACTCGCTTCGCGGTGTTGATCGGAATCGCAAAGCCAATTCCCGCCGTGGCGCCGCTGGGAGAATAAATCGCGGTGTTCATCCCGATCACTTCGCCTCGGGAATTGAGCAACGGCCCGCCGGAATTGCCGTGGTTGATCGCCGCGTCGGTCTGAATGGCTTCGTCGATGAACGTATTGGGGCCAAGCTGCACGGTTCTGCCCAATGCGCTCACCACCCCCGTGGTCAGAGTGCTCTGCAATCCGAAAGGATTGCCGATGGCCAGTACGCGCTGGCCAACCTCGAGCGCGCGGGAATCGCTCATGGGCAGGATCGCGAGCTTGCGGCCTTTGGCGTCGATCCGCAGCAAGGCCACATCATTTCGCGGATCGACGCCGATTAATTTCGCGGGATAGCGGCTCTGGTCGCCGAGAGTCACTTCAATATTCTGCGCGCCCTGCACCACGTGGTAATTCGTCAGCACGTGTCCATCCGTATCGATCACGAATCCCGATCCCGCGCCTTCCACCGGCACCGGATTCAGGAAAAAATCATATTCCACCGCGCGCGTCACCACGTTCGCCACCGCCGGCGCCGACTGCTTGTAAATCCGCACATTCTCCGCTTCCGTACCCGTGAATCCGCCTTCGCTGGGCAGCGCGGAATCGCGCAGCGCCTCGACCGCCGACGGCCGGTGCGTGCCCCACTGGCTTCCTGCCCAATAGGCGGCGAGCCCGATGATCAGCCCGATGGATCCCAGGCGGAGAAACCTGCGAAGATGGCTTTCTTGCTTCATGCGAATCACCTTTGGAAACCGGGAAATCGCGGCGCCTGGCGGAATCGTCATTTGCTTGCCTGCCGGGCGCTCTCTTTCTTGATACGCTTTGCGACGGGAAAGGTTTCCTTTTGTGTTTTACGCGGCGGTCAGATTCCGCAGCGTGGCCATAAGTTCTTCCACCTGCCGGTCGGTTTCCGCGAGCGTGCGCGAGCAATCGATCAGGTCCGTGGCGCGCTGTTTTTTTTCTTCCATGGGCATCTGCGCGGAGATGCGGCGTTCGGCCTCGGCGGCGTCAAGGCCCCGCGCCATCAGCCTTCTACGCTGTTGATCGGCACGGCACCAGCAGACCACCATGCGGTCGAGCTTTGCGCCATACCCGGCTTCGATTAGCAGGGCTGCTTCCACCACGGCGATGGCCGGCGACTGTTCCCGCGCGGTTTTCACGAACCATTCCTCCGTGGCCTCCAACACGCGCGGATGGACGATTTGATTGAGCCGCTCGAGCTTCGTGCGATCCGCGAAGACAATCCCGCCGAGCCTGGTGCGATTTATTTTGCCGTCCGCGTTCAGCACGCCCGCGCCGAATTCCTTTACGATTTCCGCATGGGCGGGCTGGCCCGGCTCGATCAAATCGTGCGCCAGGGAGTCCGCGTCGAGCACGGCGCATCCTCGCTTGCGCATCATCACTCCCACAGTGGATTTTCCGCAGGCGATTCCGCCGGTCAGTCCCACGCGCAGCATCAGCGGTGGGCGCCCGCCGGCTCCGGAACGTTGCGGCCCCGGCGCAGGCGCGCGGCCTTCACCGTGTTGCTCATCAGCAGCGCGATCGTCAGCGGGCCCACCCCGCCGGGAACCGGAGTCAGCGCTCCGGCCACATTCACCACGTCAGGATGCACATCGCCCACCAGCACGTTGCCCTTGGCGCGGAACGAAGCAATTTTTTCGGGGAAATTCGCGAAGATTTTCTCGGCTTGCGCGGCGTCGGTGATCACGTTTTGCCCCACGTCGATTACCGTGGCGCCCGGCTGGATGTATTCCGCCGTCACCATCGCGGCGCGCCCCATGGCGACGACCACCAGTTCCGCTCGGCGAACCACTTCCGGCAGGTTGCGCGTTTTCGAATGGCACACGGTCACCGTGGCGTTGGCGTGCATCAGCAGCAGCGCCATCGGTTTTCCCACGATGTCGCTGCGGCCCATCACCACCGCGTTCGCGCCTTCCAGCGGGATATTGCTGCGCCGCAGAATTTCCATTACGCCCGCCGGAGTGCAGGCCACCAGGTTGGGGCGTCCCGCCACCAGTTTGCCCACGTTGATGGGATGGAAGCCATCCACGTCTTTTTCGGGGCTTACCGAGTCCAGAATTTTCTTGGCGTCGATCTGCGAAGGCAGCGGCATTTGCACCAGGATGCCGTCCACATCGTCGCGGCGGTTCAAATCGTCCACCAGGGCGAGCAATTCTTCAGTGGTCATGGTGGCGGGGGGCGTGATGTGAAAACTGGCCAGGCCCAATTTCTCGCATGCGGCGATTTTGCTGTTCACGTAGAGCTTCGAAGCGGGATTTTCTCCCACGCGCACCGCGGCCAGGCCTGGGCGGATTCCTTCCGCGCCCAGCGCCGCAATTTCGTCTTTCAATTCCGCGTAAATCTGGTCGCGAATGGCGTTGCCGTTCAGGTTGCGTGCGCTCAAGGGTGCGCTCCTCGCGTTCGGAATCTTTCCGCTGGAATCGCCATGATAGCACAGCGCTCGCGCCGCCTTCGCGGCGTGCCTCGAATCGAGCACCGGTAGCGCAGCCACTCCTGGCTGCGTGGGGTTTTTCTTGCAGCCCCGAAAAATGCACACAGGCAGGAGTGCGTCTCCCGGGACAATGCTTGTAAGAGTTTTGATCGCGGAGGCTCTCCCTGATGTTCGGCAATGAGCACCGGTAGCGCAGCCACTCCTGGCTGCGTGGTGTTTTTCTTGCAGCTCCGAAAAATGCACACAGGCAGGAGTGCCTGTGCTACCAAAACCTTGTAACAAAACCCGCACTTCCTGGACAATGTCAGCAAGGACGATTGGTTTGGCTGTTATCTGGTTCGGCCGTCATCCTGAGCGAGCGTGGTTCGCGCAGCGAAGGATCCAGCGCAGCAGCCGCGAGAACGGAATCGTTCCATGTCATGCTGGTTTCGTTTTTAACTCGCAAGCGAAGCAACTCGCATTTGCGCAGGGTAAGTTGAACCAAGGAGAGCCTTCCAAAATGTTCGGCAATGAACGCCGGGAACAAGAACACGCCATGCAGCAGGCCGGTCGCCTGCCGCCCGGCCAATCGCTCACGCTGAAATGGCCTGTGCTGCACGACGGCACCGTGCCGCGATTCGATCCCGAGCGCTGGGATTTCCGCGTTTCAGGACTGGTGGAAAAGCCGGTTGCGATTCACCTGGGAAGAATTCAATCGCCTGCCGATGAAGGAAGTTACTGGCGGACATGCACTGCGTCACGCGCTGGAGCCGCTTCGATGTGCGCTGGGAGGGCGTTCCGTTTTCAGAAGTGGCGCAGCATCGCGGGAGTGAAGCCCGAAGCGAAATACGTGATGGTCCTCGCCGAGCAGGGCTACACGGCGAACGTGCCGCTGGAAGATCTGATGCGCCCCACGACGCTATTCGCGCTGAAGCACAATGGCGAGCCGCTGCCCGCCGACCACGGCTATCCCGTGCGCCTGGTGGTGCCGCATCTCTACGCCTGGAAAAGCGTGAAGTGGGTGCGCGGAATCGAATTCATGGCCGCAAGACGCGCCCGGCTTCTGGGAACAAAACGGCTACCACATGTACGGCGACCCGTTCAAAGAGCAGCGCTTCAGCGAGCAGCTGATGCCTATGCAGGAGCCCGGTTTTTCTAACATCTCAGTCTCTAGCTTCTAACCTCTAGTAAATGTCGTACTGCTCCCAATGCAGCGTGGGGTCGGCTTGGATGATGACGCTTTTCTTGGTCCAGTGCTCGAGTTCCTCGATCAGCGACTGCTTCGCGCGTCTTCAGCGCCTTGGCGATTTCCGGATGGACGCGCAGCGTGATGCTGCCCGGCGTCGATTTCGCGGCGCCATCTTGCGCGCTTCGGTCTGAATTTCGTAGCACAGCGTGGGAATCGGACTTCACCATGCCGGAGCCGGTGCAATAGGGGCAGGGCTGGCAGAGCGTGCGTTCCAGGGCCTGCTTGGTGCGTTTGCGCGTGATGGCGATCAGGCCGAATTCGTTGAAGCGCAGCATCTTCGAAGGAGCGCGGTCGGCTCGCAGCGCGTCTTCCAGCGCGGCCATCACTTTTTCGCGGTTGCGGCGCTCTTCCATGTCGATGAAGTCGATGATGATGATGCCGCCCAAATCGCGCAGGCGCATCTGCCGGACGATTTCCTTCACCGCTTCCAGGTTCGTGCGCACGATGGTGTCTTCCAGGCGAGTTGGAGCCCTTGCCGACGAATTTTCCGGTGTTGACGTCGATGGCCACCAGCGCTTCGGTGTGGTTGATGACGATGTAGCCGCCCGATTTCAGCCACACTTTCGGGCGCAGGCCCTTGTCGATTTCCTGCTGGATGCCGAATTCCTCGAAGACCGGCGTGTTCCTTGGTGTAGAGCTTCACGCGGTCCACCAGCGCCGGCTGAAAGCGGCTCATGAAGTCGACCACCTTGGTGTATTCCTCTTCGGAGTCCACCCAGATCGCGCGCGAACTCCGGCGTGATGTAATCGCGCAGAATGCGCTCGACCAGGTTCAGATCGCGGTGCAGCAGCGACGGAGCCTTGCGCTGTTCGGAGCGCGCCTTGATTTCCGACCACGTGCGCGTCAGGAATTCGCACGTCCGTGCGCACTTCGTCCGGCGGGGCGCTGGCCGCCGCGGTGCGGACGATGAATCCGCCGCCCGCGCTGCCCTTCGCGTCGTTCACCAGATGGCGCAGGCGCGAGCGCTCTTCCGCCGAAGCGATTTTGCGCGACACGCCGGTGTGATCGAGCGTGGGCATGTAAACCAGGTAGCGTCCGGGCAGCGCGACGTGGCTGGTGATGCGCGCGCCCTTTTTGCCCAGGGGTTCCTTGGCAATCTGGACGATGATTTCCTGGCCCTGCTTGAGCATGTCGGAAATCAATTGCGGCCGCCGCGGCTGCGGGCGCGGTGACGTGCCATGTGCCGCCGCCGCTGGGCCGCGCGGCCGAAGTCCTCGCTCCGGCCTTCCGCGGCCGCGTCCGCCGCGGCGATGGGATTGCTGCATGCGCGCGCGGGAATTGCTCGCGCACCCGTGCGTTGGTAGTCTGCGTCGGATTCCCCGTCAAAGGCGTTGCAGCCGTTCCTTCCTCGGGGGAAGGAACCCCCGCGATCCCCGCGGCTTCAATGGCCGTTACTTCCGATTCCATCTGTTGGGCGAGTTCCAAGCCGGGATTCTCCAATTCACCGATCGCGCCAATTTCCATTCCTTCGGGAGCCGCTTCGATCAAATCTTCCGATTCCGCATCTTCCGGTTCGGCAACTTCCGCGCCGTTTTCTTCCGCGCCTGCGTCTTCCTCCGCTTCGGCGTCCGCATCGATTTCGGCGTCCGCATCGGCATTCGCTTCGGCTACGCGTTCCTCTTCTTCTTTCTGCGCTTCCGCTACCTGCTCCGCCAGCGAGTTCGCTTCCTCGGCGGTCAGCTCCGGCTCAGCCGGATGCGCCGCCATCCCTTCTTCAGGAATCGCTTCATAAGCAGTTTCCTGAATGGCCGGGTGAGCAGGCTCGGCCGCTTCCGGAATTTTCTGCTGCGGCTGTTCGTGCGAGAATTTTTCGGGCCTGGATGTTTCTTCGGACGGCGCGGGATAAGGTTGAGTCAAATGCCGCGAAACTGGCAGTTCAGACTGTGGGTTTATTTCGGGCAATGGCGCAAAAACCGATTCCGGGATACCCGTTTCCTCGGAAGAAACAGCCGGCGATTCTGGCAAAACTGCAGTTTCTTTCGGAAGTGTTTCCCTGTTGCGGAATTTAGCGATGGATTCTCCGGGCAACGGTTCAATTCCGCCGGAAGATTGCCAGCGCGGCGCATAACTTTCCCTCGGTTGTTCCGCTCGATGCCGTTCGAAACTCGGACGTTCGACGCGAGGATGCTCCACAGCGCGATGCTCCGCCGGGTGCTGCGCGGATTCTGTGTGTTCGATGTGCGTTGGCTGCGGCGGCACTTCAGCGGCTGGAGTTTGTTCCAGGGATGATTGCTGGACCGAAATTTCCGGCGCAGTGGGCGGCTCGGGAAATTCCGCAGCCGGCGCGGTCGCCGCTGCCGCTCGCGATTCGTCCTCGGCTGCCGCGGATACCTCATTGGGCGATTGGCTTCGATCGCGATACTTGGCGAGTGATTCGCCGGGAAGAATGATCGGCTCATAGGGCTCGCCGGGCGCACCTGATTCCACAGGTGTTGATGACGGCGGGGGTTCATACGGCCGGTGTGATGCATATTTCGATGAGGGTAACTCGCGGCCGCGATGGCGATCGCCCCGGCCTCCGCTGCCACCTCCACGCCCGCCTCGCCTTCCGTGGCGCCCTTGGCGAGATCGATCGCCGCCACCGTAACCGGGGCGCGCCCCGGATTCGCGTCGTCCCTGGTAGGGCACGCCGGGCGCAGCCGTGCGAGGCGCTCCCGCCGCGGCTGTTGGTTCGTTCGCGATCGCGCCCGTCGAACTGGCTGGGGCCGCCGCTGTGAATACCTGCGCCGCGGCTTCCGCCGCGCCGATCACTTCCGGCGGTTCCAGCACCGCCGGCTGGCTCGATTCCGGCGCGAACACATGCCCGCCCTGCTCTTCCATCTTCTGGGTTTTTTGCTCGACGGTCTGGACCACCTGGTCGTACTCTTCCAGCCCTTCGAGGAAATCGCTGACGTAGAGGAAGGCGTCGCTATCGAGGCCGATCTCCACAAACGCCGACTGCATGCCTGGCAGCACGCGGGTTACACGGCCTTTGTAGATGCTTCCGACTAGAGCAAATTCTTTTTCCCTTTCTACATAAATTTCACAAAGCTGACCATCTTCCATAATCGCGACCCGCGTCTCGTGCGGGGTCGCGGAAATGACCATTTCTTTCAACATGAAAACTCCTCACGGAGCACCGGTACGCGGCCGCGCTGCGCACTCGTGCGCGCGACTCGCCCGCTCTTGGCGGGCTGGCCCGGAGGGATTTGCCTGCATGTGTCATTGTCGTCCCTCTCCCGATGCTGTCCTCAATCAAACGTTGGTTCCCGCCGCTTCTTTCTTCGAGTGGCGGGAAAAAAACTGGCGCGGCCTCAGTTAACGAAGCGCCTCATGCGCACATTCATTACCAAGCCCAATGCCATAAAAACAAACAAAGTGGCCGATCCTCCGTAACTCATCAACGGCAGAGGAATCCCGGTAACCGGCATATACCCGATCACCATCGCGGCATTTACCATCACATGAAATCCAAGGATCGCCGCGACGCCCATCACCACGAACATCCCGGCCCGATCCTTCGCCTTTTGTGCGTTATCCACCAGCCGCAACAAAAGAGCAAGGTAGAGTATCAAAGTTACAAACACTCCTGCAAAGCCTAACTCTTCCGCCAGCGCGGCCAGGATAAAATCCGAATACCGCACCGGGACGAAGCCTAACTGGTTTTGGCTCCCTTTGCCAAATCCTTTTCCTGTAAATCCACCCGAGCCCACGGCGATTTCCGATTGCAGAATCTGATAGCCGGCTCCCTTGGGATTTTCCTCGGGCTTCATGAAGGTTGTCAGGCGTTGTTTCTGGTAAGGCTTCAAATGATGCCAGCCCACCGGAATCATCAACGCCCCAAACAAAACCAACGCCGTGGCATGCTTCCACTGGATGCCGGCCAGAAATGCGCCGACCACAGCCACCGGAACCAGCGTCAGCGCCGTGCCCAAATCCGGCTGCAGCAAAATCAGGCCGATGGGCAAACCCACGAGCAACGCGCCTTTTCCCAAGTCCACCAGCGAGAGCCGGTCGCTGCGCGCTTCCGCATAGAAGCGCGCCAACACAATAATTATAATTAATTTCACCAGCTCCGACACTTGAAAAGGAACGCCGCCCACGGCTACCCAACGCCGGGCTCCAAATCGCGCGTGGCCCATCACCAGCACCACCAGTAACGAACCCAGTCCGATCAAATACAGTATCGGGGCCTGGTCCAGCAGCGCGTGATAATCGATTTGCGAAAGGATCAGCATCAGCAGCAGACCGCAGCCGATCCAGATCAATTGTTTCCACTGCATTCCGGCCATGCCGCTATTGCGCGTGGAGGAATAGATTTCCAGCATGCCAAGCAGGCACAGCGTCAAAGCGATACCAAGGAGCGACCAATCGAGGTCTCTCATTCTGGGTCGATTCTTCATTGTTGGTGGCTTCCTGCCGCGGCTGCCTGCGCCGGGGTTGGCGACGGCGCCTCGGTGGCTACCGGCTTCAACGCGCCCGCGCCGTTCGAATTTTCCGCCGTAGTTTGCTGCGGGAATATGTGATTTTTCTTATCGTAAAAAGTCTTGACCATGTCGCGGACGATAGGCGCGTACGCTCCGCCATGCTGGGCGCTTTCCTGCACCAGGATGGCGATCACAATCTCGGGATTTCGGCGCGGCGCATAGCCCACGAACCAGCCGTTGTCCCTGAATTCGGCGCGCTTCCCGCCGCTCACTTTCGTCAGTCCTTGCGCGCTGATCACCTGCGCGGTTCCGGTCTTGCCGCAAATTTCGACGCCGGCCAGCCTGGCATGGCCGGCCGTGCCGCCGGGTTCGTTTACCACGCCAAACATTCCCTGCGTCACTTTTTCCACGGTGTCTTCGGAAATCGCAAAATGATCGACGTGCGGATTCGGAAAATCCTTCATCAAGTGTGGCTGCACAAAAGTGCCGCCGCTGGCGATTCCCGCGATGGTGCGCGCCAATTGGATGGGCGTCACGATCACCGCCCCCTGCCCGATGGAAACGGAAATCGTTTCCCCCGGATACCAATCCTGGTGGTAAACCCTCTTTTTCCATTCTTCCGAAGGAACCAGTCCGTTTTCTTCTCCCGGAAGATCGATTCCGGTCTTGCGGCCCAGGCCCAATGACGATGCGTAATAGGAGATGCGATCGATTCCCAGGCGCTTGCCCACGTTGTAAAAGAATACGTCGCAAGACTCGACGATCGCCATGTGCAGGCCCACCTGCCCGTGCCCCTTCTTGTCCCAGCAGTGGAAAATGCGCCCGTAAAAATCAGCGTAACCGGGACAGAAAACCGTGAAATCCTCGGGAATCGCTTTCGATTCCAGCATCGCAGTCGACATCACAATCTTGAACACTGAACCCGGCGCCAATTGCGCCTGGATGGCGCGATTCAGGAGCGGCTTATCGGGATCTTCGTTCAATTGCTGCCATTCTTTGGCGGAAATTCGCACCGCAAAATCGTTGGGGTCGGCGGTGGGGTTGCTCACCATCGCCAGGATTTCGCCGGTTTGCGCGTCCATGGCCACCACCGCGCCTTCCTTCCCCACCATCCCTGCTTCCGCGATGGTTTGCAGATCGTCATCAATCGTCAATTGGATCGGCTTGCCCGGAGTGGCATCCAGATCTTTCAGCGTTTCCATGGGCTTGCCCACGCTGTTGACGATCACCCTCCGCATCCCGTCCACTCCCACCAGCGTCTCGTTGTACTCGCGTTCCAGTCCGGCCTTTCCCACGATATCGCCGGGCCTGTATTTACCCTCCCCTTGTTCCAGTTGCTTGGGCGTCACTTCTCCCACGTACCCGATCGCGCTGGAAAGAAAATTGTGGGGATAGCGCCGGCGATGCACCATCAGCAGTTCGAGCACGGGCAAATCGGCGCGATGCGATTCAACGAAAGCAATATCGCCTTCGGTTGCTTCCGGCTTGATGACGATGGGCTGAAATTTCGGCTCAAATTTCGCGCTTTCCAGCTGCTCGTTCAAATCGTCCAGCGGGATGCTCAGTCCGTCGGCCACCTGTTGCAAGCTCTTTTGCAGGACCGTGGGATTGTCGCGAAGCAACAAAATGCTGAAGGAAGGATAGTTATCCACGATCACGCGGCCTTCGCGGTCGAGCATTCGGCCGCGCGGCGCGATAATGGGGATCGAGCGGATCTGATTCCGTTCCGCCAGTTCCGAGTAATGTCCCGATTGGATAACCTGCAGTTTCCAGAAGCCGATCAGCAGAAGGACCGTCATCACCACGGTCACATACGTGAAAAAAATCAGCCGGCCCTGCGGAATCCTCTCGTCGTTCCCAGACACATTCGACACAAAAACTCCAGCCCAGCGGACCGTTCGCCGGTCCCGTTTACTCCTCCAGATTGCGGCCAGTGACGCACGAAACCACGGCCTTCGGTAAGCGCTGCCCGCGCTCAGCCTCCGGAGCGATATTCCCAGTGATATTCAACGTAGCACTCGGTTTAGCCGGGCGCAAGAGACCTTGCCCAGTCTGATACCAGCCCTTTGGCCAAAGGTTCACTATTGGAATTAGGAGCCTGGCTGGCAGCTCTGCCAGCGCCAGTTTTCGTTGGCGCCCGCATCCCATCCCGCCAAATATTAAATACATCGCATCCAAATCCCCAATCCATGCGCTGGTATTCCGGAGAGTATACTGGGAACTTGCCGTTCACGGCTCTCTTGAATCGCTTTGCTCCACGCGATTCCGTGCCAGAGGAAATGGAACAAACAAATGCCCCGTGATCCAATTCAAAAGCGCCTGGCCGTCCTTGGTTCTGGAAAAATGGGCGGGATATTAATCGAAGCTTTTCTGCGGCAGGGCCTTGTTCCACCCTATGATATTGCCGCCACCGTGAAGCACGCGGAGCTGGAACGAAAAGTTTCGCCTGCAGCGCGAGTCCAAACCAATACCGATAATCGCGGCGCCGCGCGCGGTGCTGACGTGATTCTACTCTGCGTAAAACCCGGCGCGGTCAGCGATGTCCTCGATGAAATCCGCCCGGAAATAAACGAGAAGAAACTGCTCATTTCCATTGCGGCTTCCGTGCCCACCGATTACATCGAAAAAAGGCTGTCTCCCGGCGTTCCCGTGATTCGCGCCATGCCCAATACGCCTGCCATGGTGGGCAGCGGCATCACTGCAATCGCGCGGGGAAAGCATGCCGCGAAGGAACATCTGGAGCTGGCTTCGAAGCTGTTTGATGCCGTTGGCAAATCAGTGGTGGTCGACGAAAAACACATGGACGCAGTAACCGGCCTTTCCGGCAGCGGCCCCGCTTATATCTACATCATTCTAGAGGCGCTTGCGGAGGGCGGCGTGAAAATGGGCCTCTCGCGCGAGTTGGCCACGCTTCTGGCAGCGCAAACCGCGCTCGGAGCGGCGCAGGTGGTGCTGGAAACCGGCAACCACCCTGCCTTATTAAAAGACATGGTCACCACGCCGGCCGGCTGCACGATCGACGGCATCCTCGAACTGGAGGAAGGGAAATTACGGGTGACCCTGATCAAGGCCGTCGTCAAAGCCTCGCAACGCGCCAAGGAACTTCTGTTCACCGACAAAGAAACCTGATTCCCACTCCCCGCCGAGCCTTTCCACACTTGTGACCCGAATCACATCGGATCGTGACTTCGGTCACGGCGCTCCCTGCTCATTACGCGCTATTTATGAACATGTAATTAGCAGTCGTATAGAGAGGTATCTGGAAGCCGTGGCGATCTCGATCAAGTCGGCGAACCGAATTAAGCTCTCTGATTCTCCAATCAGCCCATTTGAAAAAATCTGGAGTCGACTCCAATGCTAAACTCGCACAAGCTTGCTTTGGCCGGAACTCATGCCGGCACTCTTTCTGAAGTAGCGCATCCTCCGCTGCCGGCGGCCGCGCCGCCCAGTACCTCCGCATACCAGCATGCCATCTTCACGGAATCAATGATTCCGCGGTCTTCTTTACACGGATGGCAGAGGGCGGAAGAGACGTTCATCTCACTGGGATTTCACACCCTGATTCTGCTGCTTCTTGTTCTTGCGCCTCTTTACTACACCCAATCGCTCGATCTGCGGCAGTTCCAAGCCACTTATTTGATCTCTCCGTCCGTGCCACCACCGCCTCCTCCGCCTGCGGCTCCCCGGTTGGTTCGTTCGGTGCCCAGGACGTTCTTTACCCGGAGTGGCCTAATGGCTCCGAGCTCGATCCCGCGAAACATCGCGATGATTCATGAGAAGCCGTCCGACATACCTCCGGAAGATTTTTCCGGTGGCGTTGTGGGCGGCGTTCCCGGCGGCATGCCGGGTGGATCGATCGGTGGCGTTCTCGGCGGTATCCTGGGCGGAATGTCCAATTCCGCGGTTGCCGTTGCGCCGCCTCCTATCGCCGCGCCGAAAAAGCCTCTGCGAATCGGTGGAGACGTCAGACCGCCGCGGCAGATTTTCGCGCCACATCTGGACTTTCCGATCCTCGCCAAACAGGCCCATGTGCAGGGCCGGGTGGTGATCGACGCGATTATTGATGACCATGGCAATGTGGTCGAACTCCATGTGGTCAGCGGCCAGCCTTTGCTGGTTCCTGCGGCGCTGCAGAATGTGGCGCAGTGGAAATACGAACCTACTTATCTGAACGGACAGCCGATCGCGGTCGAAATGGTTGTAAACGTGGACTTCAAATTGGGCCAATAGCGATTTACGACGGAACGGGACGCGAACTTTTTAGGAAGGCTTGCGCAACTTGTCGAGCAAGGGGAACAGAACGACGGCCAGCAGGGAATTGATCAGCGAAGCGATGAACAATTTGTTGTTCCAAAAGACGGCGGGCCTGGCGAGCAGCAGTTTTTCGGTGCTCGCGATCACCGCCTGATTGAAATGGAAAAATAGGAAAGCAAAGGCGAAGCGGCTGATGGGATGTTCCACGTCAATGCGCGCTCCCACAGTGGAAGCCAGATAGCCCACGCAAGTTTTCGAGATGCCATAAACTCCAATCGGCATGTGGCTCGCGCCGTCCTGCACCAGTCCAATGGCCATGCCCAGCAGCAATCCCGTGGTGGGATTGCGGCGGCTCAAACCGAAATACATGGTCACCAGCAGCGGGAGTTCCACGTAGTCTGCCCTGCCTCCAAACCGGTGCAGAAACGCCTGCAGCACCAGCGCCAGAAAAGCAACGATCACCACCGTGCCCGCATAAAACTTGTGGACCTCGATGTGCGTTTCGACTTGGGCGCGCACGCTCACTGTGGCTTGTTTCCTGGATTTGGATTTGGCGGCGGGGGCTTGGTGGCCGCAGGGTTTGTTGCATGGGACGTTGCGGGTGCTGCGCCCGGTTGTTTGGTGGGTGGTGGAGTGGCGGGTTTCGTGGCCGGGGGATTCTTTTCGGCGTAGCCAATCGCGTCTCCGTGCCCGGCAGTTTTATTCCGGGAGGCACGTTCAGAGGCACAATCGGCTTGGAGGGTGCCGCGGGCGAACTATTCGCCGCTCCCGCTTCCGCATTCGTTTTCAAATTCAGCTCTTGCTGCGTTTGCAGCACCAACACTTCTTCCAGCCGGTCAAGCCGCGCCGCCGGGCGGATGCGAATCACTTCCAGGGATTTCCGGCCTGAACATCCGCCACCGTGCCGAGCGGCAGATCCTTCGGAAAATCTTGTCCTCTCCCGAACTCAGCACCGTTTCGCCCACCGGCACATTTTCATCGTTCACCACGTATTCCATCCGTGCCAGCGGGTCGCCCGTTCCCTTCACCACTCCGTGCGTGCGCGTACTACCCAGCAGCGCGCCCACACCGCTATCTCGATCGGTAATCAACAGAACCAGTGCGGTGCCCGAATAAACCTCCACAACCTTTCCCACCACTCCATCTGGCGTGATCACGCCCATGTTTTTGCGCACACCGTCGTGGCTGCCGCGATTGACGTAGACGGTGTGGCTGGTCGCGTCGGGGCTCTGGCCGATTACTTCCGCTGCAAACATGGGCACATCGCGGTGCGTATCACGGAATCCCAGCAGCTTGGCAAAACGGTCCGCTTCCGCCGCTCGGCCTTCGAGTTCGCGGTTGCGCACCTGCAATCGTTCCATCTCGCTGCGCATCTGCTCGTCTTCCACGCGCGTATGGCGCAAATCGATGTAATGCCGCCAGCCTTTCCGATCCCGTGGAAAATCCAGTTTGCGCCGCGTTGCAGAGGCGTCAGCGATTCCACCGACCACATTCGAACCAGTCGAACGTCGTGCTCACGCTTGATTTGGAAAGCCAGCAGCAGCACTTGTGCGAAAATCACTGTTACAAGCAGGGCAAGCGGCCGGTGGCGCGAAGAAATATCGATCATGTTCGATGTGCTCGATGCAACAGGCTGGGTGCTCGAAGCTCAAGACTTAAAAAATCACTGCACGGAAACGTATTTTCGAAAATCGATTCGAGAAACCGGCCCGCGGCTCCCCGGTTTCCCTAGTCGATGGAAACCAGCCGCAGCAACTGGAAATCGCTCAGCATTTTTCCGGTGCCCAGCACCACCGACGCCAGCGGATCGTCGGCAATCGAAACCGGCAAGCCCGTCTCCTCGCGGATTCGCTTATCCAGATTCTTGATCAACGCGCCGCCGCCGGTCAGCACGATGCCGCGATCGCTGATATCCGCGGAAAGTTCCGGGGAGTGCGTTCCAGCGCCACGCGAATCGCGTTCAAGAATCGTGCGATGCATTCGGAGAGCGCCTCGCGGATTTCGCTGTCGTCGATCGTCACCGTGCGCGGCACGCCTTCGATCAGGTTGCGGCCCTTCACTTCCAGCGTCAGCGGTTTTTCCAGCGGATACGCCGAACCAATCTCAATTTTGATTTGTTCGGCGGTGCGTTCACCCACCAGCAGGTTGTATTTGCGTTTCAAATAGTGCATCACGGCTTCGTCCATTTCGTTTCCGGCCACGCGCACCGAGCGCGAATAGACGATGCCGCTCATCGAAATCACCGCGATATCCGTGGTGCCTCCGCCGATATCCACCACCATGTTTCCCGAGGGCTCTTCGATCGGCAATCCCGCTCCGATGGCCGCCGCCATGGCCTGTTCCACCAGGTATACTTCGCTGGCCCGCGCGCGATAGGCCGAGTCCTGCACCGCGCGTTTTTCCACCGGCGTTATTTCGCTGGGCACGCCGATCACGATTCGCGGATGGACCAGCACGCGCCGGTTGTGCGCCTTCTGAATGAAATAGGTGAGCATCTTTTCGGTCACTTTGAAGTCGGCGATCACGCCATCCTTCATCGGTTTGATGGCCACCACGTTTCCCGGCGTCCGCCCGAGCATTTCCTTCGCTTCGCGTGCCCACCGCTACCACTTCGCCCGTATTCTTATTGATGGCGACGATCGAAGGCTCGTTCACCACGATCCCTTTGCCGCGGGCAAACACCAGCGTATTCGCCGTCCCCAGGTCAATTGCCAGGTCGGATGAAAACAGGCTGAACACCGACCGCATGCTGTAATCCGTTTTTGGTCACGACTTTCTTTTCCCCCAGTGAATTGGGCCCACGCAATTTCCTGCGGCGATTCGTGATTGCATTGCCGGGCTGCTCCCGCTACGCTTACGGTATTACCACGATTGGAACGCGCTTGATCGCGGTTCCCCCGCGCCGGTTCTGCCCGGTAATCACCACGATCTGGCTGCCCCGGCTCATCGGCTCCGTGAAATGCCGGAAGCTCGCCGTCCTTCTGTATGTCCGCCACTTGCTCGCCGTTGATAATCAGCGCCGCGCCCGGCTCCGTGCGGCCGATAATTTCCACCACGTTGCCGTGCAGCTCTGTCCCGTCCACTTCCAGAACCATTTCCTGACTCTTGCCTTCGGCTACCAGCGTGAATTTGTAGGGATCATCCCAATCGCTGGCATTTTCTTTTCCGTCGATCGCTTGCACGGACCAGAAATACTCGCCGGGATCCAGGCCGGTGATCTCCGTGCTGGTCGTGGAAGTTTTCTTTTCCGCCAGCGACTTGCGTGAACATTGCGGTTCGGCTCACCCGCAACTGATACGCTCGCGCGGTCGGCACCGGCTTCCATGAAAATTTCAACACCGTTTTCTTCGGATCGGGCACCATGATCGGCTGTAAATTCAAGGGCTCCGATAGTTCCGGAGGCGACAACATCTGCGAACGCGTCACTTCTCCGCCCGTGGGGAATTCGATTTTCTCCCATTTGCTGACGCTCAATCTTTGTCCGCCGCGGTCCACCTCCGCACTTCCGCGCGCCACCGTCATTTCATTTTCCTTGCTGGAAGGATCGCTGCGCACCGCGGCCCGGCTGTTCTCGCGCAAGGAGGCCACGGCGTTTTCGAAGGAAACTTCCGCCTTCGATCCCGCCACTTCCCACGATCCGGTCGCCAGATCGAGTTCACCCGAGCTCACGTGCATGCCCACGCGTGACGCCCGGTCCTGCGGCACCAGGTTCTCTTCTACCGTAACCAGCGTGTCGGGCTTCACCGTGTACGTTGTTCCATCCGCGAACGAAAGCCGCGCCACTCCATCGGATGCCGTTTGCACCAGGTCGCCCTTGTCCAGGGTCATCTGATAATCAGCATTCACCCACTGTACGGAACTCACCTTCTTGACCTGAACCTTTCCATCCAAATTCACGAAACGGGCCTGCTTTGTCGCCGCCGTTCCTACGGTCGCCGATTGTTGGTCGATGGCTGCCGTCAAAGCGTGTACCACCCTTCCAAATGTTTCCGGTAACATCAGGTAAAAAGACGCCAGGATAATGACCAAAATCAAAAATACGTAGGTGGCCACGGTCTTGTACGTCACCGTGTGCCAATACACCTCTACGTGGCTGATCTTCGGTTTTGCGGGTTCGGACACTGGTTCCTTCGTCAAACAGCGAAAACAAGCTGATTCTGAAATTTAGCACAGCCTTACGCGCCTTTCTCACGCTGCACCGCGCCTCGTTGCTAATTGGCTAACCCCGTCCGCCGTGGTTTCTCACTTCCGTTCGACTCGATGACAGCCAGTACTCATAGTTCTGCTCGATTCCACTCAATTCTCCGCGACTTTCCGTTACTTTTCAATTTATCTTCCTTCCGCATCCGTCCCGCCCGTTCGGGTTCCAGGTGAAGCCATCCCGAGTCCAAGTCGAACGTGGAATAAATCGGTCTCCTGGAACCAGCTCACGCCAACGGTCGTTCGGAACTACCTGCACTCATACCGGTGCGACCCGTCAAGAACCTGATTCACGAAACTATTCCCAGCTACACTCCGTATCTAAATCAGACCGCCGCATAGCCGCGTCGCCTGTGAAAAGCGATCACTCGGCAGAGGAGCCTCAGTGGAAACGCTCTGGCAGGACATCCGCTTCGGTTCGCGAATGCTTTTGAAGAGTCCCGGCTTCACCGCCACGGTGATTCTCACATTGGCGCTGGGAATCGGCGCGAACACCGCCATTTTCAGCGTCGTCAATGCATTCCTATTCCGGCCCCTGCCGGTACAACACGCGGATCGCCTGACCGTGGTGGCTGTTCAAGCCGGAGGACAATCGTTCCCGTCGGAAGTTTCCTATGCGGATTACCTGGAGTACCGGCAGCAAAGCGACGCCTTCAGCGATCTGGGCGGCTACGCCATCAGCCTGGTGGGATTGGGTTCCGGAGGACGCGCCGATCGGGTGATCGCGAGTTTCGTCACGAGTAATTATTTCTCAATGATGGGCATCCGCCCGGCTGTTGGCCGGCTGATCGCTCCCGGTGAAGGCGATCAGCCGCACACCGGCGCCGTAGTGGTTCTTGGGAATCGGTATTGGAAGCAGCGATTTGGCGG
This sequence comes from uncultured Acidobacteriota bacterium, assembly GCA_963756355.1. Taxonomy (GTDB): domain Bacteria; phylum Acidobacteriota; class Terriglobia; order Acidiferrales; family UBA7541; genus JBGPTK01. The sequence goes on along the minus strand of CAVWOD010000010.1, from coordinate 336,818 downwards.
CGATCCGAATGTAGTGGGCCGCAGCGTCAGCCTGAACGGCCAATCGGTGAGCATCATCGGAGTGGTGCCGCAGGAATTCCACGGCGCATTCACAATCGTGGAAATGGACGCCTACATTCCGGTCGGCATGGCGGCCTACAGCCAAAGCAGCCTGGGATTTTTCACGGATCGCGCCCGCCGCGGATTTCATGTACTCGGAATGTTGAAGGCGGGCATCTCCGCGAAAAACGCTGAGGCTTCGCTCGCGGTGATCGCGCAGAGATTGGCGCGCGAGTATCCACAGGACGACCAAGGGCAAATCATTTACGTTTATCCCGAAAAGCTTGCGCGGCCCACTCCCTCCGCAGGAAGAGCGGTTCCGCTTGCTGCCATCGCCTTCCTGGTTCTGGTGGGCCTGGTTCTTCTGGTGGCATGCGTGAATGTTGCCAATCTTCTTCTGGCCCGCGCGGCGGCCCGCCAAAAAGAAATGGCCATTCGGGTGGCGATGGGAGCGGGACGCGCGCGTTTGATCCGCCAGATGCTTACCGAATCGATCCTGCTTGCCGCCGGCGGCGGATTGGGCGGCGCGCTGCTCGGCAATTGGGCTTGCCGCGCCCTGGAATCGATTCGCCCGCTCGGCAGTTTTCCCGCTCGCTTCGATTTGGCGTTTGATTGGCGGGTTTTCTTTTACATCGCCGCCGTCGCGCTGGCCACCGGCATCGTTGCCGGACTGATGCCCGCGCTACGAGCCTCGCGCGTCGATTTGAATGACACGCTTCGCGAATGCGGTCGCGGACTGGTCGGCGATGGCCGCCGGCATCCCATCCGAAATATTCTGGTGATTGCACAGGTCGCCGGATCGCTGATTGTCCTGGTAGCGGCCGGGCTTTTCACTCGCAGTCTGGCCCACGCGCAAACCATCGACATTGGATTTGATCCTCACAACGTGCTCACGATCGGAGTCGATCCCGGCCTCGCTGGTTACGATCAGCCGCGCGCCGAGGCATATTTCCGCGAACTCCTGCGCCGCGCACAATCCACTCCGGGCGTGGAATCGGCCAGCCTGGCGTTTACGGTTCCGATGAGCTATTACAGCACCTCGTCCCAGGTCTATGCCGAAGGTCAAGCCGGCGCTCCGAAATCGAAAGCTCCCGACGCTTCCTATAACATCATCAGCCCGGATTATTTCACCACTCTGCGGATTCCGCTCCTGAAGGGTCGCGCCTTCACTGACGCCGATACAAATACATCCGGCCGCGTCGCCATCGTCAATCAAACCATGGCCACGCTTCTTTGGCCCGGCCAAGATCCCATTGGCAGGCGATTCGCCTTTGAAAGCCCCACCGGACCGTATCTCACCGTTGTGGGCGTTGCGCGCAACGGAAAATATGGCGAATTGCTCGAGCCCCCGTCACCTTATTTCTACGAGCCGATGACGCAGCACTATCGCTCGCTCCACGTTTTGCAGCTTCGCACTGCGTTGCCGCCGATGTCGCTCGCACCGGCCATTGAGGCGCAGGCGCGCGATCTCGATCCGAATCTGCCCCTTTTCGACATTCAGACGGCCGACGAAGTCATATCCGGGGTAAACGGCCTGTTCCTGTTTCATGCCGGAGTCGCTTTTGCTGGTCCACTTGGCGGACTTGGTTTGCTGCTGGCAGTGGTGGGTTTGTATGGCGTGGTTTCGTTTACTGCCACTCAGCGCACCCACGAAATCGGGATTCGTATGGCATTGGGAGCGCAGCCTGGCGACATCTTCAGACTGGTGCTGCGCCAGGCAATCGTATTGATTTCGACCGGAGTGGGCATCGGAATTCTGGCCGCCTTGCTGGTTACCCGGCTCATCTCCAGCATGCTCATCGATATCCGCTCATACGACCCGTTGACTTTTGCCGGCGTCGCCGCGCTGCTGGCAACCGTAGCTCTGGTGGCGTGTTACTTGCCGGCGCGGCGCGCCGCCAACCTCGATCCTTCGGCCGCGCTCCGCTACGAGTGAACAGTCAAACGCAGGCACGCGCTGCAGGCGGTCATCCCGAGCCTAAAATGGCTTCAGCGAACTGTTGAGTCCAAAGAGCGAGGGATCAAGAGTCTAAGTAAAATGCATTCCTTTTGTTCCATTCCCTCTCGAATCCTCCTCCCTCGGCCCGTTTTTCGCGGCTGAAGGATCTCTCCGCCGCCAGCCACCCATGCGGAATGTGATTGAGTGCCGCGCATCGCTCCACTATAATTGTCTGTTTCAGCGGCACCTGAGGAGCAGAGCGGCACTATGTTGAAAACGATCCAGCAGAAGAAAACCGGTGTGCGAATTCTTATGGGTGTGCTGCTGGGAGTGATCAGCCTGGGCATGCTTCTCTACCTGGTGCCCGCGCCCGTGGGCACCAACGCCGGCGGCAGCGGAGACATGGTTGCCAGCGTTGCCGGCCAGGAAATCACCGCCCTGGATGTCCGCCAGACTCTCGATAAGGAGACCAGAGGACAGTCGCTGCCGAAAGCTCTGATAGCCCTGTATGCCAAGCAAGTCCTCGATCAGATGATTTTCCAAAGAGCCCTGGAAGCGGAAGCGCAGCGCCTGGGTCTCTCCGTCACGCCGGAAGAAGAAACCAATCGCATCCGGCAGATTCTTCCTTCCGCTTTTTCCGGCGGCGCGTGGATGAAAGATCGCTATGAACTGGAAGTGCAGCAGCGCACGGGAATGAGTGTGCCGGATTTCGAAGACGCGATCCGCCAAGCCTTGCTGGCCGAGAGATTCCAGCAATTGGTGACCAGCGGAATCTCCGTTTCTCCCGATGAGATCGCCCAGGAATTCCGCCGCAAGAACGAGAAAGTGAAACTGGACTACGTGCTGCTAAAACCCGCTGATTTGGCAGCCTCCATCAATCCCACGGACGCCGAACTCAACGCCTACTTCGACAAGAATGCCGCAAAGTATCAGGTGCCTGAAAAGCGCTCCGCTCGATTTGCGCTGCTCGATCTCGCTCAACTCCGCCAGCATATCGTCACTACTGAAGCCGAGATTTCCGCCTATTACAATTCGCACATCAACGAATACAAAGTGCCCGAGCGCGTCCATGTGGAACACATCCTGTTCAAGACCATCGGCAAGACGGACGCTGAAATCGCTGAAATCCGCAAAAAAGCCGAGGATATTCTGAATCAGGCCAAGCATAACGGCAATTTCGAGGACCTGGCGAAGAAGAATTCGGAAGACACCACAAAAGACAAAGGTGGCGACCTCGGATGGATCGTACGCGGGCAAACTGTTTCCGAATTCGAGAACGCAGCTTTTGGCCTTCCCAAGGGGAGCACCTCCGATCTCGTAAAAACTCAATACGGCTTCCACATCATCAAGGTCTTGGACAAGGAATCCGCGCACACCAAGACCCTGGATGAAGTCCGCGGTCCCATCGTTTCCACCCTGGTTGATCAGAAGGTGGAAGCGCAAGCCAACAAACTGTCCGACCAGATGGCGGCTGCAATCCGCCGTTCCAGCAGCATTTCGATGGATCAACTCGCGAAATCGCTCGATCCGGCCGGTCAGCAGGCATTGGTGATGGGCCAAACGCCTGAGGTTGGGATCAGCGACCCCGTCGGTGATTTGGGAAATGCCCCTGAGTTGCACGGCGCGTTGCTCGGCCTGCGCCAGGGGGAATTGAGCATGCCCCTGCATATTGACCGTGGTTTCGCGGTTCTCTCCGTGAACAAAATCGATCCGGCCCACCCAGGCAAATTTGCCGAAGTCCGCGACCGCGTCCTGGCCGACTATCGCCAGGAAAAATCTCTGGAATTGGCTCGTTCGCGTGCGGAGGAACTAGCCAAGCAAGTTCAGTCCGGCGAGGATTTCACGAAAGCGGCGAAGGCCCTGGGCCTCGAAGTGAAAACTACGGATTCTTTTGCACGCGCCGGCTCCGTCCCCGATCTTGGTCCGGCCAAGTCGCTCTCTGCCGCATTCAGCATGAACGTGGGGCAGGCCAGCGGCCCCGTTGCGTTAAACGGGAACTGGCTGGTCTATCGCGTTGCGGCTCACGATGCAGCGAACCCATCTGAGTTTCCGGCTCAGTCCGCGGGAATTGAGCAGGAACTTCTGCAAGCGAAGAAGTCCATGGCCTTCGAAGCCTTCCGCGATGCCCTCGAAAACCGCATGAAGCAAGAAGGCAAATTGGTGATTTCGAGCGACGCGATGAAGCGCCTCGGAGCCGCTAGCTAGCCTGTAAGTAACACATAATAAAGGATGTAAACTTCCACCGAAATCCTGTTGTCTTCATTTCCGCTTTTCAGCTACCATATTTACTCAGCAGCGCTTATCCCGTAGCCAGCGGGAGCACCTGGGGCACGGCCCTCCCGGCCCATTTTGTTCTGGCGGTTTTGAAATTCCTTCAAGAGAGAAAAATATGCCTGCTAAGAAACTTTCTGGCCGGAAAGTACTAAGAGTTGTCCCCCTTCGATCTTCGGGCGCGGCTGCACGTCGCCGCCGGACACAATTCGGCGGTCAAGCTGCAAAACAGAGGAAACGCATGTCTGAAAAGACGAACCCACAGCGGAATGAATACTCCTGCTCGATCGAGACCAATCAATCGGGTAAATACGTCGTCCGGGTGCGCGCCTGCTTCGGCCGCCATGGATGGGTGTTGCCTGCCTATTTCCTGGCGTCCACGTTCGACCGTGCCATGAAGAAACTGGAGCAGACACTCCAATCGCTGCAGAGGCATGAAGATCGTCTGTGGTTCTGGGGAATGGAACGGAGCGACGATCCGAAGCTTGCCGGGGAATTGATGTCCGAGCTCGGTTTGTCGTTTGATCGCCGGGCTGAATTTCCTCGCCGGTCCGCGGCGCTTTCCGTTCCACCGGAACGGCCCGTGCCGTCATTCCTGCTGGCTCCGGCTCGCCGCCTGTTGGCGGATTCGGTTGGCACTGCGCGGGCTGTGGCCGATTAAGTGGCGCCGGCCCTTAGGCTGGCGCGGTTTGGATCGAGGATCGGCGGCAATTGCCGCGCGTGGCGAGCTCAATTGCCGATCCTGAAGGACGGGATGCGTTCGCTGCGGTGAAGCGCTCTACTCTTCGTTGCGCAGGATCACCTCACCCTGCGATATCACCTGATCATTCAAAGAGATACGGTAGCGGTAGGAACCTGGCTTGTGCCCCGGGCGCGCTGTTCCGCTGAGTAGCCGGACCCCACTCGGCGCTTGCAGTACGTTCGACGAGAACGGACACCGTTTCGGGTCAAATTCAATCTTCAAATTGCCGGCATCCGAAAACCAGACAATCTGCTCCCCAGGATTCAGGATTACCGCTTCGGGTAATACGCCGACAAAAACCAGTTTTTCAGCCATCGCGCCAGTGGCAGACGAAGTTTAGATGGTTTTTCGCGTCCGCAGGCCCGAGAAGATAGCACATCACGCGCTTTTTTTCTTGTTACGAAACAATTCCGCGCACTGCTTCCACAATGTGCCGCGCGGAGATTCCAAATGCGTCCACCAATTCTTCCGGCTTTCCGGAATGCGGCATGCCTTCGACGGCGAGCCGCCGGTAGCGCGTGGGCGCAGCCCCCGCTTCCAGAAGCGCCGTGACCACGCCTTCACCCAGGCCGCCTTGCGCGTAGTGATCTTCCACTGTCACCAGTTTCCCCCCGGCAGCGGCCACCTGTTCCGCGATTGCTTTGCCATCCAGCGGCTTCACGCAATACAAATCAATCACGCGGATCGCGATTCCCGTGGCCTTCAATTCATCAAAGGCCTTCAGCGCTTCGTGCAAAGTAATTCCCGCGCCGATCACGGTCGCCTTGTCGCTCGCGCTCTGCCGCAGCACTTTGAAGCCCGGCACCGGAAATTTCTCCTGCACGGAATAAATGATCGCAGTCTTCGGGCGCGAAGTCCGCAAGTAGCAGATTCCCGGCCGCCGCCCAGCAATATCCGTCAATCGCTCCGCGGAAACCGCATCGCTGGGATAGAAGACAGTCGACCCTTCCACCGCCCGCATCATCGCCAGGTCTTCCAGCGCCATTTGCGAAGGCCCGTCTTCTCCGATGGAAACTCCGCAATGCGATCCGCACAAATTCAAATTGCTGCGGCTGATCGCGGCCATGCGGATTTGGTCGTAGGCATGCGAAAGAAAACACGCGAAGGTATCCACGAACGTCGTTTTTCCTCTCGCCGCCAGTCCCACTCCGGCGCTCACCATATTCTGTTCCGCGATGTACGCCTGGAAAAACCGCTCCGGATAGGCATCCTGGAAAATTTCAGAGAACGTGGAATTCTTCACGTCGGCCGATAGCGCCACCAGGTTCGGGTCCACCGCACCCATCCTTTTCAGCGCGTAACCGTATGCTTCGCGCGTCGCCACTGTCTGCCCCGCTTTGTAATCGGGATCAGCTGTAGCAGGAAATGCCGGGGGCAGAGCGAATGTTTTTCGTTCGTGCGATTTCCCGCCATCAGGCGACGGCCCCAGGATCGAATTCAAATCCGCCACTGCCTTGGTCAATTGTTCCTTGGTCACCGCGTTCGGGCTCTGCGGCACTGGCCCAACTTCCACCAGCGCATCCACCAATTGTTCCTTTGAGAGAGCCTTGCCGTGCCAGCCTTCTTTGCCCGCAACAAAACTGACTCCGTGGCCCTTGATGGTGCGCGCCAGAATCACATACGGTTTTCCCTTCGACGCCTTGGCGTGATCGAAAGCCGCCAGCACAGCCTCCACGTCGTGCCCGTCGATCACTTCGGCCGTCCAGCCTTCAGACTCGAATTTCTTTCGGTACACTTCCATATTGTGCTGGTACATGGTGGGCGCGCTCTGTCCCAGCGCGTTCACGTCCGCCATAGCGATCAAATTATCCAGGCTATATTTCGCGGCAAATTCCGCCGCTTCCCACACTTGTCCTTCCGCCATCTCGCCGTCGCCCAGCAGCGTGTAGACGCGTGTATCGCTCTTATCGAGTCTCGCTCCGATTGCCAGCCCTACCGCAACTGAAATTCCCTGTCCCAGCGATCCGGTTGCGGCATCCACTCCGGGAATTCGCGGCGTGGGATGGCCTTCCAGTTCGCTCGAAAATTGCCGCAGCGTCAGCACGCGCTGCACGGGAAACACTCCGGCTTCTCCCAGCGCGGCATAAAGCAGTGGCGCGGCGTGCCCCTTGGACAAGACGAAGCGGTCGCCATCCGGCGAATTCGGATTCTTGGGATCAAATTTCATCGCATAGAAAAACGCGCCCGCCACCAACTGCGCCGCCGAAAGACACGAAGTGGGATGGCCCGATCCCGCCGCGGTGGTCGAGATCATCGAATATATTCCCAGCCGCCGCGCCTTTTCCTGGATGTTGGCCACAACGGCGGGCGAATGCACTTCTTGCGATGTCACGCTCATGGTCAATTCCCTCCGAATTTTTGCCGGTCTGATTCTACCGCGACCCGATCAATTCGGGTACGCGAACCTCGCGAATCCATCCACAAAATAAATCAACCGCTTCTCCCAAATTCCACTCGATGCGCCTCGGGTCCAAAGGTCACCACAATCGCCCCAAAAATCAGCACCACCAGCGCGAAGATCGCCATCGCCGTTCCGTAGCCCATTCGTTCCGCCATTTTTGCTTCCACATACGGAGTGCGTGCCGCGATCAGCACGCCAAGTTGATAAGCAAGCCCTGGAAACATTCCGCGCAATTGGTCGGGCGAAAGTTCGTTGATGTGCGCGGGAATCACGCCCCACGCGCCTTGCACCATGAACTGCATCAAGAATGCGCCCAGAAAAATGAGCGGCAGATTCGGCGCGAACATCCACAGCGGGATTAAAAGGATGCCCAGCGACAATGCCGTGACCATCGAGCGGCGCCGTCCTTTGCGGTCGCTGAAATACCCGAAGATCAGCCCTCCCGCGATCGCACCCAGCATCGAAAACATGGTGATGTTGGAGGTTCGCGCCGGATTGAATCCATGCTGCAGCTGCAGATAGGTGGGATAGAGATCCTGCGTGCCATGCGAAATAAAATTTACCGCAGCCATCAGGATCACCAGGTACCCGAATCGTTTCCAGTTTACAAAAATCGACCGGCGGTACGTTTTCCAATCCGTGCGCGAGCGGTGCCAGGCCTCCGGCTCTTTTACCTTGGCGCGGATGAACAGCGTCAGCAGAGCCGGCAGTCCGCCCAGAAAAAACAGCGGCCTCCATCCCCAGTGCGGAAACACAAACCGGTACGCGCCGGCAGCCAGAAGAAACCCCAGCGCATATCCTTCCTGCAATAACCCCGAAAGAAATCCCCGCCACTTGGCCGGAACCGATTCCATGGTCAGCGACGCGCCTACGCCCCACTCGCCGCCCATCCCGATCCCATACAGCAACCGCAAAATAAAAAACACCCGGTAACTCGGCGCCAGTCCCGAGAGCACCTCGATCAGCGAATAATAAAGAATATTGACGATCAGCGGAATCCGCCGCCCGTAGCGGTCCGCCAGCAATCCGAACAGGATCGCGCCCAGCCAGCGCGTGGCCAAACTCGCCGTCAGCGTCAGCGCGATGTCCGGGATCGAGCAGCCGAACTCCTTTGCCATCGGCGCGAAGACAAACGTCAAAACAAAAAAATCGAATGCGTCCAGCGTCCAGCCCAGAAACCCGGCCAGCACAGCATTGCGTTGGTTTGAGCGGCTGATGGAGTCTGAGGCGGCAGGCATCCCGGCGGTGTCTCCTCAAAGCCAGCGCATCTTAGGCCACAACTCGCGGGAACGCAAAGTCTTTGCGTTTTTTGGATGCCTTCGCAACATCGTTTGCTTCTCAATCGAGCGCGATTGCCTCCTCGGCCTCCAGGCTTAACATTCGGGTGATTCGCTCTCGCCACATCCTCTTCCCGAAATTGACGAACCATAGAGAACCGGCATTTTGCCGCAGTACTGTGAGTAATGCCCGTTCCAGTGTGTTGAATTGAACCTTGACGCAATTGTTCAGGCCTCGGTACTCTTAACACCCCGCAGGGAATAGATTTCGATTTCTTGAACTGATTTGTTCGAGTGGCAAATGGCATCAGCGTGAAGCGAGCCTTGTTCTACGTTTATCCAAGCCGTTCGAATTGCGCAGGACGCACAATTGGGAAGTGCAGGCACGCTCCAGTCGCGGCAATTTTTCAGATATCGTCCCGGGCTCTCGCGTAGGTTCGGCAGTCGCTGCGGCGCTAGGACCCGCCGTTGGCAACATCGGGAACGGTTGCCGAGAGAGAATATGCAGTGAGCGGGATCGTTCATACGAAATTCATTTGAATCGAAAAGAGCTTTTGATCTAGATTCTTGCTTCGCAGAGGATGGTAAACCTCGGATGAATCGTGGCCCCGCCCAGCGGCTGCATTCGAAGATGCGCGCATCTTCCTTTGATTCCTATTGCCATTTGGCGTTTCTTTTTCTTCTCTCCGCTGTTTCCGGGAAACAAATTTCATCGGCTCTTTTCAAACGCTCGGGCAGTTCGCGGTCCCGTGCCGGAATTTCTCTTGGGCCCATTGCACGAATTGGAAAGTACGGTCGTTTTAGCAGGAGGAGATCTCGATGACGAACTTTGCCGCTAAATCCTGGATGATCCTGGGCATCGCGCTGCTGGTTGTTCTGGGGCTCAGCGCGTCGCGCAGTGCGAGCGCTATGCACTTCCTGGCTGCTCCGCAATCCGACGATGACAAAAAGCACGACGACGACAAAAAAGACGACGCCAAGAAACACGATGACGACGGTAAGCACCATGACGATGACGGAAAAGCCGATCATGACGACGATGACATGGGAGGGATGCACCATCACCATCGCGGGCATCCTGGCGGCAATCCTCCTCCCCCGCCACCACCACCTCCGCCTCCCACGAGCCAGGGTCCTTTCACTGTCAACACTTGTCCCAGCGGCACCTTGACGGCGGGCGGCGCCGATGTGGATCTCGACCTCTCCGGCCACATGTGCACCGTAGGTGGGGTTGTGTCCACTTACATCTTCCACAACGTGAACATCCACGACGGCGGCATCCTCCGATTCCTGGACCAGCAGATTGATTTCTACGCTGAGAACATTTTGATCGAAAACCTCGGCACGCTTAGGGCGGGCGAGGCACCCGATCTGCCCATCGGCACGGCTGGCGGCAAACTCACGATCCACCTTTATGGTAAGTCCACTGATCCCGGCGTCACTTGCAAGAGCGATCCCACCACCTGTGGCGTGCCTCCGACAACTTGGACCAATAGTAATTCGGCCACCGTGTGCGTGCCCCCGACCATCCCGCTTCCCGGTGGAGTAGTGGACTGCTTTTACAAATACGCGACGCTTGACGATGGGGATCTAGCCAACGCGTACTTCGGCCACAAGGTGCTGGCAGTGTCCTACGGTGGCACTCTTCAACTTCATGGCCGCGATGGCGTTGATCCGCTTGCGAACATCGATTCCGATCCTTCGAACACTGGCTATAGTTGGAAGCGGCTTGACGGATCCTTGATCCCTGGGGCTGAGGTTCTGCACGTCCCTGGTGTTGTGAACTGGCAAATGAAAGATCATATTGTGGTTACCACCACCGATTACCTGCCCGGCCATTCGGAGGAATTGATTATCACGGCGCCGCCGACCCACGAACCCTTGCTCAACCAGACCACCATCCACTTCACCACCAATCCCGATGGCGTCACCGCGCAAGGCCTGAAATGGCACCACTATGGCCAGAGGTTTCCGATTCCAGCCGGGGATGTCACAACATTGGGACTCAGCTTCAACCATGTGGATACTCGAGCCGCCGTTGCTCTTCTCTCCCGCAGCATCCGAATTGTTTCGGAAGGTGAGACTGCGACGCCGAATTCATTCCCGCCGACGGTGGGCAATTTCTTCGGTGGTCACACCCTTGTCCGCCAAGGCTTCGCAAGCTATCAGGTGCAAGGAGTGGAGTTCTATCTGATGGGGCAAGGCGGAGACATCACCCACTATCCCGTCCATTTCCACATGGCGCGCAAAACTCCGCAGCCGGTTACAGCCAATGGCCCGGCGGTCACTTACGTCAAGGATTGCTCGGTACACGATTCGATGACGCGCTGGTACACCATCCACGCCACTCAGGGCGTCACCTTGCAGCGCAACGTGGGCTATCTTTCCATCGGCCATGGCTATTATTTAGAGGACGGAACCGAGATCAACAACAAGATCTACGCCAACATTGGCATACTTGCGCGCGCGGCGATTATCAACCCGCAGAACCCCCGCCAAGTTCCCGGCATTCTTGCCTCCCCGGGAGAGCCGACCGCCGAAATCGTGCCGTATCATTCGGATTTCGATCATCCGGCCGTCTTTTGGATTATGAATGGCTGGAACGATTTCAAGTACAACATGGCTGCCGGCGCCACCGGCTGTGGTGTGTGTTATTGGCTGCTTCCCGGGGCGAATAGCGGACCTTCCCGGTTTCAAAAGTGGGACTCCTACGCATCCGAGCAGATTGACCTGGCGCATGCCGGGGAGACTCCCCTCAAATCATTTATCGGAAACACATGCACCACGGCAATGTCATCGTTCCAAACCGTCGGAAACACATCTGCATGCCTGGCTGTTGGGAATATCCCGGATGGGCAGCACCTGATTCCAGTCGTTAATCCAAAGGCGCCGCCGCACCTTATCCCCGGTCCGGTTCCACCCGGTGATCTAATCCCCAATCCCAACGCTATTATCCGCTGGTCAATGGCGGCAACCGATTGCCCACCCAGTGCAACCTTGTCGATTGCAGCACGATTCCCCGCTGCGGCGGCACGCTGGGAGTTCCCGAGCAGACTTGCGCGGTGACGACTCTCGATCACTACACCACATCCTTCAGCTGGGCGCAGACGAACTTCGGCGCTGTGTGGCTGCGTCTGTGGTGGTATCTGGTTACCGATAGCGCCATCACGGACGTACAGAATGGTGGTTTGAACTTTATCACCGGCGGCGGATACACCCGATCGGATGCGGCCGTGGGTTTCTGGTCCCTGGTCCGCAAGAGCGTCTTTATCGGGAACACCCAGCCGAATGTGGCGGGAACGCAGTTTCCCGTCAACCCCTATGCAGCGAACGCCGGGCCCTTCAACCCGGATGCCTTGGCGTGCGATGTCAATCGCACGGATTATTGTGCGTCAAACGCCGAAGGCATCGCGCTGGACGTTGTCCCATTTTCCTCGGGTCAGCGCCTCTTCAGCGTCTATGACGGGCCCTCCTTTCAAGACTCGAATGGTTTTTTCAACATCCACGCCACACGGGTCGATAGCGACTGCAAACCGACTGGTCCTGCCGGAGGAATTTGTCTGAGCAGCCGATGGGTGGCGGCTCACGCGCAGGGCATTTTGCGCGGCCTCAGCCCCCAAACCAACACTCAGTGCTATATGCCCAACGCAGCCATCGCCTGGAAACAGCCGAATGGCTTTTACTATCCGCCCGCTTTCCACTCCACCAATCTCGTCTTCAACAGTGTTGATATCCGCCACTTTGTCGTCGAGCCCTTGTTTAAAACCGGCACGTCCACCTTCGACCCCGCGGCAGCTGAGATTCGATATTGCACGTGGTCGAATGACATGTTCAAGTCTTTCACAGATATTGACCGGCAAACCGAATTGAGCGACGACGATGGCTCCCTCACCGGGTTGCTGGCCAATCCCCCGGGCCCACTCAGCGTGAAACTATTTCTGTGAATGAAGATGCATTCTTCAACGCTCCCGTGGAAACTCCGGAGTGCGCCTCCGACGATCATCCGCCGGGGGTTGCAGCCACTGCTCCGCCCGCCACGGCCAGGACTAGTCCCTATGAATATCCCACCCTGGCGATGCAGCCGGTTTGTTCCATCGGCGATGAATCTCACATTTGCAACACATCCGATTTGCAGGCGAAATGCGATGAAGGAAAGGCGCAGGACCCGCCAGATCTTACGTACTGCAACGGAAACTGGGGGAAATCCTGCACCACCTGGGACACAGCGGCCAACGGGGCGAACTCTCCCTGTTTCGGAGTTCCCTTGTACCGTGAATATGTCACCGCCACGGAGGGGCTGAATGCCCGGCCGGCGATTAAAATGTTGGGGCAGGGCAGCGGGCAGCGCAGCACCTTGACCGTGAACCACGGAAGGTATTTCGTGGACACCACAATCCCCTATGCCGATCAACAGGCCAGTTTCGGGAATGTAACCAAGTTCAGCCCCAGCGTTTTCCTGAACAACCATACGTATTACTTCTTCCTGATCTACGCCAAGCCGAGCACGCAGCAGACCTACGATATCTTTGTGGGCTCCGGCGCCAACCCGGCGGACGTGATTGCCGGCTTCAAACAATGTCGGGTCGGCATAGACGACAGCAACTACAGTTGCAATGCACCGGCAATGGGTGACTTGCCCTTTGCCACCGCCACGACCAGTGATTACAACGCCACCTCCGGAATTCTTACCATTCACGTGGATATTTCCGGCTACGGCACGGAATTTACCAATGACCGCAAGAACTTCTGCGCCCCGCCCACCTATTGCCAGTGGACCGGGACGGACGCCGCGGGGAGCTGCGGATGCAAGCCGGGCACCGATTGCAAAGACAACTCCGTATGCGCCTGGGGCGTGAAGGATACGGATTGTCCGACCAAAGGATGCTTCGGTTTTGCCGTCACACTTCCTGAACAATTCAGCACCGGCCCGAAGCCCGGCATTCCGCCCGCTCCGAAATTTTTCTCGCAGGATCCCAACGCGGGCAAGAATTGGGCGGTGCCGTGGGACAATGTGGCCGCGACGAAGTCCGGCGCACAGTGCCACTATCCGGCGCCGCCGCAATAGATCGTTCAATTTCCAACCTCGCTCCTGTCCGGATTTCTGGCCGGACATGGGGCGAGGCGCACTCCTCCAATTCTGAACCGTGTGGCCGCGCCGGGCACGGCAGCATCGGCCTGATACAGCATCGGTCCGCAAGCAGCCTGGTCCGTCCCACTGGCCTGCCACTCGACACATCTAGGAGAACACCCGTGAAGAGAAGGGACTTTCTCAAGGAAACTTCGCTTCTCGCTGCTGGGAGTGTCCTCGTTCCCCGAGTTCTGCAGTCCGCACCAAGCCCAGATAGCAAGGAATACGACATCATCATCGTGGGAGCCGGAGCCGCAGGATGCATTGTCGCAAAGCGTCTGGTGGACGCATTGCCGCGCAAACGAATTTTGCTGATCGAAGCCGGCGGGCCGACTACCGCGGAAGTCGGCGGAAAGGATTTCGTTCCCTACGATCCAAAATCCACAATCTTCGATGTGCCCGGTGAATACACAAACATCGCATTCCAACCGAAGGGAGAGCCCTACAAACAAAAAGAAACCCCCTTCACGTATCAAGGAATGGGTTACGGCGGAAACGCGGCATTCAATGGCATGCTTTTCCAGGCCGCGCCTCCCCACGATTTCGACGACAACTGGCCTTCAGGCTGGAATTACGACGATATGCTTCCGTATTTTCATCGCATTCTGCGCGAGATGAATGTTTCCGATACTCCCTCTACCGATGGACATTTTTATAATGATGGGGCCGATCAGATCGTCGGCGATATTTACAAGGCACACGGATTTAAGGAAGTGAACACGACGATTCTCGGCGGCCACGGCGATCGCTTCTTCAGCCATCCGTATGTGGTATCGCAAAACGGAAAGCGCGGGGGTCCCGTCCACAGCTATTTGAGGTCGATCATCGGCGGCGATGGAGAATCCATTCGAAGAAATTTGGACCTGATCCATTTTGCCAAGGTCGAAAGAATTATTTTTGACAAGTACGACCGCGATAAAGCCATCGGCGTCACCTATGTGGCGCGGCAAAGTTCGCAGGATCTTCCACTCGAAACACAGCCGGAAGACTTCCCCGCATTGCTCGATATTCCGATTGGGACGCCGCAGGACGTGCTGCCGCCGGTCACGGATGGAATAACCAAGTTTGCGGCGCTTGCGAGACACGGAAGAATTATTCTGGCGGCTGGCGCGTTGATGAGCCCGCGGCTTCTGCTTTTGTCGGGGGTGGGCCCGTTCGCGAAGCACGATGAAATTTTCGCCGACGGTTTTTCCGTTCCTTTTCATATCGATAACCCCGGCATCGGCGCAACTCTTTTCGATCACATGGCCACTTTGCTGGGATATGAATACTCGGGAACGAATCCTTTTTACCAGGGCTACCATTTCAGCGACTACGCCGCGAATGAAAAAGACCTGACGCAGTATCGGCAATTTCGCTCCGGACCTTATTCTCAATACGGTCCGGTGTCGGTGATGCACCAGCATCTCGATCCGAAGGATCGAAACCCCCAGTTCAAGCGCAGCGAGGGAAATACGCCCAACGTGGAAATCTTCGTGAACCCGTTTGGCGCTGGACCGCTCGGCGGATCCTACAACGGGCCCACGGCGCTTTCTGCTTATGCGATGCTGCTGCGTCCCAGGAAAAGCGCGCTGCTCACGATTGACAAGGATAGTTTTGCGAAATATCCAGCCGTCTATCTGACGGACGATGACGACCTGGAATTGATGACCACCGCGATTCAGCAAATGATTTTCCTGTATCGCGATGATCCCAATCTCACCCTCGCGTTCGGTCCGGGCGGGCGCTCGCATCCCGATCTCGATCCGGATAATTTTGAAGACGTGAAAAAATACGTTGCGGCGTTCGATCCGCTGGAGAACGTTTACTTCACCCGCTTGATTATCAATCACTGGGGCGGCACATGCCCGTTGCAACGCGGCCGCCGCAGCGGTGGCGTGGATCCTTCGACGCTGCTCGTCAAGGGAACGGAAAATATCCACGTGGTGGATGCTTCGCTGCATCCCGCGCCGCTTTCCGCGCACCCGGTGGCGACGATCATGGCCGTGGCGGAAAAAGCCAGCGACGTGTTGCTGGACCAGATCTGAGAATATTCTCCGCGGCATTTTCAGGGCCTCGCCGTGCCGTTGGAATCCGGCGTCAGCACATGCTCGGGCCGGGCTCCTATTCCGATCAGGCGCGCCGGAATGCGCCGCAAAAACGGGAATACCTGGAACAGTTTCAGAGGGAGAGGCAAACGGCGCAGCTTGGCTGCGCGGCTTAGGGCCGGACCGATGAACTGCTTGTGCGCAAACACCTGAAACGTTTGCGTCACCCGCAGTGGGAAATTCCCTGCGCTTTTGCACTTCGCTTAGCAATGCGGCGTTTACCGTGCCGCGCAGCAGAGGCAAAGCCAGAATATTCGCGGCGGCAACCGCATCTTGAATCGCCAGGTTAATTCCTACTCCACCGATTGGCGACATGGCATGCGCGGAATCGCCGATGCACAGTAGCCCTTCGCGCGACCACCGTCGCAAGTGATCCACCGCCACCGACAATAATTTCACCTGGTCCCAATCCTTCAATTCCTCCGTTCGCCCGCGCAGGAAAGGAGCCACGTTCTCGAGATCGCCGCGAAACGCCGCAATCCCTTTTTCGCGAATCGCGTCGAACGCGCCCTTGGGAATCACGAACGCGCACTGCCAGTAATCGCCGCGGTCGAGCGTGACCAGAATTTTCCCCGCGCGGAATCGTCCCAGAGATTGCTTTGGATCATCGGGCCTTTTGCTGATGCGCATCCACAGCACGTCGATGGGCGCGCCCAGGTCGATCACTTCGAGGCCCGCTTTTTCGCGCACCAGCGAGCGGCGACCATCTGCTCCCACGGTCAAATCCGCGCGGACCTCCAGTTCGCCTTGCGGAGTTTTTGCGCGCGCTCCCGCCACGCGGCCTTTTTCTTCGATCAGGCCGGTCACCTCGGATTCCATTCGCAGATGAAAGCCCGGATACGCCTTGGCATGCCCGGCGATAAAATTCAGAAAATCCCACTGCGGCATCAGCGCCAGAAATTTGCAATGCGTAGGCAAGTGAGTGAAATCCGCCACAGGTACTTCGAAGTCGTCAAGCTGGGCGCTGATTCGTTCGTACACCTGATGCGGCTGGCGCAAAAAATCGTCCAGAAGTCCCAGTTCGTACATCAATTCGAGCGTGGAGGGATGAATCGTGTCGCCGCGAAAATCGCGGAAAAAATCCGCGTGCTTTTCGAGCACCAGCACTTCCACTCCGGCGCGCGCCAGCAGGAATGCAAAGACCATTCCCGCAGGGCCGCCGCCCACGACGCAGCAGCGGGTCTGCAGGATTTCCGTGCCTCCCGGATTCGTATTGATTCGTATTGGATTCTTGATTTTCATTTTTTCGGTGATTTGGCCTCGCCAAGGCGCGATATAGGAGCGATTAGAAATTTGTATGTTATTGCATTTTTATAAGTTAGCGTCTGCGCATTGTGGATCCCATTGGCGATTAGCGAAGCGGTTCAAAGCGGTGATCGAATCGCCTAAAATCGTATTGTGCGCAGCGCAATTCATACGATTTGCGACGATTTCGTAGCCTGCTTCAGAAAGCAGAGCGCGGCCCTTCGCGGCTCTGGGTAAACTAAAGCCGGCCCCTACATAAGAGACGGCAGATGCCGTTGCGAGCGCCCGGAGGTGGATGGTTGTTTCGCTTCTTTTTGCGCTGATTCTGAATTTTTGGGTTGATTGCATCGCTTTGTTCCTTGCTAATCGAATACCATATTTTTCGCGAATTAAAAAGAGCTGTGCCTGTAGACATTTGGCCGGCGGCGGGGTTTCGATATTTTGGGATGCGAGGGTTCCCGTTCGCTGGTTACCTGAAACTGCCGGCAACGTCTGTGCATTGCTTACGATTTGTGATATTGCATTCGCGAAGCGGAAGACGTTACGGAGGGAAGCCGATGCGAAGGTTGAGCCTGCGACGCCAGTCCAGAACAATCCTATGCTTCGCGGCGTTGGCCATTTCCGTTCTCCTCGCGGGGGCGATCGGCACCGCCCGGCCGCAAGCCAGCGCCCCGCCGGCGGGAACGATCGTCCACGAAACGATCCATGGCGCGGCGCTCGAAGGAAATTTGCTGAGAGATTCCGCCGAACGCAACGTGACGATTTACTTGCCGCCTGGATATGCGAAAGGCAATGCGCGATATCCGGTGGTTTATTTGCTGCACGGCTTTCTGGGCAACGATAAGGCCTGGCTCAACGAGGCGCAATGGGCCGACGCTCCCAAAGCGATGGACCGGCTGATTGCCGCTGGGAAAATCCGCGAGATGATCGTGGTGATGCCGGACGGCTCGAACAGACTCTTCGGATCGTTCTACACGAATTCGGTGACCACCGGAAATTGGGAAGATTTTATCACGCAGGATTTGCGCCGCTATGTGGACAGCAAATACAGGACCATCCCGATGGCGCGCTCGCGCGGCATCGCCGGGCATTCGATGGGCGGCTACGGCGCCCTCAAGCTGGCCATGAAGCATCCGGAAATCTACGGCGCCGTTTACGGATTAAGCGCGTGCTGCCTGGAGTGGGAAGGCACTTTCGCTTCGAGAAGCGACGGTTGGCAAAAAGCGTTTTCGTTCAAAAGTTTGGACGACGTCTCTGCTGCATTTGCGGAATGGTCTAAAACCAGAGGGCAGGGCTCGCCGGATTTGTTTCCGGCGCTGGTGTATACGGCCTTGTCGGCCGCATGGTCGCCGAATCCCGCGCGTCCGCCTCTCTATCTGGATTTTCCAATGGAACAGCGGGGAGCAACGCTTGTTCCGGTCGAATCCGCCGTAGCCGCGTGGCAAGCCAACATGCCCATTCCGATGCTCGGCCAGTTCCGCTCGAACCTCGCGCAGTTGCACGGCATCGCTTTCGACGTGGGCCTGCAGGACGACCTGCTAAACGTCAACCGCCACCTGGACCAGGCGTTGACGAGTAACAACATCCCCCACCAATACGAAGAATACGAAGGCGACCATGTTCACGGCATCGCGGCGCGCACGGAGACGAAAGTGCTGCCGTTTTTTTCGCGCGCGCTGGAGTGACGGGCGGAACCTGATATGTTCTGTTCGAAGAAAATAGCGGCTTCTCGTGGGTTTGGGATTTGATTTGGTTCGATAAAAACCATCGGACTCCAGGCAGAAGATTGCTCGTCCGGAGAACGGATTTGGATTGATAGCTGTCCGGGTGCGAGGCTGCAAAAAGGGCGCGGCCCTTCGAAGCTCAGGGTAAACTGAAGCCGGCCCCTACATGAACACCCGCGGCACTGCAAGCCTCGGGGTAGACTTAGTCCGGCCGGAACTTGAATACGCGCCCTTTGAAGCTCAAGGAAACTGAAGCAGGCCCGTACATCGCAACCGCGCTCCGCGTGGACTGCGTAG
The DNA here is from genome assembly GCA_963756355.1 of uncultured Acidobacteriota bacterium. GTDB lineage: Bacteria > Acidobacteriota > Terriglobia > Acidiferrales > UBA7541 > JBGPTK01. The sequence continues at coordinate 317,668 of CAVWOD010000010.1, read as the reverse complement.
AGACATTTTGGCGGTTGACGGAAGCGCTTGAATTGGCGAGACTAAAGGCTGCGCCGGGCGCCTGTGCTGTTTGAAGGCGCCTGCCGGCGTTCACTCGTCCCGAGCCGACCCGACGCAAAATCGCAATGCCGCATGAGCGGCTTTGCGTCTGGAGGAGTAAATATATGAACTCTAAAATTGGCGAATTGCTTCCACCGACACGGCTGATGCTGACTCCGGGCCCGTCGAACCTCGATCCGCGGGTGTATCGCGCGATGGCCACGCCGCTTGTGGGGCATCTTGATCCGTGGTTCATGGAAATGATGGGAGACGTGCAGGTGCTGCTGCGCGATGTGTTCAAAACGCAGAACCGCACCACGTTTCCGATTTCCGCGTCGGGCTCGGGCGGCATTGAAGCAGCCGTGTTCAATCCTCTGGAAGAGGGCGACGAGGCGATCATTTGCGTCAACGGAAGTTTCTCCGAGCGCATGGCGATTATTGCCGAGCGCACCCCGGCGAAAATCATCCGCGTGGAGGCGCCGTATGGCCGAGCCGTGGACCTGGATGACGTGCGGCGGGCGGGCAAGGGCAAAAAAATAAAACTGGTCGGGCTGGCGCATGGAGAAAGCTCGACGTCGGTGGCGTCGCGGCTGCCCGATTTCCGCAAAGTGGCGGACGAACTGGGAGCGCTGCTGGTGGTGGACGCGGTTTCGACGCTGGGCGGACAGCCGGTGGACGTGGACGGCACGAACATTGACATTTGCTTCAGCGGCTCGCAGAAAGCGCTGAGCGCGCCGCCGGGGATGGCTCCGATCACGTTGAATGCGCGCACCGAAGAAGTGCTGCGTTCGCGGAAAACCAAAGTGCAGAGCTGGTATTTCGATTTGACCACCACGATGAATTATTGGGGCAAGGAACGGACGTATCACCACACCGCGCCGATTTCGCTGGTGTTCGCGCTGCGCGAGGCGCTGCGGATCGTGATGGAAGAGGGGCTGGAAGCGCGCTGGGAGCGGCACAAACAGAATCAACAGGCGCTGGTGGCGGGATTGGAAGCGATGGGATTGCAGATGTTCGTGGCGAATCCAGCAGACCGCATGATCAACGTGACCGGCATTCATGTGCCGGCTGGAGTGGAAGACCAAAGAGTGCGCCGCCAATTGCTGGATGAATACGATATCGAAATCGGCGGTGGATTTGGGCCTCTGAAGGGCAAGCTGTGGCGCGTTGGATTGATGGGACACAATTCTCAGCGCGGCAATGTGCTGCTGTTCCTTGGCGCGATCGAGAAGATTTTGCTGGAGCACGGATTCAAAGCTTCGCCGGGAGCGGGAGTGGGAGCGGCGGTGCAAAGCTACCTGCAATCGCAAGCCGTTGCGGCGGGTGGGCGGAAGTAAGACAGTGTACTGGTGATATGGTGGGCGCGTTTGGATATGGGAAGCGACTGTAAAGATGCCACGCCTGAAGGGTGGCGCTCCGGCCTTCAGTGGCTTGACGATGCCACGCAGATTCTTCCCGGGCACGAACATTGGGACGCAAACGGCGCGGAAGCTCCGACCCCCTGAAAAGCCAGAGCCAATTCCCAATTGAACCGCACTTTGGTTTCATGTTCACTGCGATTGATGGGGAAGGGTTCATTCTGAAATGGCGCAGGTTGTTAACATTCCGAATGCGGGATCGATGAGCGAATTCATCGGCGCGTTCGACGTGAAGTCGAAAGTGACGGACTTCGTTTACCGCTGCCGTTTTTCGCATTTGTGGAACGGGATTGCCACGCGCCACAGCGATACGATCGATTGCAAATTTTTCGTGGATGGAAAAGGCGTGGTGCTGGGATTGGCGCATCCCGCCTTTGTGGAATTTCGCGCCCGCAACGGCCGCAATCCCACCGACCGCGAAATCAGCTACATCGCCGCGGAATATTTGCGCGAGCGGCTGGAACAGGAAGACGAACACAAACTCTACGACGTAAATGCCTCCGACGTTCTGCGCCTGATCGACATGCTGCACATTTCCTGAACGCGAAGCGCTTGCGATGCGGCTAATTTGTTTTTGCTGTACGTGGAGACTGGGCGGGCTTTTCCGCGGCCGCAACAGAGTCGAGAATCTTCAATCTGTTTTGGGCGAGCCGGTAGGAAGAACTAGGAATATTGATGGGATTCTTCGGTTTCTCAACTTTGGTGTAGTCGGATCGAGCCACTGCGATTTCTCCACATTGTTCGGCGATGCGCCCGAAGGCATACCAATAGTTTGCATCCGGTTCATCCAGGTTTAATTGATCCATCGATTGGACGAGCACCTCTCTTGCTTCCTTTATTTTCCCAACCTCAGCGTAAACGCTTCCTAGGGTGTGCAATACCGACGTATTGTTTTGGCTAAGCTGCGCGGCTTTGAGTGCGGCATCGATATCTTCTTGTTTTACGATTCCAGTGAACAGCGAAGACCAGGCGAGACCGTTCAAGTCCGTAGACTCAGCTTTTCCGGAAGCGATGATTGGTTGATAAAGTTGGCCTGCCCTGGCGTAGTCCTCGAGAGCGACCGCGTTCGAGACTAAAGCCCTCATGGCATCCAAGTCTTCCGGCATATTCTTTAAACGTGCCTGCGCGAACTGATCGGCTTCCGAGGACCGCCCGAGCCAGCGCAGTGCAAACTCTTGATTGAGGAAAAGGGTTCTTGAATCCGGAGCTTGCTTAATCAGCTCGGAGTTAACTTCCCAGATTTTTTGGTATCGATTTAACTCCACATAGCCGTTGCGCAGAGCCAAGAGGATATTTTGCGTTTCGGCGTCTGTCTTGGCTCCGGTTCTTGCGGCTTCAAGAATTTCAATTCCCTGGGGAGCCGTGTCTTTTGATTGCACCAGAATCGCAGCGGCCGCGAGTTTCATCTGGGCAGCGTCGGCATCCTTGCCCTTGGTCCAAAAGCGGGGAAAGGCAAATCCATTGAACGGGTCGTCGCCACCGGCCAAGTGTTGCTCTTCCCGCACCCAGTCGAGCAGAAGTCGAGCGCCGTCGTGATCGTTCGCAGAGAGTCGATCGATAATTTCGAGGCCGACGGCGTTTGGCTTTTCCGAGCCATCGAGAATCTTGTACTTGCCATCTTCCTTGACGACGTACATCTTTGGGGGATTCGCATTCGGAATGCGGAGCGTGACGCGGTAGCCGGTAGCGTCCGATCCTTCCACTTTGGGTTCGATGAGTTGGACCATCACATCAATCAACACATTCACCGGTAATCCAGTACGGCCAATTCCTTTTCGGATTGTCCGCCCAGCGTTTTGAACCCGATCGAGCTCATCCGCATCCATGCGGCTCATGATGAGCCGCTCGTTACGACTGTACATACCGCGCATCTGGTCCAGTGTGAGGTTGCCATCCGTCATGCCGACGAAATAGCGAAGCACGATGCCGGCCGGATCGTCTTTGAATTGAATTTGCTCGTGGGGGCGGGCCTTGCGGAGATTGGCGGCGAAGGCCGCGGTGTTGGAGGCGTTGTCGCCTGAGGCGCTGGCGTCCAGGAGATCGGCGGCTTCCGAGTATTTGCGCAAGCGCATCAGGATTGTTGCGGCGGTGGATAAAACCTGATGAAGCGCGGCTTCGTTGGCGGCGCGCTTGCGGGCTTCGGCGATCCCGGCGGCCGACCCGTTGATTGCGGCTTCGGAGGCGGCGATAACAGCCAAGGGTTGGGGATTCAAAGCTTCGGCTTGTTTGCGAGCCTCGGCAAATTCGCCCGCATACACCAGCGAGAAAGGGACATTGTTCTGCAGGCCGTAGCCGGCGAGGTCCTGCGGCTTTAGTCTTGCGTATTCGACGAGGGCTTCCTTTAATTTCGCGCCGGAACCGTAACGATCGCCCTCGTGATTGAATTCGAGAAGAATCGCGAGATTCGCGGTGACGGCTTTATCGTCCGGATCAAGCTTTTGAGCTGCGCGATAAGCGGCTTCGGATCCCGGATAATCACTTCCGGGACGGAATTTGCGGCCAACAATATCATATTCAAGAATGTCAGCCAGAGTCTCCTGCGCCAGCGCGGAGTTCGGCTCCAATTTTACGGCTTGTTGCGCTTCCACTCGTGCGGATTCCCCCAAACCCACGTCGAGAAGCGCCCGGGCGATTTGCAAATGATGGACAGCTTCCTTCGGATGGGCCGCGATAGAAGCGCGAAATGCGGCCATGGATTCGTGGATTTTTCCCTCGTTGAGCAGGGTTCGTCCCACAGGCTCGAACAAGATTTGAATCGGTGGCCCCGAGCGGAGTTGGGCGATCTGGTTGCGCATCTCGGTGGCTTCTGAAACCGACATCCTGCCTTTCACGGTATCGAAGCGGATCACGGCGTGGACCACGCCATCGGTGTCCTTGGAAAATTCCTCGGTCAGGAGTGCGGGGCCGAGCGACAACTTCACGTCTTTGGGCAGTGGCTTGGACTGGAAGCCGAACGGAGGAACAATTTTGTAGTCCCACTCCGTGATGAACGCGAAGGGCAATTGATAGTCGGCGGTTCGCGGCTTTTTGGGCTTGTCTTCGGAAGAATCCTGTTTCTTGTCTTCCTCTTTGTCGCGTTCCTGCAAATCTCCGGGGAGGCGGCTAAAGAGCGTGTCAAAGCGAATAGCGGCGATGCTGGTCTCCAGGTCGGTGAGGCCGCGGTCGGCTTTATTGCTTTCCAGGACGAGCTCAAACTGCTTGGAAATGTCGGCGGGCTCGCTGCGGTCCACTTTGTCGAGTTTGTCCGCCAAATATTGGGTGTGCATGTAGTCGGCTAAATTTTTCCGGCGATCCTTGTTGTCTTTATCCGCGTAGGCCGCCCGGTATTCGGATTCGGCGCTGCCCTGCGGCCGAGTTGTTTCGACCACGCGGGCGGGGCCATTTTCCGCCAAATAGAAGTCGCGTCTTTCAACCAGGAGATTCTCTCGAGACGTGGAGAAGGGAGTGCGAATCAATGAATCGCTTTCTGGCCGAACCACCAGCGCCAGCCGTCCCTGATCACCGGTGGGGATTTGCCCGAGGCGCGCGTATTGATCCGTTGCGTCGATCCAGAAGTCCGGCGAGCCGGGAGCGTAGACGATCATGTGATCGAACACACCCATGCCGGGAAGATCGGCTGGGACATCTTCGCGCAAACCCACATTCAAGAGCACGGGATAGGAAGGAATCCCGGCCGTGCGGAGCATGGCTACCAACAAAACGGCTTTGTCCTTGCAGTCCCCGAACTTGTGGCTGAGCGTTTCGCTGAGCGGGTGGGGAGTGATAGCCGCATCTCCGAATTCAATTCCGGTGTAACGCACTTCGCGATCCAGATTTTGCAATATCGCGGTGGCCTTATCCTCGCGAGACGTTTTTCCCCCAACTAAACGGGCAACCATTGCTTTCAAATCGTCCTTGGCAAGCTGGCTGTCAATCAACTTCGAATATTCCTGGGCCATGTGTTGCCAGGAAGTGCCGGTGGAAAACCACACTCTTGGGTATCGGTGCACCTCACTGGGGAGATTTTCTTCCACCGAATCGAGTGCTTCCTCGGGGCCGGAATCAAATATCAGGCGGGTGCGGCCGCCTTCTTCGGAGCGGAGAGGCTTCAATTCCGGCAGCAGCTGAACGTTGTAGCGAATCGTCAGCGAGGAAGGAGACTCCAACACCAATCGCGACTGTTGGACAGGAACCCCTCTTCCGAAGGTGAAAAATGAAACCGTCCCGGCGCCGAAAAAGGGCGCGGTATCTTTAGCGACGTGTTCTTCTTCCACGATGGAGCCGGGCGCCATAGCCGGAAGCGGGGCCCGGACAACGCGCCGATCGCTATAGGTTTCCTCCTGGTCTTCTTTCGCAGGGCTATCGGTGACGGTTTTGGGGTCAAGTAGATGAACGGCGCGATCGGGAGTGATGACGCGCGCTCGTAGCACCGGCTTCTCTTCGTGCCAGGGTTCCCATTCGTGAGATATCTCTCCCCATTGCTCAGCGCCTTGTTGCGTCAAGATTTTGTAAACTAAATAAGATGTCTGAACCGCGCGTCCGTCCGCATCGAACTGGCAATTTTCTTCTTCGTAGAGGACGACCACATCCGAGCCGGCTGCTGCGCGGACCTGGGAAGCAGCAGCGCTGAGGGCTTCCGTGTCGTCGGAGAAACGCTTGCTAGTCCACGAAGGCGGCCCGTCGGAGGCCAGGCAAAATCCGGACGCTGCCGCTGCAAGGCACACAAAAATCAGGCGAGAAACCAACTTTGGTGGCGTCATCTTTGGGACCCTAGAGAGAGATAGAGTTCGAAATTATCGTGAATTCAGAGGATTCACAAGTAACATTATATTAGTGCAAACACAAGTATGAACAGGAAAGTGGGAAAGCCGATTGGGACGTAACGGTGAATTTTCATAGCGGCTGGCAATCAACAGCACGCGAACCACAAAGACTGTTTCTAGCAAACGCTTTCCGTCGTGATCGGTGCGATGAAAAAGATGCACCTTTCGGACGCCGGCGGGGTAAGCAGTCGCCGTGAATTGGAGCCGCGGTCGAGAATCAATGTGCCGAAGCGCGGGTGAAATGAAAGACCATGGGGTGGTCTTTGCCTTTGGCTTGCCAGGTCCAGGTTTCGGTGATGTGGTCTTTGTCTTCGAATTGCAGGACCAGGCGCTGCTCGTGGCCGGTGGCCGGCGAAGGAAGATTGCCGGCGCTGAGGAAATGGAAATCCAGTTCCTTGGCGTCGGCGGCGGTGGGGACGGCGCGCATGCGCGGCTGATTGTTGGTGGGGCAGAAATGGACCAGGGCGATGCCGTCGCCATCGATGGTGTAGAAGGTCATCATTTCTTCCATGCCGGGCATGTCGAGCGATTCCATTACGGCGGTATTTGAGACGACCAGCTTGAATTGAGTTTTAACATCCATTCCTTGCGCGTCTTTTCCTTCCCAGTTTCCGGCGAGCGATTGCAATTTTTTGAACGCAGCGACATTGGGCGACGGTATCACTTCGAACAGCGGAGGAACAAATGGCCAGCGCGAGCAGCGCAACAGGCAGAATCGCTACGACGGAAATGACTGTTCATTTTCTCTCCTTACTTTTTCCGCTGATAGGTGAAATCGTATTCGACGGTCCAGGTCTTGCCGCCATCGGTGGACATCTGGCTGAACTGGCGAACTTTGTCGGGCCCTTGATTGAAAAATTGCAAGTGACGCTTTGACGGGGCGCCATTGGGAGCGAAAGCGTCGCCATAGTAATCGAGTATGTTGTTATTGAGGACGCCTTCAAATTTCATCAGGCCGCCGGAGCTATCCACCCAGATCTGTTCCCATTTTTTAGTGTTCGCGTTGTAGATGTTGAAGCTTTTTCCCACGCCGCCACCGCCGCCCGTCCAGTTCTCCAGAATCACGCACTTGCCGAGAATCAATTGAATGCTGCTGGCGCCGACTGGCTGCTGGCCCTGAGTGGTGAACACGTCCCACTCGCCGATCCAGAAATCGAATTGGCGGTACTCAGCCCCGAAGTCGCAGGGGCGTGAGATCTTTTGGATATTTTCGATGGCTTTTGCGAAACGCGGATCGTCTTTCAGCCCAACGAAGTCCGGATCGTTGCGCAGGAGGTCCACTTGGGAAAAACCCGTTGGCGCGAGCTGGTTCAAATAATCGAAGGCTTTGTCTTTGTCATTTGCTTTCGCGGCCACCTTGGCGCGGCGATAAAGGATGGCGCCAGCGGGATAACCAGCCTTCTCGGCCTTATCGAGATAGGAGAGCGACTGTGGGTACTGTCCCTCGGCTTGGAGAGAGGTGGCAACGCGGAACCAGGCGAAGGCGTTATCCGGTTCGGACTGGGTGACCGCGATGTAGGCCTTCTCGGCGCCCGCGAAATCCTTGGCCTGGTAGAGCTGCTCGGCCCTCTGGGCGGCTGGCGATGCCTGTGGCGTCTGCGCTGCGCTCGCGCCTGCCCCCACTGCCGCCATGAATAAGAGACCGTATAAGAATCTTCCCCGCCTGAACATGTGGTTTCTCCTCGATGAAGGTGCCGAAAGCTGCCAAGTTCGACGCGCAGCATGCTCCGGGAGGAGCGATGGGACAATGCTTCGTGTGTGATTTTACGGTGATTCGTCCGGTCACATCTTAAGTCGAATCGATACAATCAGTAAGGGGAAGCGTCTGGATTAGTTGCGGCCAACCCTGAGCCGTTTCCGGCATCTAACCGTCAAAATACTCTATGGCCCTAGCATTTCCTTCGCCGAGGTCTATCCGTTATCGCCTGGGAGACTTTGAATTCGACCTGGCGAGCGGAGAACTGCATTGTCAGGATAAGGTATCGCGGCTGAAGCCGCAGCCCTGCCGGGTGCTGGCCATCCTGGTGGAGCATGGCGGGGAAGTGGTGACTCGCGAGCAGCTCCAGCACGAAGTTTGGGGTGCGGAGACCTTTGTTGATTTCGAGCTTGGCCTGAATTCCTGCATCAAGCAGATTCGCGCGGCGCTGGGCGACGACGCGGATTCCCCGCGATTTATCGAAACCTTGCCGCGACGCGGCTACCGCTTTTTGGCGCCCGTGGAACGGATTGATGAAGCTGTCGCGGTCGTCCCGGAGCTAGCCGCTCCCCAACCAATTGCAACGATTCCCGGCGCTGAAGCAAAGCCACGCTCGTATCGTTGGCTTGCGGTGACTGGGATTCTGCTTACGCTGGGGCTGGTTTTGGTTTTTGCCGGCATCCGGCGGCCGCGCCCCAGCGCCTCCGCGGCGATTCCAGTGCGGCATCGAGTGGCAGTGCTGCCGTTCGCAAACATGAATGGAGATAAAAGCGAGGATTTTTTTGGGGATGGATTGTCCGAAGAAATGATTACGCGGCTGGGCGAACTGGCGCCGCAACATCTGGGAGTGATCGCGCGGACTTCGGCGGCGAGCTATCGCGGGACGACGAAGAACGTGGCGGAAATTGGAAAGGAACTGAACGTAGATTATGTTCTGGAAGGGGGCGTGCGCCGCGACGCCGGTCATATGCATATCACCGCGCAGTTGATTCAGGTGAGCGACCAGACGCAGGTGTGGGCCGGGGCGTTCGACCGCGAGCCTTCGGATGTGTTCGCGATCCAAAGCGCGATCGCGCAGCAAATCGCGCATGCGCTGGCGATTGAGCTGCTGCCCGCGCGCGAGTCAGTGGTGATGCGTCCGGCGACTCTGAATCCGGAGGCGCACGAAGCGTATCTGCGCGGCCGGTATTCGATTAATCAAATGAACGTGCCGGGCTTCCAGCAGGCGGTGAAATATTTCGAACAGGCCATCGCGTGCGATCCGGATTTCGCCGCCGCCTATGCGGGACTGGCGGATTCCTATAGCTTGCAGCCGTGGTGGAGCGCGATGGCTCCTCGCGAGGCGTTTCCGCGCGCCAAAGTGGCGGCGCAGCGGGCCCTGGATTTGGACGAAGGATCGGCGGAAGCCCACAACGCGATGGGATTCATCCTGCTGAATTACGAGTGGGATTTCGCGGCGGCCGAACGCGAGTTCGAGAAAGCCATCACACTGAATCCCGGGCTGGCGCTGGCCTATTACTGGCACGCGGAAATGCTTTCGGCGGTGGGACGCCACGACGAATCAATTGCGGCGATCGAGCGGGCGCAGGAACTGGATCCGCTTTCGCCACTGATTACCTCCGATGCCGGAATGTATTATTTTTATGCGCGGCGCTATGAGGAAGCCATCCGCCAGTGCCAGCGCACGCTGGAAATTCTGCCCAATTTTGGTTACGCGCAAGGCTGCATCGAGGAATCCCACTTGATGGCGGGGAACTGGGCGGCGGCGCTGGACGACACCCTGAAGATGAGGGCTTCTCACAACCTACCGCAATTGCTGTCGAAAGAATCGGAATCGCTGGACGCCAAATCGCAATTGCTGCTGATTGTGCGTAACGATTTTCAGCGAGTGAAAGAGATGGAGAAGAAAAAGACCCGCTACGTTTCCCCCTACTACCTGGCGCAATTCCATGTGGAGTTGGGAGAAAACGAAGCGGCCATCGATGAGCTGGAACGCGGCATCGAACAGCGCGACACCGCGATGATCCACGTGAAGGAAGATCCGCGATTCGATCCGCTGCGTTCCAATCCCCGCTTTACCGCGATTGTGCAGAAGATGAATTTTCCAGCGGCGGGTTCGGGCAAGTAACGAGCCAGTTAGTTTTTGATGCGGAAGTATTCCTGCCTGGATCGAAGTTCAGACATCCGGGCGAAAAAGAGGGCGCGGCTGAAGCCGGCCCCTACAAAAACAGGCAGTAGGCTCGTGGCTCCTCGCAACTCGCACGACCATACAGCGTTGACATCACACCGCTTGCGACCTACTATTTCACGGCACCTGAGGACCTTCGCGCCGTGGTCGGCAAAACAATCTCTCATTATCGCGTGCTCGAAAAGCTGGGCGGCGGTGGCATGGGTGTGGTGTATGAGGCCGAGGACGTCAACCTGGGCCGCCACGTTGCCTTGAAATTCCTGCCGGAAGAACTGGCGAAAGATGCCACGGCGCTGGAGCGATTCCAGCGCGAAGCCCGCGCGGCATCAGCCCTGAATCATCCCAATATCTGCACAATTTATGAGGTGGGCCAGGAGCAAGGGCGGCCATTCCTGGCGATGGAATTGTTGAAAGGCGAGACGATGAAGCACCGCATCGCCGCCGGGCCGCTGAAAATCGAGACGCTCACCGAGTTTGCAGTGCAGGCGGCGGACGCTCTGGACGCCGCGCATTCCGAGGGGATCGTCCACCGCGATATCAAGCCGGCGAATATTTTCATCACCACGCGGCAGCAGGTGAAGATTCTGGATTTCGGCCTGGCGAAGCAGGTGCCGCGAAGCGGTGGAGAGTTTACGGTCACGGGAAAGACCGAGGACGATCCGCATTTGACCAGCCCCGGAGTGGCGCTGGGCACCGTGGCCTACATGTCGCCCGAGCAGGCGCGCGGGCGGGAACTGGATTCGCGGACGGATATTTTTTCACTGGGAGTGGTGCTGTATGAAATGTCCACCGGGCGCCAGGCGTTTTCGGGAACCACGTCCGCGGAAATATTTGATGGGATATTGAACCGGACGCCGGTCGCGCCGGTGCGTTTGAATCCGGAATTGCCGGAGGATTTCGAGCGGATCGTGAACAAGTGCATCGAGAAGGATTTAAACCTGCGCTACCAGCATGCTTCCGATCTGCGCGCCGATCTGCTGCGGTTGAGGCGCGATCTGGGTGGGTCGGCTTCCGGCTTCATGGTGCGCGAATCGGATTCGAGGCGATCCGGGGTGCAGGCCGCGCCTCCCGCGGCAGCCCCGGAATCCGGAGGGACGATTCATCCTTCGGGACGGCATGACGATGTGAAATCCGGCGAACAAGTCAAATCGTCGACCGGATCAGGCCAGGTGGCAGGCCATGCGAGCGGGACGACGCAAGTTTCGTCCGGTGGGGAAGCGTCACAAACCGGTGGCAGCGCTTCGCAGGTCAGTCCGAGCAAGCAGCGCCCCAACAAAGCGATCGCCGTGGGCGTGGGCGCATTGATTTTGCTTGTGGCCGCCGGGGCATATTTCTACATGCATCGCGGAGTGAAGCTGACGGAGAAGGACACCATTGTTCTGGCCGATTTCGCGAACACGACCGGTGATGCAGTGTTCGACGACACGCTAAAGCAAGCCCTGACGACGCAGCTTGGGCAATCACCCTTCCTGAATATTCTTTCCGAAAACAAGGCGGAAGAAATCCTGCAGATGATGGGCCGCGAAAAGGGCACAAGAATCACCAAGGAAACGGCGCGTGAGATTTGCGTGCGCTCCCAGAGCGCCGTGGTGCTATCGGGATCGATCGCCAGCCTGGGCAGCCAGTTTGTGATCGATCTGGATGCCAGCAATTGCCGCACCGGCGATTCACTGGCGCGCGCCGAGGAACAGGCCACTGGAAAGGAACAAGTGCTGGCCGCGCTGGGCAAAGCGGCAACGGAGATCCGCGGCAAGCTGGGCGAATCGCTATCCTCGATTGAAAAATACGACACGCCGATTGAACAAGCTACCACCAATTCGCTCGAGGCCCTGAAGGTTTACAGCCTGGGCCAGAAAGCCAAGCGGGAGAAGGGCGACATTGCGGCGATTCCGCTGCTTCGCCGAGCGATCGAATTGGATCCCAATTTCGCCAGCGCCTATGCTTCGCTGGGTGTTTCTTATCTGAACTTTGGAGAAATCACCCAAGGGATCGAATTTGTTCGAAAAGCTTATGAATTGCGCTCCCGAGTGACAGAGCACGAGCGTTTCTACATCACTTCGCGTTATTTCGCTGATATTACCGGTGAGATGGAGAAATCAAACCAGACCTACGAGCAGTGGACGCAAACTTACCCTCGTGATTACATCCCCCATAACAACCTGGGAGTGGATTATTCCTTCATGGGCCAGTACGAAAAGGCCGCGGAGAAGTATCGCGAATGCATTCAGATCGAACCTGAAAACGCCCTTTCTTACAGCAATCTTGGCACGATCTACCTGGACCTGGAACGAGTGGACGAAGCCAAATCCATCTTAAATCAGGAAATGGCGCGGAAACTGGATGAGCCCGGCTTGCACTCTACCCTCTACGCCATCGCATTTCTCGAACGGGATTCCGCCGGAATGCAGAAGCAACTGGACTGGGGCGCCGGAAAGCCCGGCGTTGAAGACCAGATGCTGGAGCTTCAGGCGAACACGGATGCGTATTTCGGACGACTCGGCAGATCCCGCGACATGGCGCGGCGCGCGGCAACTTCCGCGAAAGCTGCGGATTCCAAGGAAACCGCCACTCTGTGGATCGCGATGGAATCCTTGCGAGAAGCGGAATTCGGCAATATCGCCCAGGCTCGCAAGAAGACGGAAGAAGCCATGGCGCTTTCGCCGGGAAGGGATGTAGAGGTGATCGTCGCGCTGGCTTCCGCGCGAACCGGCGATCTTGCCAAAGCGCAGGCGCTCGCGGACAAACTGAACCGGGATTTTCCTCTCAGCACGATTGTGCAGAATTTCTGGCTTCCCTCCATCCGAGCGGCGATGGAGATCAATCGAGGCAATGGCGCGCGGGCCGTTGAATTCCTGGAGGTATCAACGCCCTACGAACTTGGCACTCCACAGCCCGGGGAGTTGCCGGCTCATCCAATCTACATGCGCGGGATGGCTTATCTTGCCGCCCATGATGGAGCGAAAGCGGCTGAACAATTTCAGGAACTTCTGAATCACCCGGGCGTGATTCAGAATTACCTGGAAGGCGCGCTGCCCCGCCTGGGATTGGCGCGGGCGCGGGCGCTTACCGGTGATGTAAATGGCGCGCGCACCGCATATCAGGATTTCTTCGCGCAGTGGAAAGATGCCGATCCGGATATTCCCGTTTTGCAGCAAGCTAAATCTGAGTATGCGAAGTTGAAGTAGTAGCACAGGCACTCCTGCCTGTGTGCTTTTGCTCCGTTATATGGGTGGACAGAGAAAATCACACAGCCAGGAGTGGCTGTGCTATTAGGCGTCGTTGAGGGATTCATCGAAGCCGGATTTGTCGGGGCCCAATTCATCGGCTTCGAGAATCGCGCCGCAATCGAGGCACTCCACATATTGCGCGTCCGCGTCTTTGGCGATTAGCTGCGTGCGAAGGTGTTTGCAATCGGCAGGATCGTTCATCGGAACTTCCCGATAAAACCTGCGAAAGTATAGCACCAGGAAGGTAAGCTTTCCATGCGAAGCCTCTGCGGATGCAGCGCAGTTGACAAAACAGCCAAATGAAACTATCTGTCTCTACCGAGGTCACGGCCTGCAACGCTGGCGGATGATCCTTGGCCTGCGGCCGGGAAGCGAATTGAATGGAACGCGAATCCATAGCGGTACAAAGAATTGGCGCGGTTCTTTTCTACGGAATCGTTGTTCTTCTGGCCTACCTTGTATTCCGCATCTCCGAACCGTTTCTGGCGCCATTGGCCTGGGCGGGTGTGCTGGTGGTCATCTTCTATCCGCTGCACCGGCGTATCGAGCGGCGATGGGGAAAGACATGGGCGGCGAGCGCGAGCACCACGGGCGTAACCTTAATCCTGATCGTTCCGGCCATCTTCGTCGGAATAGCATTTGTCCGCCAGAGCATCGAAGCGGTGCGCAACGCCCAGCAAGCCTTCAATATCGATCATGTGGCCTGGGTGGGCCAAGCCTGGCAGCGGCTCTCTCAACACATACCGGGGACCAGTCCCGATGATCTTTCCAGCCTGGCGAAACAGAACGGGGAAAAATTGGGAACATTTCTCGCGTCTCAGCTTGGCCCCATCGTGAAAAATCTGTTCGGATTTTTCTTCGACCTGTTCGTGATCATTCTGGCGATGTTCTATTTCTTCCGCGATGCCGACGACATTATGGCCGGCCTGCGGCAAATTCTGCCATTTGAGGAAGAGCACAGCGAACTGATGATCCGCGATTCGCACGAATTGATTTTCGCGAGCGTCACGTCGAGCCTGGTGGCGGCGGCATTTCACGCGGCAGCCGGCGGGATCGGATTCGCCGTGACGGGAGTGGGAGCGCCGGTCTTCTGGGGTGTGCTGATGGGTTTTTTCTCGCTGGTGCCGGTGATCGGATCGGCCTTCATCTGGCTGCCCGCGGCGATCGGGTTGATGCTGAAAGGCCACATCGTGAAGGGGATATTCCTGATTGTTCTGTGCTCGGTGGTGGTGGGCCTGGTGGACAATTTGATCCGGCCGTGGATGATCAGCGGACGGGCGCAGTTGAGCGGATTGGTTATATTTGTCGGCGTGCTGGGGGGAATCGCGGTGTTCGGTTTGCTGGGCGTGGTGCTGGGACCGATCGTGGTTGCCTTGGCAGCCAGCCTGCTGGAACTTTACCGGAAGCGAGGCCGGTCAAAGAATGGCGAGACGCCCGGCCCCAAACCGGTTGGGGGCAATCACGAGCCCGTGCTAGAGTAGGCCGCTCTGCAGCGACAGAGATCACCGATGAGTCCGAAACCCGCACCCAAACCTGACAGCTTGCCGCCCGAAAAACTTCGCTGGCGGTGCGATCCCGCGAGTATTTCATTTCAAACGACGGCGGAAGTGGAACCGCTGGAAGGCGAGATCGGGCAAGATCGCGCCCTGCGCGCCATGCGCATGGGGGTGGAGCTGAACGCGCCGGGGTACAACCTGTTTATTTGCGGACTTTCCGGCACCAGCCGCGGCGGCACCACCGTGCGCATGGTGGAGAATTTGAATCCGCGGATGGCGGCGTCGCTGGATCGCTGCTACGTGAATAACTTCAAAAATATCGACCGGCCGCGGCTGATCACGCTGCCGCGCGGACAAGCCAATGTTTTCAAAAAAGAAGTGGAATCCGGCATCGAATTTCTGCGGCGAAGAATTCCGCAAGTGTTCGAAGGCGATCCCTTCCAGCGGCAGAAAGCGCGAATTGTGGAGCGATTCACCGTCCGCGAAAAAGAATTGATGGACGACTTCACCCGCCGCATCGCGCGCGACCAGTTCGCGCTGGGCCGCATGCAGGTGGGCGCCGTGGCCTTGCCGGAAATTTTCCCGGTGCTGGAAGGGCAGATGGTCCCCATTGAGGAAATTCCCAAGCTGGTGCAGGACGGCAAGCTGGAAACTGCGGCGGCCGAGGACCTGGAACGGAAATACGATCAATTCCGGCAGGAATTCACGGTGGTCTACCGCAAAACACTGTCGCTTTCGCGCGAACTGGCCAGCGAAATGAATTACCTGGAACAGGAAGCCGCGTCGGTGCTGGTGGACGGCGTGATCGAAGAGCTTAAGGAAAAATACCCAGCGGTGCGGGTGACCGAGTATCTGGAGGAAGTGCGCCACAACATTCTGGACAATCTGGATCCGTTCAAGGAGCGCGAAGGCGAGGACGAGCAGCCGCAGCCGGAAGCGGGCGCGCCGCGCATGGAGCGCGTGGAGCGGGATCCCTTCCGTGTTTATGGAGTGAATGTGATCCTGGAGCACGGGGAAGATGAAACCTGTCCGGTGATTTTCGAGACGGTTCCCACGTATACGAATCTTTTCGGCACGATTCATCGCAGCTACGACGCGCGGGGCGGGTGGAACTCCGATTTCATGGATTTGCGCGGCGGCTCGATGCTGCGCGCCGACGGCGGATACCTGGTGATGTACGCGCTGGATGCGCTGACGGAGACGGGAGTGTGGCGCACGCTGAAGCGCACGTTGAATCACGGCAAACTGGAAATTCAGCCGGTGGATGCTTTTTTCCCCTTTGCCACCGGAGCCTTGAAGCCGGAGCCGATTAGCGTGAATGTGAAGGTGATTTTGATCGGCGACCGGCAAATGTATGAGCTGCTTTACAATTTCGAAGAGGACTTCAAGAAAATTTTCAAAGTGCGCGTTGAATTTGACGAAGAAATGGATGTGGACCGATGACGTGATTCGCCAGTACGGCGGCCGCCTGCGCAAGCTGACCGATGACGAAGGCTTGCCGCCGATTGAGCGCACAGCGGTGGCCGCGCTGCTGGAATATGGAGTGCGCCGCGCCGGGCGAAGGGGAAAAATCACCGCGCGATTCACGGAACTGGCGGATTTGGCGCGCGAAGCCTGCTATGCGGCCCGGCAGGTGAATCAGAGCCTGGTGACGGTGGAGCACGTTCGCACCGCGCTGGAATCGAAAGTCGAGCGGCACAATCTTCTGGAAACGAAAATTCGCGAGATGATCGACCAGAAAATGATCTGATCGATACCACCGGCGAGCGCGTGGGCCAGGTGAACGGGCTGAGCGTTCTGGAAATCGGCGGCTATGCGTTCGGCAAGCCGGTGCGCATCACGGCTTCGGTGGCGCTGGGAAAATTGGGAATCGTCAATATCGAGCGGGAAGCGAATTTAAGCGGGCGGTTCCACGATAAAGGCATCCAGATTATTTCCGGATTTTTGCGCCAGAGATTCTCGCAGGACAAGCCGCTTTCGCTGGCCGCCAGCGTGTGCTTCGAGCAATCGTATTCGGGCGTGGATGGAGATAGCGCGAGCGCGACGGAAATTTATGCGCTGCTTTCGGCGCTGTCCGATCTGCCGATCCGCCAGGATTTGGCCGTCACCGGCTCCATGAATCAGCAGGGCGATGTGCAACGATCGGCGGAGTGAACCAGAAGATCGAGGGCTTCTTCGATGTGTGCCGCATCAAGGGATTCACGGGGACGCCAGGGCGTGCTGATTCCCAGCGAAAACGTGGAAGATCTAATGCTGCGCGATGAAGTGGTGGACGCCGTGGCGCAGGGAAAATTTCACGTGCTGCCGGTTTCGACAGTGGAAGAAGGAATCGAAATCCTTACCGGAGTCGCCGCCGGAAAGCGCGATTCCAGCGGGCGCTTCGAGGAAGGCACTGTCTTCTCAATGGTTGACCAGCGCCTGCGGCAAATGGCCGAAACCCTCCGCGAATACGAATAGCCGCCTACAGCTCCTCGAGCAAGCCTGGCATGGAGTTTGGCAGTCATCCTGAGCAAGCATTTCTTGCGCCGCGAAGGATCCAGAGTAGGCCGGGCAAATCATCGCGACGCCAGCCATGCAAGAGCCTCGCGACTGGCGTGCTTTAAATCCCACCGCCCCGCTTTCTATTTCAATTTCACCTGGGAAACATCCACCGTGGCTTTGGGGAACTTCATGTTCAATTGCTCCAGCGTATCCACCAGAATCCGGCTGACGGCGAAATTTCGAAACCATTTGTGATTCGAAGGGATGATGTACCATGGCGCATCCTCGGTATTGCAGCGAGTGATGGCCTCCTCGTAAGCTTTCTGATAATCATCCCAGAATTGCCGTTCCTTGAAATCCGAAAGCGAAAGTTTCCAACGCTTATCCGGATCGTCCAGGCGCTGTTCGAGTCGTTCTCTTTGCTCCTTCTTACTGATGTGCAGAAAAATTTTGACGATGGTGACGCCATTTGCATTGAGTAGCTGTTCGAAATGATTAATCTGATCGTAACGTTTCGACCAGACCGGCTTGGGCACCAGGCCGTGCACGCGCACCACCAGCACATCTTCATAATGCGAGCGATTGAAGATGCCCACTTCGCCGCGCTGCGGCACCACTTTGTGAACGCGCCACAGGTAATCGTGCGCCGCTTCTTCCGGCGTGGGAGTTTTGAAGGAGGCTACTTTGCAGGATTGGGGACTCATGCCGGTCATCACATGGCGAATCGTTCCATCTTTTCCGGCCGTATCCACCGCTTGCAGGACCACCAGCAGCGCATGCTTATTTTCCGCGTAGAGCATGTACTGAAGCTGATCCAATCGGGCGAGATCTTTTTCGAGCTTGGCTTGGATTTTCTCGTTCTTTTTGTAGCCGAATGTTTCTTCGGGGTCGTAATGTTTTAGATTTACTTTTTTCCCCGGCTTCACGCGCAATTCGTTCGTCAGATTCATAAGTCAGAAGGCTCCTGCTCAAAAGGGTGGCGAGAACGGTTTTCTGTTCCCGGTTCTCCGCCGAGCATAACTCGCGCTGGCTTGACTGAACAGCTTAAAACGCGGGAGATCGAAAGGCGCGGGCTGGAGTGCCTGTAAGAGAGAGGGCGAGGCTCTTGACGGGATTGACGAAAAGCCTCGCCCTCATCACGCTTCGGGTTTTGCGCGCGTTAAATCATGCGCCGCATCTTTACGGGCACTTCCATCGTGTTGCCGTCGCGTTGCACGGTGAGCCGGTAGGTGCGGCCATCCTGTCGAAACATTTTTGCAGTACCGGCTAGCGAGATTTCTTTTACGGGCTGGCCATCAATCGCCGTGACCACGTCGCCAACTTTCAGTCCCGCAACGGCCGCGGGAGAATCCGGAATAATGAATGCCACGCGGAAAGATGAAAAATCCGGCGGCGGCGAAACCAGCGACAGGCCGCTCATGCCGGCGTCGAACGGATCGTTGAACTGGGAATTGGGCTCGAGGTACATCATCTGGTGGGAATAATCGAACACCACCGTGAATCGGCGCAGCAATTCGCCGCCAATGTTGCCTGACTGATTCCGATTGGCGCCTGAGCCTTTCGTGTCGCGCGAAAATGCCGCGATCGGATTGCTCATGGAATAGGGGCCGATCTGCAGGCTCACCAGGCGCCCGGCCACGTCCCGCGAGATTCCACCGATTCCAGCGCTGGGAGCATCGATCGTCTTATATCCCGCTGCAAGCAGATGATGGGAATCAACGAACGGGCTGGTGAAGGAGACGAACATGCCTGCGCCGGTGTCAATCGTAAATTCGCCTTCGAGCGGCGGCTGTCCTTCGATCGCAACCTTTGCATGGACCAGCGGCTTATTCTCGAGAAAGGTGAAGGGCACAGCGGTTCCAGATCCCGAATAATGGTAAGTGGCCGGGTCGTGCAAATGGATCATGTGTCCGGCGTAGTCGATTTCCACAACGAAGCGGCTGATCACGTCATAGCCCACTATGCCGTCGATTTCGCGGCCGAAGAATGCAAACATGGGCGACAGCGGAACGGCCGCAGCAGTCTTGATCGGCACATCCACTCCCGGCAGTCCAAGGAAAACATCGTTCAGCATTCCGAGTTGGGCCGATCCTTCGCCGCTGCCGGAAATTCCCATCGCTCCTTTCGACACCAGCCCCAGTTTTTTGGACCATGCAGCATCGATCACGGAAAGATCGGCGCCGCTATCGAAAAAGAACCAGGCCGGCTGCGAACCATTCACGCGCACCGGCACCAGGATGTGATTTCCAGAGGGCTCGAAGGGAAACACCGCCTCGTGCTTCCCGGATGCGAATTTGACGGGCAATGCCGTCTCTCCCGGTTTGGAAAACACTTGGGCGTCGAAGACCGGATTCCAATCTACTTTTTCAAGTGTCAAGGAGCCGTCGAATTTTGGATCTCCATTGGATTGGGATGATTTGCCCGGCATCATCACGCCGCCGGCGTCGCGCCAGTCCGAAAAGGAGGTGGTTTGCGTCACGGAAGCAGCGGGGCGTTCTTCCCGCAGCGGTAGAAACGTCGATTTGTCCAAGTAAATTGTCACCGCCTTTCCGCCCTCGGGGAACAGCTTCACGACATAGGATTTTCCGGCGGCGTCTTCACCGGCGACTTCCACGCGGCCGGGCATTCGCCCCGGCAGAAGATAGGAAAAGGATTCCTCGTAAGCCGAAGTGACCACGTCCTGCAGCTCTTCGCCGCTCACCTGATGCACTTTGCCGCTGCCGTCTCGTACCCATCCTTGGCCGCCGGAAATTACGTTGTCCTGTTTGAATGCCTCACCAAGATCGACCGATTCCCTGCGCTGGCCTTGCGCGTCGCCCTGCTCGTCGTACGTGCCGGTGAGGCCGCCTGCGGATAACCGGCTGTGAATGTGGTAGGACGTCACATGAGCGAGATGTTCGCGTCCGCCCAGGGCGGCGGCCCAGCGATTCAAAATTTCGTCTTTGGAAAGATCGGTTTTCGGGTTTGCCTGCGCGTGACTGACGGCAGCGGTCAGCAGGCAAGCGAACATTCCCAGCAAACTGGCTAAAACGGACACACGTGTAGCAAGTCTCATTGGTGCTCTCCTTTATTGGTCCTTTGACTCGCGCCGCTTGCCGATTGAACCGGCTGCGGAAAAGTCTTTCTAAAGTCGACGGGCCTTCAGCCCGGCAAAACGCTATGCGAACGGCGAAACTGCCGGAGGCTCCACGCTCCAAAACGAACGGTGAAGAGTAGCAGTCCCATGCCTGCCACAAGGCCGATCGGCACGTACCACCAGCCGAGAAGGTCGGTCGCTCCCTGTGGCGGGTTTGCCTGGCCCAAAACCATCAAGGTAAAGCCTGCGCCATGATCCCCCAGGCGGACCATCCAAAGCCCGGCGCGATGCGGATTGAAGAATTTCGCGAAGGCGGCAATCACCAGACTCACGCCGATGAAATATCCCACCAGCGATGCGAGCAGCACAAAAAATCCGGCGATGCTCAGCGTGGCCCAATGAAAAATGCTGCGCTGGATGAGCCACGGCGAGCGAGACACTTCCGCGCGCGAGAAAAGATGTTCGGTCACGTACTGGCTGGCCAGGGATTCCGGAGCGCCGAGGGCTTCGAGCGCTGAGGCTATTCCTGCTTCCGATCGATTGGCCGCCTGCCTCGGCGCGATCGAGCACGTGGCTGCGAATTTCACGGAGAATGTCGTCCACTTCGCCGCTCGGCAAGTCGCGCAGCGTTGTGCGAAGTTTTTGGAGATACGATTCCAGCCTCGGATTGGCCACGCTCGCGTCCGCCATCTAACGTCCCTCCTTCAGCAGTGGTTCGAGCAGGCCGTCCAGGCTTGCGGTAAATTTCGTCCAGATTTTCGCCATCGCGTGAGCGCGTTCGCGTCCGGCCGCGGTCAATTGATAATATTTCCGCGGATGCCCCGCGTCCGCTTCCACCCATTCGGAATCGAGCAGCCCCTCCGCCTTCAGCCGGCTCAGCAGGGGATACACCGTGCCTTCGGTGATGATCAAGTTCGAGCCCTGCTCCAATCGCCGCAGAATTTCGAGCCCGTAAAGTTTCCCGGTCCAAAGGCTCGCCAGAATAGCCAGTTCCAGGCAGCCCTTGCGGAGTTGCACTTCCCACTTGTCCATCGGGCTCGGAATCGGGTCGTAGGGGAGGGCGTCATGCGAATACTATGCAATACAAGGTATGATGCTGTCAAGTGCTATTTGCGCGCGGCCCTCCATGGGCTGCTCTTTCGGAGGTACGATTTACGCAGCACGGCAAAACGGGCTTCGAGAAAACCATGCTTTTCCGGATCGTCTGGGATGTGCGGGATTCCTCCGGCCGGGTGAGACTCGGCCCTCGGAATTACCGTAAATATCTATGTATCTTTCATTTATGGGGATGGCGACTGATCGCCCTGGCGGGCAAGGACGCGATAGGCGGTCTTGCTTTGGCGGGGTGGAAGAACTTGGCCGGCGTCATCGAGGACGCGAAAATTCTGCGGCGTCAACCCGGAAACACAGCCACCCCGCGCATCGAATACGGCGGCATTCAGTCCCACCATCTCGACTTGTAACTCGATTTGTGCGGGACGGATCGGAAGGCCTGTGCCGTCAACGCGGACGGAACAACGAGGAGGACGCATCCCAGAAAAACCGCGCCGAGGAAATTGCCTTTCACGCCGGATAAATGCAAAAAGCAGATTCTTCTTTCCGTGGAACAGGCAATCCAAACTTACTGAATATACGAATCGAAATAAACGCCGCCGGAATCTTTCCACATGCCGCTGTAGGTGACGTGCAGATATCGCGGAAAGATGGCGGGATCGAGGCCCTCGAGGGGATTAGGCGCGGCAGGAGGCTTCGAATTCGCCGTGCCTCCCTGAATTTTATAGCCCTGTTGCGAAGTATACGAGGCCGTGACCTTCGTCCAATCCAGATGCGCCAGGTCGGCATATCCCAATCCAGAGAGATTTCGCGGCAGCAATGCGCGCACCCGAATGAATTCCGGATCCGTGGCGAAGCTCGCGGCAGGTTTAGATGCGCTTGAATTTGTTGCGCGTGCCAGCGCTTCACGGACGGGCGCTTTGCGCGGGCCAACGACCAGGAAGTTAGGAGCCACGGCGACGGCGTAAAAGCGGCGGCGCACCATCAAAGTTTTGGGATCGGTGTAGGGCGTGGAAATTTCCAGGAAAGTTGTATCTCCCACGCGGTCTTCGGTGGAAACAGAAGATCCCAGGACATGCGAAAGCAGGGTGACCACTTTATCTGGATCCTGGATCGTGGCTCCGAATAGTCCCGAAGACACATCTCCATCCAGGCTGGTGCGAATCGAGGCAAATTCGCCGGTAAACAAATGCAATGCATCGGCGATGGGCATTCCCAGTGCAGAAGCGCCGAAGGAATCCATGCGGGTGACGTTGTCCGACTGTTCTTTCGGCAGCGCCGCGATCAGGGCCCGCGAAATCGTCAGATAGAGCGCGGCGAAATCGATTCTCGAGGCTTGAAAGGTGGCGCCAGCGGGAGCGAGGGCCATCGTCGCAAAAGATTCCTTGCTGGGTCCCACAAAATCGAACAAGCCTCCATGGGTGGTGTCGCCGAGCATGGCGAAACGCATGTGCGCCGCTTCTCCCGAAAGATTCAAGCTTCCGCAGGCCACTTTCAGAGTGTCGGTGTGCAGAGCGCGAGCGAACGCGGCGGCGTCAATTTTCGCTGTGGCCGGGAGTTGCAATTCCTTCAAGTCGGGAATGCGGAAGAAAACTTCGGCCAGATTTCCGGCGCCGAATTGCTGGCGGGCCTGCTGGTACGATGGATTTTCGCTCAGCGAATGAGCGGGATTCGAGGGCGCGAGCAAGCGCGGAACCAATTGCTTCATCAAGTCGAGCTGGCCGGTACGGACATAATAATGGCCGACGGTGGCGGCGTAAGCTTTTTGATGTTCTTCCTGAATTTCGTTGATGGTGGCGCCTTCGACGGTGTAGGTGGCGCTGGGAGTTGTCAGCTTTCCTTGCGAATTAAACGTCATCGCCAATTTTGCAAATGCCATCGCCTTTCCGGTCGGGTCCGAGCTTAAATCAATGATCAAAAAATAGCCGGGCTGCGGATTGGCTGCGTTCGGCTGGGGCGTGTCGCTCGCGCTGGATGCGGAGTTTTTCTGATCCAGGTGAAGAGGGCCCGAGGTTCCGATGATGATGGGATTTTCGAGCATGCCAATCACGATATTCAGAATTGCGGTGCGCTGTTCGGCAGTCATGCTGCCTGGCTTGGGTTTGCTGTTGCCACCGCTGGTAATTTGATCGGTGATCGCGCGCCGCACCGGAGCAAAACCAGGGTCGGCCCAAAGCTGCAACACGTGATTCTTCGGCTGCCCGGTGAAAAGAGAACCCGTGCCGTGCCAATGGAGATAGAACCAGGTGTCGGAAGGCAAGCGGTCGGCTAATGATGGTTCCTGGCCGAACGCCGGGGCCGCAAGACAGAGTGACAAGATTAGCAGGCAGCGCAGCCGATTGAGTGAACGATCCAAGGTTTCTCTCCTCTTCACGCTTGCAGGCAGCTATAGAACGGTTACTTAAAAGGGTAGAGTGACCGCGATAGAATTGCAATCCGGCAGGCCCCGCCACATCGCGCCGAAGTAACTGGTGGGTGCGATCAAAGAAGAGCGGAGTGCTGGCATCGGAATACGAATTGGGGCGGTTTACTCGGGATCCTGCGCGCGCTTAGGACGCGCGCTTAGGATGACATTCATTACTGCCGCAACGCGCAATAAGCTGCGTTGCGGTGAGGCGTTCAAATCAGGCCGGGAATCCAGCGCCAGCGAACGCGCTGGAGATAGGCCGCGTATTCAGGATCCTTGCGCAGGAAATTTTCTTCCACCAGGCTTTTGACGATCCACCAGAAAATGCCCAGCCCAAAAAGCACGGTGTTGATGGGCGAGTAGGTATTCAAAGCCGCGGCTGTGATCGAGAAAAAAACGGCGGTGTAGATTGGGTGGCGGACAAAGCGATATGCGCCGTCCGTAACTATGTTTCGTTGAGCGGGCACCAGACCGATATTGCGGCCCAGGCTGATGCGCGCCCAGACCACGATTACCAAGCTGATGATGGCGAGCGAATCGGTGATCCAGCGCGGCGCGAGCTGAATACCCGGAGTCCAGTAGCCGACAGCTAGAAATCCCCAGTAGGTGGCCACCAGCGTGAGCAGCCACAGGAGCGGATCCTTGGTGACGCGCACCGGAGTTCTGCGGATGAGCATGGTGAGGGCGCAGAGCGAGATTTGCACGACGTAGACGGAATTGGGGATGTCGAATCGAAATTTCTGCAATGCGGTGGCGAGGGGAATCAGAAATGGAATGCACGCCAGCACAGCCAGCGTCTTATCCACCCATTGCTTGCGAAAAAAGCGGGTGAAGGAGCCTTGGCGCTGATCGATTGCGGCGGGGCTCGCGGTTTCGTCCATTGTTCAGTTTGAAAAGCCGGATTGGAATTGGTAGCGATACCGGGACTCGAACCCGGATTTGAGCCTTGAGAGGGCTCCGTCCTAACCTTTAGACGATATCGCCATCGCCTTCGCTGGGGTGCGCCGAGTGTGAGAAGGCCCGGTAAGAATAGCACGCAGAACCAGCGAGAGCAGGCTGGAGCAATTTTCGCACGGGCGAAAAACCGGCGCAAGTGGATGAGTTGGCCGATCGCGGGTTCCTTTCCGAAAACCCGAGTAAGCATGAGCCATGCGGCCGCTATCATTCCGGATAGCGCGCGATAAGGAGATTGTTCAACACTTGGGCGCGTCGCACCCCGGCGGTTGACCTTCCCCTGTTGCAGAAGGAATCGGGAGTTAGCCAACCGCCGCCAGGGCCGATTCTGTGGTAATTGAATTGAGGCCGTGCCATGGGGCCGCTTGGGTTCCCCGGCAAGCCGGACCTTTAACCGATACAAAAACTCGCCGGATTTCGCGTAGACTGCCTGTGAGGATCCAGCGGATTCGGCGCCCAGGCAACGGAATGCAGAATAATCACGCAACTGAATATCTTTCGCGGAAATTTCGAGCGTTGCGACGGCTAACGGGCAACACTCCTTTGTTGGGAATCCACTTTCGTTACCGCGGAACGCCGCGCACGATCTACGCCAAGTCCGAACAATTGAATATGACGGGCAGCATCAAGGATCGCATGGCCCTGCACATCTTGAGGAAGGCATACGAAGAGGACAAAATCCATCCTGGCAGCATCATCGCGGAAGCCACCAGCGGAAACACCGGGATATCTTTTGCGGCTATCGGCTCTGTGCTGGGTAATCCGGTATCGATCTTCATGCCCGATTGGATGAGTCAAGAGCGCAAGGACCTGATCCGAAGCTACGGCGCCAATATTATTTCCGTCAGCAAGGAACAAGGCGGATTTCTTGGCAGCATCCGAATGGCGGAAGAATTTGCCTCGAGCCATCCTGACGTTTTCCTGCCGCGCCAATTCTCAAATGATGCCAACGTAGAAGCGCACCAGACGACGACAGGTCCCGAGATTAGCGCGCAACTCGAGACAGCGGGTCTTCGTCCCGATGCATTCGTGGCCGGAGTTGGCACGGGGGGAACGGTGATGGGGGTTGGGCGATTTCTTCGCGGCAAACGCCCAAGCATCAAGATTCACCCCGTGGAGCCGGCCGAATCTCCGACGCTTTCGATGGGACACAAAGTCGGCAAGCACCGTATCCAAGGCATCTCCGACGAATTCATACCGGCAATCATGGATCTTTCGGCGCTGGATGAAGTCATAGCAATTTCGGATGGTGACTCGATCTTGATGGCCCAGAAGTTGGCTGCAAGACTGGGGCTTGCTGTTGGCGTTTCGTCGGGATGCAACTTTTTGGCCGCTGTGAAAGTGCAGGAACAGCTCGGGCCTGATGCGGTGATGGTTACCGTTTTCCCGGATGACAACAAAAAGTATCTGAGTACCGACCTGCTACGGGAGGAGCCTTGCAAAGAAAGCTATTTGGCTCCGGGAATCGAGTTGCTCGGTCTGGAAACCTTTCAACGCGACTGCGATTTTTGCAAGAACATCGACTGACCCGCGGACTCCAGGATTCATTACTTTGAAGTTTTCAACGCTGGCTTCTTTCGATGATGTTCCCTCTCCAATCCGCATGGCGGGCTAAGGCGGAATTGGACCGGGCTAGGCCGATTTCTCCGCACGAAGCGGCGGGATGTTTTGATTCAGGCGGAAGAAATTGTGCGGGTCGTAGTGAGTTTTAACGGCCACCAGGCGGTCCCAACGCGCGCTGTAGGCTTCCTTCACGCGATCGTCTTCGTCTCCACTCATAAAGTTTACGTAGACTCCGGGCTTCATTGCCGGGCGGAGATCGTTGAATGTCGAGCGGACCCAGCTGACATTCGCGGCGTCTTCGGATGGATCGGTCCAATCCGCGAGCAGATTCATGACGAAGGGAGCGGAGCGGTCTCCGAATGCGGTTTCATGCGCATGCACTCGTCCCGCAGCGCCGCCCATGTGCGCCAGTTCGATTTGGGTGCGTGGCGAGGGGATGGAAACGAGAGAAGCCACCATTCGGCCGATCGTCTCGTCCGTAAGTGTTTTGAAGAATCCGGACTTTGTGTAGTAACGTCGGCCGTGCGGGAAATCTTTATCGGCCATGGTCTGCAAGTCCAGAAAAGAAATGGTGCGGTGCGAGACGGCGAGCGGATGGCCGATCGAGAGAATGTGTTCCATGTGCCTGCGGCCTTCTATTTCATCCCCAAACCAGACGATGCTCTCGCTGAGCGCGGGGCGGCCGCGAAGCTGCGCCGGCAAATCCTCGCTATCCGGCGCAAGAACCAGGGAAATATTCCATTTCAGTTCGTCGGGGGCTTCGGCCATAAAGTCGCGCCAATAGCGGAGCACCAGGGGAATATCGTCATCGAAACAGAGGCCGCCGCTTAGCATTACCGATTTCAACGGATGCAGCTTGAGTTCGAATTCGGTGACGACGCCGAAATTTCCTCCGCCTCCCCGCAATGCCCAAAATAAATCGGGATTCTCGCGCGCATCAGCATGAACCAGGGAACCATCGGCCGTGACCATTGTGAATCCAAGAACGTTGTCGCAGGAAAGGCCGTGCAAGCGCATCAGCCAGCCGGTGCCTCCTCCCAGGATCAGCCCGGCCGCGCCGGTATGCGAGACGACTCCCGCGGGATAGACGAGGCCGAATTGCTGCGTAGCCGTATCGACTGAGCCGAGCAAACAGCCGCCGGCAGCGCGCGCCCGGCGGGCCTTTTCGTCTACGGTCACCTGGCGCAAGAGAGATAGATCGATCACCAGTCCTTGATCGCAGGTGCTGAAGCCGGCCAGGCTGTGCCCGCCGCAGCGAACTGCTGTGACGATCCCTGCGGTTGCGGCCGCGCGGATCGCGGCTTGGACGTCGGATACATCGGCGCAGCGGGCGATCAGTCCCGGTGTGCGCGCCACCATTCCGTTCCAGATTCGGCTTGCTTCGTCGAAATCAGGATCTTCCGGACGGAATAGGTTTCCTTTGAATTTCTTGCTAAGCTCCGAATGGATTTCTTCGATGAGTTTGGGCAACGGCCAGTCTCCTGAAGCTATCTATTTGACATACACGCGGTATGCGACGCAAGCTGCGAACGTCGTTATGTGAAGCGCCGCCGGGCGCGGCGGCTGTGCGCCTGGCACAGTAACCAATCGGGCCGGGCTGGCGTCGAATGTTCAGGTAGAGTGTTACTGGGTGAATTGTGACTAGCCGGTTGGACGCTCGTGTTCCCTCGTTCGCCCTCGCGAAATGCCTCGCGTTTATTGGGATCTCTGCCGCTCCCATCTCGCTGATCTTGATCTTGGCGCCTCCTCTCGGCGCGCAGCCACGCTGTCCCATTCGGCTGATCAGTGGCTTGAACATTTTGCAGATGCTTCCGTCTGCAGAAGGCGGACAGCCTGCCTTGCCGCAGGCCGGAACGGAAACCAAACAAGCAGTGCAGGCCCCCGCGCAGAGCGTTCCGCAGGCCGGCCCGGATCAGTCCGATGACCATGCGAAGGCCACGTGGACCAAGCGCATCCTCGGAATTATTCCCAATTTTCAAGCGGTGAGCGTCGATACCTATCTGCCTCCACTTTCGGTAAAACAGAAATTCTGGATCGCGACCCAAAACAGTTTCGATTATTCCGCATTTATATCTGTCGGGATCCAGTCCGGGGTGGAACAGGTGACCAACACCTATCCCGAATTTCGCCAGGGAGCGGCGGGCTTCGGCCGCTACTATTGGCACACATTCGCGGACCAAGCCGTTGGGAACTACGTGGTCGGAGCAATTTTCCCGTCGATTACGCACGAAGATTCGCGCTTTTACATTCTGAATCGCGGCGGATTCTGGCATCGCGCAAGTTATGCGTTCAGTCGAATCGTGATCACGAGAAATGATGAAGGCGCCAGGACTTTCAATTACTCTGAAATTGTTGGTAACGCCTCGGTCGCGGCAATCAGCCCGCTCTACTATCCGAGCCAGGAACGCAACTGGAACGAATATGGGGAGCGATGGGCCACTGCCGTTATCATGGATGGAGTTTTCAACCTGCTTCAGGAATTCTGGCCGGACATCAACCACAAGATCCTGCGCCGCCGCTAATCGGGTGAGAGGGGGATTATTTCACCCAGTGCGGCGCGACATAGGAATAAAACAGGGCGATCAATCCGGTGACGGATGCCAGCGCGATGCTGTGGCGCAGCGTGAAGCGAAAAAGTTTGGCTTCTTCTTCCCGCTTCATTCCCGTGGCTGCCGCGGCCACGGCGATGCTTTGCAGGCTGATCATTTTCCCCATCACCCCGCCGCTGGAATTCGATGCAGCCATCAGGATGGGATTTAAGCCCAGGCGGCTTGCGGTCACGACCTGTAAATTTCCAAACAAGGCGTTGCTCGAGGTGTCGCTGCCGGTAAGAAAAACTCCCAGCCAGCCGAGCAGCGCGCTGAAGAAAGGAAACATGACTGCCGTGGCTGCGAAAGCCAAGCCCAAAGTGGCTGTGGCGCCGCAGTAATTCATCAAGAAGGCCAGCGCCAGGACGGTTGCAATCGTAGTCAGCGGGAATAATAATTGCTTTCCGGTTGAGAACAACAGCCGGATTGTTTGCCCGGGCGGCATCCGCAGAACCAGAGTGGAAATCAGCGCCGCAAACATACAAGCGGTGCCCGATACGGAAAGCCAGTTCAAGGTGTAGATCGCCCCGTAAGGAGCCGCGGAGGTGACAACCGGAGGCATCCGTAACACTTGATTATGCAAGACCGGCCAGTGCAACGAGACGGTAAGAGAATTGAGGCCGATTTTTACTGCTTCCATGCCCCACAGCAAAACGAAGATCACCAGCAACAAATAAGGCGTCCAGGCCATCAGCAGCTCACCGGCGGAATAATGCGCGATGCCGCCCGCGGTGGAATTTTCCGCCGGAGTTTCCTCAATCGCCGCCGGCTTCCAGAATTTGAGCAGGACGATGAGCGCAATCATCGCCGCCACCGACGCAAGAATATCCGTAAGCGAAGGTCCAAGGATATTTGAAACAAATAATTGAGTGCTTGCAAACGCGACACCGCACGCCAGTGCCGCTGGAAACACCGCCTTCAGAGCGCGCCATCCTCCCATCACCACCACAAGATAAGCTGGAATAAACAGCGAGACCGGAGCGCAGATTCGCCCGACATTTGCGCTGAGGCTGTGCAGGGGCAAGCCGGTGATTCCGCTCAATGTGATCAGCGGAATTCCAATGGACCCAAACGCCACAGGAGAAGTATTGGCCAATAAACAAATAGAGGCTGCATAGAACGGCGAAAATCCCAACCCGGTCAGCATGGCCGCGGCCACGGCGACGGGAGTGCCGAATCCGCAAGCGCCTTCAATGAATGCGCCAAACGCAAAGGCAATCAACAACGCCTGCAAGCGGGTATCGCGCGTCAGGCTGCCGATGGAATCCTTCACCACTTCAAACTTGCCTGTCACCACCGTCACTCGATACAAAACGATGGCCCAATAAACAATCCAGCCGATCGGAAATAAGCCGAACGCGGCGCCATAAGCGATCGCGGCCAAACTGTGGGCAACCGGCATCCGATAAACCAGCACGGCAAGAAGTTCGGCTGAGCCCAGGCCAATCAGCGAAGATTTCCAGGAAGGCAATTTTTTAATGCCGAGCGTGTAGACAAGAACAAAAATTGGGATGGCCGCTACAAGGGCGGAGAGTCCAAGATTTCCAGCGACGGGCGTGTAGTTTTGGGGCCACATGAAATCAAGACCTTAGGGCAACTACGAAATCCAGTGTGATGTTGTTCATCTCGACGCGGCGCCAGCCGGTTCGCTTGCGGCACGGTTCACTTGCTGCTGATCATTACTTTATTTCGCGTTGGCCGATTGCCGGGCTTCGAGCGCAAGTTGAATCACTTCAGCCAGATGATATGCGCGCCGGCCCGTGCTTTGATATACCTGCTCGCGGCAACTGAATCCGTCCGAGACGATTAGCGTCTCCTGGCTTGCCGCGCGGACGGCGGGCAACAGTACACTTTCTCCAATCGCTTGCGCAATCTCGTATTTGTCACGGTCGAATCCAAAGGGTCCCGCCATTCCGCAGCAGCCGGAATCAAGCGAATTCAAGTCGATACCCATTTTGCGCAGCAAGGATTCCGCGTGCGTCATTTTCATTATCGCTTTTTGGTGGCAATGGCCGTGCAGCACTGCCTTGCGGGCAAGCGGGGAGGCGCATACCCGGGCGCGTGATGTTCCAGAAATTCGCTCAGCAGAAAAATCTGGCCGCGCAATTGTTTCGCCAGCGGATCGTTGGGGAACAAATTGTGGAGTTCATCGCGGAACACGGATGCGCAGCTCGGTTCAAGCACGATGACCGGCGTTCCGCTTTTGATTTCATTTTCAAGCGCGTCCAGAATCCGGCCAAGGTAACGCTTCGCGTCGTCGAGCATTCCGAAATCGTAGAGCGGGCGGCCGCAGCAAAATTGCCGGCCGGGAATGCTCAAATCGAATCCGGCATTTTCGATCACTTGCGCGGCTGCGATGCCGGCGTTGGGATGAAAATAGTTTGTAAATGTATCCGTCCAAAGGATCACTCGCCCGGCGGAGCCTGCCGGCTTCGTTGGCCGTGGGGAATCTGCATCGAGCGACGGAATCCGCCGCTGCCCGGCCCAACTGCGAAACGTTTGGGAAGCAAGCCGGGGAAACTGGCGCTGTGCCGCCATGCCGAGAAAGCTCTTGAGCACGTTGCTCAATCCCGGCGCATGCGTCAACCAATTCGCAATCGCCGGAGCCAGCGAGCCCAGCCGCGCCCACTTGTCAATATATCCAAATGCATAAGCACTCGCTGGCCGCATCTTCCCTTCGTAATAATGGGAGAGAAATTCGGACTTGTAGGTGGCGATGTCGACGTTTACCGGGCACTCGTTCTTGCACGCTTTGCACGAAAGGCAAAGGTCCAGCGATTGTTTTACGTGTTCGTCTTTCCAGCCGCCTTTCAGCACTTCGCCTTGCAGCAATTCGAAGAGCATGCGGGCGCGGCCACGCGTACCGTGTTCCTCTTCGAGAGTGGCCCGGTAGCTGGGGCACATGGTTCCCGAATCGCTTTTGCGGCATGCGCCGATTCCGAGGCAGCGCAGCGTGGCGCGCGAAAACGAACCGCCATCTTCCGGAAATTGGAAATGCGTGGTCACATGCAGCGGGTTGTAATCAGCGCCGAGGCGCAAGTTTTCAGCGGGAGAATACGCGTCGACAACTTTGCGCGGATTCATCTTGCCGTCGGGGTCCCACAGAGTCTTGAACTTGCGAAACGCCTGCATCAACTCCGGGCCAAACATTTTTGGGAGCAAAGCGCCGCGCGACTGGCCGTCTCCATGTTCTCCGGAAAGCGACCCGCCGTAACGCAACACCAAATCCGCGGCGCGGTCGATGAATTCCAGGTATTTGCGGATGCCGGGTTCACTCAGCAGGTCGAAATTCACTTGCATGTGAACGCAGCCGTGCCCGAAATGGCCGTAAAAATGTGCCGCGTAACCGAAATCGTCGAGCAGTTTGCGCAATTCCCGGAGATAGGCGCCGAGTTTTTCCGGCGCCACGGAGGCGTCGTCCCAGCCTTCCCAAACCAGCGGCGCGCCCGGTTCAAAATTTCCAGCGCGCGGTCCGGCTTCGCGAATCTGCCACACCATCTTCGCTTCGGCCGCGCTAAACAGCCGCATGTCCGGCGCACCGGGCCGCTGCTTCAGAGCTTCCATCATTTGCCGGGCGCGGCGTTCCGTCTCGCTGGAATCGCTCGAGCCCAGCTCGACTAGGAGAAATCCTCCGCCTTTGGGCAGCAGCTCAACGCCCGGGGTTCGTTTCTTCCTAAGTCCATCGACCATGCTGCCGTCGAATCCCTCGAGGCCAATGGGCGAGAATTCCAGAATCTTGGGCACATCATCGGCGGCGTGAAACGCGTCCTGATAGCCCAGACCAACGAGCGCGCGCTGCTGCGGGCTCTCAATCAATCTCAGCTTGGCGGAGAGCACAGTCATGCAGGTGCCTTCGGTCCCTACCAGTGCGCGAGCTACATGAAATCCATTTTCGGGGAGAAGTTCGTCCAGGTTATAGCCGGAAACTCGCCTGGGAATTCTGGGGAAACGTTCCCTGATCAGCGGCGCGCAGGTGTCGCGAATTTCGAGCAGACCTCGATAGATTGCAGCGCGGCGATCGTTTTGGGCCAGGATAAGCTGGAGCTCGCCGTCGCTGGGGCTGCCAACCGTCATCCGCGATCCGTCGTAGAGCAGGATCTCCAGTTCCTCGACGTTGTCGACAGTTTTTCCAGCCAACAGGGAATGCGTTCCGCAGGAATTGTTGCCAATCATACCGCCCAGGGTGCAACGGCTGTGAGTGGCAGGGTCGGGCCCGAATGTGAGGCGAAACGCTTCTGCTTGATTGCGGAGGTGGTCGAGCACGATGCCCGGCTGAACTTGGGCCGTGCGTTGCTCCGGATTCAGTTCCAGTACTCGGTTCATATACTTGCTGAAATCGAGGACTACGGCGACGTTGCAGCATTGGCCGGCGAGACTGGTGCCCGCTCCTCGCGGCAGCACGGGAGCGCCGAATTTTCGGCAGGAAGCCACAGCCGCGATCACGTCGTCTGCATCGCGGGGGACGACCAAGCCGATTGGCACTTGCCGGTAATTGGAAGCGTCGGTGGCATAAAGCGCCCGGCTGCCGCGATCGAATCGCACCTCCCCTCGAACATTTTTCCGCAACTCGAATTCCAGTGCTTGCGCCTCCGCGAATACATCGACGGGTTTACCGTGTGAACTGGGCGGGAGTTCGTTCATGATTCCCAAGAGATGCGGCGCTGAGAATGGCTGGCTAGCACAATTTGTGACCTCAGGAAGGCTCACGTATCAGGTTTGCCAAGCGATGTAGCGCTGGCATTCTGACTATGAGGGTTATCTGAGCGCAAGGAGAATTAACAAAGCAGCATAATCAGTTGCAGCTACCTCGCGCGGTGGACATCTCCTTTTGATCCGAGCCTGACTGACATGGCCCTGTGAAGGTTCGGGCAGCGCCAGAGTCTAGTACTAGAACTTCCTTGGCTAGAAGGACACCTTCCCCGGCATTTTTCTGCCCTCCAACGCCCTGTGCTCTAGACTAGTAAAGAGAGATACCCCCATGACAGTCCAACACATCGATAGTTTTGTCGCATTTGCCGCATTGATGCTGGGAGTGAGCCTGCTGGTTACGGTGGCCACTCAGTTCACGATCAGCCTGTTCGGCCTGCGAGGCGCCAACCTGCGCCACAGCCTGACTGACCTGTTTGAAATGGCTTGCCCGGATCGCGAAGGGAAACCTCACGCGAAGGAAATAGCGCGCCGGGTGCTGCGCCACCCGTTGATTTCGGATTCAGTGTTTTCGCGTTTCTGCATCCGGGCGGAGAAAATCCCCTATATTCCGCCTGTGACAGCGGGAAAGTTGCAGTGGGCAGGCAGTACGATCCCGTTCCGGCCATGGCTCTTGGGCGCCATCGGAGGCATGTTGGTTGGGCCGCTGGTGCTGCTGATTTCCAGGCGCCTTTTTGTCACCGATATTTGTCAGTATTCGGACGCGCTTGCCTCCTATGTGCCTTACCTGAATTACTGCGAGCATCCCTGGCGGACCGGCGCGATTTTGGGGGCTTTGTTTGTGGGGCTGATCAGCCGCTGGCGGCTGGCGACGTCCATCCGGCTTGATGAGCTCGTCGCAATCCTTGAGAAGCTCTCCGACCCGCTTCCCGGCACTTTGCCCGATCCCGCCCAGCGGGCCATGTTGATGATGGCGTGGGCCGAAAATGGGCCAAGCCAGAAGTCAAAGTCAGGCCCGGGCCAGGCGGAAAGGAACCGCCGAGCCACGGACGATCTCGACGAAGGCATCGTGCGCCCCAAAGCAAAGCCGGAAGCAGAAGCCGGGGGCCTGGCTGTTGCGCTGGCTATGGAAAAGGCTGCCGCTCAGGCGCCCGCTCCCGCGGCGCCGAAGCTGGATGGCTTGCGAACATGGTTCGAGCACGCGATGGATCGGGCTTCGCAACGCTTTACGCTGCAAGCCCGTGTGATCACTGTTCTAGTCTCCTTGTTTATTGTGTTTGCCGCGCACCTGGATGCGATCCGCCTGTTCCAGTCGCTATCTTCCGATGCGCAACTCAGGGTTCAAATGGCGGGCAGCGCCGACGCGTTGAGCCGTCTCTCGGCGCAAATCCCCCGAGCGAGAGAAAACGCGCATTCCGTGGTGCCTGACATTTACCGCAAGGCCATGACGAGTGTTCTCGAGCCGATTCCATCGGTCACGGAACAACCCAGGCCCAGGCCGCACCGCGTCCCAGGAAGCACGGCCACGCCTTCCCCGGCCGGTTCGCAGGCTGGTACTACACCCACAGCTGATCAAGCAGCCGCTCCTCCCGCCGCCCAGGCGACGCCTGATGTTGTGGTGAAAAAAGACGAAGCTCCGGTTGCGGCGATACACAAGCCGAAGATTTCGGCAAAGGACCGTGAAAAGCACACCGCTACGCCATCGCCCAGAGAAGACAAAGCTACTCTGGAAGCAAAAGCCAAGGCCACCAATGCGCTGGAAGCGACGGCTGGATTTGCCAGCCGCGAAGACGCAATTTCCTGGCTTCGCTCCACCTTGGAAGGGGATGCGGCTCTCCCTAAGCTGCTCATCGCATACGACCAGGAAGTAAATTCCGCTCTCTCGAGCGATGCCGATAGATTGATCGATCATTCCGCTTCGATGAAGCGCGAGCTCGATCGCTCCGAGTTTCAGTTGCTGCCTGAAAAGTGGACGGGCTGGGTCCCCACGCAGCAAGAGTTGCCCGGACTACTCGTCACCGTGGCGTTTCTCTCTCTCGGCGCGGCATTTTGGTACAGCACTCTGAAGAATGTCGCAAGTCTTCGCCCTTTGCTCGCAAGAAAGCTGGAGCAGCAGCACCCTCGCGACAAACTGGCGTAGCAACTTTCACGTAATCAGAGCAGGACGCTGTTCAATCCATACTTCTGTACCCCGTAATTTTTAACTCTCCATGCTATAAGCGGCGATCCTTGACAAATAAATAGTCGCGGTGTACCTGATCGTGCGAAAGTTTCGAATCGTACAATTATCAGCTCTGGAGGTTTGCATGAAGCGCGTGCTGTTCCTCTCATTGTTTTTTCTAACTGCATCGCTTTTCGCGCAGCAAACTCCCGTGCCCGAAATTCCGTATCGCGCTGTCGCCGATTTCCTGAAGCTTCCCGCGGATCTATATCTCGGCGAAGTTTCCGGAGTGGCCGTCAATTCCAAAGGCCACATTTTCGTTTTCTCCCGCGGCAATACCACCGGCCCCGCCTATGGAGCCAGCGCCGCGCAACTTCTGGAATTCGGCGCCGACGGAACATTCCTTCGCGAGATCGGCCACAACCTTTACGCATGGTCCTATGCCCACGCGGTGAAAGTCGATAAAGACGATAACATCTGGGTCACCGACAAAGGTTCGGACATGGTTGTGAAATTCAATCCCCAAGGCCGCGTGACCATGGTCTTCGGCCGCAAGCAGGAAGCATCCGACGAAGGAACAGAGCCGCTCAAACATCCCAAGCCGCCGTTGCCTCCCGTGGACGGAATGTTCCGCCAGGTGACCGACATTACCTGGGATGCCGCTGGAAATTCCTACGTCAGTGACGGCTACATTAATTCGCGCATCGCGAAATTCGATAAAAATGGCGATTGGGTGAAATCCTGGGGCGAACCGGGAAACCAGCCCGGCGAATTCAACGTTCCGCACAGCATCGCCGCCGACGCCCAGGGAAATATTTATGTTGCCGATCGAGGGAATCGCCGGATTCAGGTGTTCGACAGTGAAGGAAAAGTTCTTCGCCAAATCACGATCGATGTTCCTGTTGATCCGAATGCGCACTCCGCGATCGGCAATAAGCCTACGCAAACGACCGGCACCATGTCACCCGGCGCGCCGTGGACGGTTTGCATCACTCCTCCGCCGAATCAGGTTCTCTATGCCTCCGATGCATTTCCTGGCCGCATCTATAAACTAAGTTTGCAAGGAAAAATTCTTGGCGTGCTGGGCCAATCCGGCAAGCAGGCAAAACAGTTCGGCTGGATACACGAAATCGCCTGCCCATCCGAAAATGTTCTCTACGTCGCCGAATTGCTGAACTGGCGCGTGCAGAAACTAGTTCTCGAACCAGCTCCTTAGCAGAATAAATTGACATCCACTCGGCGAATCTTCAATACTCCGTCGCACCTTTATCATTGTTCACCTAGCGGGCATAATTTATCCGCACTCTGGACCGGAATCTTCCGCCCGGGGATCAGACTGCAGCGGTTGCCAAGTGTGGCGCTTCGGCGACATGGGCCGGCAAAACGGAGTAAAGGTTGATTCGATGAACAAAGCAGTGAAAAAAACGATTCACCGGCTCATTGGAATTTTAATCCTCGGCAGCGCGCTGGCCATCCCGGCCATCGCCCAGGATTCCTCTCTCGCAAGCGTCCCGCCGATGGGCTGGAACAGCCGCAGCCATTTCGGCTGCAAAGTGAGCGACGCAGTTGTGCGCGCTGCGGCGAACGCGATTTCGTCGAATGGAATGAAGGACGCCGGCTACGTATATATCAATGTGGACGATTGTTGGCAGGGCAAGAGGGACGATTCCGGCGCGATTCAGCCCAACGCAAATTTTCCGGACATGAAAGCGCTCGCGGATTATCTCCACAGCAAGGGCCTCAAATTTGGAATCAATTCTTCTCCCGGCCCCAAAACCTGCGCCGGTTACGAAGGCAGCTACAAACATGAAGAGCAGGACGCGAAGCAATATGCCGCTTGGGGTGTGGACTACCTGAAGTATGACTGGTGCAGCGCCGGGAAAGTCTACAAACCCGAAGAAATGCCTGCCGCGTATAAGAAAATGCACGAAGCGATTGTTCGCTCCGGCCGCCCCATTGTGTTCAGCATGAACCAGCACGGCATGCGTTCGGTTTGGGAGTGGGGCGCTCCGGCAGGCGGCAATCTCTGGCGCACCACGAAAGATATGACCGACAACTACGACCGCATGTACTCCGTCGCGCACGCCGAAGACGGAATCGAGCCGTTCGCAGGACCCGGCCACTGGAATGATCCCGATATTCTCACAGTGGGCGACGGCCACATGAATCACGACGAGTACGTCAGCCACATGAGCATGTGGTGCATGATGGCGGCGCCGTTGCTTGCGAGCAATGATTTCGCGCACGTCAGCAAGGAGGCGCTGGCGATTTTGACCAATCGCGAAGTGATCGCGGTCGATCAGGATACCAAGGGAATTCAAGGGCGCTGGGTGTGGCAGGTTGGACCCTACGAAATCTGGGCCAAGCCGCTTGCCGATGGTTCCACCGCCGTTCTCTTGATCAATCGAGGCGAAGATGCCGCGCGCGTCACCGCCGATTTTAAAGACATCGGCGTAACCGGCGCCAAGCACGCGAGCGATTTATGGACCGGAAAGGATCTGGGAGAATTCACCGGAAAATTTTCGGCGGACGTTCCGCGACACGGAATCGTTCTCGTGAAAATGTACTAATCCCGCCGTGGAATGCGGCGACGCAAATCAGGAACGCAAATCATGATTATGCCGGCGCGGGATGCACGGGGAATCATCGGAGCGCTTGCCTCCAAACAGGGGAGATGGATCATCACTGTGCTGCTGGCGCTGTTTTGTTTTCCGCTCGGTGCGCAGGATTTCACTTTCCCCCATAACGTCTACCCTCCGCAAGACGAGCAAATTCCCGGCCCGCCGAATCCAACCGCGGCAGTGGAACTTTGTTGCGCCATGCAGGCTCAACGCCCTGTTTCGGAAGCGTCAGCCCAATCCTGGCTCGCGTATCTCCAATCCTGGCGGCGCGAACATCTGGTCCGCATGGGCTACGATGGATCTCAATATCTCCGCCCCGAGCTTCGATGGACGCAATCCAGTTTCATTCAATCGCTGATGATGGCTCAGGAACGCTACTTCTATGATCCGCAGCGCGCCGCCTATACGGTGCAACGCTATTTGAGTGATACGAAAGATCGTTTCGGCGGGATCGATTCCGTATTGATCTGGCAATCGTATCCAAATCTGGGAATCGACGATCGCAATCAATTCGATTTGATACGCGATATGCCGGGCGGCATCGAGGGCCTGCGAGCGATGGTCGAAGCATTCCACAAAAATGGAGTGCGGGTTTTATTTTCTTATAATCCGTGGGACCGCGGAACGCGCTCGGAACCCGAGCCTGATTGGGATGGCGCTGGCCAAATTGATGGCGGCAATCGGCGCGGACGGAATCAATGCGGATACGATGCCGGCGGTGCCGCCCTGTTTTCCGCACGGCGTCGGATCAGACCGGCCATCCCATCGCATTTAGCCGGAAAACGGCGCGAACTCCGACGTGGACTTTGCGATCGCATGGAACAACCTGACGTGGGGATACTGGAAATATCCGTTCGAGCCCATGATCAGCAAGAATAAATGGCTCGAAACCCGCCATATGGTGCACGTGGTGCGATCGTTGGGCGCAGAACAAAAACGATGGCCTGCAAGCCGCATTTTTCAACGGCGTGGGCTACGAAGCCTGGGAAAATATTTTTGGCGTTTGGAATTCGCTGCAAGGATCGCGACGCGGAAGCGATTCGCCGCATCGGCACAATCGAGCGGGCATTCGCCCCCCTGCTGATCACTCCCGGCTGGGAGCCGCACACGCCGATGCTGCAGTACGGAGTGTTCGCCAGCAAGTTTCCCGGTGAACAGGAAACGCTTGGACCTGATCAACCGCAATGATTTCGCGCTTAACGGCGCCAAATTGGGCTGCCGCATCAGCCAGGATCGCACTATTACGAGCGTGTGGGACGGCTCGGAATTGCAGCCGGAAATCTACGGCAACAACGCCATCCTCAGTTTTCGATCTGGAGCCGCGCGGCTTCGGCGCGATTCTGGCAACTTCGCAACTCTCCACAGGCGAACGGCAGTTTCTTTCAGAGATGGCAGCAACTTTCCCGCAAGCCTCTCGCAAGTTATTTGCGCGAGTGGCGCTTTCTGCCGCAACGAACAATTAGAAGATCGCGCCCACAAAATCAGCGGCGTCCACGCCGGAAGACATGATGCAAAATTCCCGCAAGCTGATTTCCGATTCGCAGTTTCGGGGATTGAAATCGAAGGCGGCAACAGCATCGGTGTGGACGTGCAGATGCCGTGGGAAGATTCGCC
This sequence comes from uncultured Acidobacteriota bacterium, assembly GCA_963756355.1. Lineage (GTDB taxonomy): Bacteria > Acidobacteriota > Terriglobia > Acidiferrales > UBA7541 > JBGPTK01. The sequence continues at coordinate 277,637 of CAVWOD010000010.1, read as the reverse complement.
GCGCCGCAGCCACCAGAGGCCGATGCATCTGAAGGCTTTTTTTTATCGACCGCTATCCCGTGACCAACGAGCAGTTCAAAAAGTTTCTCGATGCCACTCGCTACCATCCCACAAGACGATCACAATTTTCTGAGGGATTGGCGCAACGGCAATTCCCGCCGAGGCTGGGCGAACAAGCCGGTCACTTGGGTTTCGCTCGAAGATGCGCGCGCCTATGCCGATTGGGCGGGCAAACGGCTTCCCCACGAGTGGGAGTGGCAATATGCCGCGCAGGGCAGCGACGAGCGCTTTATCCCTGGGGCAATGACTGGGACCCGGCAGCGGTGCCCGCGCCCGGATAAGGCCGCACGACTGACCCCGCCCGACGATGTGGACGCACATCCGACGGGGCCAGCCCGTTCGGCGTGATGGACTTGGTCGGCAACGTGTGGCAGTGGACGGACGAATACTCGGATGAGCATACCCGGTCGGCTATTTTGCGAGGCGGCAGCTATTACCAGCCCCAGGAGCCATGTGGTATTTCCCGCAAGCCTACCGGCTGAATGAACACGGCAAGTATTTACTGATGGCGCCGAGCTTGGACCGCTCCGGGACAGTGGGATTTCGATGTGTGATGGACAGCAAGTAACCGGCAGGCAGAATTCCCTCTCCGGCAGAAACCCCCAGGAACCACCCATGACCTTTCTTCTACCGGTCAATTTCCTCAACTCGGCGATTGACGAACTTTGTAAAGTTAGTTAAGTTAGTCGGCGCCGCTGCTATTTGAAGGGGCACCGCGCTTGATGGAACACCTCCGCAAGGAACACGTTCTCAACTTCGGCTCCGCCGAGGGCGAAGAACGCATTGGCCCGGCCCGGCCGGGACAATTGCGGCAGGTAAACGCGCGGGAGATCCTGCGCTTGTTGCGGTTGCACAATCCTTGTTCGTGCGCGGATCTGGTGCGCCACTCCGGGCTGAGCGCGCCCACAGTTTCGAGCACCATTGAGCATCTCCGCAAGAAGGGCTTGGTGGAACGAATCGGCCCCGGCGCTTCCAGCGGCGGCCGGCCGCCGGGCATGCTGCGCTTCAATGACACGTTTGGGTATGTCGTGGGTGTGGACATCGGCGGAACGGCCGTTCGTGTGGTCCTGGCCAACCTCAACGGCAATATCATCGGAAAATGGGTGGGAGCGCTTGATGAAGAGAGCACTCCCAAGCGCGTCGCGGCGCTGATTCTAAGCGGAATCCGGCGCCTGCAGCGCCGCCACCGGATTCCGGCAAAAAAACTGCTGGCAGTAGCTGCCGGGGCTCCCGGAATTACCGATGCCCGCGCCGGCATTGTTTTCTCGGCGCCCAATCTATCGGGTTGGAAAGACGTGCCGCTGCGCCAGATATTGGAGGATGGCGCAGGTGTGCCCGTTTCGATAGAGAACGACGTGAATCTTGGGGCGCTGGGAGAAAGCTGGACCGGGACGGCGCGCGGCGTCAAAAATTTTGTTTTCATGGCCATTGGAACGGGAATCGGAGCGGGAATTTTTATCAACGGGCGGCTCTACCACGGATCGGATTGGGCCGCGGGAGAAATCGGGTATCTCGCCGTGCCGGGCACCGAGCAAACGCGGCTGGCGATTCACTGTCCCGGGCCGCTTGAAAGCGTGATCGGAGGAAAAGGGATCGAGCGCATGTGGCAGAACATGCCCAACGGGAGTGAAGGCGGAGTTCATCATCCGCCCGGACAATTGCAGGCCAGCGAAATATTCGATTTGGCCCAATCCGGCGATGAGAAAGCCCGCGAGGTGCTGCTGCGCTGCCCGGATTCTGGCCAGCGCGATTGCCGACATGAGCGCGATTCTGGATACCTCGCTGGTAGTGCTGGGAGGGCGTGTGGGGATTCATCCCGCCCTGTTTGAGGCCACGCAGGGCATCCTGGAACAAAATGAAGTTGCGCGGCCGAAATTGGCGCTCAGCAGCCTGGGCCAGGAAGCACAATTGTTCGGCGCCATCTGGCTTGCATTGAAAACGGCGGAGCTTCGAGCGCTGCCATAATATTCGAGTCTTAAGGGTGCGGGAATCATCTAAGACGCATCCAAGAATTTGTTCGCGCGCCGGCCGTTCCGTGAAGTGTCCGGCCGAAGGCGGGCGGGCCCGAACTTGAAAAAGTCTTGACAGCAGAAAGAGCAGGTGTTACAGGTAAAGAACTTTGTTAGGGAAGCTTAGGAAGTAGGGGCTCGGGGGGGAGTTTCACTTCAAGGGGAGAACGAAAATGAGAAACCAAAAGGGTCAGATTTTCTCCGGCCTTTTCAAGGTGCTGGGTCTTGTGATTGGCCTGGCCGTAATTCTTGCCATGTATGTGCCCGCGGCTTGGGCCCAGTCGGAATCGATTAACGCCACCATTCGCGGCCGAGTCGCCGACCAGACTGACCAGCCGATCGTGGGCGCAAACGTGACTGCCTTCAATACCGCGACAGCATACACGCGCACCGTGGCTTCCGGAGACGACGGCTACTACGTGCTTCCTTCGTTGCCGCTCGGAACTTACACGGTTACCGTCAGCAAAGAAGGCTTCACCACCTTGAAGTTTTCGGACGTAGTTCTCCAAGCCGGCCGCGAGGCGGTGGTGGATGCCGCAATGAAAGTGGGCGTGATCACCACTTCTGTCGAAGTGACTGGCGGCGCGCCAATCATTGATCCGACGCGGACGAGTATCGGCGGCATCATCAGCGAAAAAGAAGTGCAGAACCTCCCACTCACTTCTCGAAACCCTTACAACTGGATCATGTTCCAGCCGGGCGTCAGCGGTCATCCCAACCCGGAATTAGGTATTCCACGCACCCTGAATACCAACGGTTTTGTGGACCGCATCAATTATCAGATGGACGGAATGGTGGACACGGAAACGGATCGCTACGGACTGCGGCTGTTCCCGATTTCTTCCGTCTACGTCAGCGAAGTGCAGACCGTGAGCAATAGTTTCGCGCCGGAATTTGGAAACACCACCGGCAACATCTACAACGTCATCACGGGATCAGGGACCAACGATTTCCACGGAATGTTTCAGTGGCTGCGCGGACCGGTCGACGCAACGGCGAGGCCCATTCTGCTCTCTCCCACGCAGCCCAAGCCTAACCTGCTGATGAATTCTTACGGCATGAATGCGGGCGGGCCCATTAAGAAAGATAAAGTGTTTCTCTTCGCGGCCTACGAACATCTATATCGCGCGCTGCCGGTTCCGATTACGGTGAGTTCCGCGAACCAGACTGCGCTCGAGGCGATCGGAATTCCCGCATCGCAATTCGGGACGGCGCCTTCCGTGCAGCACGCGCAGTTTTTGGATGTGCGCTTGGATTGGGATGTGAATGCCAAGAACCGCGTTTTCGCCCGGTTCAATTATTTCCGGAATGAATATCCATTTAACACGGCTGTGGGCGGCTTGAACTTGATCTCGGCCGAATCCGATTTTAGGGATCGCGCGCACGTCGGCGGCTTGCAGTGGGTGACCACTTTCTCCCCGGAATGGCTCAACGAGTTCCGCTTTTTCTTATCCCTACCGCAATGAAAAGCACATTGCGGGTTCTCTGACCGGCGCGCAGCCCGCGATCACAATTTCGGGCGTCGCCAATTTCGGCGGCAGCGTATCCACCGGAGACGTGTTCGCCGAAAAAATCCCGAGCTGGAACGACAACGTGACTTACATTCGCGGCCGCCACGCCATGAAGTTCGGATTCGGATACTCGCGAATCATTGACGTGCAGGAAGGCGATAGCTTCACGCAGTACACCTTTCCGTCGATTGCCGCGTACCAGCTTGCGTTGGCTGGCACGAACACGAAATCGTATTCCACCGTGGCCGCCATTATCGGCGACACGCGCGAAGGGTATGTTTCCAATTTCTACAATCTGTTCGCTCAGGATAGTTGGCAAATAAAACCGACCGTCTTGCTCACTTATGGAATTCGCTACGACCGTTTCATCGCACCCGGCGCGGAAGCGAATGCGCCCTTCCCGACCTCGCGAAGTTTCAATAACCCAGCGGGCGATGTTTCTCCGCGACTCGGCCTGGCCTGGAGGCTCGGCAATAAGACCGTGGTGCGCGCCTCGTGGGGCATGTTCTACGACCCGCCGCCCACTAACCTGTGGTACAACGCGCTGTTTACGGATGGGGCGGGGCGCTCCTTCAACGCATCGCTGGCGCCGGCATCTCCAGGTGCTCCGGCATTCCCCAATCCTTTGACGACGGCGACGGCCCCAGCCATCCCGTCCGTTTTCACCGTTACGCCCAATTTCAAGAACGCTTATGCGCTGACGTCGACGCTCCAGATCACGCGTGAGCTTAGCAAGAACGACGCGGTCACCATTGCATACGTCAATACCAACGGACGGCAATTGCAGTGGCTGCACAACACCAACCTGATCAATCCCGTCGGCAATCTCCTGGATGGCCGGCCGGTGTTTCTGGCCGCTGTAAATGCGAATACGCGCTTGAATCCCGCATTCAACAACGTGACCACGCAAGACGTCGGCGCAAGCTCCAGCTACAACGCGCTGGAACTCAATTGGGAGCATCGCTTCTCGCACGGGCTCATGGTCAACGGACACTACATTTATTCGCATACGATCAGCGACGCCCCAGACGTGAATGGCTTCGAACAGAATTTGGTTTACGTCGAAGACACCACCAACCGGCTTCGCGACCGGGGCAACAGCTACATCAACCGTCCGCAGTCCTTCACGGGCACCGTGATCTGGGCGCCTCGCGTCACCACGGACAACACTTTTGCCCGGGTTCTGCTGAACGACAACGAGTTCGGAATACTGTCCAACATTGCCTCCGGCGACCAGCAAAACGTCACGGCCAACGCCAGCCTCAACGGCGATCCGACCGTGGCCGCCAGCGTGACGCGGCCGGTAGGAATCGGGCGCAACCTCGTTCGGGGTCCGCAGATCGTGCAGTTCGACATTCGCTACACGCGAACTCTGTTTACCTTGAAAGAGCGCATTCGTGCTCAGTTCTTGACCGAGGCCACCAACGTTTTCAATCATCCCAACGTCACGTCTCTGAATACGACGGTTTCGGTGCTGACGGCCGGATGCCCAAGCGCTGGAAACGGATTCACGCTTACCCCGGCAACTTGCGGTCCTCTTGCCGCACCGCTGCCGTCGTCATTTCCAAAATCCTCTACCGTGCTGCAGGGCCGAATTCTTGATTTCGGTCTGGGAGTGCGTTGGTAGGGTAATCGAGGCTTTCCGGGGCCGCTGCTAGATTGGCAGTTGGGCGAGTCGAGGAGAAGCGAGGAAATATTTTGAATGGCCTTCTTCGGAACTAGCTCGGGACTTTCAGCGGCCCATTTTTTTGTTTGGCCTTCCCAGGAGGAGTGCGCGCGTTGAAAGATTCGGGCCACCCCTCTTCGCCTTCTGATCCCTTCGAACGATTTCCCGCGCCCGTTTATTCTGAAACAGTTCTCTCCGTCAATTTTGATGACGCAAAGAAATATTTCTTCGATGCGCTGATCGAAATTCACGCCGCGCACACACTGATGCTCTCGCGGCAACGGATCATCCCGGAGGCGGACGCGCGCTGCTGCCTCGACGGCCTGGCCAAGCTGGACCGCAACGCGATCCTGGCCGCGCGCTATGACGGGCGGTGCGAAGACCTTTTCTTCTACGTACAGGGTTTGCTGGTGCAGGAATGCGGCGCGGAAGCGGCTGGCAAAATGCACACCGCGCGCAGCCGCAACGATATCGACATCACCCAATATCGCATGTGCTTGCGGCGCGAAATGCTGCGAATCGCGGCGGCAGACCGCATCGGCTCGCCAGGTGCTGCTCGATGTGGCTGCCGCGCACATCGGAACCCTCATGCCGGCCTATACGCACACGCAGCCGGCGCAGCCCACGACGCTCGCGCATTATCTGCTGGCGGCCGATCGAGTTCGCTGGGCCGCGACGACACGCGCCTGCAAGCGGCCTTTGCGACGGTGAACCGCAACCCGCTGGGCGCTTGCGCGATCACCACCACGGGCTTTCCCATCGACCGCGAGTGCACCGCTGAGCTGCTGGGCTTCGAAGGCCTGCAGACCAATTCCTACGGCGCGATCGCGGCGATCGATTACGTTACGGAACCGCCGGCGCGATCGCCATTGATGGTCAATCTGGGCAAGTTGACCCAGGATTTGCTGCTGTGGTCCACCGCGGAATTCGGCTTTCTGCGGCTTGCGACGCCTGCGTGCAGACCAGCAGCATCATGCCGCAGAAGCGCAATCCGGTCGCGCTGGAACACGCGCGCATCCTGGCAGCAAGGCGTTGGGCGAGGCGCAGGCCGTGTTCACCTGCGTCGCACAATACGCCCTTTCGGCGATATCGTCGACAGCGAGGACGATCTGCAGCCGTTGGTGTTTTCCATGTCCGCCGACGCCTTGCGCGCGCTGCGGTTGCTGGCCGGCTTGATGAGCCAGCCGAAGTGGATCGCGAACGAATGGCCGCCGCGCCGCCGGCAGTTTTCTGACCGTCACCGAACTTGCCGATACGCTGGTGCGCGAAGAGAACATCAGTTTTGACGCCGCGCACCATCTGGTGGCTGCGGCGGTCCATGCGGTCGGCCGCGAATATTCCGCCGCAAGTTGGTGGATGAATTGGAACGGCTGGCGCCCGAATCTCTGGGACGCTCTTTGCGCAAGCCTCGCGAAGTGTGGCTGCGCTCGCTGGATCCAACGCACTTCGTCAATATCCGCAAGATCGCGGGCGGCCCGGCGCCCGAAGCCGTGCAAGCGCAAATTGCAACGGCTCGCGAAGAACAATCCGAAATCAGGGAATGGCTCGACCGCAAAAATGTTTTGCTGCAGCGCTATCCAATGCTCATTCGCGACGCGATCACCGAATTGCGCAAGGCCGCTCGATGAATTCGAAAAGTTCGTCCAACCCGCGCGGCCGCAAGGTTTCACACTTCCACGAGTAGCGAATTGACGAACGAAAATAAATCCTCCGATTCGCCGAGCTTGATCCGCGGCATGGGCCTGGGCAGCGCCGTGGCGCTGAACATGAACGACATGATTGGCGTCGGTCCGTTCATCACACTGCCGCTGATCGTGGGCGCGATGGGCGGCCCGCAGGCGCTGCTCGGATGGGTTCTGGGCGCGCTGTTTACCATGTGCGACGGGATGGTGTGGGCTGAACTCGGCGCGTCCATGCCGGAGGCCGGCGGCTCGTATTACTACCTCAAGGAAATTTACGGGCCCAGAAACTTGGGCGGATGATTTCGTTTCTCTTCATCTGGCAGCTCACCTTCAGCGCTCCGCTTTCCATCGCGTCGGGCTGCATCGGATTGTCCCTCTATGCCAGCTATCTTTTTCCGGGCTTGCAGCAGCCGTTGGGCCAGCACGATTATCAAGCGCGGTTGCCGCTGTTGGGCAACCTGGATGCTTCGGTGCTGGTGACCAACGGCACTTTCCTGGCGATGCTGGTGTGCCTGTTCGCTGTTTTTCTGCTGTACCGCAGGATCACGGCGATCGCACGCCTCTCAAAACTGCTTTGGATTGGAGTGATCGGCACGACCTCTGGGTGATCTTTCGCGGGCCTGACGCATTTCAATTCCTCGCTCGCGTTTCAATTTCCACCCGGCGCGTTTCAGCTCTCGCGGCCGTTTTTTCTGGGGCTGGGTTCGGCGATGCTGGTGGCCACCTACGATTACTGGGGCGCTTACAACATTTGTTTTCTGGGCGGGGAGGTGCGCGATCCCGCGCGCACGATTCCGCGAGCGGTGCTCTATTCCATTGTGATCGTGGCCGTGCTCTACATTTTGATGAACACCAGCGTGCTCGGCGTGATTCCCTGGCAGGAATTGAGCAGCACCAGCCAAAGCGGCGCGCACAATTTCGTGATTTCCGTGTTCATGCAGAAAATCTACGGGCGATGGGCCGGCAACCTGGTTTCGATCCTGATTATCTGGACTGCGTTCGCATCCGTTTTTTCGCTGCTGCTGGGATATTCGCGCGTGCCGTACGCGGCGGCGCTCGATGGAAATTACTTCCGCATTTTCGGAAAGCTGCACCGGAAAAATCAATTTCCTTACGTTTCGCTGCTGGTGCTGGGCGCGGTAGCCACGGCTTTTTGCCTGCTCAAACTGGTGGACGTGATCGCCGCGCTGGTGGTGATCCGCATCCTGCTGCAATTTCTGCTGCAATCCATCGGCGTGATTATTTTGCGAATCCGCCGGCCCGATATTCCCCGGCCTTTCCACATGTGGCTTTACCCGCTGCCGGCCATTCTGGCGGCGATTGGTTTTGTTTATATCCTGATCTCACGTCCCCATTTTCTGAAAGAGATTCGCTATGCCGCGGTGCTGCTGATTGTGGGGCTCGCGATTTACATGGTGCGATCCTGGAAGCGCGGCGAATGGCCGTTTGGTGAAAATATGCCGATCGTGACAGCACGCGAAACGTCTTCGGGCTAATAGCTCATGGTCAACGGCTCCGTGCGATCAGTTGGCTTGCAATAAAGAATGAATTGTCATCTGGGAAGGAGATGTCCGATGGTTCTTGGGCGAAATGTACGGCGAGGAACGCTCGCGGCATTGTGCGCGGCAATTTTGCTGATTGTGGCGGCAAAAGTGCGGCCGCAATCGCCGCAGAATGTGGCCATTGAAGCGACGCCGCGAGCGATGGAAATCAATCCCGATCGCGGCGCGGCGGCTCTGTGGCAATCGCTGCTGAAGCTGCACACGCGCGCCAGCCTGCTTCTTTTCACGGCGCATCCGGATGACGAGGATGGCGGCATGCTGGCCTACGAATCGCGCGGCCAGGGCGTTCGCGCCAATTCGCTGACGCTGAACCGCGGCGAGGGCGGTCAGAACGTCATGTCCAACGATTACTGGGACGCGCTGGGCCTGGTGCGCACCGAGGAGTTGCTCGCGGCGGACGGCTACTACGGCGTGCAGCAATTTTTTACCAGCGTGGTGGACTACGGATTTTCGAAAACGCGCGAAGAAGCGCTGGAAAAATGGGGCCACGACCGCGTGCTTTACGATTCCGTGCGCGTGGTGCGCATGACGCGCCCGCTGGTGGTGGCTTCGGTATTCGTGGGCGGGCACACCGATGGGCACGGCAATCACATGGTGGCCGGGCAGATGGCGCAGGAAGTCTATAACGCGGCCGGCGATCCCAAAATGTTTCCGGATCAAATCCAGCAAGGACTGCGGCCGTGGACTCCGCTGAAAGTTTATTCTCGCGTGCCGTTTCCGCCTTTCGGATAAGATTCGATCTTTGATTACGCCGACGGGCACACCTACCCTCTGCAGTTTTACGACTACATCAATAACGCTGGGCGGATGGGAAACTAGCGACGAACCTGGTGATTCCCGCGGGAAATTACGATCCGTTGCTCGGATATACGTATTCGCAACTGGCGCGGAAGGGACTGGGTTTCCAGAAATCGCAAAATGGCGGGACCAATGTTCCGGCGCCGGGCCCCGTGGATACGCCCTACCACCGCTGGGCTTCTCGCGTGACGGTGAAGGAGGAGGAATCCTCTTTCTTCGATGGAATCGACGTTTCGCTCGCGGGAATTGCGGACTTGGCTCCCACGGGTGACGCTTCGTTCCTGAAAAAAGGCCTCGCGGAAATCAATCAATCGGTCGAAGAAGCCACCAGGAATTTCTCCCCGCAAAATCTGGCGAAATCGGCTCCGGCACTGGCGGCGGGGCTGAAAGCAACAAATCACTGATCGAACGGTGAATGCCAGCAATCTTTCCGACGACGAAAAATACGACGTCTATTTCGAATTGAGGGTGAAGCAAGCGCAATTCAATTACGCTCTTTTGCAGGCGCTTGGAATTTCCTATGCAAAATACTGTCGCGCCGGAGAAGCCGTCCCACCGGAATACTTTGCGCATTTCAGCGAATTTCCGGAGACGTTTCCAACGGCGATTCCGGGCAGTCGTTTCCTAGTAGATGCATCTTGCGAATCAGAGTTCCGTTTCGCTTGATGTAGAAAGGTTTCGCTGGACGGCCCGGAAGGCGAAAATTGGACATTCGCTACCGATGGCAAGGTGCCAGGCGATCTCGCGCGCAAACCAGGCAGCCGAGGCGCATTTCAAAGTAACCGTGCCGGAGACTGCGGCCGCGACGAAGCCTTACTTTTACCGCCCCAATACCGAGCAGCCTTATTACGACATTTTAGATCCCGTTACCTAAGCTTGCCCACGGCGCCTTATCCGCTCTCGGGCTGGGCCGAATTCAGCTACGAAGGGGTTCCGATTCGAATCGGGCAAGTGGTCCAGACGGTGAGGCGCGAAACAGGCCTTGGCAACGTTCTCAGACCCGCTGGTGGTGGCACCCGCCATTTCGGTATCATTTCTCCGATCGCGGGAATTGTGCCACTCGATGCGACGATCTTTCCGCTCAGCGTGCACGGTCCACAGCAACGTCAAAGGTCCGGCCAAAGGAACCGGTCCGGCTTGACCTTCCATCCAATTGGCGCGTTTCTCCTCAGTCGATTCCGTTTGCCACCTCGAAAGACGGAGAAGATCAAGCCGTGAGTTTCCATGTGGAGCCCGTTCCGTTGCAGTCGAAGCCGTATGACGTCACTGCCGTGGCCGCCTACGAAGGAAAAGATTATCGGGAGGGGTATCAGACCGCGGCGTATCCCGAGCTCGTCCCTACAATTTGTACCGGCCTTCCACTTACCGCACTACGGGCACGGACGTAAAAGTTCCCCCGGACTAGAATGTGGGCTATGTGACCGGAACCGGCGACGATGTTCCGAAAGACCTGGAAATGCTTGGCATCCATGTTCAGTTTCTGAGTCGCTCAAGATATTGTTTCCGGGCGATCTCAGCAAATACGACGTGATTTTCATGGGCGTGCGGGCATACGCTGCGCAGGCCCGAATTCGCGTCCGCCAATGGGCGTTTGCTGGAATACGTGAAAAATGGCGGGGTGATCATTGCTCAGTATGAAACGATGGAATACGCGCGCAACTACGGCCCTATCCCATACACGCTCACCGAACTGATGCCGAAAAAGTGGTGGACGAAAATTCGCCTGTCGAATGCTCGATCCGCAATCCCGTGTTGAATTGGCCGAACAAAATTTCCGCAGAGGATTTTAAGGGCTGGATCGAAGAGCGCGGGACACGACTTTATGAAGATCGTGGGACCCGCACTACGAAGCGCTGATTGAAATGCACGATCCGAATCAGGATCCGCAGAAAGGCGGCTTGCTTTTCGCGCGCTATGGGAAAGGTGTTTACGTCTATACGGCGTTTGCTTTTTATCGGGAGCTGACGGCGGCGTGCCCGGGGCATTTCGGTTGTTTGCCAATCTGGTGAGCTTGCCGCGGAATCCTGGCCTGGCGGCGGGAAAAACCGAATGAGTGTGCGTTTGGAGAGGGCAGAAACGGGTTGAGGAAAGAGGGCGGGATAGTACGATATAGGAGCCATTAGACTTTTGTAACCCATTGTGTTTTCAATTGGTTGAGCCATTTTGACATTGTTTTTCCTTGGCGATTAGAAATGCGGTGTTTGCGGCCTGAATTTATTTGCCGGATGCGCATTCGGGTTGTCGAAATTTTGCGAGCGAGGGGAGAGTTGAGGAATTTTGAGAAGTGCGATGCCTGGGGTTACGCGCACAGGCAGGGGTGCCTGTGTCACCAAAACCGGCCGGCACAAGGAAACTGACCAACTGCCCGAAGCCGGGGCACCCTGGGAAATCGGTTTTGCAACCGATCGCCTCATCTACACGGGGAACTTGATGGAGATCGAGATCCTGGCAATTCCCGATTCGCTACGGGCGATTCGTTAGCGGGCCGGGATATTCTGCCGGGCGCCCTTCTTCAGATCGTCCTTTAACACTTCAACCGCTTTTTCAAGCTGTGCATCACGCCCGGCCAGGAAATCGGCAGGTGTGTTGTCCACGTTGAAGTCCGGCGGCACGCCGAAATTCTCCAGGTTTTGCCCACTGATATTCCACAAACCCGTTCCGGGCGTGCGGATGCTCCCGCCATCGATCAGCCGGTAAGCGCCCGTTCCGATCACCGCGCCGTAGGTGGTAGCGCCAACCGTTTTGCCCAGGCCGAGCGTATGAATTCCATCCGGGAAGACCTCGGCATCGCTGGTGGAGCGTTCATTCTGCATTACCACGATGGGACCAAAAAATGCCCTCTGCGGCCGGGTGATGTATACGGAATCGCGCGGCCGCACATACTGATATTGCTTTTGCGAAAGAATTTCGATCAACTCTTCGTCGATTCCTCCGCCCGGGTTGAATCGCTGGTCGATGATCAATGCTTTCTTGAAATGATTCTCGGCCAGATCGCGCTCGAATTTCGCGAGAGCCGGGCCGTTCATTTGCCGGATATGCAGATAACCGATCTCGCCGCCCGAGAGCTTTTCGACCATCAGCCGGCGGTCTTCCACCCAGCGGTTGTATTGCAAAGTGGCAAATGCGTTGGCGTTGACGGGTTCGACGCGCGTCTTCCAAGATCCCTCGAGCGACGGCTTTGAATTGACAGTGAACTCAAACTTGCGCCCGGGAGCGAGATTGAAATTCTTCCAGTAATTATCTCCCGCCTTCAGCGGAGCGCCATTCACCGCCAGGATGTAATCGCCAACGTGGATTTTCACGTAGTCCTTATCCGCCGGCCCATCCTTATATACAAAGGTGACTTTGTAATAGCCGCCGTCCGGCTCGAGATCAAACCCCGGAAACCGAGTCTGGATGGCATTCTTATCCGGCTCGCCGCCTCCGCTGATTCCGGTGTGTGAGGCGTTCAGTTCGCCGATCATCTGGCTGATCACGTCGTGCAATTCTTCGCGATCTCCCACATCGGCAAGCAGCGGCTCGTATTTTTCCTCCATCTTCGTCCAGTCCACGCCGTTCATCTGGGCGTCGTAGAAGCGATGTTTCAAAATGCGGTACGACTCGCGGAAAATCTGCAGGTTCTCCGCGCGCTGATCCACTTCCACGCGCACGGTGAAATTCACTTTTCTGCGGCCGCCACCGCCTTCGCCGCCTCCTCGTGCGGAGGGCTCGGCCGCTGCAACCGGCGCCCCGCCCGGTGCGCCTCCGGCAAGGGACGCGGCCCAAATGCCGTTGGCTTCCAGGAAATAAATCGTCTTCGAATCCTTTGAAAATTGCAGCGACGAAATGCCGCCGCCGAAGCCGCCGCCTTCTTCCCCGCCCTCGCGCGGCATGGATTGCGTGATCCGGCGCATCTGCTCGCCGTTTTCCTGCACGGTCCAAAGAGTCGACGCCGGCCGCCCATCCATTTCCCCAACCGTCACAAACGCATAGGTGTGATTATCCGGCGAAGGCACCGCAGTAAAAATATTGTCGGAGAGCCGCGTAATCTGGTGGAACCGCCGCGCCAGGCCGTCCCAATCAATTTTCACGTCCACCGGCGTCCTTGCGGATGCTCCACCGCGCGGCCCTGGTCCACGCTCCGCGGCGGCGCGTTCCGCCATGGCACGTTCGGCGGCCTGAGCCGCTTCTTCGTCGTCCACGTCGCGGCTCATTGGATTTTTTTCTTCAGCGGTTAGCGAAACGCTGTAAAGAGACGCAACATTGTTGCGCAACGCCGCCGAGCCTCCCTGTACAAACCCGCCCAGGAAAATTAATTTCTTGCCGTCACGCGTCCAATGCGCGCCGGCGGTGCTGAACAGGTCTTGATCGGGAAGTTGCCGGTCTGTGCCTCCATCCACCGCCACAATGTGAACATGCGGACGTTCGTCGCGGTCCGGCGCTGTGTAGGAAACCCATTTCCCATCGGGCGATACATCCGGAACGGTCAGATTGGCCACGTCGCTCGATGCCAGCACGCGCGGCTCGCCGCCTTCGGGGTCCACGCGATAAAGCTTGTGATCCGACGCGGCAAAGACCACCCACTTCGAATCCGGAAACCAGGTCAACGCATATTTCTCGGTATCCGAATTCGAGAGCTTCTTCGGCATTTTCACCATCCGTCCCCGCCACCCACACTTCATCGCGGCCCGATTGATCGCTCACATAGGCGACCCAGCGGCCATCCGGCGACCAGGAAGGATCGGTATCGCGCCAGTAGCTGTTGGTCACGCGGGTGACATCGCCGCGTTCGGTGGCGATGGTGAAAATTTCGCCGTGCGTCGAAATCGCGGCTCGCTGCGAGGAAGGAGAAAGGCTATAGCTATCCGCCTCGCTGTTGATCGTCATCACCTGGAAATTGTTCTCTTTGGTATCGGATGCAATATCGATTTTGACTTCGCTGGTCTTTCCGGTGGCCGTATCCAGTTTCCAGATCTGTGCGTTGTCTTCGTACATCAGCACGCGGCCATCGGAGGAAATCGACGGATAAAATAGCGAGCCATCGGTGTGATGCGTCACCTGAACCGGTTTGCCGCCGTTCTCGGAAATCTTCCAAACGTTCGCCACCGACTTCATTACCCGCGGGTCTCCCGCTTTTCCCACCGTATCGCGATCGGAAACAAAAAAGATCTCGCCGTTCCCATATTGCGGCCAGAAATTGTTCGGCTTCTCCTGATCCGGCATATCCGCGTCCAGAATCTTGCGGAAGTTTTTCGTACCCACATCCATCACCCACAAATCCGCGGAGTAATTCCCGCGATAATGTTTGCGCCACCAGACCATGGGATGACGATTGAAAGCCACTTTTTTGCCGTCCGGTGAATAACTGGCCCAATAGCCCCAGTCCGTGGGCAAAGGCTGCTCCAATCCACCGTCAATCGAGACGTCGTACAAGCTGGGAATGCCGGGATAGACGCGTCCGCGTGAAGATTGAAAAACCACGCGCCGCGAATCGCGCGACCATCCAACCACATAGTCGTTCGCGCTGTAATACGTCAATTGCCTCGGCTCGCCGCCTTCCGCGGGCATCACGAACACATCGTAATTGCCGTAGCGATTGCTCGAGAAAGCGATCCACTTCCCGTCAGGAGAAAACCGCGGGAAAACTTCGCGTGCCAGATTGTCCGTCAGACGATGCGGGCTCGACCCGTCTTCATTCACCATCCAGATATCGCCCAGATAACTAAATACGATTTTACCGGCGTGATAATCCGGATGGCGAGGAATGGCAATCGGCTTGGCCCAGGCGCTCGAACCCACAAGCAAGAAAATCGCGGCAGACAAAATAAGACGCACGCTCTTCACGGCAGCCTCCAGAATCAAAATTGAAATGGGAGACCAGTTTCGGCCGGCTCCCCCAGCCGGAACGAATCAGAACATCGTCAGACCGGAATCCGCAATAAGCCGCGCCGAGTCTAACACTTTCTGTTTCGCTGGTGTAACAGACGCGTCCCCGGCCGACTGGGTTTCGAATGATTTTTCGAGGCTGGCAGATCTTCCCGTGTAAAGATTTTGCATGCAGCTTCGAGTGGGACAGAACCAGAATCGGCGGCTTTCCGGGCTAGCTGGACATTCGCACCGGAGCATCCAAAAAAGAGCTGCGCGCAAAAATCTCCACATCCTGCCGGGTGGGCGCCGCGCCTTGTGCGCCAGGCCGGGTGACGGAAATCGCGGCAGCGCAATTGGCAAAGACGCAGGCATCCGGCAAATTCATTCCCTCGCTGAGCGCCACGGCCAAAGCGGCATTGAAGACGTCTCCCGCCGCTGTTGTGTCCACTGCGTTTACTTTGGGCGCGGGAACCAGCAGCGCGCCGTCACTATCAACCAGCGCGCAACCCTGCTCGCCCAGCTTCACGATAACAATGCGGGCTCCTTGCCTCTGCAGTTTGCGCGCCACTGTTACCGCCTCTCCCGGATCAAGCCGTGAAGGTGGCGCACCGGCCAAGATGGCGGCCTCCGTTTCATTGGGAGTGAGAATGTCCACGAAAGGAAGAAGCGAGAGACAGTTCGGATCGGCAGGCGCTGGATCGAGGATCACTCTCGCTTTCGCACTGTTCGCCGCTTGCGCCGCTGCCAAGACTGTTTCCAAGGGGGTTTCGAGCTGCAGCAGCACGATCTGAGTTCCAAGAAATGAATCCGCGCTTGCCGCGATATCTCCGGCAAGAAATTTCGCATTCGCTCCGGGAACCACTACTATGGAATTCTGCCCGCTATCAGCAACGAAGATCAGCGCAACCCCGCTCGATCCTTCCGCCGGACGGATGCCGCTGACATCGCAGCCCGTTTGCCGCAGGTTTTCACAGAGCCGCCGCCCGAATTCATCATCGCCCACGCGGCCAAGCATGGCTGTGCTGCCGCCCAGTCGCGCGCAAGCAAAGGCCTGATTGGCGCCTTTCCCTCCTGGCGCGGTCAGAAACGAATGGCCAAAAACCGTTTCGCCCGGAACGGGGATTCGCGCCGCAAACGCCACCACATCCATATTCAAACTTCCCACTACGACGATCTTAGCCAGAATCATTCCTCCCAAGCGAGCGAACTACGCCGGACTGCGTGCCGATATCAACAATTTCACATCTAATCGAATCAACCGGCGCCCTTCTAATTTGCCGGAGGCTTCGGCGTTGCAGCTTCTTTCAACATTTGCGGATCTTTTGCGCCCGGCGTCGGCGCCGTCATTAACTTTACAAAGAGCTCGCCGAATCGCTTCATATCCACATCCATCTGAGCGTTCACCATTTGCACATCGAGCGCCGGCTTTACCTTTTCCGACCAGATCAGCACGTCCCCATAGCTCGCCCCGCGGTCCAGACTCACGTCCATGTAAACCTTGCGAGTATTGGTGATCAGGCTGGGGTCGAGCCACGCCGCGGCGGCAAGTTCGTCCCACAAATATCCGCGCCCTGCATGCGAATACTTCGCAATGTAAAGCGCAGCAGGCGTCTGGGCCTTGGAAATCTGGTCAAACATCTCCTGGCTCAACTGGGTTTCGATGGAAACATCCACCGTGGTCACCTGGATACTGGGCCAATGCGCGCGCAGAACGATGTGCGAAGCTTCCGGATCGAACCATAAATTGAATTCGTGCCTAGGATTGAAAGCAAATTCCGGGTTTTCAGTACGAGGATTGATACTGCCGCCCATCAGCACCAGGCCCTTGCACATCTCCGCGAAGTGGGGATCCAGGCTCAGTGCGAGAGCCAGGTTGGTCATCGGCCCTCCCGCGTAAATCGTCACATCATGAGGATATTGGTGGACCATGCGCACCAGAAAATGCGCGGCGTCTTCGTTCAATGCCTTCGTCGTGGGATTCCCTTCTTTTAGCGGAGGCACCTCGTACGGCCCGTGGCTCGTTGGCCTCTGAGTCCACGCGCCGTGATAGGTAATTTTTCCGTGCATTTGCTCCCACAGCTCAGTCCATTCTTTGGTTCGCACCAGGGGAAACACCGCTCCGGGAGCAACTGGAATGTCTGTCCGGCCCATCAACTCGAGCAGCCGCAACGCGTGAGCCGCTTCTTCATCGCGCCAGGCGTCTCCGGTCACCACCGTCACTCCCAAAACATTCACGTCGGGCGCTTGCAGCAGCACCAGCATCGACAACATGTCCGTGCCGCCGGGCCCTCCCGCGTCCTGGTCGAAAATAATCATTCTCTTCTTTTCCTGGCTCCATCCGCTCGGAGCCAGCAGCATGCTGATCACAAAAATGAGCAAATGACGAATCTTCATGCGGAACCTCTTGTCTGGGCCGGTTGCTGCGCCTTGGTTAGCTGGGCGATCGCACTCGCGGCCGTGATTTAGTAAACAAACTGCGCCCGGCGAGCGGACTCTCGCCTGTCAGCCATGGAATTTTGTTTAGACAGGGGAAGACCGTGTTCCGACCTTCCCCTCCCAGCAGAAGCTAGAACAGAAACTTCAACGCGAACTGAATCTGCCGCGATGAATTGACTGTGGAAGTAATCGTGCCAAAGGTGCCCAGGCCGAATCCAGTCGCGGGAGTGGCGAACTGAGTGTGATTGAAGATATTGAAAAACTCCGAGCGGAACTGGGCGCGCAGCCTTTCGGTGATCACGAGGTTCTTCGAAAAGGCCATGTCAAAGTTCACTTGTCCCGGTCCGTAGAGCATTGTGCGAGGCGCATTGCCGAGCACGCCCACGGCCGGCGCGGAAAAGCACGCCGGGTTGAACCATGCCTTCGACGATTCGCTGGCCGCATACGGATCGCAGCCGGCAACAATATTGGGCCGGTTGCCAAAAGACGTGCCCGATGCGCTGGTACCCATACTGAATCCGAGGCCGAAGCCTGAGTGGACCACGGTGATGCCGTTGAATTCCCAATCGCCGAGAATCGCCTGTCCCACGCCGTGCAGATTGCTCAAGAATTTCTGCCCCCGCCCAAAGGGCAGATCGTAGAGATAACTGAACGTGAAGTTATTGCGCAGATCGGTGGAGGCAAGGCCCCTGTCGTCATCATTGCCGGGAGCGGTGAATGGGAAATAGTTTATTCCAGGGTCGCCGGTGATTTCCTGACGCAAACCGTTCGATTGGGCTTTGCTGTAGGTGTAACCAGCCAAAAGATAAAGTCCCTTGGCCGCGCGCCGCTCCGCTTTTATCTGCAAAGACTCATATGTGAGCCAGCCATCGCTGATGGTGTCCTGAATTTGATTGAATTGAGGGTACGGCCGCAGCGAGGCGGGATCGTTGCCCACCGTGTTGGGCGGGGCTGTGTTCAGATCGATGTTTTTCCGGCTCAGCCGCGTGCCATGCGTCCCCGTATAAGCCACCGTGAGGAGCAGGCTGCTCGGAAAAGCGTGCTGGACATTTAAATTCCATTGCTGAACCAATCCCTGCTGGAAATTCGTATCGATCACATGCCAAATTCCGGAGTAAGTGGCTGGATTCTGCGGCTGATTGTTCGGCGGGAAACCGGTAGCGAGAGTTCGAACCGCTGTGATGCTGTTGCTCGTGAATGCATAAGCACTGGCGTAAGGCGGATTCTGATACATCCCGGTAGTGCCGCCCGTGGCGCCGACATCGTGGTACATGCCGTAGCCGCCGCGGATTACGGTGTTCTTCGTGCTCCAGGGGCTCCAGGCAAAGCCGAGGCGAGGTTCCACATTGGTCCAGTCAGAGTTCACACCCACCGTGCCGCTTGATCCCTGCCCCGCCACGAAAATCTTTCCGGTGACGAAATCGAGGTTTGCGAAACGGTTAGCGGCTTCAGAAAGTGGAGTGGTGTAAGCGTAAGCGAGCCCCAGGTCAAGTGACAGGTGCTGGTTCACCGCCCAGGTGTCCGCGACAAATTCGCGGTATTCCTTCCAGCGCCGCCCGCGGGTCGCTCCTCCGATTTCATCGTTTCGCCCGCCCGAAGCCGGCAGGCCAAGCAAGAAACTGGCAACCGCGTTGCCCGATGCGGAGGTTGGATCCAAGACTCCGGCCGGAGTAAACGCCGCGGTGAACAAACGATTGAATGAGAAGCTGCCCGCGAAGGAGTTGTCGCCGACAGTATTTTCCTGCATGGCGCGGAATTCAAATCCGAAAGCGAAGGTGTGCTGGCCGTGTACCCAGTTCAGTGTGTCCAGATAGTGAAAGACGTTCGTGCCGCCCTGGAAGGGAGAAAATTGGCGATCTCCCAGACCGGCAAATCCGGTAATCGAGATCTGCGTCAAGCCGGAAGTTTCGGGAGTTCCGAGATTGGCGCCAGGGATGCCAAGCTTCTGCGCTTCGTTGGAGCCGGTGCCGAAGGAAGAGATGTAGTTGAAGTCGCGGTTATATCCCACGGTGAACTGGTTCACCAGGTTCGGAGAAAAGATGTGCGATTCCGAAAGAGCGATGTGTCGCGCGTGGGTGATGAAGGATTGGTTGCTCGTGAATGCGCCGGGTGAGCCGAAACCAGGCAAGCCGTCCGGAAGGAATTGATTGGCATTGTCCCAACTGAAGCGCCCGAAGATGTGATCCTTGCCGGTCAGCGAGTGGTCCACACGGACGTCCCATTGCGCGTCATCCAAACTCTTCACGGGAATGCTGCGAAAGTTGTTCACCGAGGCTCCCGCGATGTTCGGCAGCGGCAGGAAATTGATTAATTGCTGAGCGATGGGATCAATCCGGCCGGTTGGAATCGTATTGTTCGAAAATGCGGTGCGCGTCAGCTTTCCGGTGGCCGGATTCGTTGTGGTGGAGTTGGGATCGTAGACCGTGGGCTGGGCTGCCCCGCCAAATGTCTCCGTGAAAATTCCCTGGCGTTGCAGAGCCGTCGGCACGGTATTGATCAGGGTCAGGCCCTGGCGAATGGAATTCACCTGAAAATCCAGGAAGTAAAAGGTCTTGTCCTTGATCAACGGGCCGCCCAGGGAAGCGCCATATTCATTCTGGTTGTACTTTCCCTTTTGCGCGCCATCAAAAGCGTTTCGCGCGTCCAGAACATCGTTGCGCAGAAATTCGAACACGCTGCCGTGCATGCTGTTCGTGCCGGATTTGCTGCTGACCAATACAGTGGTACCGGCGCGACTGCCATACTGGGCGGAAAAATTGTAGGTCATCACCTTGAATTCGTTGATGGCGTCGATGGAAGGCAGGAAGCCCACTCCGCCTGCCGTCAATTCGTTGTCATCCACGCCGTCGTAAAGCCAGTCATTCGCGTTTTCGCGCATTCCCTGGGAAGAAAGCGCCACGCTCGCTCGGAAAGACACTTCGCTCGAGCCGCCCGAGTTCAAAAAGTTTCCGGGGCGTTGTTGCTTCACAGTGCCAGTCCCAAGCCAGGCTAACTGGACGAAATCCCGGCCATTGAGAGGCAATTCGGATACCTGTTCGGTGTGAATGATCTGGCTGATGGACCCATCGGTGCGTTGCACCTGAATTTCCGGAGCGGCTGCCACAACGTTCACTTCCGATTGCACCGAAGCAAGCTGCAGCCGGATGTCGAGCACCAGGCTTTGCCCCACCTCGAGAGTGACATCTTTATTCTCGGCCTTCTTGAAGCCACTTGCCGTGACCTGAATGGTGTAATGCCCAATTGGCAGAAGGGCGATTGCGTAATGGCCTTCCTGATCCGTGAGCACGGAGCGGGAAAGAGAAGTGTCCTGGTTGCGCGCTGTGACCTGAGCGGCGGAAACTGTCGCATTGGAAGCGTCGGTTACAGTCCCGGAAATGGTTGCCACTGTCTGCGCTCTTGCAGATCCCGCGGCCACAAAGAACAGAGCACTGAGAAACAGAATTGGAAACCAGCTTGAGCGTGTCATAACCTTCCCCCTTGAGCGCATTCTGCTGCCGGCGGAGCAGCAAGCAAATTATCTACGATTAGCTAACCGGTTAGCTGCAACGAGGAAACCCATGAACCAATCCCCCTGTCCAGCCGAAACGAATGGTTAGAAATAATGAATCCGTGTTATTCGCGCTTATACGCCCGCCCCGAAGCCAGTGTCAAACGAAATCTCTTCGGAACACCTTTCGTCCAGTGGTTCTTAAGAGGAGTCCCTCTCTTTTAACAGAACTGGTACAGGCCACTCCCGAGTAATAAGAAGAATGTTACATCGTCTGTGCGGAACTCCACTGAATTTCAGTCCGCATGGTGGAGCGGCGCCACCGGGCTGAAATCCTGTCAACGAGGAGAGGCAACCTCTCCCTCGAAGCGAACTTCCAATTCTTATGGTATGAATGAGGGGATGGAGGAGGGCTTTGGGAGCTGTGCGGAACTATTTATCTGAAAATTTCGCGAGGAACAAAGGGCAAGCCCTGATAGCGGCCATCGCCTTCTTTGCGATTTCATTTCATTTTCTACCGCTGCCTGCCCAGGAACGCGGCCCGCTTCCTCCGGCGCCTTCGTCAACAGAAACACGGGCTCCCGCGCCGCCGGAAACAATACCGCCGCAGCCCGCCCCAATCCCGCAGACCAATGCCCCTGGCATCTCAAAAGCTCCACCCTCGATCCCGGTGGATCAAATCATTCAGCGTTTCGCCGCCGCTGAAGAAGAATTCAAGGCAGAGCGCGACAACTTCACCTACGTGCAAACTTTTGTGATCGAGACGCTCAATGAAGCCGGAAAGCCGGATGGCGAATATCGCATGACCAGCGACATTCTGTTCACTCCCTCGGGCAAGCGCTATGAGAACGTTACCTACGCCCCACCTCCCACGCTGACGCGAATTTCCATGTCGGAACAGGATCTCGATGACCTGAAGAATATTCAGCCATTCGTGCTTCGGACCGAAGAATTACCGAAATACGACATCACCTACGTGGGGCGCGAAAACGTGGATTTTGTCGGCACCTACGTGTTCGATGTGGGGCCGAAAAAACTGGAAAAGAACCAGCGCTATTTTCAAGGACGCATCTGGGTGGACGATCAGGATTTGCAGATCGTCAAAACATTCGGAAAAGCCGTTCCGGATATCCGCAAGAGCGGTACCGAAAACGTGTTTCCGCGTTTTGAAACCTACCGCGAAAACATCGAAGGCCACTATTGGTTCCCCACGCACACGCGCTCGGATGACGTCCTGCACTTCGCCCATCAGGATGTCCACATCCGCATGACGGTCCGCTATTCCGATTACAAGCGCTTCCGGACCTCCTTCCGAATCATCGTTCCGACGCAGCCAAAACCCGACGACAAGCCGCCCAACAAACCCTAGCAGCACAGCTACTGGAGAGTGGCCGTGCTACTGGCTTCTTACCGGGGCGCTTTTCTGCCCCAATTTAGAAATTCGCGTGAAACTCTTTGCCCTCCGGTTCGTCTGAATCCTAAAGGCTCGAATTCATTTTGAGAATCGCACACGACGGGAGGAATCCATGTGGCATTGCGGGAAATCCGTGAGTCGCAGCCGGGGCCGCGCGCTGAAAATTCTGGCGGTGTTGTTGCTTTCGGCGGGCGCAGCTATCGGAGCGCCGGTGAAGAAACCTGAGCGCGCCCGGGTGATCCAGATCGTCGCTCAAATTCAGCGCGCCGATTATGAAGGGGACCGCGCGGCGCTGCAGCGGCTTTACGAGGGGTTGAATCCTTATGTGGGTGACAAAGAAATTTCCTCGCGGATTCACTATTGGCGCGGGTTTGCGCTGTGGCGCAAGGCCCTGAACGGATTTAACGATTCCGTTGATCCGCAGGAATTGGAGCAAGAATTGAAGCAAGCGGTGGAGGAATTCGACAAATCGGCGGCAGCGGATGCTGGGTTTGTGGACGCGAAGATTGCCGCAGTTTCCTGCTTGAGCAATTTGATGTTCCTGAACCAGAAAAATCCGGCTCGCATTCAGGAATTATTGGCAAGGGTAGTGCCGATGACCAAGGAAGCCCAAGCGGCTGCGCCGGATAATCCGCGGCTGATGTGGGTGGTGGGCGCGAACCGTTGGTATATTTCGCCGGAACACGGAGGCGGCCAGGACAAGGCGATCGAAACGTACCAGAAGGGCCTGGAACTGGCCCGGAAACAAAAGGGCGGGACGAGTGACGCACTCGATCCGGCGTGGGGAGAGCCGGAATTGTTGATGAATCTAGCTTGGTCCAACGCGCACAAAACTGTGCCGGACCTTGAAAAAGCGGAGCGATACGCACAAGCGGCGGTGGAGGAAGTGCCTTACTGGCATTACGTGCGGGATATTTTGGTCCCGCAGATTCGCGATTCCAAAACAAAAAAGAATAATCAGTAGAAATCAGATTTTAGGAAAGGTTATCTTCGTGGGTGCGGAAAATGTGCCGCACCTACGGTGCTTGGAATGTTCATGTGCTGGTAACCCCGCGCTTACGCGCGGGGCTAAATTGTGGCGCGCCTACGGCGCTGCGCCTTTCAATCCTATTGCGGGCGCTGTCACGATCACCGTTGAGAATTCGGCGCGCGTTTAATGGCCGGTAAGCTCGTCGAAGGGGACGGGGCGGCAATCGTATCCGCGTTTTTGGCAGCCGCGGAGGACGGAGTCGGTATCCTGCGTAGAGACGTCGGCTCTTCCGCCTAGAGACCGGTTCTCCAGACGGTCTTCACCCCGGATAATCAGACCCATGTTTTCTTCGAGATTGTCGTAGGCGTGCATCTGGCGATTCTCGCCCCTGCCGATTATGTCGCGCGTTTCACTCATGCTTTCCAAGGTTTGGCGCATTTGTTCCTGGTAGACGCGGTCGTCCACTTTCCACGAACTCCAAATCCTCATCAGGTCGGCGAACTCGCTGGGGAACAAATCGGCGGGCGCTGCG
This sequence comes from uncultured Acidobacteriota bacterium, assembly GCA_963756355.1. Taxonomy (GTDB): domain Bacteria; phylum Acidobacteriota; class Terriglobia; order Acidiferrales; family UBA7541; genus JBGPTK01. Next base: position 253,663 of record CAVWOD010000010.1, on the reverse strand, counting down.
ACATAGGAAGTGTAGAGGGTCCATCCCGCCATCACATTCGGCGCGGTGTAGACCAACGCAAATACTTTGAACGGTTGCCCGTTCGTCGCGGTCTCCTGGAGAAGATACGCGCCCCTTCCATTGGGCATGGGAGCGGGAACGGGTTTTACTTCCAGGACGCGGCCGGGAACGTTGCGGATGTTTATTCCTTGCTGCAGGTTCATGCGAGTTGAAAAATTGACAAAGTAAGAGAAGGCCGGAACGGGCTGAAGATAGGGCCCGGCCATTCCCTGAGCGCCGGGCAGAGTGGATACGAAAAAAATCAGGCCGAGTTGGATGAGCTCGTAGTGCGGGCCGGTGATGGTCATTATGCCCTGGCTGCAAGAAGTGATTTTCCAGCCCGCTGGAAGATCGACTGCGCCGGTGCGGTCGCCTGCAGTCTGGCGTTTCCAATCCTGCGGCGGCGAAAGATCGACGCCATCCGCGCCGGAGGTTTGGGGCATTTGTTGGCTGAGTTTTTGCGAGAGATTCTGGAAAGATGATCTAAGAGAATCAGGGCGATCGAGGATGAGTCCAAAGGTGGCGCCGGATTGGCCGAGGACGAGAGTGGCAACGCCGCGCACGGGCTGGCCTTGCAGATTTGCCGATAAAATCACCTGGACCACGCGATCCTGCGGATCGCCGACGGCGGCGAGGAGTTGCGGAGGGCCGTCGAAGTAAATGTGCAGGGCAGAAAGACAATCGCGCATGGCGCGACGCGCGGAGGACTCGCCTACAGAAAACCTGACGTAGATCAGTCGACCGGAAGTATTTGGGTCGTTGAAGGATTGAAAGCCGCGAGGCAGCGGCCGATCGGGGAGAGGGCCAGTGGCGAATTGCGCGGCGGAAGAGGATTTTTGTGGGCTGGAGGCGGCGGTGGGTGTGGCGGCGTCCGCCGCGGATGCGAGAAAATGCAGCGCGGCGGCCGCTGCCAAGGCGAGTGCGATCATCCACAGAAATCGGATTCCTTTGCATCCCGTGGCGTTCATGTTTCAGGCCTCCGGAAGTCCAGAAGTACCGTCCAGGTGGAATTCTATCGAATCCCGGCCTGTTTGCCATTTCATATGTTTTTGGATTGAAGAGGCCGAACGCGGAAAATTGGAACGTGGTTCGAGCGAGAAGGGACCGATTACGAGTACAATCCAGCTGCGATTTCGGCGTGAAGGGTCAACGGCGAGCGATCGGCCTCGATGGAAGCGGTGAAACAGTGGAAACGCAGCGGCTCGCGAAATTCGATAGCGCGGCAATTTGATTTCCGCACAGCCGCGCGGTTCATCGAACCGGGCTTCTGGCTAATGAGCGGGCGTTCGGACTGCCGAGCGCGGAGGCAGGCTCATCAGCTTGATGTACAGATCATAGAATTTTTGAGTATCGAGATCCCACTGGACGGTGGCCAGTTTCCACCATGACGGCACCTTTACCGTCTTTTCCACGAAAATGGCCTGGCCGTATCCCGCGCCGTGGCCGATGTCAATATTCACGTAGAGTTCGTCCTGCTTGGTGATAATCGTGGGATCGAGGAATGCCGCCACGGCGATTTCATCCCACATATAACTGGGACGGGCGTATTGCGCGATGTATTTGGCCAGCGGCGTATCGGCCTTGGCGACTGCGTTTTTCACATCGTCGCTCAAGCGCGTTTTCACCGAAATATCCACCGGGGTCATCACGATCTTTTTCCACGGAGCGCTCATCACGATGCGCACCGCTTCCGGGTCGAACCACCAGTTGAATTCGCGGCGGCCGTTAATGCGGTGAATTCCGCCCATGCCCACGTTGAATCCACCGCCCATCAGGATGAGTTGCTTGGACAGCGTGACGACTTCGGGATCCTGCCGGATGGCCAGGGCGATGTTGGTCAGTGGACCGCCCGCGTAAATCGTTACTTCGCCGGGATATTTGTGGACCATGCGGATGATGAAATCCACGGCGTGCTCATTGAGCGGCTTGGTTTGCGGATCGCCCTCGGGCAGCGGCGGCACAAAATCGGGATCGTGATAGCGCCGCTGCAGCCAGGCTCCCTTGGCGGCAAACTCGCCGAATTGCGATTCCCACCATTCCGATTCTTCCTTGCTGTTGATCAAGGGATACAAAGCACCGGGGACGACGGGAATATCGGGCCGCCCGGCAATTTCGAGGGCTCGCAACGTGTGCAGCGTTTCTTCCTTGACCCACTGGTCGCCCGCGACGATGGTGACGCCGAGGACATCGACATCGGGCGATTGCGCGAACATCAGGATTGCATTGATATCCGTGGTGAGCGGGCCGCGCGCGTCCTGATCGATGATGACTTTCTGTTTCTGAGCCTGAGCGCGCGCCGCGGGGACGACGCACACAATCGCCATTACGATTATCACAAACCGAGTCAACCGCTGAGAGCTGATCACGATGATCCTCCAAATCCCCAGAACGAATCCGATGTCTATCCAAGCCGAATTAGCTGTTGCCCAAGCGCGCCGGGAAAGCAGGCGCATCAATGCGGCGGGGGCGGCGCGCTCATCAGTTTTTCGTAGAGCTTGTAAAATTTATCGGTGTCGAGATCGACTTGCACGGTCACCAGTTTCCACCATGACGGAACTTTCACGGTTTTTTCCACGAAAATTGTCTGGCCGTAGCCGGCGCCGTGGTCGATATCAATATTGACGTAGCGTTCTTCCTGGCTGGTGATAATCGTGGGATCGAGGAACGCGGCCACTGCGATTTCATCCCACATGTAGCTGCCGCGCGAATACTGGGTCAAATATTTCGCCAGCGGCGTATCGGACTTGGCGATTTCGGCCTTCACGTCGTCGCCCAAGCGCGTCTTCACCGATATGTCTACGGGGGTCATCACGATTTTCTTCCACGGCGAGCTCATCACGATGCGAACCGCTTCCGGATCGAACCACCAGTTGAACTCGCGGCGTCCATTGATGCGGTGAATGCCGCCCATGCCCACATTGAATCCGCCGCCCATGAAAATTAACTGCTTGGTGAGGCCCACGATTTCGGGATCTTTGCGAACGGCCAGCGCGATGTTGGTCATCGGTCCGCCGACGTAGAGCGTCACTTCACCGGGATATTTGTGGATCATGCGGATGATGAAATCCACCGCGTGCTCATCGAGCGCTTTGGTGTGCGGCTCGCCTTCCGGCATCGGCGGGACCACATCCGGATCATGGTAGGTCCGCGCGGTCCACGCGCCTTTGAATCCGAACGCGCCGAACTGCGCCTCCCACCAATCGGATTCTTCCTTCGAATTGAGCAACGGATAAACGGCGCCGGATACAACCGGAATGTCGGTGCGCCCGGCAAGCTCCAGCGCGCGCAGTGTGTGCTGCGTTTCTTCTTTTACCCACTGGTCGCCGGTCACTAGCGTGACGCCCAACACCTCGACATCAGGCGATTGCGCAAACATCAGGATCGCCTGCATGTCCGTGGAAGCCGGACCGCGCGCATCCTGATCGACTATCACTTTTTCTTTCGGCTTCTGGGCGCAGACGGAAGCGCCGCTCGCAAGTACTCCCAGGCAGAGGAACATGCCAATTCGCAGACTTCGATTCATGATTCTTCTCCTGATTCCATCCGAAAAATTTGAAAGTAGAGAGAGAAAGCGATCCTCAAGTTGCCCGGCTTTGCGCTTATCGAACGGCTGAAGATTCCTTCTTGCTCGTCATCAGCGCTTCCACTTCGGGCCGTTTGGCCATCGCGCGCGCGCCTACCTTTGTGCAGCACAGCGCGGCACAAGCATTCGCGAACAGGCCGACGCGATCGAGCGGCCATCCCTGCAACAAGGCGTAGGATAAGCCTCCCATGAACGCGTCTCCAGCGCCGGTGGTGTCCACCACTTTCACGCAGAAGGCAGGTTCGTGCACGCGTTCCTTTTGGGTGGCAAGCAAGCAGCCTTCGCTGCCCATGGTGATCGCCACGGTTTTCGGACCGAGGTTTAATAATTTCGCGGCCATTTTTTCGGGATCGCTTTCGCCGGAAATCGCGCGCGCCGCGGTTTTGCAAGGCTTCAGGATGTCGGTCATTTTCAAGGCGTCCGCCAGATCGGCTTCGGTGCCGATTCCGGAACCAAGGAAGTCTTCGGGCGGAACATCCAGGTCGAACACCACCTGAACCCCTGCGGCCTTAGCGATTCGGATGGCTTCCAGCACGGGAGCCATGGGAAGCTGAGAGGCTTCGGTGTGCAGGTGCTTCGCCTGGCGGATATACGGCGCGAAGCGATCGCGAATTTGGGCCGGCGTCACCTGAGCGGTGACGTTGGGGAACATATAAATACAGCGTTCGCCCTTCCGGTCCACTGGAATCCAGGTGAACGAAGAACGCTCGCCGGCCACCACCTCGATGGCGCTGGCGTCCATATCGTCGTCCTTAAACGCATCAAGGATAATGCGGCCATTGTCGTCGCCGCCGATCAGTCCGAACCAACCTGTGGGAGCGCCCAGTCGCGCCACTTGCGTCAGATTATTCGCGGTGACGCCTCCGGCATGGATTTCCAATTTATCCGCATTGATTTTTTCCTCGGCGCCGATCAACTTCGGCACCAAGGCAAAGAAATCGACTGTGCAACTGCCAAGTCCGACTACTTCAATTTGCTTCATGGCTTCTCCGCTGGGGCTGGTAGTTCGCGCTTTGAATTCGACATGAGCTGCTCGAGAGATTTTCCCGAGCTTCTATGGGTGGCAGCCCGGAGATTTCGTTTGTGCGGATTGCGAGCCGGCCCTGATCCGGAGGGGTTTGGCAGCGGCAGCCCGCCGCAACGGACTGCCGCGCCATTCGTTACTCTGCTGCTAGAACCGCAGCTTCAACGCGAACTGGATTTGGCGAGAATTGTTGACCGTGTTGATGATTTTGCCAAAGTTCGCGTTGCCGAACACAGCGCCCGGCTGGTCGAACTGCGCTTTATTGAATATGTTGAAAAATTCCGCGCGGAACTGCAAATCCGTGCGTTCGCGCAGTGAGGTGAGCGGAATGATTCGCATCACGGAGAAGTCCGTGTTCACTTGTCCAGGTCCATAGAACATACTGCGCGCCGCATTGCCCATGACGCCCGCCGCCGGAGCTGCAAAGCAACTCGTATTGAAAAAGGCATTCGGAGTGCGTTTTGCCGCCCGGAAGCGTGGCGTCGCAAGTCACATTGGGCCGGTTGCCAACCGCCGTGCCGGACTGGTTGGAGGAAACGCTCCAGAAAAGCGGAAACCCGGAACGGATGCGCTCGATGCCGCTCAGTTCCCAATCGGAAACGATCGCGCCGACGATAGCGTTGCTGTTGGCCAGGTATTTGCGATTTCTGCCGAAGGGCAACTGATAGACCGAGCTGAACGTGAAATCGTTGCTCAGGTTAGTATCGGAAAGCGCCTTGTCTTCATTCGGATAAATATTGAGCGGGAAGAAAACCACACCCTTGGGGCTGCCCAGGTTTTGCGAAAGCCCGTTGGTGTACGCCCGGCTCCAGGTGTAGGACGCCAGGAAGTACATACCGTGACCGGTCTGTTTTTCCGCGTGGATTTGCATGGAATCGTAGCGCAACGACCCGCGGCTTAACACCGCGTTAAAATTGTTATATTGCGGGAAAGGCCGGCGAGCCGCCGGATTCACGCCCGGTCCAGGAGTAGCCGTGTTGGTGTTGAATCCTTTGTCCTGAATATGATTTCCGCGGGTTCCGGCATAAGCGACCGTCATCACAATTCCGCCCGGAAGTTGCCGTTGCGCGTTCAAGTTCCACTGTTGAATCATGCCCTGGACGAAATTCTTTTGTTGGATTACCAGATTGCCGGTGTAGGTGGCCAGCGTAGGCGGTGTGAATAGAGTCGGGAAACCGGTTGCCAAGGTGTTTCCGATCGTCAGGCTGTTCGCGGTGTAGGAGCCGTCGGCGGAATACGGAGGATTCTGCCACAGGCCTTGCGCTCCGCCCACTGCCGACACATCGTAGAAGATTCCGTACCCCGCGCGGATTACAGTCTTGGTCCCTCCCCAGGGGCTCCAGGCCAGGCCGACGCGCGGCCCGAAGTCCTTCCAATCGGTGTTGACTCCGCCGGTGCCGCCGACGATCAGCGAATTCGTGGACGGATCAAAATTCGCTTGCCGTCCGTGAGCTTCCGTTGTCGGAGTGGTGACGTCATAGGCCATACCCAGGTTCAGCGTGAAATTCGGCTTCAACTTCCAATCGTCCTGAACAAAGACTCGCGTTTCATGCCAGCGGCGTCCCACCACGAATCCATTGAACTGGTTGGAGTGCACGGCGCTTGCCGGCAGCCCGAGCAGCAGGCTTGCGATCGACAAGCCAGTGGCGCTATTGAAGCCGCCGCTGGCGGTGAGTGCTGCCGTGTAATTGTTGTCAAAACTGAAGCTGCCGGGCAGGGATGTGTTGCCCAGAGTATTCATCTGCATGAACCGGAGCATGAAGCCCGTCTTCAAGCTGTGGCTGCCATGAACGTGGCTGAGCGTATCGCCATACTGGTAGACGTTGGTGCCGCCCTGGAATGGCGAGAAAGTGCGAGCGCCAAGGGCATTGAAGCCGCCGCTCAAGGAAATATTACTGAGGCCAGAAGTGGTCTTGTCGCCCAGGTTGGCATTGGGAATCCCAAGTTGCTGGGATTTATTGATGCCGTAGCCGAAAACGGTGAAGCGGTTGAAGACCCGGTTGAAACCAATGGTGGCCTGGTTGATGGTATTGCTCGAAAAAACGTGAGTCTCGGAAACGGAGAGGTTGCGAGCGTCGGTCTGAAAATTGGTGTTGCTGGAAGTGCCCGGTGTAGTGCCGCCCGAGCCGAAATCCGGCAAGCCGCTGGGATAGAACTGCGTGGCCGCGTCAAAGCTGAAGCGGCCGAACAGTGAATCCTTCTGCGAGAAATTATGGTCGATGCGCGAGCTGAAACTATCGTCACCGAAGGTCTTGATCGGAAGCGAGAGATAGTTTCCCGCCAAAGTGTTGGCCACGTTCGGCAGCGGGAACAGATTGACCAAGGCCACGCCGATGGAATCGAGACGGTTCGCCGGAATCTTGTTGCCTGGAAATTGATTGCGAACCGTCGCGCCGGTGCTCGGGTCAACGTGATTTGTCGTGGGATCAAATATGGCTTTGGCGGGCGCGCCGGGAAACGATTCCGTGAAGTCGCCGGTGCGCATCGCCGCAGTGGGAACGGTGGAGAGAATCGTCAGGCCTTGCCGTACGCGCTCCCCTTGATAATCGACGAAGAAGAAGGTCTTGTCCTTGCGGATGGGACCGCCGAAGGAAGCGCCGAATTGGTTCTGATTGTATTTTCCTTTCTGGGAGCCGTCGAAAAAATTTCGCGCATCCAGTACGTCGTTCCGCAAGAATTCAAAAGCAGTGCCATGAAATTGGTTGCTCCCGGACTTGGTGCTCACCAGCACGGTCGCACTGCCGCGACTGCCGTACTCCGCGGAATAATTGAAGGCCAAGACCTTGAATTCATCGATCGCGTCAATCGAGGGCAGAATCGAAACGGCGCCGGCGGTCAGCTCATTGTTGTCCACTCCGTCGAGCAGCCAGTCATTGGCATTCTCACGCATTCCCTGAACGGCCAGAGAAACGCTGCCGCGGATGGAGACTTCGCTGATGCCCCGGTTATTGAAGAAGGCGGCCTCGCCCTTGGTCACGCCGGGCGCCAGAGTGCCCAGTTGCACGAAATCGCGGCCGTTGAGAGGAAGTTCGGAAACTTGCTCCGAGTGAATCACCTGGCCCAGAGTGGCGTTGGTGCGCTCCACTTCCACGGCCACCGCGCCCGCATTCACTCGAACTTCCGAAGTCATGCTGGCCGGATACAGGGTGATATCCAATTCCTTGGTTTGTTGTGTTTCCAACACCACGTCAGTGACCACCGATTCCTTGAAGCCTTGAAAGGCCACCGTGATTCTGTATTTGCCGATCGGCAGAATGGGCGCCTCGTAGCGGCCTTCCGAATCGGCCGTCAAGGTGCGTTTGGAGTTCGTGTTCTGCTCCGTAATCGTAATCGTGGCGCCAGCCACGGCTCCGCCGCTGGAGTCGCTGATTCGTCCGAGGATGGTTCCGGAACGCGACTGGGATAAGCCCACTTGGACACCAACCGTGAAAACCAGTAAACAACAAACGAGAACGCGCAACGCTAGTTTCATGTGCTTCCCCCTTTTATTCCCCCGATAGCTCCCCGACGCCAGCTAAGGGCTTAGCTAACGCCTTCACTGGCCGCCAAGCCTAACAAAGTTCTCAGCCTTGTCAAGCAATTTTGCCCATGATATGACACTCTGTTGGGCGCACGGTTCGTCCGGAGCCGGAGAGTTATGTCCAATATTTATGACGTCGCAAAACACGCGGGCGTGTCCGTCGCCACCGTTTCCGCGGTAATCAACAGCTCTTCCTATGTCAGCCCCGCTCTGCGCGATAAAGTGGAGCGCGCCATCACCTCGCTGCATTATTCGCCGAATTTGCTGGCCCGCAGCCTAGCGCAAAGAAAAACACACACCATCGGGGTCTTGATCCCGGACATCACCAATCCTTTTTTCCCGGAAATTGTCCGCGGCGCGGAAGATAAAGCCAAGGAAGCCGGTTACACCATCATTCTGGGAAATTCGGATAACCAGCTTTCCAAGGAAGAGGTTTATCTGAACCTTTTTCTCTCCAAACGGGTGGATGGAATTTTGCTCGCGAAAGCGATTGGCGATATGAGCACCGCGCTCTTTGAAAAATTGCGCACGGGTGGCCCGCCGGTTGTTCTGGTCGACCGCGAGTATTCTCATTTACAAGCGGACACGGTGGTGGCGGATGATTGCGGCGGAGCGCACGCGGCTGTTCGTCATTTGCTGAAACTGGGGCACAAACGAATTGGAATTCTTGCGGGAATTCCCGGAGTCAGCACCACGATTGGCAGGACTCTGGGCTACCGGCAGGCGCTGGAATCGAAAAATGTGCCCTACAATCCCGCGCTGGTCGTCCATGGCGATTACGCACTCGAATCGGGATTCAAGGCGGGACTGCAACTTCTGGAACAGAATCCCACGGCGGTTTTCGTCACCAATTGTTTGATGACTGCCGGATTCATGAAGGCGCTCGAAAAAAAGCGCTTGCGCTGCCCGGAAGATGTCTCGCTGATCAGTTACGATGACCTGATCTGGAACGAAGTGTTTTATCCCAAACTGAGCTGCGTCGAACAGCCGAAGTACATGCTCGGCTACCGCAGCGCGGAAATTCTTTTCAGTCGAATTTTGGGAAAGCACAAGCGGCTGAAATTCGAGGTGCTGAAGAACCGGCTTCGAATCCGCGAATCCTGCGGACGCCTGATGACGCATCGCGCCGCCGATTAGGCCGTTCGATCGATCGCACCTCGTAACGCTGCCGCCATTCGTATTTCAGAAATACCTCAGCGCCGCTCTCCCATGGTGTCGATCGCGTCACCGATCACCTTCAAATATGCCTGAAAAGAAAACGGCGGCATTTCCACTCCATCGGGGAAGTGGCCCTCATAAAGAGGGAAATAAGACTCCCGGCGGGGACGGATTCAGCACGATCTGCTTCACGCCAGCTGCCCGATATTCGCCGATCCGCTGGCGAACGTGGGCGGCGCGGCCGGCCAGTGTGAACGCATCCGCCATTTCGCCGGTGATCGTGCGCAGCGCGCCGCGCATATCTTTTTGAGCAACCCGGTCGCGGATCTGGAGCAGTTGTTCGCCAAATCCCGCCTGGACGAAGCTTTCCGCGTAAAAGGGAGAGGATTCCCCGGCGGTGGCAAACATGAGTACTTGTCCCTTGATCCACTCGAGCCCGCTGTCATCCTCGGTGACGATGGAAGGAAAACCGCACACCAGATCGAACTTTTCAAGTGCGCGCCCAGCCCGCGCCGCGCCGATCTGCAAATTGGGGAGCACCACATTCTTTATATAAGGAACCGAATAGAAATACCCCAGCACGCCATCGGCAATTTCACCTGCCAGTTGCACCATTTTGGGGCCAATGGCTGCGATATAGATGGGCACGGGAGGATCAGGCGGGGGGATTTGCAGTTGGAAATTTTTAACGCGAAAAATTTCGCCATCGTGAGTCACGCTCTCTCCGGCCAGCACCCGGCGCAAAATCGTGACGTACTCGCGCATGGCCGTGAGCGGTTTCAAGTAACGCGCTCCGTGCCAACTTTCCACATAGGTGCGCGATTGAAGTCCCAATCCCAGGATCAATCGCCCGCCGCACAGTTGGCTCAGGCTGGCGGCAGTCAGCGACATCGCTACGGGAGAACGGCTCCAAATTCCCACCACTCCGGTGGCCAGGCGAATTGATTTCGTTTCCAATGCCGCTGCAGCAGCGGGCGTGAACGCATCGCCAAAAGTAATTTCGGGGAACCAAACGGTTCCCCACGCGCGCTCGTCGGCGCGGCGCGCGAGCCTGCGCACTTCCGCCAATGGCAAAGCTTCCAGGAAAATGCCGAGAGAGCCGGGTGAGGTCACGATCCCTCCTGATTCGCGCCAGTGTACGCGCCCTCGCTAAATTCTTCACAAAGAAAATCAAATTGATCTTGTGGCTGGCTTGCTACGCTTCGGGGGCGCGGCCTACAACGACCAGGCCCATTGTGGTGGACGCTGCCGCGCCGCCTTGGGCGCCGATGGGGATTGCGAAATAGACGACCCACAAATCTCCATCTTCCACGTGTTTTGCGCCGGGCAGAGTGGAGGGAGCGCCATCCGCTGGCAACAGGCTCCAGATAGCGGGATGGCCTGTGCCGGAAGCTTTGCGGCTGAGGGCGGACAGTTCTTTAAAAGCGATCGGGACGATGCCGGTATCGACCGCGGCGGGAACCAGCAGAAGGAAATCGCGATAGGCGGAGACACCCTGGTGATTGCCGTCCACCGGCTGCAGCGCGTAGCGCAACGTATAAACGCTCGGTTTGATTTCCTGGCCGCGATAATCTTTTGCCGCGGAGGTAAAGCGCACAGCTCCGAAGAGCGAGCCATCGGGAATCTTCGGAAAGGCGATACCCAGCTCCTGGCTGGGTGTGGCGCTGGCAACCACCGATTTCCGCAACCAGATTTCACACAGTGCGCCCTGCGGACCGGATACGCGCAGCGAACCAGCCGCAAGTGTGTCGCGCACGGGCGCTGCAAGTTCCTCCGGGGCGGGCGAACTGGCGGATTCTACTTTGTACGCTTGCGCGCGCGCTGTTGCAGCGGAGAAAAGCAGGAAAGCCGGGAGAAATATTTGCAAGCAGAGTCTATGGGTTCGGTTCATTCGACAATCCGTAGCATCGTAATTTGTGAATCGTGATTCATTGTTCGATTGCATCAGTTTACACCAACCCGCGAACTCTGCGAACAGAGCCCCTCAAGACAAACTCCGCCGGCGCCGCCTAATTTTATCCGTTCGATCTCCCGACATATTTAATTGCTTGCTGGTTCCGGCGTGCCAACAACGCCGGATGCGTGAACAGTTTCAATTTCAGCCGCTTTCCGCGGATCGTTTCCCGCGGTGCGGAGTGAAAGAATGAGCCCCGCTGCGATCACCGCGGAAGTGGAAAGGAAAAGCACGCCTTCAAAGAAGGAATGCGTTTTGTTGTTAAGATATCCCACGATGTACGGCCCCAGGAAGCCGCCCAGGTTTCCGATGGAATTGATCAAGCCAATCGAAGCGGCCGCGGCAGTTCCGGTGAGAAAGCTGGATGGCAACGCCCAAAAACCGGGAAGATACCCGTACATTCCCGCCGCGGCAAGGCAGAACATGGAAACTTCCAGGGCGACGCTTCCGTGGAGCACCGCGCTCAACAGGAGACCCAGGCTGGTAACCAGCATCGCGATTGCGGTGTGCCAGCGGCGCTCTCGCGTGCGATCCGATGACCAGCCCACAATCAGAATTGCCGGCAGCGCGGCGAGATAAGGCAGAACGGCCACCAGCGTCACCACCAGATTCGAATAGCCTGAAAGACCCTTGAGTATCGTCGGCATCCAAAAATTAAAACCATACACGCCGGTGACGATGAAGAAGTAGGCCAGCGCCAATAGAATCACTTCCTTGTGCCGGAGCGCCTCCAAAATTCGACGCGGGCCGGTTTCCCGTATTCCGCGTTTTTCCTTTTCAAGTTCCGATGTGATCCAATCGCGCTCGTCATCCGGCAGCCACTTGGCCTGGTGCGGCCAATCCGTCAGATAGAAAAGCGTCACAATTCCCATTACGATCGCGGGAATTCCCTCCAGGATGAACAGCCATCGCCATCCAGACATTCCCATCCAGTGAATTCCCAGAATCAGACCGGAAACCGGCGAGCCAATAATATTCGCGATGGGGATGGCGGCCATGAAGTACGCTCCGGCCTTGGCGCGGTCTTCATATCGAAACCAGTGACTCAAGTAAATGATGATGCCCGGAAAGAATCCGGCTTCGGCAGCACCCAGCAGAAATCGCACCCAGTAAAATTGCGACGCGGTGTGGATGAAGCCCGTGAGCATCGCAAGAACTCCCCATGAAATCATGATTCGCGCGATGCAACCGCGGGCGCTCCATTTTTCCACCAGCAGGCTGGTGGGGATTTCCAATAGAAAGTAGCCGAAAAAGAAAATGCCCGCTCCAAATCCGTAGACTTCCGGCGAGAATCCGAGGGCGTGAGTCATGTCCAGCGCGGCATAGCCGACGTTGACGCGGTCCAGAAACGCGATCATATAGAGGAAGAACAGGTAGGGGATCATTCGCCGGGCGATGCGCTTGCGAGCGCGGCCGGCGGTCGAATTCGTGGATGCCCTCTGGCTTGGCATGTTTTCTTGTGCCAATGCAAACAAAGCTTGTTCGATTCTCGCCCCAAAATTGGTTGGAAATGAAACTCGCAATCTTTTGTGCGATATTCCATGGGTACGGAATGCGGTCCAGCCAGTTTCACATCATGGGACCAGGCGATGTGATTGGCGCAACGATAGCTTGAACGTTGATCGGTGCGCAACTATTGAGAATGAAGTCTATCGACAGCAATGAATTGAGACATTGACTTGGAGAGGAGCGGGTCGACATGAGGAAAATTCCGCAGGCTGTCGCCTTGACTGTTGTTCTATCGATTCTCGCGGCGGCGCCCATGGTGATCGGGAAAGCCCGGTCCTTGGAAATTTATTTTATTGATGTGGAAGGAGGGCAGGCTACTTTGATTGTTGCTCCATCGGGGCAGACGATGCTGGTGGACACTGGGTGGCCCGGATTCAACGGGCGCGACGCGGACCGGATCGTGGCGCTAGTGAAACAAGCGCACGCCGAGCAGATCGACTACGTGGTGATCACCCATTTTCATCGCGACCATGTTGGCGGAGTGGCGCAACTGGCCAGCCGGATCAAGATCGGGACATTTGTGGACCATGGACCGAACCAGGAAGATTCGGACGTCACCAAGGAAGACTACGCCACCTATGAAAAAGTGGCGGCAGGAACGAAAAAGAGAATGGTGGTGAAACCGGGCGACCGAATTCCGATCGAAGGGATTGACGTGCTGGTGCTGACAGCCGCGGGCGAACACATCACGGCTGCTTTGCCAGGAGCCGGCCAATCGAATCCCCTGTGCGCCGCGGAACCGGAAGCTCCCGTGGATAACACGGAGAACGCGCGCTCGCTTGGAATTCTAGTGACCGATGGAAAATTCCGGTTCATCGATCTGGGCGACTTGACGAAACGAAAAGAGAAAGAACTGGTGTGCCCGAAGAATTTGATCGGCAATGTGGACTTGTATCTGACGACACATCATGGATTGGATGAGTCCAATGCCAAGGTGATTGTGGATTCGCTGCATCCCCGGGTGGCGATCATGAATAATGGAGCGCGGAAAGGCGGCAGCCCGGAAGCCTGGCAAACAATCCACGATTCCCCGGGATTAGCCGATTTGTGGCAGGTGCACTACGCGATGGAATCGGACAAGGCGCACAATGTTTCGGAACAATTCATCGCCAACCCTGACGAAAAGTGCGAGGGAAAATACATTAAGGTCACGGCGGAGCCGAACGGCAGTTTCACCGTCTGGAATTCAAGGAACAGCTTCCAGAAGTCCTATCCGAAGCAAGCCGTGACGCGCGGAACCGCCAGGCCTTATTAGTTGTGGCTCAATCGATCGAGTGAACAAATCAAATTGCAGGGGAAAATCGCTTGAACATTTTGGTGACCGGCGGCGCCGGATTTATCGGGAGTGTGGTGACGGGGCAACTCGTGGCAGCCGGACAGCGGGTGATCGTGCTCGATAATCTTTCCAGCGGATCGCGCAAGGCGGTATCGCCCGAAGCGAAACTAATTGTGGGCGATATTTCCGATCGCACGGGATTGAATTCAATTTTTCGGGCCCATGCGATTGATGCCGTGATGCATTTTGCCGCTTTTATCGAAGCCGGCGAATCCATGAAAGCGCCAGAGCGGTATTTCCGGAACAATACGGCGGGGACTCTGGCCGTGCTGGAATCCATGCTGGAAAATAGCGTGAATCGTTTTGTGTTTTCCTCGACCGCCGCGCTTTACGGAGATCCCCGGCGCATCCCGATCGAAGAAGACGACGAATTGCGCCCCACCAATGCCTATGGCGAATCAAAATTGCTGGTCGAGAAAATTCTGAGTTGGTTCCAGCGGATCCATGGATTGCGTTATGCCAGCCTGCGATATTTCAATGCGGCAGGGGCAGCCGGCATACTGGGAGAAGATCACAGGCCCGAGTCGCATTTGATTCCTCGCGTGTTGAAAGCCGCGCTTGGATTTCAGGAAAACCTTTCGATCTATGGAACGGACTATGAGACTTCGGATGGAACCTGCATCCGCGACTACATCCACGTAGTTGATTTGGCGGATGCTCATCGATTGGCGCTCGCGGCCTTGGAAGATCGATCGCCGCTGATCTATAACCTGGGAAATGGGCGCGGTTACAGCGTTCGCGAAGTGATCGAAACCGCCCGTAGGGTTACACATCGCGCGATTCCTGTTGTGGAGCATCCTCGCCGGGCGGGCGACGCTCCCGTGCTGGTGGCGAATTCAAATAAGATCAGGCGAGAGTTGGGCTGGCAGCCAAAAAACGCGGAGTTGGAAACGATTATTCAAACCGCGTGGGATTGGCAGCGTCAAAATCCGAATGGTTATGCTGAGTCTGCAAACGACTGATGGATAAGTTGGCCTCTCTCCGCGCGAACTTTGCTGCTCGATTCAATGCTCGCCCCCGCGTTTATCGCGCGCCCGCTCGCGTGAATTTGATCGGCGAGCATACCGACTACAACGAAGGATTCGTGATGCCCGCGGCTCTTGGGCTTTCGTGTTGGGTGGCCGCTTCGGCGCGCGAGGATCGCCGGTTGGTGATTCATTCCGAATATTTTGGCGAGAGAATCGAAATAAATCTCGACGGGGCTGAACTTACACCGTCGCATCGATGGACCGATTATCCGGCGGGCGTGGTTTCGATTCTTCAGCAATCGGGTTTTCTCTTGCGGGGCGCAAATCTATTTATTTCGAGCGAAATCCCGCTGGGGGCCGGGCTTAGTTCTTCCGCCGCTTTGGAGGTTTCCGTCGCTTACGCTCTGCTCGACCTTTCGGGGCACGCGATTGATCGCATAAGGCTGGCCGCAATCTGCCAGAGAGCCGAAAATGAATTCGTTGGCGCGCGCTGCGGGATCATGGATCAATTTATTTCCTTGAATGGACGCGCCGGGCACGCCCTGCTGCTGGATTGCCGCTCGCTGGAATTTCAAATACTGCCGGTGCCGGCGGGAATGCGGCTGGTGATCTGCAACACCAAAGTGAAGCACGAGCATTCCGCCAGCCAATACAACAGCCGGCGCGCGGAATGCGAGGAAGGCGTGGCGTTGCTCTCGCCGGTAATTCCAGGAATTCGATCGCTGCGTGACGTGAATCTTGCACAACTCGAAGGGCATCGCAATTTGTTGCCGCCCGCGATCTACAGGCGATGCCGCCACGTAATTACGGAAAATGATCGCGTGCTGCAAGCCGCTGCGGCATTGCGGGCTGGTGATGTAAGGCAATTCGGGCGATGCATGGCCGAATCGCATCGCAGCCTGCGCGAGGATTATGAAGTGAGTTGCCCCGAGCTTGACCGGATGGTGGAAATCGCCAATCAACAAAAGGGAATTTACGGCGCGCGCATGACCGGCGGCGGCTTTGGCGGGTGTACCATCAACCTGGTTGACGCGGCGGATACTGCTGAGTTCGAAAGCCAGATCGCGAACGGTTATTTTTCGGCGACTGGAATTCATCCGGAGATTTACGTGTGCGAACCCTCGGGCGGCGCGGAAGCGGTTTCACAGGGTGACTGCCTGGCGCGATGAGTGAACGGAAATCATGACCGCGCGTGACCTACAAGAATCGGTGCACCGTCGCTTGAATCCGCTGACACGCGAATGGGTTTTGGTTTCTCCGCTTCGCACGCAGCGTCCGTGGCGCGGCAAAGTGGAAGCGGTTTCGATGGCCAGCGCGCTTGCCTACGATCCATCCTGCTATTTGTGTCCTGGAAATGAACGATCGGGAGGCATACGCAACCCGCAATATGAAGACACATTTGTTTTCGAGAATGATTTTCCCGCGTTGCTGCGGGATGCGCCGGAGTTCATGCTCGACGATTCCGGATTGCTGGTGGCTCGTTCGGAGGCCGGCGCGTGCCGGGTGGTTTGCTTTTCTCCGCGACACGACTTGACGATGGCGCGAATGACTCCCGGTGAGTTGCGGCGGGTGGTGGGCGTGTGGGCGGATGAATGCGCATCGCTCGAAAAGCTGCCGTGGGTGCGGCACATTCAAATTTTCGAGAATCGTGGCGCGCTGATGGGCGCCAGCAACCCGCATCCGCATTGCCAGATTTGGGCCAATGCTTCGCTGCCCAACGAACCGCGGAAGGAACTTGCCAGCCTGCGGGACTACCTCGAAGAAAAACAATCCTGCCTGCTTTGTGATTATTTGCAACTGGAATTGAAAAGGGCGGAACGAATTGTTTTCGAAAATGACGGCTTCGCCGTGCTGGTCCCTTACTGGGCCAACTGGCCGTTTGAAACGCTTCTGTTGAGCAAACGTCATTCGGGGGCGATCACGGAGCTTTCCCCCGGCGAGCGCGATCTGTTGGGGGATGCTCTTCGCCGCATCGCGGTCCGCTACGATAATTTATTCAGGGTCCCGTTTCCGTGCTCGATGGGATTCCACCAGCGGCCCAGCGATGGGACGCCGCATCCCGAATGGCATTTTCACGCGCACTATTATCCGCCGCTGCTGCGTTCCGCGACCATCCAGAAGTATGTGGTGGGATACGAGTTGCTGGCGATGCCGCAGCGCGACATTACGGCGGAAAGCGCGGCGGAGCGCCTGCGCGAGGCGGGAGAATCGCATTACCTTGATAGGGATGCCACGCCGAACGCGGGCCTCGCCTGAACGGCGGAAGGAACATCAAATTCCAGTTGACGCCGGAGAAAGGCGAGCGTATCGTCCAGCGCATCAGTGGCATTGAAAACAGAGTAGCCGACTAAAATCACGTCGCCGGGAGCCCAGCCATGCCGACGCGCTTTCGCTCTCTTCTTTGCATCGCAGCAGTGTGCCTTTTTGGAACTCCGCTCTTCGCGCAAAACCACAAAATTGACTTCGAAGACTTTGCGGGGCCGAGCCGCTTCGATGCGGTGCAGGCACCGGCACGCGTGCAGTCCGCCACGATCTCCGGGGGACAAGTGCTACGCAACGCGATGATCGGCGCGACGGTGAGATCTGCGGTGTATGGCACTTCGTATCAGTGCGGCGGGTGCTCGCCCGAAATTTCGATTCAATTTCATCACCGCGTTGCCAACGTGCAGATATCGTATCAAAGCGAGCAGAGCGTTGAAGTCCGTTACCAGACGGAAGACCAACATGGCAATTTGCAGGAAACCACTTTGCCGGAAAATTTAAGCGCGGGATCGGGAACTGTGGTTCTGCCCTACCAAAACATTCGCCAGGTCACACTCGCAAACACGTCCCCGAATTTCGAACTGTCGGTCAACACGGTCACGTTTGCGGCAACCTCGGGTCCTGTGTTGATCGATCCCGTGGTTACGGGGCTGCTCAGCGGCTCGGCGATCACCACCAATGTCAATTCGATCGCCGCAGCGACAACCGGCCTGGTTCAAGGAGTGGCCGCGGACGGAACGGCGCAAACGGTTCTGCGCATCCCTGCCTCCAGTGTTGGCCAGGCGTTCACGGTCGCCGTGATCAACGATCTAGGCTCGGCCAGCAGTTCCGTTGCCAATGATGGCGGAGTGACGGCGCTGGGAGGAAGCACTTTCGCCAGTTCCGTGAGCGTGGCGGCAGTTACCACTTCGCAGGGCGTGGAAGCGTTCGCCATTTATCGCGGGCCGGTGAATTTTTCGCGAGGGACTGCGGACAATTCCTTGGCCACGCGTAGCGTGACCTTGCGTGCGACTCCAACAGGCGGCACGGCCACGAATACCAGCGTGAAGGTGGCGAGACCGCCGGTGGTACTGGTGCACGGCCTGTGGGGAAACGCCTCGAGCTTCAATAATTTTACGCCGCTCACTACCTCCACCACATTCAATGTGAGCCGGGCCGTCTATGCCAATACAATTACCGGAATCACCAGCACCACTCCTTCCTTCTCGAGCAGCGTGAAGTCTTCGATTGAGGCAAATTCGCTGGGGTTCGCGTACAACGCTCCGTCGGTGCTGGCACAGATCAACAATTTCATCGCCGCTTACCGGACCAGCGCGAACGTGGCGTCGGTGAAAGCCGACATCGTGGCGCACAGCATGGGAGGGGACATCTCGCGCACCATGTTTCTGCTTTCGGGCTATCTGAGCAGCACGACATTTGGCGCTGGGCCGATCAACAAGCTGATCACGATTGCGACTCCGCACCTGGGCACCCCGGTTGCCGCCGACCTGCTGGCCAGCAACAATACCTGCGCCAGAAACGTGCTGGCGTCCGACGGCGACATCGCTTTGCAATCGATCACATTCTCAGGGACGACCACGGATGGCGCCGTATTTGACCTGGAAGGAAACGGATTCGGAAGCAGTTTGAGCGTGGCATTGAGCAATTTGAAGCAAATCCAGCCTTTCCCCACGGCTTATATCGCGGGAATTGCGACTTCCGCCAATCTGAAAGGGCTGAGCTGCATTTTCTGCAACGCGGGGGCATTGCGACTGATTTGTTCGGGGAATCCCCTGGCTGCGGACTTGACGGCCGCAAAGTGGCCGACTATCTACGGGCAAAACAACGATACGATCGTCCCGGTGGATAGCGCGTTGAACAACCTCAGCGGGTTGCAATATTCGGGCGTGATCCATACCGCTGCGCTGGAAACGCTGAATTTCAATGGCCCATCGGTGCTTGATCCTGCGTCAACGATTTCGACCGTGGTGATTAATTTGTTGAATGAAGCGCCGACGGGCACCGACTTCCATTAAATAAGAAGCTTTTTATTAGGATTGCGCCGGCGAATGAACGGCACAGCAGCACGCAAGCAGAAGGAGGACGACGGTATGCGGACAAATCAATGTATGAGGCGGATCGCCTTCCTTTCGGCCCTGACCGCAGGGATCGCATTCGTCCCCGCTCCCAGCAGCGCCCAGGGGACTTCGCTCCATTTCGTATCGCCGGCGGAGGGCACCGTGGTGCGGCCGGGGCAAACGATTACGATTTTAGTGACAGCGGATTATTCCCTGGAGAAGGTCGTGCTGCTTGGACAGCGTCCTTTGGGAGTGGGCCAGGTTGTCTCCGGCGGAGCGCCGGGAATTGTAGCCCGCGGGCGAGGCGACTTGCAGCCGCTGCAGTTTGTGATTCAGATTCCGGCGCAGATTCAGCCTGGAATGTATCGAATTACGGCCATCGGAAGAAATTCGGACGGCGATACGGAATCGGAGGCGCTGAGCCTGGACGTGGAAAAATCGCAGGAGCCGCTGAGAATTTGGGCGGAGCCCGCGCTCATCCAATTCACTCGAACCGGAGAACGAATTCCCGTGCGCGTACTGGGAGCGTTTGCCGACGCGTCAAAGGAAGAGTTGACGAAATCCAGGAAGACTACCTTTTCATCCGCCGATCCTCATGTCGCGACGGTGGACTCGAGTGGCATGGTAACGGCTGTGGGGCCGGGGAAGACCATGATTCAAGTGAGTACAGCTTCCTCGGATTATTCGATTCCAGTGCGAGTGGAGTAAGGCTCGAACGGCCCCAGCAGTCAATAGGATCGAGTATCGAGGCGAATGCGTTGCGCAGTTCCGTTTGTTCCCCATGAAATAGGCCTGGTGAGAAGCCCGAGTTCGTGTGTGACGATCCAGAAGTTGAAACGTCTTCTGATGCTGTTCACTTTCTCCTGAAAACGCCCTGTTGACCTGACTGCGGGAATTGGCGGATTCTAGCCCGAGCTTCGCTGCAAAAGGGACCTTCTTTGTTGTTTTCGACGCGCCGCGGATTTCTCCAGTCGCTCAGCAGGTCCGCGCTTGTGCTTCCGCTGAAACAAGTGCTGGCGCTGGCGATGCCGGATAGAGAGTCGATGAATTCGGGCGCGGCGCCGGCAACTTCGCAACATCTGATTGGAAATGATGGGGCGCAACGGACAAAAGACCTTGGCGTAAGTTTTCTGGATGTAGCTCTGGAATCCGGATTGAACGCCAAAACAATTTTCGGCGGAGAGCGCAAAAATAAATTCTTGCTGGAAACCACCGGATGCGGCGCTGCCTTCTACGACTACGACAACGACGGCTGGCTGGATATTTTCCTGGTGAATGGCTGGCGCTTGGAGGGATTTCCCGCGGGCCAGGAGCCCGTGTCGCGTCTTTTCAAGAATAATCGCGACGGAACTTTTGCGGATGTCACCGCGAAAGCCGGCGTGGGCCATTCGGGATGGGGCCAGGGCGTTTGCATCGGCGATTATGACAACGATGGATTCGAAGATTTGTTTATCACCTACTTCGGAAAAAACGTTCTGTATCGCAACAACGGAAATGGGACGTTTACCGACGTCAGCGAAAAGGCCGGAGTCGCGGGGAATGGCAAGCGCTGGAACACCGGCTGCGCTTTTGTGGATTACGACCGGGACGGCCGCCTCGATCTTTTCGTGGCGAATTACATCGACTTTGATTTGAAAACCGCTCCCCTTCCGGAATCGGGACCGTGCCTCTACAAAGGGATCATGGTTGCGTGTGGGCCTCCGGGATTAACGGGCGGGAAGAATATTCTGTATCACAACAACGGTAATGGAACGTTCACCGACGTTTCGGAACGTTCTGGAATTTTGAAAACCACAAGCACTTACGGTCTCGGCGTGCTCACCGCCGACCTGGACAGCGACGGCTGGCCGGATATTTATGTGGCCAACGATTCGGCGCCCAGCGCTCTTTACCAAAATAAGAAGGATGGCACATTTGCTGACATTGCCCTGGAGGCCGGATGCGCTCTCAGTCCCGACGGCAAAGCCCAAGCAGGCATGGGCGTTTCCGCCGGCGATTACGACCGGGACGGCAATCTGGACCTGGTGAAAACAAATTTCGCGGGTGATACCCCTTCGCTCTATCACAATCTGGGCGAAGCAAATTTCGAGGATGCCACACTCCAGGCAGGCCTGGGCAGGCACACGCAGTATCTTGGCTGGGGCTGCGGGTTTTTCGACATGGACAACGACGGCTGGCCCGACATCCTGATTTGCAATGGGCACGTTTACCCCGAAGTCGAGCAATTGAAAACCGAAGCGGGATACCAACAGCGCAAATTGCTTTACAAGAATCTACGCGACGGCCGCTTCGAAGACGTTTCTTACAAAGCGAGCGCCGGAATTTCCACGCCATCCGCGTCGCGTGGTTGCGCGTTCGGGGATTTCGATAACGACGGCGATGTGGATGTGCTGGTGAATACGATGAACGGCTATCCCCAGCTTTTGCGCTGTGATTCGCGCACAGCCAACAACTGGATCAAAGTAAAGACCATCGGAACAAAATCGAATCGCAGCGGAATTGGCGCCCGCTTGAAATGCGTGACGATTGATCCCGGCGAATCGAAACAGCAATCGCAAATCGAGGAAGTCCGCAGCGGCGGCAGCTATTTTTCGCAGAACGATTTGCGTGTGCACTTCGGCCTCGGCAAAGCCGCAAAAGTGGCGCTGCTTGAAATTCGCTGGCCCAGCGGCGCGATCGATACCCTGAGGGATCTCGAACCGAACCGGCTGATTTACGTCCGGGAGGGCGAGGGCATCGTGCGCTCGGTCGTATTTGAAACTGCGAGGAAACCCCGCCCAAAATAAGAACCCTGGATTCGCCACGCCGCTCATCCCGGCGCTGAAGAACTCGAACGCGTTCGCGGCGCCATGCTGTAGAATTGCGCGCGCTGCCCGGCTGGAAGGCGGGGCGGTGGTCCGGACCGCAGCGGGAGACGGAGGCACGCTCGAAGCAAATGAAATGGAGTGGGCAAACTCGAAGCTTCGCGAGAAAGTCGGCTGGCATCATCATCTTGCTCGCCGGTTTGCTTTTGGTTGCGGCGGCCAGCAATGCCAGAGACGCAAATTCTGCCCAAGTGCCCAGCATCTTCCAGCCGCAGTCTACACCCGCGAATTCGATTTTTCGTTTGTCGCTGCTGGTGCTATCGATTACCGGAATAATTTTTCTGATTGTTTTCTGCCTGATTGCATACGCGGTGGTGAAATTTCGCAGGCGCGGCGGCGACGACGGCCGGGAGCCCCCGCAAGTGTATGGCAGCAATCAGGTGGAGCTTTCCTGGACCGTAATTCCGGTGCTGATCGTGCTGGTGCTGTTTTTCGCCACGGCGCGCGTGATTCATTCGATTCAGGATGCGCCCAGGCTTCCGGGGACGATCGAAGTGGTGGCCATCGGCCATCAATTCTGGTGGGAGTTTCGCTATCCGGGGCTGGGAGTGGTGACGGCGAATGAACTGCACGTTCCGGTAAGCGATCCCCTGCATCCCACACCTACGTTCATGACACTGCTTTCCGCGGATACCGACCACAGTTTCTGGGTGCCGCGCCTGGCGGGAAAAACGGATTTGATTCCGAACCGTGTGAATCACATGTGGATCGATCCGCATGACGCCGGGCTTTATCTCGGCGAGTGCGCGCAATATTGCGGAACGCAGCACGCCAAAATGCTTTTGCGGGTTTACGTTGAGCCACGGGAAGCATTCGACTCATGGGTCGAGGAACAACGGCGGGCAGTTGCCGCAGATGGAGCGGAGGAAGGCCGCAGGATTTTTGAAACGACGGCTTGCGTGAATTGCCACGCGATTGCGGGCACCGTGGCGAACGGGCGTTTCGGTCCCGACCTGACGCATCTGATGAGCCGCGCGACGATCGCTTCGGGCGCTGCTCCAAACACTCCCGAAGAATTGAGGATGTGGATTCAAAACCCCGACCTTGTCAAGCCGGGATCGTTGATGCCGGCAATGCAAATGGATAATAAAGATCTGGATGCGCTCGTCGCGTACCTGGAGACGCTGCGCTAAGAGCGAGGAATTCGTTTCGCATGCTGGGCACAGCCACACGATCGATTCGCACTTCAGGGGCTGAAGCCCCTTGTGATTTTAGCGGATGTTGTCGGAGCTGAAGCTCCGACCCCCTGAAAAGAATCTTAGGGAATTTGCGGGGATTGGACACCAAGGTATGTCGTCGGAATCCATCGCGCTGCGATTAACGGAACAAGGCGCACGGCCGGTCAGCGAACGGCTGCACGCCTGGATTGTGACCGTGGATCACAAGAAATTGGGGATCATGTACATCCTCTACGCGCTGGTATTCCTGGTGATCGGCGGAATCGAAGCGACGATCATGCGGATTCAATTGATCGTTCCGCACAATCATTTCGTTTCGCCGCAAGTGTTCAATCGCATGTTCACCATGCACGGAACCACGATGATTTTTTTCGTGGCCATGCCGATCCTGTTCGGGTTCGGAACTTACTTGATCCCGTTGATGATTGGCGCGAGGGACATGGCTTTCCCCCGCCTGAACGCACTGAGTTTCTGGCTCACCGCATTTGGCGGCTTGCTCCTTTACTTCAGTTTCATCGGCGGGAACGGACTGTATGGCGCGGGGAACGCGCCGGACGTGGGTTGGTTCGCGTATGCGCCGCTAACGTCTCGAGCATTTTCCGTGGGACATAGTACGGACTTTTGGACTTTGGCTTTATTTGTTTCCGGAATCGGCAGCATCGGAACGGCGGTAAATTTTATTGCAACCATTTTGTGCATGCGCTGCCCGGGAATGACTCTGGGGAAAATGCCGCTGCTGGCGTGGCTGAATCTGGTGATGGGCGGCATGGTGATCCTGGCTGTCTCGCCGCTCACCGCTGCGCAAATCATGCTTTCCGTGGACCGTTATCTGGGCGGCCATTTCTTCGACACGCAGGCAGGCGGATCGGCAGTTCTCTGGATGCACTTTTTCTGGATCTTCGGCCACCCGGAAGTGTATGTGCTGATTATTCCCGCGTTCGCGTTCGCGTCGGAAATTATCCCGGTCTTTTCCCGCAAACCGATTTTCGGTTACCCGGTGATGGTGGCGGCAACAGTGGGTATCGGATTTCTGAGCCTGAGCGTGTGGGCGCACCACATGTTCACAGTGGGAATGTCGTCTTACGCGAACAGCTTTTTCACGATCACCACGATGGCCGTGGGCGTTCCCACCGGGATCAAGATTTTTAATTGGATTGGGACGATGTGGGGCGGAAAAATTCAGTTTCGAGCGCCGATGCTCTTCTGCATTGGTTTCCTATTTCAATTTCTCATTGCTGGTCTGACGGGAATCATGCTGGCCGCGTCGCCTTTCGATTGGCAATTGAGCAATTCGTATTTTGTTGTAGCGCATTTCCATTACGTGATCGTGGGCGGAATTCTTTTTACGTTGTTTGGCGCATTTTACTATTGGTTCCCGAAAATGAGCGGGCGGATGTACAACGAGGCGCTCGCGAAATGGCATTTCTGGCTGTTCTTAATTGGGTTTCATCTGACATTTGATTTCATGCACATCCCCGGGATTTTGGGGATGCCTCGCCGGATTTATACCTACGAGCCGGGGCGCGGCTGGGATATCTGGAACTTAATCGTGACCATCGGACTGTTCTTTCAAATTGCGGCGGTGCTCGTCTTTGTTGGAAACCTGCTCTGGTCATTCGTAAAAGGCGAACCTGCCGGGAACGATCCATGGGATGCCTGGACGCTCGAGTGGTCCACCACTTCGCCTCCGCCCGAATACAATTTTGCCGCGATTCCGGTTGTGCTGAGCCGCCGTCCGTTGTGGGACATCAAGCATCCCGAAGATCCGGATTGGAAGTATGAATAAATGGGAGAAGTGAATTGAGCAGCGTAGCGGTTCCACGATCCTCGATCGAGCCGGAATGGATTCTTCCTTCGCGCGGGCGCGTGGGGATGTTTTCGTTGATTGCCGCCGAATCGGCAATCTTCACGATCTTCGTGGTCGCGTACATTTTTTATACTGGCAAGAGTGTTTCGGGCCCGATGCCGAAAGACGTTCTGGAACTTCCGATCTTTAATACCGTGTGCCTGCTTTCCAGCAGCCTGACGATTCACCTGGCGATCCGGGCATTGCGAAACGCGAAGACCGGCGCGTTCGCGCTGTGGTGGTTTGCAACGTTAGCGCTGGGCACGATTTTCCTGGTCGGAACGGGCCGCGAGTGGCAGCGTCTGATCTTTCATGACGGGCTGACCATCAGCACCAATCTTTTTGGCACTACCTATTATTCTCTGGTGGGCCTGCATGCTTTTCACGTCACCGCTGGACTGATCGCCATCGCGCTGGTGATGATTCTCGCGCTGATGGGAAAGGTGCTGCCGGAGCACAGCGAGCGGGCGGATGTTTTTTCGATGTATTGGCATTTCGTGGATGCGGTTTGGGTGGTTGTCTTCATCGTGGTCTACGTCATCGGGCGATAAGGAAGAAAGGCGCATGACACCCGGCGATTCACACACAGCGGCAGCGAAGGAAGCAACGGCCACGATCCATCTGCCGGCGCCCACCGCCTGGCCGATCGTGCTGGCGTTCGGCATTACTTTGCTTATGGCCGGGTTGGTTACCAGCGGATCGGTTAGCATCCTCGGCGCGATTCTGGCAGTGACTGCGTGCGCCGGCTGGTTTCGCGATGTGCTTCCGCACGAGAAAGAGGAAACAATTGAAGCGAAAGCGGAAGTAGCCGCAATTACAACCACCAGGCGTGAAGTGGAGCGGCTGACGATTGCCCCAGATTTGCCTCGAGCTCTGCTTCCCCTGGAAACCTATCCGGTATCGGCGGGAATTAAGGGCGGGCTTGCGGGAAGCGTGGCCATGGCGGCGCTGGCGTGTCTTTACGGTTTACTGAAGCAGGGAAGCATCTGGTATCCGATTAATTTGCTCGCCGCCACGGTTTATGCGCAATCCCTGAATGTTGGGACCGCTGCGCTGAGCGCATTTCATTGGGAAAGTTTTGCCATAGCAGCTGGAATTCATTTGATTACATCTCTGCTGGTGGGCCTGCTTTACGGAGCGATGCTGCCGATGATTCCGCGCCGGCCAATTTTGCTGGGTGGCGTGATTGCGCCGATCCTGTGGACGGGATTGCTGCATAGCATCCTGGAACTTTTAAACCCGCTGTTGAACCAGCGCATCGATTGGGCCTGGTTCATCGCGTCGCAATTTGCCTTCGGGATCGTCGCTGGACTGGTGGTGGTGCGGCAAGAGCGCATGCGCACGCCGCAGATCATGCCATTTCTGATGCGTGCCGGAATCGAGGCGCCGGGAATGATGAAAGAAAATCCGAAGAAGGATGCACCGCGTTGAGGTTGCGCGCGCTCATCCTGGGGGCTTTTGGCTTCGCCGCGCTCGGATTGTTGGGATGTGCGAATGCGCCCGGGAAGCCGGCCGCCGGCGATGTGCCGGTTGTCCCGGGTGAAATATCCGACTTCAATATTTTGTATGAACAGAACTGCTCCGGTTGTCACGGCTCGGGAGGAAAGGGCGGGGCCGCCATTGCGCTGGGAGATCCTGTTTACCTGGCGATTGCCGATGACGCAATTTTGCGGCGCGCGGCGACGAATGGAATTTCCGGCACGTCGATGCCTGCGTTCGCGCGGAGCGCCGGCGGCACGCTCACCGACAAGCAGATTGATATGATCGTGCGGGGGATTCGTGAACGCTGGTCGAAGGCGGATGCATTGGGCGGCGTAAACCCACCGCCTTATTCAGCGGCTGAGCCTGGCGATGTTTCGCGCGGATCGGGCGTTTACGCTCAGTATTGCGCCTCCTGCCACGGTGACGCGGGCCGGGGAGGGCCGAAGGCCAGCTCGATTGTGGATGGATCTTTCCTGGCGTTGCTGAGCGATCAAGAACTTCGCACGATCGTGATTGTGGGGCGGCCGGAACTCGGCGCGCCGGACTGGCGCGGCAACATTCCGGGCAAACCGATGTCCGCGCAGGAAATTTCCGATGTAGTGGCGTGGCTGGGCGCGCAACGGTCGAAATTTCCCGGCCAGCCGTATCCGAATATTTCCAAATGGATGGGAGAAGTTCGATGACTCTGCCGGGAGGCGTCACCAGGCGGGATTTGTTGATGAAGATCGGGATTTTTTTGAACGGCATCGTCGCGGTGATCCTGGCCGTCCCGATCGTTCGCTATTTGCTCTCACCGATTGTCCGCGAAAGAAGGGGATCCTATGACTCGTGGGTTTCTCTCGGCAACCTCGCACAGTTTCCTTCTGGACAGACTCGTCTGGCGACGTATCGAAATCCCGTGGCGAGTCCCACGGATGGAGATACGGCGGATATCGCTTGCTGGGTTCGCAATGTGGATGGACAAAATTTCCAGGTGTTTGCAATTAACTGCGCGCACCTGGGATGTCCGGTGCGTTGGTTCCAGCAATCCGGACTTTTCATGTGCCCTTGCCACGGCGGAGTTTATTACCAGGATGGATCGCGCGCTTCCGGGCCACCAGAACGCGGATTATTCGAATATCACTACCGGGTAGATAGCGGAAAATTATTGATTAAGGCAGGCGAGATGCCCACGCCCGGTCACGCTTCCAATCTCGTTCGCAAGATCGAGCCATGCGCTTAATTGCAAATCATCGGCCGGTGGCTGGATGCGCGCCTGCAGCTGGGCGCCACCATTCGCGAAACCGCGGAGCATCGTGTTCCACGTGAAACCGCGAGCTGGTTTTATGTTTTCGGCAGCGCGGCGTTGGTGGTCTTCATGCTTCAAATCGTTACCGGGATCATGCTGGCGTTGATATACGTGCCCTCCGCGGCAGAGGCCTGGAACAGCCTGCAGGCTTTGAATCACAATGTTTCGCTGGGCTGGTACATTCGCGCGCTTCATGGATGGGGCTCGGATTTCATGGTGGCGATTGTCCTGCTCCACATGGTCCAGGTGTTTTTATTCGGCGCATACAAATATCCGCGGGAACTGACCTGGATTGTGGGCGTGTTTCTTTTGCTTGTGACTCTGGGCATGGCGTTCACTGGCCAGGTTTTGCGATTCGATCAGGATGCTTATTGGGGCCTGGGAATTGGTGCATCGATTGCCAGCCGCGTTCCAGTAATGGGGCCTGGAATTGTTAATTTAATGCTGGGCGGGCCGATCATCGCGGGAGCGACTCTTTCGCGGTTCTTCGCTCTGCATGTGTTCGTGATTCCGGGGCTGCTGATCTCGTTTGTGGCCGTTCATCTTTTGATGGTGCTGAAATTGGGAATCAACGAGTGGCCCATGCCGGGCCGCGTGGTCCGCAAAGCCACTTATATTCAGGAATATCACGAGTTGACTCAAAAGGACGGCATTCCCTTTTTTCCGCAAGCGGTGTGGAGGGATCTTTTTTTCGCGGCGTTCATCTTGCTTTCGATTGCGGTGTGCGCTGCATATTTCGGCCCCTTTGGACCGTCGGGCCCGCCGGATCCTACGATTATTCAAACAGCCCCGCGTCCGGATTTCTTTTTCCTGTGGCTTTATGCGGTGCTTTCGCTGTTGCCGCCGTCTCTGGAAACTCCAGCGCTGCTGATTGGTCCGGTGGTTGTGATTTTGGCGCTACTTCTTCTGCCGTTCCTTTTTGGCGAAGGCGAAAAAAGCTGGCGGCGCCGGCCGATCGCAGTGCTGGCGATCCTGCTGGTGGCGGTCGCGATGGGAACCTTTACGCGCCTGGCGGGAAATGCGCCGTGGAGTCCGGTGATGAATGCGTGGAGCGGCGATCCGATTCCACAAGAGTTTTTGAATCACCGGACGGCGCTCGAACGGCAAGGCGCATTGGTTTTCCAGCTAAAGCAATGCCACAACTGCCACTCACTCGATAATCAGGGCGGAAAACGCGGCCCGGCTCTCGACGCCGTGGCCGTTCGATTGACACAGGATCAATTGATTCGCCAGGTGATCCAGGGCGGCGGCAACATGCCGGCGTACGGAAAAAATCTGAGCCCCGCGGAGACGACGGCTCTGGTGGCGTTCCTCGAGACGTTGCATCCCGTGGGACAATCGCCCGCCCGCGATGCTTCGCGCGCCGTTTCGCTCGATCCGGATGCGGCAGCGCCACGTGCGGGGCGCCCGTAATATCCTTATGACCTCTGAAGCGCAAGCCGTATTGCAATCGTGGACCGCTCCGCCGGGAGTCAATCTCGCTTTGATCCTCGCCGTGCTGATTTACCTGCGCGGCTGGCTTCGCTTGCATCGTGATTTTCCGAACCTCATTTCGGCGGGAAGGCTCGCGGCATTTCTGGCGGGGATCATTTCCGCGTGGATCGCCATTGGATCTCCGCTGGAAGCTTTCGACGACCTGTCGCTCTCTGTGCACATGGTGCAGCATCTTTTGCTGATGGCAATTGCTCCACCCTTGATTTTGCTTGGCGCGCCGGCTCTGCCGCTGCTTCAGGGACTTCCGCAATCATTCGCTCGCAGCGTGGTTGGTCCGATTCTCCGCTGGGGCTGGGTGAAGCGGTTTGGACGTTTCATCACCGAGCCTGCGATGTGCTGGCTGGCCGCGACGATCGCCCTGATCGGATGGCATGTGCCGGCAGTGTTTGAACTGGCGTTGCGGTGGGGGTGGCTGCATAAACTCGAGCACGCCAGCTTCTTTGCGGCTGGAATTTTATTTTGGTGGCCGGTGGTGCAGCCGTGGCCGAGCGCCGCAAGATGGCCTCGGTGGTCGATTCCTTTATACCTTTTCTTTGCGACGTTGCCGTGTGACGCGCTCTCGGCATTCCTCGCATTCTGCGATCGAGTGGTCTATTCGTCCTATCTTTCCGCGCCCCGCCTCTTTCATCTTTCCCCGCTTCAGGACCAGGAATGCGCGGCGGCCCTGATGTGGGTGTGCGTAACAATTATTTTTCTAATTCCAGCAGTAGTTGTGACCATGCACATCCTCTCGTCCCCCAAAATGCATCCGCCGCAAATATCCTTCCGCGAATTTCCCGTCTCGCCATCCCATTCGATTGACGCTTCGAAGCCGGAAGTTATATAAGATCAGCAGCCGAACCGTCCGGTGAAACCCTGGAGATCCATATGAATAACGTTATTCTAAGCTTCAGAATATGGAGGCCGGTTCTCCTCGTTTTACTTGCCGGCTGCCTGCTTGCTCAAACGCTCCCGGCGCAAGGTCCCATCACCAACGATCCTCCGCAATACGGTCCGTATTACGGCGTCTTCCTTTCCGGTGGTGATGGTTTGAAGGGGCCGCTGATCCCGCGCGATTCCGTGCTGCGCGCGGACTCCGCTTGGACCTTATATTGCTGGACGCGCATGGAAGAGCCACTGGCAGCGGCAACGCTGCTGGCGGGAATCGGAGATACTACTGAGGAATATCCCCGCTATCTGGGAGCGGACCCACACTCGGTTTTTCTGTGGGTTGGGAAGGACAACAGCTTAACCGCAAACATTTCGCTCACCGCAGGGAAGTGGCATCTGCTCGCTGCGGCATTCGACGGCAAGGAATTTCATCTCTATTCCGACGGCGCACAAGTGGCGAACGGTCCGTTGGTCCTAGGCAGCGTCAGCCCGGTGATCCAAATGGCGCCGCCTGCATTGCCTTGGCCCGGCGGCCAGCACTTCGGCGGGCTCATCGCCTCGCTCGTACTTCTTCGGCAGGCGCTCAGCGCCGGGGAAATCAAGCAACTCTACGAAAAGCACGAAGACTTCTCGTTATCAGTGTTCGAGGAAGGATCAAAACCCTGGCCGGTGCAAACGCGAGGCCAGGCGGGCTATCGAGCTCCTCAAGATCCCTCCACCATGCCCACCAGCAAAGCGCCGTTTTCTGCGCCAGTTGCGCGCGGCGTTCCCGCCGCGCAGCCCGCGCTACAAACGAACGGCGCGAACACCTGGAAAATCGCCCGCGGCTGGCGCCTGATCGCGGCTCCCGAAGTTAAGGCGGATGGTGCAGCGATCACGCAGGCGGGATTCGACGCTTCGAAATGGATGCCGGCCGTCGTACCGGGAACAGTCCTAACCACGCTCGTTGAGCGCGGCGTCTATGCCGACCCGGAATACGGCCTCAACAATCTGGCGATTCCGGAAAGTTTGAACAAGCAGGATTATTGGTATCGCGCCGAAATCAAGTCTCCGCTTGCCATTCGCGGCGATCACCTCACTCTCACATTTGAAGGCATCAATTACAAAGCAATCGTCTGGCTCAACGGCCGCCGTCTCGGCAGCATCACCGGAGCATTCATTCGCGGCGTCTTCGATGTCACCGGCATTTGGAAGATGGGAAAAGACGAGAGCAATGTTTTGGCGGTTCAAGTTTCGCCTCCGCCGCACCCCGGCATTCCCCAAGAGCAATCGATCAAAGGCGGGCCCGGCGAAAATGGTGGGATCATGTGCCTGGATGGACCAACCTTTGTCGCGTCGGAAGGATGGGATTGGATTCCCGCCATTCGCGACCGCGAAACAGGAATCTGGCAGGGCGTCGAACTGAAAGCGACCAGTTCGGTAAAAATCGGCGATCCGCAAGTGGTCACCATGCTGCCGCTGCCGGACACGAGCCGCGCGGATATCGCGATCGCCGTTCCGCTCGACAATGCTTCCGATGCGGCGGTTCACGGAACGGTGAAGGCATCCTTCGAATCGGTCGAGGTAGCAAAGGAAGTCACACTTCCTCCTGGCCGATCCACAATCAAACTCACGCCTGCCGAGTTCAAACAGCTCACCATCCAGCAGCCGCGTTTGTGGTGGCCAAACGGATACGGCAAACAGGATCTCTACCATCTGATAGTGACGTTCGACCTGGGAAACAATCAATCCGATACCAAGCTCACGCGCTTTGGAATTCGTGAAATCACCTACGAATTGAGCCTGCTTGACGACACCGGTCACATGCGTCGCGTTGAAGTCGCTCCCACAAAAGGGAAAGAAGGAAATAAGGGCCTCGTGGACGTGACGCATGAAGGCATGCGGCAGATTCCCGCCGCCGAACCGATGCCACCAATGTTTCCCGAAGAATGGCGAGCCAATTGGCATTCCTGGGTCGCATCGCTCGCGCCGGGAGGGGAATCTTCTCCCGCAGTCCGCGCGGTAGCTGACGGCGGCGCGGCTCCCTACTTGGTCATCAAAGTGAACGGAGTGAAAATTGCCTGCCGCGGTGGCAATTGGGGCATGGATGATTTGCTGAAACGCGTTTCGCGCGAGCGCCTCGAGCCTTTTTTCCGCCTGCACCATGACGCCAATTTGAACATCATCCGCAATTGGGTAGGCCAAAACACCGAGGAAGTTTTCTACGACCTTGCCGACGAATACGGCCTTCTGATCTGGAACGATTTCTGGGAGACCACGCAAAACTACAATATCGAAGCCGAGGATCCCGCGCTGTTTCTCGCCAACGCGCGCGATTCGATCCTGCGCTATCGCAATCATCCTTCGATTGCCGTCTGGTGCGGACGCAATGAAGGCGTTCCGCAGCCCATCATTAATACGGGGCTCGCGGACTTGGTGAATTCTCTTGACGGCACGCGCTACTATTCGCCCAGCTCCAACCAGATCAACCTTCAAAATAGCGGACCGTATCGCTACATGGATCCAAAGCTTTATTTCACCGCGCTCAATCGCGGCTTTTCCGTGGAGACCGGCACGCCGTCGATGTCCACGCTCGAATCTTTCCGCAGCACAATCCCCAAGGAAGATCAGTGGCCGATGGACGACGTGTGGGCGTATCACGACTGGCATTTCAGCGGCAATGGTGACGTTGCCTCGTTCCACGCGGAAATGCAGGCGGAATTCGGCGCGCCCACCAGCCTGGAGGATTTTGAGCGCAAGGCGCAGATGCTCAACTATGTGGATCACCGCGCGATTTTCGAGGGGATGAATGCCCACCTGTGGGCTCCGAATAGCGGTCGCATGTTGTGGATGACGCAGCCGGCATGGCCCAGCACGATGTGGCAGATTCTAAGTCACGATTACGATACGCAGGCTTCTTACTATGGAGTGAAAAAAGCCAGCGAGCCGGTTCATATCCAGCTCGATATCTCGAACTACGAAGTGGCCGTGGTGAACAACACCACCGCCGCGCTTTCCGGAGTCTCGCTCGATGCCAGCGTCTATTCGCTTGCCAATAAACTCCTGCTCCATCATCAGGAGCAAAAAATTGCCGGCGCGAATTCCGTCACCGATGGTTTCAAGCTCGATCTTGCTCCGCTGCTGGCGACTGAAGTTGTGCTGGTCAAGCTCGAACTACACTCGGCGGACGGCACGCTGGTGTCGCAGAACTTGTACTGGCTGGGAGCGGAAAGTTCGTCCTACAGGGCGTTAAACCGGCTTCCTGCGGCACAGATTTCGGCGACCGCTTCCTCCGTTCGAAACGGCGATGTCGAGCATGTGCGGGTGCGATTGCAAAATAACGGAAGCGCGGCTGCTCTCGAAAACAAACTTACGCTCCTAAACGCCGGTGACGGCATGCGAATTCTTCCCGCTTATTACAGCGATAACTATGTCTCCTTGTTGCCCGGCGAAACTCGCGAGATCGAAATTGAATATCCCGCCTCCGCCGCAAACGGAGCCGCGCAAATAGCGATGCGCGGCTGGAATCTCGCGCCGCAAACGATTCCGGTAAGCGCCGTGAAGTAATGAACTGCCGGTGCTGTCCTAAATTAAGATTTGCTAGGTTTTTAGCGGGTCGGAGCTTTAGCCCCGACATGATTGTCTGCAATAAAAAGCGGGCTTTAGCCCCTGAGGCTCAAGCTTGACTCCGGTGCAATGCCGCGATCCTGCGCAGCGTCAAATTAGGACACTACCGGCGGCCGGGGATCGAAAACATTGCATCGGTAAATGACTCGCCGGAAATTCAAAGGGTACGGGATCGTTGCGGAGGTATTCGTGAAAAAGAACATGGTTTTACGGCTGGCGGCTCCGGCTTGCCTTCTGATTTTTGTTTGCTTTCTATTTCTCGAATTGCGGGCGCAGACCGCCGCGGCGCCCATCGGCATTTTCGAAAATCACCATGACGTCGGCAAAGTGCTCCACCCCGGTTCCGCGGAATACAACGCAGCGAACCAGACCTATACGGTCAGCGGCAGCGGCGAGAATATGTGGTTCGCGTCAGACACCTTTCAATTTGCCTGGGAAAAAGCGTCGGGAGACGTGGCCCTGACCGCGGACATTTCTTTTCTGAGCACCGGCGGAAACGAACATCGCAAAGCGGTGCTGATGCTGCGGCAGGACCTGGACGCGGACTCGGTGTACGCCGATGTTGCGCTGCACGGAAATGGATTGACGTCGTTACAGTATCGCGACGAAAAGCGCGGAACGACTCGTGAGATTCAATCGAATATTTCCGCGCCCAGGCGGCTGCGCATCGAAAAACACGGCAACTATGTTTACCTGTTGCTTGCGGCTGATGGCGGCGAGCCGAGTCCCTCGGGAGCATCGATTCGCATCCCATTGCAGGGGACTTTCTATGTGGGAATCGGAATTTGCGCGCATGATAAGGACACTGTCGAGCAAGCCGTCTTCTCGAATGTCAATTTAGAAATGATTGGCGCGGCTTCGACTGCGCCGCCAACTCTTTACAGCTCGCTCGAGACAATTGATATCGCTTCAACCGACCGGCATATCGTCCATGTTTCGCCCGAACATTTCGAGGCGCCCAACTGGACGCACGACGGCGCGGCGTTTCTTCTCAACAGTAACGGGCGAATATTTCGCCTTCCGGTTACGGGTGGAAAGCCGGCCATGATCGATACCGGGTTTGCAAATCGCTGCAACAACGATCACGGAATTTCGCCGGATTCCACGTCGCTTGCCATCAGTGACCAATCGCAAGAAGAGCATCGCTCCATCGTCTACATCGTGCCCATCGGAGGCGGCACTCCGCGGCGCATCACGCGGGGCTCGCCATCCTATTGGCACGGCTGGTCGCCGGACGGCGGAACGCTGGCGTTCGTCGGCGAACGGAACGGCGACTTCGATATCTATGCCATTCCCGCCGCCGGAGGAAATGAAACCCGCTTAACCACCGCCAAGGGCTTGGATGACGGGCCCGAATATTCTCCGGACGGAAAATACATTTATTTCAACTCCGAGCGTACCGGAATGATGCAGATCTGGCGCATGCGCCCCGACGGAAACGAACAGACACAAATTACTTCCGATGATTTCAACAATTGGTTTCCGCACATTTCGCCGGATGGAAAGTGGATGGTCTTACTTTCCTACGACAAGAGCGTGACCGGACATCCTGAGAACAAAGATGTGATGCTGAGGCTGATGTCGCTCAGCGATCACAAAATCACGATACTGGCCAAGCTTTTCGGCGGGCAGGGAACCATCAACGTTCCGTCCTGGGCGCCGGACAGCAATCGGCTGGCATTCGTGAGCTACGAATTGCTGCCGGCAAAAGGAATGCAGTGACGCCGCATGGTGAAAACTTCAGGGGAGGGAATCCGCCGAATGATCCACGGCCGCCGCGAATTTCTTAAATTCTCGATCACCACAGCCGGTGCTCTCGCCGCTGAAAAATATCTCGGGGCAGCGGGCGCGCCTCGCCCCCTGGGCGTGCAGCTCTACACAGTGCGCGAACAGGCCGCGCGCGATCTCCCTTCGGTCCTCGAGATAATCCGGAAGATCGGCTACCAGGAAGTGGAAACCTACTGGGATGTCTACGGGCATCCCGCCGTCGAACTGCGCCGGATGATCGCTGACCACGGGCTTCGCGTGCCCAGCGGCCATTTCGATTATTCCGGCATGGAATCCAAGATCGATTATGCGCAGACTCTCGGAGTCGAATACATGATCTGCCCCATGCTGCCGGAGAAAATGTGGGGCGAATTGGATGGTTTCAAGCGCGCCGCCGAACAATTCAATATCTGGGGCCAGAGAGTTCATCAGGCCGGAATGAGATTCGGATTCCACAACCATAATTATGAATTCCGCCGGTTCGGCGATACCACCGGCTTCGAAACGCTCATGAAGCTCTCCGATCCGGAACTCGTGTGCATCGAGATGGATTGCTATTGGATTACGGAGGCCGGAGAGAATGCTCTCGAAATGTTCCAGCGCTATGGCAAGCGCATCAAGCTGCTCCACCTGAAGGATATGAAGCCGGGATTTCCGGTATCGCAGGTAAAAGATGATGCCGCGGAGCACTTTACGGAAGTGGGCGCGGGAACCATCGAATGGAAAAGCATTCTTCGTGCCGCCGGAGAAAACGGCGTGAAGCACTTTTTCGTGGAAAGGGATTCCGGCGATCTTTCCCCGTTCGAAAGCCTGGAAATCAGCTTCCGGAATCTGCAGCCGTTGTTATGAATCACGGTCTGCTGGCGTGAGGGAAGGAAACCAGCGCAACTGCTAATGCGAGAGCGGCTGCTGGGAAAGCCGTTGCTCGTGAGTACTCTGCCGTGGAGCCCCCAAGGAGCTGCATTTTTCATGCAGCTGCTTTCTCGAGAACCAGCAAATCCAGATTGTGTCTCAGTATGTCCAGCACGGCCTCGATATCTTCCATGGTGTTGTAAACGTGCAGTCCAACCCGCAAACCATCATGCCGGTTCGACACAACAATTCGCCGCTCTCCTAGTTTGTTTACCAGCGCTTGCGAATCCTTGCATCGCATCACCACGAGCGGGCCGACACTATCCGGCGGAGTCTTCAATTGGATGCCCATCTCGCTCGCTCCCTGCATCAGCGCCTTTGCCAGGCTTGCGATGTGGTCCGCCACTTCCCGCAGGCCGATCGATTGCAGCAGATTCACGCCTGCTTTCGCCGCGTAGAGATTCGGAATCGCAGGCGTTCCCGCTTCAAATCTCCTCGCCGTGGTAGCCAGGTCGAGCCTTCGGATATCAAACGCAAACGGGTTCGTTTGCGCGAACCAGCCTGAAATCGTCGGCACCAACGACTGAACCAGCTCCGGCCGCACATACATCATGGCTAGTCCCGGCGGGCCCAGCAAATACTTCAGTGTGCCGGCGACGTAAATATCCACATCCAGGTCCTTCACGTCCACGGGTCGCGTTCCACAATCCTGATAATCATCCAGCAGCACCAACGCGCCGCGCGCGTGCGCATAAGAAACAATCTTCTTTAATTCCGCGCGCCAGCCGTTCATGAAGCACATCCCGGCCACCGGAACAATCAACGTTTCCCGGTCGATCAGCCGTTCGTATTTTTCACCAGGCAGGCGGTCGCCATCGGGCTCAACGAATTGCACTTCCGCGCCGCGAGACCGTTGCGACAACCACACGTGGCCCATCGTCGGAAAATCGAACGCGCCCAGCACCACTTTCCTTCGCTCGCGAAAGGACAACGCGCTGGCGATCGAATTGATTCCCGCCGACGCGCTGGGCAGCACCGCCACCTCGTCCGGCGACGCTCCCAAAAACTTTGCAAAGACCCGCCGCGCTACCTCATATTCTTCCACCCACAATTCCCACGGAGAGCCATCTTTGTCCCAACTCGCCAGGTATTCGTCGAAAGCTCCCCGAACCGCGTCGGAGAGCGCGCCCTGTGAGCAACTGTTCAGATACGTCTTGTTGCGGAAAACGGGAAACCGCGACCGGATCTCTTGCACCTGGGCAGTGGTCAGCATCTGGGTTGATTCTCCTTGGTCTGGATGGGTGCGGTTGAGCGCATGGCAAGTGTGCCAGAACAACCAGTCTACTGTACTGTGATCTCCAGGCGCAGGCATGGTAACATCGGGCCCGCGCGGCATGTCAAGAGCCTGATCATTGATATGCACAAGGTATACAGATAGAGCGCCCCTATTGGGATGGCGCTCCGCGTTCCGAGAGA
The DNA here is from genome assembly GCA_963756355.1 of uncultured Acidobacteriota bacterium. Taxonomy (GTDB): domain Bacteria; phylum Acidobacteriota; class Terriglobia; order Acidiferrales; family UBA7541; genus JBGPTK01. Next base: position 215,530 of record CAVWOD010000010.1, on the reverse strand, counting down.
GGATCCATGACTCGTCGAAATCTGTTGGCAACCGGGGTCGTCTTCCTGGGGCTCGTCTCCTTTCTTCCGCGTTGGGCCAGTTCCCGCCTGTCGGCGCAAACCCTGCCTCCCCCCGATGTGCTGGCAGTGGTCCGCCAGTTTCAGAGTGCCGGCATCCGCGGGGATAAAGCCGTGCTGAACCAGATTTTTGATCCGAATGTTACCCATTTTCACCCCGGGTCGCCTTATCGCTTTGTCGGACGGGACCGCCTCGTTCAAGAATTCGAGTTCAACTCCAAAAACCAGCAGGACATGCATTTCGAAATGGTCGATCCGCAAGTGCAAATGGCCAGCAAGGACGTGGCCGTGGTGACCTATTACATTGTCGAAAGCTGGGCCGATAAGAACGGTGTGCGCAGTTCCGCCAAGGAAAAGGCCAGCGAGGTCTACGTCAATCAGGACGGCCACTGGACCATGATCCACGGCCATTATTCAACCGAATAGCATTCTTCTCTGCCCAATCCGCCGCGTTCTGCGGAATCCAGCGCCCTGCCCGCCCCAGGTTCCAGATTGTTCTCAGGCAGAATCACCCACTTCGGAACTGAGAGGCTCCTTGTCCAAATATCATCAGTATTTCACTATTGACACACAGATATGGCGGTAGTATACACCGCGCATCCACCCCGGATAAGGCGTCGAAAGGGGAAGCCAGAGTCCAAAGGAAAGCCACTGATTGGGGTCGTCCTATTACTCAGTCTGGTGGGTCTCGCCGCGTTTTGGCTCGAGGCCTGTGCGCAAGGACAAACTGGCTTCTCCCCCGACGCCGTTTATCACAATGCCAAGCTTGTTGCCGTGGATAAGAATTTCTCCACTGCTCAGGCCTTCGCCGTTTTCGAAGACAAGTTCGTCGCCGTCGGGTCCAACAGTGAAATTCTGGCACTGGCCGGCGCGCGCACGGCTTTGACGAATTTCTCCAAACCATCAAAACCCGGGCGGCTCAAACGCCCAGCCTCGGGTGGGTGGAACAAGTTTAGCGAGGTAAGATCAATGGGGTGCCCCTCGATAAGAACGAAGGCTCGATCTTCGCGAACCCAGGTAATCTGTAGTTGGAGGACCAAGAAACCTGGGAAGGAAGAAGGAGCCTTCGATGATGCTTATTGGATGCGATTACCACCCCAGTTGGCAACAGATTTCTTGGTTGAACCAGGAAACGGGAGAGACCGGAGAGAAGAAGCTGGTGCATGCCACGGGAGAAGCGGAGAAGTTTTACAAGCAACTGGCGGCGCCGGCGCGGATCGGCATGGAATCGACCGGGAACTGCCAGTGGTTTGTGGAAATGGCCACGGCGGCGGGACACCAAGTGTGGATCGGAGACGCGGCGAAAATCCGGGCCAGCGACGTACGGCAGCAGAAGCACGACAAGCGCGATGCCGGGTTGCTGTTGCAGTTGTTGCGGGAAGGACGGTTTCCGCGGATCTGGACGCCTTCGAGCGAGCAGCGGGATCTGCGGCAGTTGCTGATTCACCGCCACAAACTGGTGCGGTTGCGGGCGCAGGCGAAGAATGAATTGCAGCACCTGGCGATGAACCAGGGAGTGCAAAAGCAAAGACGCCTGTGGAGCAAAGCAGGACAGAAGCTGCTGCTCGAGCTTCCACTCCAGCCGTGGGCCAGCCGGCGGCGCGAGGATTTGTTGAGCGTGATGGAACTGCTCGACCAAAAGATTCTCTCGCTGGATCTGGCAGTGAAGGAAGCGGCCGGGAAGGATTCCAACGCGCGGCTGTTGATGACGCAGCCGGGCGTGGGGCCGATTACTTCCATGGCGTTTGTGCTGACGATGGGAGATGTTTCGCGTTTTCCGCGCGGCAAGCAGGTGGCCAGTTACCTGGGACTGATTCCGCGGGAGTACAGTTCGGGCGGACATCAGCGCTTCGGTCCGATCAGCAAACAGGGCAACCGGTTCATGAGGATGTTGCTGGTGGAAGCGGCACAGGTGGCGGTGCGCTGCGATCCGCAGTTTCGTTCCGAGTATTTGCACCGCTGCCACAGCAAGCCAAAAGGCGTGGCCAAAGTGGCAGCGGCGCGAAAGTTGGCCATACGACTCTACTGGATGCTGCGCACGCAAAAGCAGTATTCGGAGATCGTTTCGATCGAGAGCAGCTCGCGGGTGCCCCTGGTCGTCCGCTGCGAGGCGGAGCGACCGAAGCATTGATTGGGCGCTCTCGTCCCGATGCAAATCGGGATTCGCATTGAAGAATCATGGTCGACGTTGCGGCCGTATCGATGGTTGGTGAAACGATTGGTTTCACCGGGAAATGATTCACCGTGAGATTTCCAGAGTCTTGGTCCTCCACCTTCTCTGGCGACCACGCGGTGCTAAAAACACCGGACGGCACATCTGCGTATTGACAACGCCTTCGTTCTTATCGAGGGGCACCCTAATTCATCTCATCCCGTTAAACTTCTGCCACCCGCCAAACTCCGGAAAAACCTCGTGCGCCTCGCCGCTCTCGTGATCCAACCGCCGCTCGAGGCAACTCTCCAGTGGCTTTCGTCGGCCATGGCAATCTGCTGGTAGCGCGTGTGAAAATCACATCCTATAATCAACATTGCTCGGCTCCTTTTTCCGAGCCTTGGTCGTTCAACAGCTACCAAGTTTACTCGGAGGAAGGAGCCGACAACGTCATCGAATCAGCCCTGCATCTACATCTATCACCTTATGGAGTCGCCTCGTAGCATCTGAACCGCTCCAGCGAGGGTTCCCAAACCCAAGTACGGACCCTGTCGATTTTTTGGTTCTTCTGCTTGATTGTCTGGTGCTCCGTGAACTGTTTGACGCCTGGTTGCTTTTCTGCATCTTCAAGCTGAAAGGTACTGTTCTGCTCCAACTCGTAAGTTTCCCGCTGTCCAGACTTGTTTGTGTATGGGACCGAAATGTGAACCGATTCAGGCGCATCCAAAACCACTTCAAAGTGGTCACCCATCCATCTGAATACAGTAATATTTTTTTGCTCGAATCCGGTTCCCCAATCAACAATTTGATGCTCTACCATAAGATCCTGTGAGCCGGACTTCGTGATGGTGGGGAATGTGACTACTGGTTGCTCATCATAATGCGACGAAAGATGCAAATCCGAAACAAGGCCCCAAAACCCGTCGTGCCACTCAAAAACAAAAATAAATCTCTGCTCTCCGCACCCATTTCCATATACTTGAAGAATTGCTTGCTTCTCTCCTTTCCGAAGGGCAGCGTAGGTCACACTTGCGTGGGTCTGACAGCTCAACTTAAGCGCTTTCCGATAAGTTTCGTCGAGAGTGTTTTTTTCAATCGAGCGCTGGATTGATTCGAGGTCTTTGACTCTGTCGAGCGTCTGCGAGTTTTGGGAAGCTGTTACCCCAAGAGAACTCAGCACTATTAAAAGCCTGATTGCTGTCATCGGTTTAATCCAAAAAACTGGTTTTTGGAGCCGGGGATCTGAACCGGAAGAAATAAAAATCTCCACCATTTCCTCCGCGCCCTATTGTGCGAAATCCAAACGTTCCGTCGAAGGGATCTGCGGTCGGATCACCTAGGGATTTATTCGCAGCCTGAATTGATCTCGCGAGTAAAATCACATCTGCCGGCGCTAGATTGGATGGGTGCTTGGGGCGACCAAAGCGGCGGCGCCGTACGGCTCCATATTGGTCTGGAACAGCACCCCCGCGATCGATGGCGTCGAATTGGGTCCGAACACCCCTCGGTCTTTCGGGTGATTCAACATATAGTCCACTCGATTTATGGCTGAGAACGCGATCGCGAGCATTTCTTTGTCACTGTTTTCCGCAGAAATGCCGTCGCCGGTCGTCCCTTCGGCGAAAATTAATTGTGATAGTAATGCCGCATCTGGGTCGCTCGGCAGCTTCACTTTACAGCAAAACGGTTTTTGTTGGGTATTTCCAAATGGATCGGCGAAATCATTTGGGTCGCTATCAACATAGGTGTAAAAGTTCGCTCCTGCATCGAACCCCATTCGATCTTCGGAAAGGAACCGACCGTTTTTTGGGTCGTAATATCGAGCGCGGTAGTAGTAAGGCCAGGTTCGGTGTCGAATTCCCTGGTTCTGCACATATTGGAACGGGTTGATCACCGAGCCCGAAGAATTTGTCTGTTTCCCAAATGAGTCGTAACTGTAGGTCTGAGCTAGATACCCAGCAGAATTCGATAGCGATGTAATGGAACCGAGACCATCCGACTGATAATAGCTCGTTGTCGAGCTGCGCAGCATTGCGAGTGGCTCATCGATGTTAGGGCCATGAGAATACCGCGCTACGACGATACCGTTGGAATCGGTCTCTTCAATGAGGTCGTCATCATCATACGCAAAGATTCTCGTGCCCGAATTGGAGGGATCTGTAAGATTCTCTCTCCCGAACGGATCATACTTGTACGATACTGTTCCGCCACTTCTGGCAACGTGACCAGTGTCAGCCGACCTTCAAAATCCCAACTGTACTGGGTGGTTCCGCTTTATTCCGCTCAATCTACCGTGTTCCCGTCGTCGTCAAAAGCAAAAAGCGTGCTCGGAATTGAAACGAGTTCGTTCGAAGAGTTGTAGCGACGCGGAGACTCCGAGTGGCGGGTGGCGCAGGCTTAGCGCGACGAGACAGTCTCGGGTGCCGCACCCTTCGGTTGAAGCTGTGAAGAAACCCTTCTGATTTCCGTCTTGCAAAAATGGAAGTGTGCCGTAAGCTCGCGGCATGAGCCAAGAAAATCCGAGCAACAAGCAGCCATTGATCCGTCGGGTGAACCGGCAGCAGATGAGTTGGCGTGCGGTGGACGTCGCGCGATTGATCGGCGACGACCATCCGGCGCGGGCCATCTGGGCGCTGGTGGGGCGTTTGGATCTGAGCGGATTCTACCAGAGCATCGAGAGCAGCGCGGAAGAAGGCGGGCGGCCGGCGTTCGATCCGCAACTGCTGATCAGTTTGTGGGTGTACGCCTACAGCCAGGGGATTGGATCGGCGCGGGAAGTGGCGCGTCGTTGCGAGTATGATCCGGCGTTTGAGTGGCTGACCGGCCTCGAGGAAGTGAACTACCACACGCTGGCGGATTTCCGTGTGGAGAAACAGCAACAGTTAGATGAACTGTTCACGCAGGTGCTGGCGGCGCTGAGCAAGGAAGGACTGATCACGCTGGAGCAGGTGATGCAGGACGGCACGAAAATCAAGGCGCTGGCGAGCACCAGGAGTTATCAGCAGGCAGGAACGATTCGCGAGCACTTGCAGCGAGCCCGGCAGCGCGTGGCGGAGATGGGCGACCCGCGCAGCGAAGAGCTGAACCCCAGAGCCAGACAAGCGCGCGCCCGAGCGCGGCAAGAGCAGCAAAAACGGTTGGAGGACGCGTTGCAAGAACTGGAAAAGCTGCAGGAGCGCAAGCCAGCAGGAAAAGCCAAGAGCGAAGCACGGGTGAGCACCAGCGATCCACAGGCGCGCGTGATGCATCAGTCCGACGGCGGATTAACGCTGAGCTACAACGCGCAGATTTCCGCCGATGCGGCGCACGGTTTGATTGTCGAAGCGTGCGTGACGCAGGAGGCCAACGACTGCGCGCAACTGCTTCCCGCCGTGGAACGCGTGGAAGAGCGATTGAAGAAAAAACTGCGGCAGATGGTGGCCGACGGTGGTTACACCACGCGAGACAATATCGAAAAAATGGCGGAACGAGAGACGGACTTTCTCGGAAGCTTGCGGTGGGAAAATGTGCCGAGCGGCGTGACCACACCAAACCGGATTCCGCCGAGCGTGTTCGTCTATCAGCCAGAAACGAATCGCTGTGTCTGTCCGGAGGGAAAGCTTTTGCATCCGCAAGGACGGCACCAGAAGGGGCCGGGACTGATTTACCATCGCTACCAAGCGAAGGCTGCGGATTGCCAGAGCTGCGTTCGCAAGCCGGAGTGTTGCCCGGACAATAAGAAACGCGGCCGTTCGGTGGCACGAGGTGAAGAAAGCCCCCGGGTCGTGGCGTTCCGGGAGAAAATGACCAGCGAAGAAGCGCAAGCGCAGTACCGCCGCCGGGGAAGAGTCGTGGAATTTTGCCACGCCTGGATCAAAAGCAAACTGGGCCTGCGGCAGTTTCACGTTCGAGGGCTGGTGAAAGTGCAGATGGAAATGCTGTGGGCCTGCCTCACCTACAACCTGCAGCACTGGATTCGCTTAAACAAGCTCCGAGCAGCACCCACGGCCGCGTGACGGAGTCAGAAAGGAAAGAGGGAGAAAGGCCGAGCGAGAACCTATTCGGAAGCAACCACTCCACAACCCAGGAAACTCACGCTCCCTGCTCCTCCTACGCTTCTCGATCCAGGTTTCTTCACAGCTTCACCCGAAGGGTGCGGCACCCGCGTCTCTACCCGCTGCGGCTAGTGCCCAGATGGTATACTCCCTCGGTGCGCCATGACCAAATATTTTCTTCGATCAAATTCTCGTGGCCACCCGCCGCATTTGCGACCCTTTGCATATTGCGCCTCCACTCTATTTTCCACCGGCGAGCGCGCCGGAGCAAGCGAGTTGATGATGCAATGTATCGAAACCGGACATAGAATATCGAAAATCCAGGATGGGAGTTGGGAATGCTATATGAGAACGGGGGCAGACCGGAACTTGGCGAGAGGGTCCAACACGGTTCCGGTGATGTAGGCACTATCAGCAGCGTTCAGTTGAAAGCCGAGAGCCGAAGAACTCCACATACCTCTTGAAGCCCCTTCGCCACCTCAGAAAATCACTGCAGCGTGGACTGCGTAAGCTTTACGGCGCAACCTATTCCAGAGGTGCCATTGCATGGGACAGCGGCTGTCGAATTCGTCCGAAACGTAAAATAAATATTCGACTCCTGCGCACCGGTTCCCACATTATCGACGATGATTCCGCTCGAACCGCCCCTGGCCGAAACTCCATGAGTGACAGCAGCCGGTGGCCAGGAGCCTCCTAGGTTGAGAGACATGACACAACCTTGTGCACCGCTCAGGCACCCAGCCGTCGTCTGGTTGGCGTCGTTTTGCACGCTGAAGAAAACCCGATCGGTCGTGCCATCGAAGATCTCAGTCACCGGAGAGCACTCTACCCCGTTGGCAGTCGTGAGCGTCAGGGAACCGTCCGAAGTGGTGTTCATCAGCCCGCTCGCTGCGAAACCGATTCGATGAAGCGCTGGAGTGTTGTTGACCGTGGTATCCTTGCCGCAGACGATTAAATGGCCCGTCGTAAAGTTTCCACCAAGATAGGCGTTGTCAAAGGCGCCCGAATGGATATCAGACCCGGCTGTGTTTCCTCCTATGTCCGCCGATCGTTCATTGCCCAATGCGGTGTCCGTTTGAACCACGCTGCCATGGTTAGCGGTATCCGTCCCATCGAAAAAAAAGACTCTGCCGGCAGTGGGGTCGACGATCGGGCCATCGACGATGGCGCCCCCTAGCGCTATGTTGGGAGTTCCCAGACACGGCGGACTGCCCGAAGCGCATGCACCTGTCACACTCCCTACCTCTCTCGCGTAACTTAGCTGCCCCTGATCGTCACCCACGAAGATATTCTTCGAAACAGAATCGAAGACTGGGCTGGTCAGATTGTGAGTGCCGTTCACTGTGATGGGCCATCCGCCTGTAATTACTTCAGTTGGAGTTCCAGCAAATACACCCGTAAATTTGTGCAGGGCACTGTTGTTGTCGCCCACATAGATCGTGTCCGAATTGTAATCGCAGAATGGGGACGAGCCTATGTCCGCCGCTCCATTATTGAAAGCGATGCTCGCCATGCAAGAATTGGCGGCAGGACACGCCGTCCAGTTTTGCCCCGCGGTAAGAGTTGTGGTTGGAGTCGCGGGCGAGTTGATCGCGGTTCCTTCCCCCGCCTTCCACTTCAAAATGCGAAGAGTCGCACCACCGGCAGCGGTTTCCACCAACGCCACTTTCGTGCCATCTAAGGAAAGCACAACGGACGTCACTATAGAGCCAGTCCCAGTGTTGTAAGACCACATCACTGCCGGGCCATTCCGGTTACAGGCGCCGCCGACGCTGCCTTGAGTGGAATATAGTTGATTGAACGCGATGATCGTCGCTCGCGCCGCGGCACCAGTCTGACTAGTGTTAAAAACTGCGAAATCGTTTGCACAGCTTGGAGTTGCGTTGATATCAAACGAGAATTTTGCCGGAAACACGCCCACACCGGCGCTACCGCCAGAGAGCAAAGACATTCCCCAGTCGGTGTGGAGTTCCCCCAACGCTCCTGGTCGAGGCCGATGCAATGCAAGATCTGAGTCCTGCCCAGCTGAATGCCCTCTTCGGAATCCTCCTTCGTCCCGGCGGAGCCATTGATGCCAAAACCGAGGTTCTTGCTGGAGCTTCCACGACTGCCAGATGGAGGTAGGTGGCGAAAAGATCAAATGCCGGTGGCTCCAGTCGGACGGCACCGAGATCCTGCCAAATTCCCCGGCATGGATCGAGCTCGAAAGCAACACAACGACAAAGGTCAGAGTGCCAATCAGGCCCAGGGTCCAAATACCATTCGAATCTTTTCGTTGCATCCCAAGTCCCCCGTCAGGCTGGAGAGATCAGTTCGAGACTGTACCAACTTGAGCCGGGGGGTGTTTCAATTTGGTGAAGGTACTGACCTCGATGCTGCAATACATTTGATGGTACGGCCACAAATTCTAACTATCCGCTCTCTGGGGCATCACTCTACACCTCTTGCAACGAGCTTTACGGTACGGAAACTACTGAGGGCTAGGATCGGATTTTGACAGGGAGTCTGCGAAAAGATTCTCGCATTGAACTGGAACCTCGGAGGAGAACACAGAAACTCGAGAATCCAATTGTGACAATGACGGGAAGCGACCCAGCCGGGGAAGGACTTCTTTGGCCTTAGGCTGTGTCGACGGGAACACACTACGGATCAAATGCGAAGTAAGCTCCTTGAATTCCCCATCTAACCCCTCCATGTCTCCAGGGTAGACGTGGAGAATTGGCCTGACCGGGATTTTTTGTAGCAGGCGGGTGGAGCAGATTTAACGGGCCGGGATGAATTAGGGTGGCCCTTGACAGAAACGTGGGGCTTTTGCTCTACGATCGAATCAAGGGATGAATTCAATTTCGACGAGCGGTATGCCTGATTAGCTGAGGTTGTCGTCTCCTCCTTCCGAGTAAACTTGGCAGTGCTAGACGACCAAGGCTCGCAAGAAAGGAACCGAGCCCGCCGCAGCGGCCGTTAGGGGGTCGCGGCTTTCAGCCGCGACATAAACGATCGGCGCGCAGCGCCACCTCGCTGCCGCAGGCGGTTGCACTTGTCCTGAGGCACGAAGGAGAAGCCCCGCCGCAGCAACTGGTCTTTCGGGTTTTTGCTTCTAATTTGGGTAGCTTCATGCAGCGGGCCTTCCAATTTCCCTCAAGTTATGATATAAAATAGGTTATCGAATAGAGTAAGTATCGATGGAATCAAGATGGACCAGAAATCGCGCGAAGGAGGCGGAAATTAGCGGAAAGAAATACACTGAAGACGCCGCAATAAGCTAAAACCTAATCGCCAGATCGATTTATTAGAAGCAGATCTAACTCGTTTAGATTCAGCGTCAAGTGCAATCCTAATCGCCTCTATATCCCACATTCGCAAGCCCCATTTTTTCCAGCAGATTCGATGACGCCTCCCGCGCAATTGCCGGCTTGAGCGTGTTCGTTACAGGCGCTGTTGCTCCGAAGAAGTAAAATCACCGCCTGCCAGATCGCCAATCGTCTGACTCCCCCACGCGGACACTGGCTTTTTCCTGTCCGTCAGGCCAGTTGTATTGCGCCGCTGCTGTGTTAGCATCCCGCGACTTTGGTCATTGCTTAGACAGCCCATCGGCTGATCCGTCCGCATCGTGCAACTTTTCCAGCAGCGACGGGTTAGTGAAGTCACTTGGGGGTTCGCTATGCCGAAGCTTTCGCGCCTGTATTTTTCTGTGCTTCTGGTTTCTTTTCTTGCGGCGATTGGTTGTTCCAACCCGGCCACCAATGAACCTGCATCATCGAATTTGACCATCTCGCCCGGCACAGCCAATGTTCGCGCCGGTTCCACGCAACAATTCTCGGCGTCTCTCAACGGCGTTGCCACCACTGCCGTCACTTGGAGCGCGGGCGGCGTCGCCGGAGGAAATGCAACGGTGGGCACCATCAGCGCCACGGGACTCTTCACGGCTCCCAACACTCTGCCAAATCCCAACACCGTAAACGTGCAGGCCGTCAGCACAATCAAAGCCTCGGACACCGCCTCAAGCTCGGTCACGCTGCAGAATCCACTCCCAGTGGTTACCGCCATCAACCCCACTACGATTGCTGTCGGCGCGTTTACGTTGACCGTGACTGGCAGCAAATTTATTTCCGGTGCGCAGGTGATGTTTGGAACTGTCCCGCTGGTCACGAGCTTATGCCTCGTCAACGGAGTTGACGGCGACAGGCACGGCAACGGCGGCCCAGGTAGGCAGCGTAACAGTGACGGTGAAAAACCCCGATCCCGGCTCCGTCGGTTTCCACGACTTCGAAAATTGCTCTGGTTGTCGCAGGGCAAGCCGCGACGCCTGCCGCAGCGGTGCGTTTTCTCGAGCAATCTACGTTTGGTCCCACGCCCGCGCTTCTCACGCAAGTCCAGGGAACTGGCTTTAGTCCGTTTCTAACCGATCAGTTCAACCTAAACTTGTCCACGTTTCCCGATCCCTCGGCCGCCGATATTACGAATAACAATCTTGTGCCAACGCAGCGGATTCTCTTCACCAACGCCCTGACCAATCCCGATCAATTGCGCCAGCGCGTCGCCCTTGCCCTCAGCGAAATTTGGGTTACCTCCGGAAACACCATTCCGGTCCAAGGCATGGCTCCTTACATGCGCTTGCTCACGCAAGACGCATTTGTGAACTATCGCACCATCATGCATGACGTCACGTTGAGTCCCGCCATGGGGACTTACCTGAACATGGTGAACAACGACAAACCGAATGCGACGCAAGGCACGCACGCCAACGAAAATTATGCCCGTGAACTGATGCAGCTTTTCACGTTGGGTCTGAACCAGCTCAATCAGGATGGTTCGGTGGTGGTTGACTCGAGCGGAAACGCCATTCCCAGTTACGATCAAAACATGGTTCAGGCGCTGGCGCGTGTCTTCACAGGCTGGACCTATCCTCCGATTCCGCCTGCAGGAAATCAAACGCACAATCCGCAAAATTTCATCGGGGCCATGGTTGCGATAGACAGCAATCACGACGTGGCATCGAAAACTCTCCTTCCGGTGAATGGCACGGCAACGGTCCTCCCGGCCGGACAGAACGCAGTCACGGACCTGAATGACGCGCTGGACAATCTCTTCGCGCAGCCCAGTTTGCCGCCCTTCGTTTGCAAGCAACTCATCCAGCATCTCGTCAACAGCAATCCCAGCCCGGCCTATGTGAAGCGCGTCGCGGACGTATTTGTCAGTGGCAGCTTCGACGGATTTGGCGCGGGACAGCGGGGCGATATGAAAGCGGTAATCGCCGCCATCCTGCTCGATCCGGAAGCGCGACGCGGCGATGCTCCGTCCACCTCCGTTGCAACCGACGGACACTTGCGCGAGCCCATTCTCTACGCCGCAAATCTGGCCCGCGCTTTCGGCGCCACCAGCGATGGAGCGGCGCTGGTCAACTTTTCCTCCAGCGTCAGCCAGCCGCCGCTTCGTTCCGGAAGCGTATTCAATTTCTTTCCGCCGGATTATCAAATTCCTGGCACGGCGCTACTCGGCCCGGAATTCGACCTGCAAACGACGGCCACCGCGTTTCTGCGAGTAAACTTTGCTTTCTCGTTTGCGTTTGGATCGGTGGGAACCGGCACCACGGTTGATTTCACCACCTACACAAACTTGGCAAGCGATCCCAACGCGCTGCTGGACTCGCTCAATTCTCTTCTGTTGCACGGCGCGATGTCGTCTTCCACTCGCGCGAGCATCCTTACAGCGGTGAATGCCGTGCCCGCCGGTTCGACACAAAATGCGACGCGGGCCAAGACCGCGATTTACCTGATTCTTTCGTCATCGCAATATCAGGTCGAGTATTAGATAGCGCCGCGTTTCGAGGAGGAGTTATGGATCACTCGCGAAGAGAATTTATCCGCCGAACGTGCTGCAGCGCTGCTGCCCTCGGCGCGGCCAGCAGCTTTGGCCGCTTCGGATTGCTGAATGCGCTCGCGCAGGCCTCCAATGAATATCGCGCGCTGGTCTGCATATTTCTTTTCGGCGGCAACGACGCGAACAACATGCTCGTGCCGATGGACACCGCCGGCTATGCCAACTATCAAAACATTCGGAAACCGCTTTCGAGTGGCGGCCTCGCGCTGGACCAGGGAACCCTGTTGCCGATCACCTCGAAAACGAATCAGCAGGTCGGCTCAATCCTTTCGAACCAATTCGGGCTGCACCCTCAGCTCAAGGATCTTCAAAATTTATTCAGCTCGAACCATCTCGCGTTTCTCGCCAATGTCGGCACGCTTTCCCAACCCATCACCCGCGCTCAGTTTCAGGCCAAGTCCATCGGAGTCCCCTCCAATCTTTTTTCGCATTCCGATCAGCAGCAGGAATGGCAGACCTCGCAACCGGATGGCCTGGGAAGAACCGGCTGGGCCGGGCGCATGGCGGATAAGCTGCAATCGCTGAACATGAATTCTGCGTTTCCTCCGATCACCTCTGTTGCGGGATCGGCGATCTTCTGTACCGGCCAGCAGACGCAACCGTTCGCTATCATCCCCTCGTCCAGCGGCACTTCCGTGCCTGCGCTCGCGGACTCAACCGCATCGCGGCTCGCAGCCGTGAACCAGTTGCTGACTTTCGATACTGGAATCTCGCTGGTTCAGTCCGCCAGCACAATCACGTTGAATGCACTGGCGGACAGCAAATCCATTTCTTCCGCCCTCACGGGCGCGCCGGCTCTGCAAACCAAATTTCCCACCACCTCGATTGGTTTGCAGTTGCAGCAGATCGCTAAACTTCTTCAGATCCGCAGTTCGCTGGGCCTCTCGCGCCAAATCTTTTTCTGTTCCCTGGGCGGCTTCGATACCCATAACAACCAGATTGCCACTCAGGACAGTCTGTTCTCTCAATTGGGCCCGGCCGTCGCCGCTTTCTACAACGCAACCGTCGAGCTGAATCTGGATCAACAGGTGACCACATTTACTCTTTCCGATTTCAGCCGCACGTTCCAGCAAGCCTCCGGCGGCGGAACCGATCATGCCTGGGGCACCGTTCAATTGATTGCCGGCGGCGCGGTTCAAGGCGGCGACATCTACGGGAAATTGCCGCAGTTTGCTCTGGGCGGGCCCGACGATGTGGGCAGTAACGGGCGCTGGATTCCCACCACCTCAATCGATCAGTACGGCGCGACATTGGGAAATTGGTTCGGTGTGCAACCTGCCGACATGGCCTCGGTATTTCCGAATCTCGCGAACTTCTCTACGTCAAATCTCGGCTTTCTCGGCTGACGAAGACAAGCATCTTGGGTAGCTGCGAACTAGGTTTCCGATCGGCTTTCCAGGATGGAATAGAAGACTGGCATTACGAGGAGGGTGATGAAGGTGGAAAGGAGGAGGCCGCCGATCACTGCCAGGGCCAGGGGCTTTTGCAGTTCGGCGCCGGCGCCGAGGCCGAGCGCCAGGGGAAACAGGCCGAACAGAGTGGCCAGGGTGGTCATCAGGATGGGGCGGATGCGGATTTTGCCGGCGGCTACCAGCGCTTCGTCCAGCGGCAGATGTTCTTCTTCCCACAGCTTGTGGACGTATTCGAACAGGATGATTCCGTTTTTTACCACCAGCCCCACCATCAGAATAATTCCCATGAAGGAAGAAACGTTCAGCGCTGTTCCGGTGACCCAGAGCATCGCGAACACTCCCACCAGAGCGAGCGGAGCGGCCGATAAAATAATCAACGCGGGAGCGAACGAGCGGAACTGAATCACCAGCACGATAAACACGGCCGCGAGAGCGAGGCCCAGCACCCTCAGCAAATCGTGGAACGAACTTTGCTGGCTTTCATATTGTCCGCCGATTTCGTAGGTGACGCCTTGCGGCCACTGCGTGTTGCGCATCACTTGCTGCACATCGGCGATCACGCTGCCGAGGTCGCGATTTTCGAGGCGCCCCGTCAACGTCACCATCAACCGCTGATTTTCGCGCAGCAATTGGCTTTCACCGGTCACCTGCCGCACTTGCGCGAGTGAAGAAAGCGGCACGATCTGCCGCGCCGGAGCCGGAGTGACCACCGGAAATTGCCGGATGCTGTCGTAATTCTGCCGGAACGAATCGGGAAAGCGCACGCGAATGCCGATGGTGCGGTCCGATTCGCGCAACTGCGTCTCTTCCGCTCCCAGCAGTCCCGCGCTCACCTGTTGCGTCACCTGGTCCGAAGTCAATCCCGCGCGGCCCGCGGCGGTGGGGTCCACCTGAAACACGATTTCCGGATTTCCTTTTTGAATGCCTTTGTAATCCACCAGGCCTTTCACGGCCTGTAGTTTTGGACCGAGTTGATCGGCCACCTGCTCGAGTTGCCCGAGGCTGTTCCCAAAGATTTTCACTTCCACCGGTTCCGGAGAGCCTTGCAGGTCGCCCAGCATGTCCTGCAGGATTTGCGTGAACTCCACATCGATTCCGGGAACGCTCCTGGCCAGCCAGCCGCGCACGTCGTCCATCACTTCCTGGGTCGAGCGCTGGCGCTGGGAGCGCGGCTTCATTTTCACCAGCACGTCGCCTTTATTTTGCTGGGTGGCATAAAGTCCCAGTTCCGCTCCGGTGCGCCGCGAAACCGCCGCCGTTTCCGGCATCGCCGCGATGTGCTGTTCGACGGTCTTCAGGATCCGGTCCGTCTCATCCAGCGAAGTTCCCGGCGGCGTCAAATAATCCAGCACGTAGCCGCCTTCATCCATCTCCGGCAGAAATCCGGTCTCGAGCGCGAAATAAATCGCGCCGCCGGCCACCACCAACACCACTGTCGCGGCCGCAACGATCAGCCGGTGCCCCAGCGACCAGCGCACCATTCGTTCGTAAACACGATTCACCGGCGCGATAAACTTTTCGGAGCTATCCTTGTGCGCCTGCCCCGATAGAAACTTCAACGAAAGCAGCGGAATAATCGTCAGCGCGAAGACCAGCGAAAGCAGCACGGAAACCGCCAGCGTCATCGACAGCGCCGAAAAGAAATCGCCCACGAATCCCTTCAATAAAGTCAGCGGCAGGAACACCACCAGCGTCGTGGCCGTCGAGCCCACCACCGCCCCCAGCAGTTCCTGCGTTCCCGCTTCGGCCGCTTCCCCCGGCGATTCGCCCAATCCGATGTGCCGGTAAATGTTTTCGATGATCACCACGGCGTCATCAATAATCAACCCGATGGCAATCGCAATCCCGCCCAGGGACATCAGGTTCAGCGTCCCGCCAAACAGCTTCACAAAGAAAAACGTTCCAATCACCGAGAGCGGCAGCGAAGTCGCGGCCACCAGCGTGGTCCGTCCATCGCGCAGAAATCCATACAGAATCACGATGGCCAGCACCGCGCCGATCAGGATCGCGTCGCGCACGCTGCCAATCGATTCCTGCACGAATTCCGCCAGGTCGTACACCACCGTAATGCGCAGCGTCTTGGGAATCGCCGAGCCCAGGTTCCCGGTCAGCGCCTTGATCTGCCCCACCATCTGCAAAATGTTTCCGCCGATCTGCCGCGAAATGTTGATCAGCGCGGCCGGCTGCCCGTTGCCATAGATCAGCGTGTGGCGGTCTTCCGTGCCGTAATCCACCGTGGCCAAATCGCGCAGCCGCACCGGCACTCCGTTTTCGATGGCCACCACGGCGTTGCGAATATCGTCGAGATTGGCGAACTGGCTGGTGGTTAAAACGAGATACTGCAAATAATCCTTCGACAGCCTTCCCACCGACGTCACATTGTTGGTCGCCTTCAACTCGTCCGCGATTTCATTCAGCGACAGCCGGTGCGCCAGCAATTTCTGCGGATCGACGATCACCGAAACTTCGCGAACATCCGTGGCCTGCACATCGATCACGCCCACGCCCGGCACGCGGCTGATCATCGGCCGCAAAACATAAAACGCGTCATCGCGCAGGTCCGCGTCCGGAACGTTTCCGTTCAGGATCAGGCTCAGCACCGGAAACACCGTGGGCGTGACGCGCTCGACTTCGATTTCCGTATCCGCCGGCAGCGTGCCGCGCGCCGCGCTCACTCGCGCCTGCACCAGTTGCACCGAATATTGCATGTCCGCATCGGGATTAAACAGAATGGATATTTCCGTGTTGCCGCGAATGGTCTTCGAATGCACGCGCCACGCGCCCAGCACCGTCGCCGCCGCTTCCTCGAGCGGACGCGTCACGTTCAGCAGCATCGTTTCCGGAGACAGATCGCCCGATTTCGCCAGGATCACCACGCGCGGAAAGTTCAACTCAGGATAAATATTGCTGGGAAGCTCGAAGATCGCCACCACGCCCGCAATCGTCAAGAGCGCGGTGAGCAAATAAACCGCGTAGATATTGCGCCGGCAGAAGGCCACGACGTTCATGATTTGATTTTGATCTTGGCCTTGTCGGCCAGGCCGTATCCGCCGGTCAGGATAATCGTGTCGCCTTCTTTCACCCCGGAAACGATTTCGTCGCCGCTTTGTGTTTCAATCCCCAACTCCACATCCGTGGCCGTCGCGTTGTCTCCCTCGACCACATACACCTGCGCCTTGCCTTGCTCGTCGCGGTAAATCGCCTGCGGAGGCACCACCAGCGCGTTCTTGTGCGTTTCGATCGGAACCTGCGCGCTCAAAAACATTCCCAGGCGCAGCAGGTGCGCCGCGTTGGCGATGCGGATGCGCACCACTCCTAAATTCGTGGCCGGATCGACGGACGGCGAAATCGCCACCACTCTTCCGCTCAACGTCTGACCCGGCAACGTCTCGCTGGTGATTGACAGCGTGTCTCCTACATGCATTCGGCCCATGTAGCTTGCCGGTAGATTCCCGATCAACTCCACTTCCGCGAGGTTCGCCACTTCCACCACCGGCTGCGCGTTGGTGCCGTCCACTTGCTCGCCCACGTTCACGAACCGTTTCGCCACCATGCCGTTCAAAGGCGAAACGATTTCCGTCCGCGTAATCTGCAGTTGCGCCAGAGCTAGCGCCGCTTCCGATTGCCGCAGCGTTGCCGCCGCCACGCTTTCCAGCGTGCGCGCGTCTTCCACATCTTTGCGAGCCGCGATGCCGCGCTCCACCAGCGTTTCATTGCGCGCGCGGTTCAGCCTGGCGTTTTCAAGGCTGGCTTTCGCTTGTTCCGCCGCAGCTTCCGCCTGGCGCAACTGGTCGCGGAACGGCCGCTCGTCGATCTTGGCCAGCACCTCGCCGGCGCGTACCGTGTCGCCTTCCGCCACGCGCAGTTCCGCAATGCGCCCCGGCACCAGCGAACTCACCCGCACATCCTGGTTCGGCAGAGCCGCCAGCGATCCCGTCACCGTAACAATCCGCTGAATCTCCGCGCGCCCCACTTTCGTCACCGTAACTTCCGCCACCGCCGCATCACTCTTCGCCGCGGCATCATCCGCCGCCCCGCCGCGCGAACACCCCGCCACTCCCATCGCAATCATCGTCGCACTCAACAGAACGATCTTTCCGATTCGCATCATCAGCAATCCACGCAATTTCTCTCTCTCCAATTTGCCGCTGCCGCCGCCCGCGCCGTCATTCCGAACCCCACGCCCACACTGACCCGCCACACTTTCTCTAAAGGGGTGAGGAACCCCGCGCAGCATCTCAATCGAAGCGCCATTGCCTAGCCCGCGCAGCATTCCAATCCTCGATCCACTAATCCAGCGGCACTCCCACCGTCTCTTCCAATTTCGCAAACGCCGACTGCGCGTTAAACAAACTATTCAAATATTCCCCATGCACCTGCTGCACATCGCGGTGCGCGCTCAGCACCGTCAAAATGTTGGCCTTCCCCGCGCGGTAACTTTCTTCCGCCATGTTGTCCAGCCGCTCCGTCGCCGGCAGCAGCGTCTTGCGGAATATCTCCGCTTCCGTCAGCCGCGCGTCCAGATCATAAAACGCCGTCCCCACTTGCCCGGCCACCGATCGCCGCGCCGCCGCTGTTTCGCTTTCGAGCGCCCGCAACGTCGCCGACGATTGCGCGATCTCTCCCTGATTGCGCATGAAAATCGGTATGTCGATAGAGATCTGCCCGCGCGGCCCCACCCGGAAATCTCCCGGCGCATTGAAATCCGTCCCGAACTGCACTCCCAGATTCGGCACGCGCTCCGCCCGCAGCAGCGATTCGTGGCTCTGCTCCACTTTCGTTTCCTGCGCCAGATGCTGCAGATCGTAATTCGAATTGATCGCCCGCCCCACCAGTTCGTCCAGCGTCATGCGCGGCGGCAGCGCATCCAAAGCCCCCGCAAGATCCCAATCCGTAGCCGCCGGTTCATTCAGCAGCGTATCCAGTTCGTTCAGCGCAATCTTCTGTTCCTGCCGCGCCACTTGAGATTCCGCTTCCGCCCGCGAAACTTCCAAATCCGCTTGCACCACTTCGAGTTCCGCCACATCTCCCGCATCAAACCGTTCTTTGGCAATCCCGTGCAGCCGCTCGGCCAGCTTCAACGCATCCGCCTTCTGTTGCGAAACTCCGCGCGCCAGCGCCAGCGCGAAAAATGCCTCGCGCACGCTACGACGCACCTGCCGCTCCAAAGTCGCAATCTCCACATCCGTCAGCAGGCCCTCTTGCCGCGCCAGTTCGATTCGCCGCCCGCGTTTCCCTCCCAATTCCAGCGGCTGATCCACCGTCACAAATTCATGCGGACTATCCCGCAACACCCCAAACGTAAAAGTAGGATTCGGCCGCTCCCCGGCAATCCGAATCCCCGCCAAAGCAATCGCCCGCCGCGCCCGCGCCGCCACCAAATCCAAATTCTGACGCTGCCCCATCTGCAATGCCGCCTCCAGCGTCAAAGGCCCCCCCTGCTGCCCCCAAGCAGAAACAGCACCCACCCCAACCAAAAACAAAAGTTTTACAAAAAATTTCAATTCCACGCATCCAGGCCCACTATTTGATTTGTGGATCACGTTTTCAGACTTGCTAGAAGCCGAGTTTCAACCACTGCGTTCTGGGGCTTGGCCAAAAGCGTTGCCATAAGGCCGCACGCGGCCGCAAACGTCAACCACAAACCCGGAACAGCGCGATTCCCCGTAAGATGAATCAAGTAGGTACTGAACGCTGGCGTGAAACCGCCGAAGATTGCAGTTGCCAAGCTATAAGCGAGCGAGAATCCCGAGGTGCGCACGTCAACCGGCATAATCTCCGTCAAATACACAACCATCGCTCCGTTATAGCTGCCATAGATAAATGAGAACCAGAGTTCCACCAGCAACAGGCGCGTGAAAGAAGGCCCGCGCACCAGCCACAGCATCGCCGGATAGGCCGTAATCAGCATCAGGAGTGTGAACGCAAACAGCAATGGCCGCCGCCCGATCCTGTCGGACAACGCACCCATTACCGGAAGCCAGAGGAGATTTGATGCCCCCACACAGAGAGTGACGATCAAACTGTCCATGTCTGCCAGATGCAGCACGGAGTTGCCGAAGGTGGGTGTATAGGCGGTGATCATATAGAAAGAAACGGTGGTCATGGTCACCATCAACATTCCGATGACAATGATTCCCCAGTTGGTAACGAGAGAGCTGAGAATTTCCGGCGTGCTCGGCCTGTGCCTGCGAGCTACGAATTCATCTGTTTCCTGGAGGGAACGGCGAAGCCTGAAGAGGAAAGGAACAATCGCGCAGCCGAGGAGCAGCGGCACGCGCCATCCCCACGCCGTCATTTTTTCGAGCGGAAGTTTGGCGCTGAGGACGACCCCCACCAGAGCGGCAAACATAACTGCCACTTGCTGGCTCCCCGATTGCCAGCTGACATAAAATCCCTTGTGGCCTGGCGTAGCGATCTCCGATAAATAGACCGAGACGCCACCCAATTCCATACCTGCCGAAAAACCCTGAAGCAGCCTGCCGAATAGTACAAACAGCGGAGCTAACAGGCCAATCGTGGCATAGCCGGGCATGAACGCAATGGAAAAGATCCCGACGGACATCAGACCCAACGTCAGAATCAGGCCGGCGCGGCGCCCGTGGCGATCCGTGTAGGCGCCCAGGACAATGGCGCCCAGGGGACGCATCAAAAACCCCACGCCAAAAGTCATCAACGACAACATCAACGAAAGGAATGCGTTGCCGCTGGGAAAGAAAGCTTTGCCGATCGCGGCGGCGTAATAGCCAAATACCATGAAGTCGTACATCTCCAGAAAATTTCCGCTGGAGACGCGAATCACGGACCAAATTTTGGAATTCCGATCAGCACGCGCGATCATATGGGTGTTAAATGATTCTCAGAAATCGGCTGCTTCTGTGCTCTAAAAATCGGCTCTGACTAAATCAGATTTGTGCAACGGCTGCGGACGAGTGGTCCGCTTTCGACCTTCTGTTGATCCGGGAGTTCACTTTGATTCGAGCGGCCAGGAAAGGCGCCTATAGATGAATCTCCCAATGGATGTGGGCAATCGAGACGCCAGGTGAATTTGATCGCATGGCAGCCAGGCCGCCCCGTTGCCCTAACTGACCGGCTCGAAGAGTTTCGCGATTGTCGGCGTTTTCTGTTTCATCTCATCGCGAATTTGCTCCGCGTTTTTCTGGAACTCGGCTTCTTTGCCCTTTTCGTAATTGAACACGATGCCGACGGCCCCGATGGTCTTGCCGGATTGGTCCTGCAGAGTTAACTCGACTTCGAAATGGTCGCCTTTCTTGTTCACTTCCAGGTTCGGCTTGCCCGTATCGATGACCCGCATATCGTCTTCGTCTGCTTTCTTGCCGATGCGTCCGATATTGGAGGCGATGATCACATTGTCAGCCTGGCCCGGCGGAGTGACGTGCATCGCCATGATCACAACGTTTTTGTGTTTGGCGAGCGTTTCATCCAGAAGCTTCTGCGCAAAGATTTTCTTTCCCTCCTGCCCGGAGGCCATGATTGCTCCGCCCAAAACCAGGAACAGCATCATCAGGTATGTCATTTTCTGCGATCGTGGCATTTCAATCTCCTCTCATTAAACTTGAACGTCTATGCAATCTCTTTCCGCCGGGCATCTGCCTCCAGCCAGGCGTTCTTGCCATTCCCCGTTACGGAGCCGGTCTGAGCAGAGCTTCCAAGCTTGGAATCCTCCGGGCCACGGCGTCCTGAATCTTCAGTGCCCTCGCACAAAAGTATGCTTGGTCTTTATCCGCCTGGTTCTTGAAGATAAGGACCAGCAGACCGATGACTTTGCCCGACGCGTCCTTCAACGGCATATGTACTTTGAACTTGGTAGTATCCTTGAGATTGACCGCCAAGATGATTTCCTGCTGGGCAACCACGGTGAGGTCTTCTTCGTCATCCTTTTCTCCGATCCGATCGAGCGTGCTCGCGATCATGGTTTGCTTTTGTGCGCCGGGGACGACGGCATGAAAACCGACTATGGTCAGATCGGGATTCGAGTTGACAACATCGTTGAGGAGTGTTTGAGCATAGGTCTTGTTGTCCGCCGCCTTGGTCAATCGATCCTGCGCTCGCAGCTGCGGAGCACAGCTAAGAAGCCAAGCTGCGGCCAGCATGACAAGGACGAAATAACGCGTGAGGCCGTTTCCTGCCACGTTCCGTTTGCCGCCGATTCTCCACGACCGTGGCATTTCATTCTCCTTCCGTTCTATGTGCACTCGCCGGGCCAGGTTTCATTCTCTGCTACCAAATCAGCTTTAGCGCGAACTGCATTTGCCGTGAAAACGTTGCCGTGGGGGCTGCCAGCACTCCCGCGGTATTGTTGTTCAGCGCGCCTGCGGCCGTGAATATTTGGCGGGCTGCGGGCGGTGGAGGATTGAAGTTCGCGTGATTGAACAGATTAAAAACCTCCCAGCGAAACTGGACGTTAAACGTCTCCGAGATACGTGGAATCGGGTTGTTCTTAAACAGCGAGAAATCGAAATTCCGGAGTCCCGGCCCAATCACGGAATTGCGGCCGGAATCCCCAAGAAGGTTGGCGCAGGTGCCAGCGATTGCGCCGAAAGTGCGGCACTGCGCTGCGATTGCGGAAGTCTGTGCGGGAAGCGCGAAGCAATTCAGATTGATATAGTGGAGATTGGCGCTCTTGAAGTTTGAATTTACGGGATTGCAGCCGGGGACGTCACTGGGAAATGCATAGTTGTCCGCGCTGGCAAGGCCCAGCGGATCTCCAGCGATGGTGGGAGTGAACGGCAAGCCGCTGGTGAGCGTGAATATCTCGCCGAGTTGCCAGCCTGATGTGGTCCATTTTGCGATGCCGTTCCACGAGGCGGGACTGGGAACATTCCAGATTGCGTTGACTACCGCGACGTTCCGGATATCGAAGTCAGAAAGTCCGCGGCGCAGTTTCGGATCAAACAAGGGCAGGCTGGAGACGGAATTCCCGAACGTGTCGCCCGCGATTCCCGAAGAGCTGGTATCGATGCTCTTTGAAAACGTGTATGAGCCCTGGAGTTGGAAGCCGTGACTGAGTCGCTTGATGGCTTGGAGTTCCAGGCCGTGATAGACGGAGCTGGCTGACCAAGTGTTGGCGCTGACCTGCCCGCCCAGATTGGGGAACAGTCGAGGTCCCGAGCCGGCGACTGTGGGCCACAGATAGCCTGCCGCTGTGTGTGAGGCCGGCTGAATGTCATTAATGTCATCGGTATGGTCGGGAAGATGAACCCCATGAGATCCGACGTATGCGGCGGTAAGCGTAAGGTTCCTTAGAACCTCGTGTTGGATGTTCAGGGTCCATTGCTGGACGTAACTTCGGTGGGGATCCTGCTCGACATACCCGTTTCTCAACGTACTTACAGTGAGATTGGGAAAGCCACCCGTCGGAAAACAATGAACGCCGGGAGCATTGCAGGCCTGAGCCCCGGAAGTAGGAAAGGCGAAACTCCCTCCCAAGGTATACGGGGCTGAAAGCAGCGTCAGCAGCTCAAATTGATACGGCAAAGGAAGCACGTCATACATCCCGTAAGCGCCATGAATGGATGTCTTGCCCTTTCCCCACGGGTCCCACGCAAAGCCAAGTCGCGGAGCGAAATTCCTAAGCGTTGGATTTGCAAAATAGGGAGAACCCAGCTTGGGAGACTTATCGGTAAAGTTCACCAAAGTCGACAATTGATTGGCCGTCTCGGTGGGAACAGTGGCCATTTCGTAGCGAAGGCCTATATTCAAGGTGAGGTTCGGAAGAATTTTATAGTCGTCTTGAATATAGGCTCCGAACAGCGACTGGCGAAGGTCCCGGGGGCTGAGAGAGGCGCTGATCAGCGAGACATAATTGGTCGGCTGGTTTGTGAGAAAAGATTGGAGGCTGCCAAAGGTGTAAAAGCCGTTGGGGCTGGAGCCTCGGGTGAATTGGTTGGATTGGATGCGTTCCGCGGAGAAACCGATTTTTAGAGAATGCTTGTTCCTGGTCCAATACAGATCATCGTAAAACTGAAAAGAATTGTAATGGAAGTGATATTCCCCAATAGCGCCAAGTCCGCCGGAGAATTGAGTGACTCCGGAGCCGACCGTGATGATGCCGGCGTTTTCGCTCGGGTTGAATCCAAACTTTGGGTCGGCAGCCGCTGGATTGATGGCGCTGAGCGTGGTGAAAGCGATCACCACGTCGCGATTAAAACCGAACCGCGCGCTATTCAATATTGTAGGCGAAAAAATGTGCGATTCCTCAAGAGCCAAGGTCTGGCGGCGTGATTGGTTCCCTACGTTCTTAATGTTGTAGGCGTCGGGGTTAGCGACCTGGCCCCGGTCGAACAGGTAGGTGCCATAAAGACTGTCCGAGGCCGAAATCCTGTGGTCAATCCGCGTAGTGAAAAAGTCCTCGCTGGTCACCTGATTAGAAACGAAGCTGTAAATGCCGGTGTCGCCATTCACTGCTCCGTTCGGAAGGGGAAACAAGCAACTGGCGGAAGTGCACGCCAGGAATGGCGCAACCAGGGGATCTACAGTCACAGGTCCGCTGACCAATTGGCCCGCTCGCGCATTCACCGATGGCACCGTAATCGTGTTCGTCGTACTGAGGCTCTGGCGCAAGCCTTCGTAATCCGCGAAGAAAAATGTGTGATCCTTGATGATCGGCCCGCCGGCCGAGGCGCCGAATTGGTTTCTCTTGAAAGGAGGAACGATCGCTTTGTCGAAGAAATTGCGCGTGTCGAGCGCGCTATTGCGCAGAAACTCGTAAGCCGATCCATGAAAGGAATTCGTGCCGGAGCGGGAAGCCGCGTTTACGGCGCCCCCCGAAGTCCTGCCGTAATCCGCCGGCGCATTGCTGGTAATGACGGAGAATTCCTGGATAGCGTCCACTCCCAGTACCGCGCCCGTGATGCTTCCCGGCGCTCCCGAGCTGTAATCATTAATGTTCACGCCATCGAGGCGGTAGTCATTTCCCTGCGGCCGATTGCCATTGATCGTTGCATCCACTCCCAAGCCGCGATTGGGCCGGTCGTTGCTGACGCCGAGTGCTTTTTGGGTACGAACCTGGGCGACGCCCGGTAGCAGAAAGGTCATGGAGGTCCAGTCGCGCCCGTTCAAGGGCAATTCAACAACTGTGTGCGAATCGACGACATTCCCCACCGAGGATGTGGCCAACTGAACGTCGGAAATCCCTGAACCCAGGACGGTGACCTTTTCACTGGTTTGGCCGATTTTCAGAGCGACGTTAACCTCGCGCCGTTCCCCAACCGTCAGGACAACATCGCTGACCACGGTCGAGGAGAATCCTGAGGCATTGACCGTTACCTCGTATGTGCCGGGAACCAGGCTTGGCGCGGTGTATAAGCCGTCTTCATTGGTTGGCACGCTGCGCTCCACGTGCGTGGCCACATTCCGGATAGTTACATTGGCGCCTGCCACCGCCGCGCCACTTGGGTCCGTCACCGCTCCCGCGATTGTTCCCCCGGATTGCTGGGCGCGAGCCACAGTAAGAGAGAGAATCGCCAGGACAAAAATCAGAACCGGTGCTTGTATCCCGACCCGCTTGTTCACCTGCGTCAATGGATTCGCCATTTCATCCTCCTCAAAGCTAAATCTAATGTCGCGATCTCAAACATTGCATCCGATACGATCCCCAATCTTTTTTTATCTAGAGCCTGCAATTCCCGCTGAGAAGAGGCCACCCTCTTTTCTCGGATCACGGGTAATGTCCTAATCTGAGCCTTCACCACGTCGCGGCGCTGCTCCAGAATGCAGCTTCAGGGGCTAAAGCCCTTGTTTGCAGCGCTTTCTAATGTCGGAGCTGAAGCTCCGACCCCCTAAAAACCGAGCCAATCTGAATTTAGGACAGCACCGCATCACGGCAACATTTGAAACGTCAAAACCTTCGCGGTAGCTTTCGTTTCCCCCGGGGAGACCGCGACGAAATAGCGAGCGAGATCGGGAACCAGCAGGCATGTTTTTGCGCCCGGCTCGGTAGTCACTTTCGCCACCAACTGATACTGGTCCGGTGATTGCTGCTGGAAAACTGAAATGTATCCCTCGCCACCTGGAACGTAGATGCGGCCCTTGGCTGAATCAAAAGCGATATCGTCTGAGCGGCCTGCCGCGGGAAGATTTGCCACGATTTTGCCGGTATCCGAATCCATGACCACCAACATTCCTGGCTTTCGGCAAACGATGAACAGCCGCCGGTGGGCCTGGTCATAAGCGATGGGAGAATTTTCGGCCGCTACCGTGATCGGCCAGCGCGTAATCTCCTGCATCGATTTGCGATCCACCACTGCCACTTCGTGTTTGTCCGTGATGTTTATAAACAGCCGCGGGGTGCCGGATTCAAGCGCCAACGCTTCCACATGATTACTTTCAAATCGCAGTTGGGCGATCTTCTTATTGGTGTTCAAATCGATGGCTACCAGAAAGGAGTAGTCGAGGGGGACGTCCTTCCCGCCAGTAACGACGTAGAGAATCTGCGCGGCAGCGTCAAGCTTTGCGGAGTCCGCACCGGCCAAATCATCTATATGGCCCACAAATTGGTAATCCGATCCACGCAATATCTGGATCATCCCTTTATCGCCGTCGGTGACCAGGATCCGGTCGGTTGCGGGCAAGTAAAAAATGGTGTGCGGCGCGCCAAAGCCTGCGATGCTTTTCAACCGGCGGCCCGTTTTCAGTTCAAACACTTCGACGGTTTTGTGATCTTCGCCGGCCAGGAACAGGCGTCCGCCCTTTTCGTCCACGGCAAAGTGATCGAAATCGCCGCTAAACCCGGGCAGCGGCACCGCATGGAGGAGCTTTAGAGGCGTTACCTCGCTCGCCGGCGCAGAGAATCCCACAGTCACCAAGAAAGCAAAGACAATGGCAGCGAGCGCGGCCCAGTGGACGATCTTGACCTTACTGATTCTAGTCGCCGCGGTCTCGAGCCCAGTTCCTATCTCCCTGCTGTTCCTCGGTGAAACGATCATCTCTCTCCTTATTTTCTCCTTAAAAATTACATCCACCGGAAAGGCCTGAACAACTGTCGGGACATTTCGCGTTTGCGATGCCGGAAATCCCCAGCATGATCAACCGCGACCCATATCGCGCGGCTTGGCGATTTCTTTCGACCGACGTTGCTGATTGGCAGCCTTGAATCGCTAATTGAACTTTTTGATGGTCGTTTCGCTTCTGAATGAACCCAGCCCCGACAACCTCCCCCGTGCGGCGGACTCTGCATCCGGCAGCCAGTTCATTACAATGCTCTATTCATCACATCGAAGACATTTCTCGATAACTTGCATGCTCGTTCAAGGGAAAGGAGTTAGACCGCCAGGTAACTTGTGTTCTGCTTTGACCATGGAGTGACAGGGCGTTATACTCCCCAGCTATCGTCCTTCAGAACCATGAGAAATTCCGCAAGTTCGCCAAAGCTCGTCCAGTTTGGATTGTACGAACTAGATTTGCGGACGAGTGAGCTTCGCAAGCAGGGCCGGAAAATCAAGCTTCAGGAACAGCCCTGTCGAATTCTCGGCATCTTGTTAGAGCAACCGGGTGAAGTCGTCACGCGCGAGGATCTCCGCAAGCGCCTTTGGTCCGATAACACCTTTGTCGATTTTGATCACAGTCTAAATACAGCCATCATGAGGCTTCGTGAGGCACTCAGCGATTCGTCGGAGAACCCTGTCTTCATTGAGACCTTACCCCGTCACGGATACCGTTTTATTGCTCCGATCGAAGAAATTAGTTTGTCCGAAAACGAAAAAAACGAACCTGCCGCTCTTGCGACTTTGCCGGAGGCGCACATTCCGGCCACGAATCTCGAAGCGGCATCTCCCCCAATCTCAGAAAGCGCCCTGAACCCGCCGAAGAAGAAACAGATTGAGATCCGTCGCGCGCTTCTCCTGGGAGTTTTTCTGGCGCTTGTCGTGATTGGTGCATTCGTGCTAGCTCAGCGCTATTCACGAAATGACGTATCAGCCAAGCTGCAATCGAACCAGATCAAATCAGTAGTCGTGCTTCCGTTCGAAAACCTCTCTGAAGACACGGACCAGCAATATTTTACGGACGGCATGACCGACGAACTGATCGCGCATCTCGCTAAAATCCGTTCGCTGCGAGTGATTTCGCGGACTTCCTCGATGGAATATAAAGGGACTCACAAGTCGCTTTCGCAGATTGCGCGGGATTTGAACGTGGATGCCGTTGTCGAGGGCACAGTCCTGCGTTCCGGAAATCGCGTGCGGATCACCGCTGAATTGGTTCAAGTCGCCACGGACCGCCATCTCTGGGCGGAAACTTATGAAAGTCCATTGGGAGACATCCTCACCTTACAGAGCCAGGTGGCGAGTGCGATTGTCAACGAAATCAGAATTAATTTGACACCCGAGGAGCAGCAACGATTGGCTGCAGTGCGTCCGATCAGCGCGGAAAGCTATGAAGATTATCTGAAGGGCCGTTATTACTGGAACAAGCGTTCGGAGGAGAGTCTCAATAAGGCCATTGAATACTTTCAACTCGCGACGCAGAAAGACCCCGGGTATGCTCTGGCCTACGCCGGATTGGCGGATTGTTACAGCATCATCGGATCGGCCATCGTGGGAACCGTTCCTTCCTATGAGGTGGCTCCCAAAGCAAAAGCCGCTGCCCTGAAGGCGCTGGAACTGGATGGCACGCTCGCCGAGGCTCAGACGTCTCTAGCCACCGTGCAATTTAATTACGATTGGGACTGGGCGGCGGCGGCAACTGGATTCCGCCGCGCCATCGAGCTCAATCCAAGCTACGCCACTGCTTACCAACGGTATTCTCTCTATCTGATTGCCATGGGCCGCACGCAGGAAAGCCTGGTGCAGATGAACCACGCGCGCGATCTCGATCCTCTGTCGATCAGCATGAATTTCAGTTTGGGGTGGCGGCTCTACATGGCGCGCAACTATGATCAAGCAATCGAACAGTTGCTGACTACCCTGGAATTGGATCCGAATTTCGCGCTGCCGCGAATGGTTCTGGGCCAAGCCTATGAGCAGAAGGGTTCCTATCAACAAGCTATTGCTGACCTTCAGCAGGCAGCCACCGCCTCGCACGACAGTTCACCAATGCTAGGGGCCCTGGGCCATGCGTATGGAGTTTCGGGCAACCGTTCCAGTGCCGAGAAAATTTTGGATCAATTGACGGAGCAATCAAAGAAAAAGTACGTCTCCCCTTTTTACTTTGCGATTGTATATGCCGGCCTCTCCGAAAATGATAAAGCGGTTGACTGGCTCGAAAAAGCTTACAAGGATCGTTCCAACGCCATCGTTTTTTCCAAAGTCGACCCGCAATTGGACAGTTTGCGCTCGACTCCTCGTTTCCAATCCCTCATGCACCGGCTGGCTCTCCAGGATTAAACAAATCTTCTTTTGTTCCCGTGGTGATTCACCTTGAGCGGCGGCGATTGTCCGGGAACGGCTGTTCAAGCGGACTTGTTTTTCTTTCCCCTCCTTTTAGGATTTCTTCCATCTGGCAAGCTTTCTTAATCTATTTTCGGGTACAATCTCGCGATAGCGGGTGCCTTCGGCTGGATTGATTCGCGGCCGGATTTGCTTTTTCGCTGGCGATTTCCGCAAGCGATTATTTCGTGGGAGGAATTCCATGAAGTTTGCTGGTCTCTGGCGCATCCTGTCTCTAGCTCTTGCTCTGCTGATCAGCACTCTGGCGATCGCACATTCACCGCAAAGTACGTATCACCTGCTCAAAAAATATACTTTCGGCGCCGCCGAGGGCAGTAACCGGGAATATTTCGACTATATTACTGTCGATTCCGTCGGCGCGGCGCGTCTACCTGTCGCACGGCACGGAAATGAAAGTAATTGACGCCGATACCGGCAGCGTGGTCGGCAATATCAGCGGCCTGAAACAGGATCACGGAGTGGCTCTGGCCGGCGAATTTGGCCGCGGATTCATCACCGACGGCGCTCAGGGAAAGGTGATCATCTTCGATCTGAAAACCCTGAAAATAACCGGCGAGGCCAAGGCCGATCAACGACGCGGACTCCGTCATTTTCGATCCCGCATCCAAGCGGATTTTTGCCATGAATGGCGATCGCCAACAGCTCCACGGTGATTGACGCCAAGAGCGGAACCGTGGTGGGGACCATCGAGCTCGGCGGCGCGCCTGAGTTCGCAGTCGCCGACGGCAAGGGAACTGTTTACGTCAATATGGAAGACAAAAACGAAGTGTGGCCATTGATTCCCACACTCTCGCCATCAAGTCGCGCTGGCCGGTGGCCCCGGCGGGAAGGCCCACGGCCATGGCGATGGACTCGGCAGCACCGGCGGCTGTTCATCGCCGGCCGCAACCCGCAGATGCTGGTAGTGATGGATGCCGACAATGGAAAAGTTATCCAGTCGTTCCCGATCTCCGGCGGGCGTGGATGCCGCGGCTTTGACCCCGAAACAGGATTGATCTTCGTCTCGACTCGCGAGGGCATGATCCATATTTTCCACGAAGACTCGCCGGATAAATTCAGCGAAGTCGAGACCGTCAAAACCGAATTCGGCGCCAAGACGATGGGACTCGATACCAAGACCCACAATCTCTTTGTGGACACAGCAGATTTTGCCCCGGCGCCCGCGCCGACGGCCGAGCATCCCAATCCCCGGCGCGCCCCGATCTCTGGCACCTTTCGCGTGCTGGTTTACGCGCCATAAATTACGGGGTTCCGGGCGTTTCTCCCAAAAATTCCAAACCAAAATCACTCTGCTCAGCTTCCACCGCGCTTGCGTTGAGCAACGTCAGTGCCGTGGATATCAAAGGCCGGCAGCATTTTGGCGAATGGCAAGGGCTGTTTGAAGGGCCATTTGACAGGTGAGCCTTCATTCTCAATCAAGTAACTGCCGGAATTTCGATATACTCCGCCCGAATTCACACTCAGTCCGACGGAGACACCGGAGTGGCCGTAGCTACCCCACGCTCGATCGCGCCCGCTGCGGCCCAGCTTGGGGACCGTACGCGGCGCCACATTGCCTTGCGGCTGCTGCCGTTTCTTTTCATCCTTTACATCACGAATTATCTGGACCGCACCAGCGTGGCGTATGCCGCGATCGGGATGTCTCGCGATCTGGGATTCAGCGACCGCGTGTTTGGACTGGGAGCGGGAATTTTCTTCATCAGCTATGTGGCCTTGCAGATTCCGGGCGCCTTGCTGGTGGAACGCTGGAGCGCGCGGCGGATGATTTCCGCGACCATGATCGCGTGGGGATCGCTGACGGCGCTGACGGGACTGGTGCATACTCCGGCGCAGCTTTACCTGGCGCGCTTTGTGTTGGGCGCGGCGGAGGCCGGTTTTTTCCCGGGCGTCATCGTGTATCTGAGCCACTGGTTCATGCAGGAGGACCGCGCGAAGGCCACGAGCAACTTCATGTCCGCCATTCCCATATCCTTCGTCATTGGATCGCCGATCGCGGGCTGGATTCTCGGGCCACAACTGGTTCGGCATCAGCGGCTGGCGCTGGCTGTTCCTCCTGGAAGGGATGCCGGCCATCCTGCTGGGCATCGTTGCGTTCTTCTACTTGACGGACTGCCCGGGCGAAGCGACATGGCTTGCTCGCCGAGCAGCGGCAATGGATTGAAGGAAAGCTGAGCGAAGAAAAGCCTGCCGGCGCGCAAGCGATCTCGATCAAGGCAGGCGCTCAGGTCTCGCACGATTCTGCTGCTGGCCTCGGTATGCTTTCTGGATTATTTCGTGCTGTACTGCTTCTATTTTCTGGTTCCCGACCATGCTGAAACGCCAGTCGGGATTTTCGGACGTGAATGTCGGCCTGCTCGGCGCCCTGCCATACCTGGCGGCTTTCGTCGCGATGCAGGTCAACGGGTGGCATTCCGACAAGAGCCACGAAAGGCGCTGGCACTCCGCGGCGCCGTTTTCTGATCGCGGCGGCCGGACTTGCTGGGGCTGGTCATTACTGGGCACGACCCCGGTCCATTGCGTTCTCGCTCGTGTTGTTCACGATGGTGGCCATGGGGGGCATCGCCTTTCTGCCGGCTTCTGGGCGATCCCGACCGAAATCCTGGGCCAGTCGGCGGCGGCGGCGGCAGTGGGAATGATCAATGCGGTTGGCAGCGTTGCAGGCTTTGCCGGACCTTACCTGTTCGGCTACCTGAACACTCGAACGGGATCACTTTCGTACGGACTGGCGGTGATGATGGCCTCCGCACTTGCCGGAGCGCTGCTGATGCTGTGCACTCCGAGGAGCGCGCGAGCAGTGGTCCGCTGAATTTGTAACCTCACGAACCGCGTGGCGAGTTTCACTTCTCCATCCCGGCCCCTCTCACAATCCACGTGGGGATCCATACCAGAGTTATCCAGGGTTTTGAATCTCGAGCCCAAACTTCTTCTATGACCTGCACATTTCCCTGCAGTCTACTGTCCTCATAAAGGTTTGGTACTCGCCGCGCATCGCGTTAAGAGAGCGCCCAATCGAGAGATCAAAAATGTGCTTGACACAGGAGGAGCGGAGACGTACAGTTCGATTGGATACTGCAACGCAGTATCCCACGACTGAAAGGAGAACGAACATGACCGCGAGAGAAAAGAAAGCGACACGGGCCGCACCGCCGGCATTTCCGCTGACAGGTTGGGCCCGGCAGGGTTTTGCGAGTTTTACGGCCGCGCAGAGGATTCTGCTGGATTTGGCGGCGCAAGAGAACGCGCTGTTGATCGGCATGGCGCGGGAGGAGTTTGGCAAAGGGGGATTCCATCCAGTAGCCGTGCTGGCGGGAATGGCCGACGAGGGCATGAAGAACGTGGCCGCCGCCGGGAAGATCTTGCTGGATTTGGCAGCCGGAGAGACGGCGCTGGTGGTGGAAGGAATGAAGGAAGGGCTACCGCTACCGGTGGCAGCGGGAATGATGGCGGATGTGGCGCGGCACCGGGCGGAGACGCTGATCGGGCTGCAGAAGCGGTTGCTGGAAGCGGCGGCGGAAGAAACGCACGCGGTAGCGGAATCGTACCGGGAAGGGGAAGGGATGCAGGCCGGGGCGAGAGTAGCGGAGCTGGCGCGGCGAGGACTGGAAGGGTTGATCGAGAGCGAGAGGAAGTTTCTGGACCTGGCGGCGAAGGAAGTAAACGAAGCGATGAAGGAGACCAGGCCGGGCGGGAAAGCGCCGCGGGAACGGATGAAGGTGTTGACGGAGATGGCGCGGGAAGGGACGGAGAAGTACGCGGAAGCGCAGAAGAAGCTGGTGAACCTGGCCATCGAGCAGATGGAGAAGATCGGGAAAGGGAAGGGCGATCATAAGGAAGCGGCGCGCAAGCCGGCGCAGGAGTTGTTGGGAGAACTGACCGAGAAGAGCGTCAAGAACCTGGTGACGGCCGAGAAGTCGCTGCTGAAGCTGGCCATGAGCCATCGAAAAGAGGCGGCAAAAGAGGAAGTGCGGAAAACCCATCGGCCGCGACACCGGACACGGCGCGTAGCGAGGAAGGAAACAGTAGGAACAAGAAAAGCGGTAGCAGCCACGGCTTGATTCTTCAGGGCGCAGCGTGAAAGTCGCCACCGGCATGCTTGTCCGGGCGCCGGAAAGTGACAAAGCGAGGTACCGTGGAGAATCCGATCAAACTCGGTAACGAACCGTTGCAACAACTCGATCCGTTTCTGCGGGAGTACCAAACCCCCGCGGAGAAAATCGCCGCTGTCCAAGCGGCGCTGGAGAGTGAAGGCGGGAAGTACTGGCGCGAGGAACTGGGAAAGTGGACCGTGCGCATGGTGCCGGTCGAATTGCTGGTTCCTGAGGTGCACCGCGGATGGCGTCCCCTGGTGCGAGAGGCGATGCTGTTCGTCGTGTCGAAACTGTCGGCTTCCCGCTTAGCTCCGAAAATCGTGGAACAGATGGGACTGGCGCCGGACACGCCCCCCGAAGTGCGTCTATTGCGGTTTATCGCGAAAGTGCCGGGGCTGCAGAAGATCGGCCAGATGTTGGCGCGGAATCGCGACCTGGATCCCCGGCTGCGGCGCGCGCTGATCAAGCTGGAGAACGGAATCTCCGACGTGAGCATCGAAGAGGTTCACGCCATCATTCGAAGGGAATTGGAATCAGAACTTAAAACCTACGACGTAAGGCTCGAAGCCAAGATGCTTTCCGAGGCCAGTGTGAGCGCCGTGGCAGGCTTCACTTGGCGAAACCCCAAGAGCCGGCGGAGGGAGCGGGGGGTCTTCAAAGTCTTGAAGCCGCACATTCCGAACTGCTACGCGGAGGATATGAAAATCCTCCGGCAGCTCGCGCGTCATCTTGTGCACAAGCATCGCACCGTGGGCATGCATCTTGGGGGTGTGGCGGAGACGCTCGAGGAAATCCAGATATTGCTGACGCATGAGGTGGATTTCCCCCGCGAACAAGCCACGCTATTGAACGCTCTAACCGCGTATCGCTCTGTTCCGGGAGTGCGAGTGCCGCATCTGATACCGCAGCTTTCCACGGCCACGATCACAGCCCTCACTCGAGAGAAGGGGAGGAAAGTGACGGAGGCGATTATCCGCTCCGCCAGGCTGCGCGAGCGGGTGGCCGAGAGATTGGCCGAAGCGCTGCTCGCTGTTCCGGTGCTGGCCCCGGAGAAAAACGCAATTTTCCATGCCGACCCGCACGCTGGGAATATACTATATGACAAGAGAAGTGATGAACTGGTAATCCTTGACTGGGCACTTACGGAGCGCCTCACTTTGGAGCAGCGCAAGAGCGTCTTTCTTCTGGTAGTGATGCTGATCTTGCGCGATTCGAGCGGCGTATCCGGGGCCATCGAGCAACTTTGTTTGCGTGGGGCGAAGAATCGCTGGGCGCGGCGCGTCATCCGCGAACACGTGACGAGGCTGCTGGACCGGCTGCCGCTGACCAAGTGGCCGGGAGCCATGGACGCGATGCGACTGCTGGATGAGATCGCGATGGAGGGTGTCCACTTTCCGACGGCCCTGCTGATGTTCCGCAAGGCATCGTTCACGCTCGAGGGAGTGTTGGAAGATATCGCGGGATCCAGCGAGCGGATCGATTCGGTGGTGGCGGGGTACGCGCTGGCCCACTGTGGCGATGCCGTGGCGCGGCTTTTTTCGATGCTTTCAGTGCGAGATTTGATGGCGCTGGATTGGAGCGCGCTGACGCTGACCTCCCGCCTGGTAACCCAGACACTGGCTCGTCAATGGCAGTCGCTCTCCGGGTTATCTCCTCATACCAATCCAGCCTAGCGACTGGCACAAAGAAGCGAGCCCTCCGCCGGCAAATACTCCCTGGCAGCCCAACGCCATTACGCGCTACGGTCCCCGGCCATCTCCAGCGCAGCGCCCGTATCGGTGGTTAGTTCTTCCGCGGGCCTGCCGGGAAGCTGGAGAATCATGCGCGCCTGCGCCAAGCTGTCGTTCGCCACTTCAAACTGCCCCGAACAATCGGTTTTCAAATAGGAAAGCCGGTGCACAAAACCTTCTCGTCCCCGAATCTCCACTTCCAGGTGCACGTCTGGCCCAGCGGAACATCGCAACCTCCAAACCAGTTTGCAAAGCTCGCGCACATCTTCACGAAAACCGCGAAACGTATAGATTTGGCCGTTATGCCACAGAACGGCTTTGCGAAAGAAAAGGCCCAGAGGCATTTCATAGACGAGCGCCTCGAACGTCGAGCCATTATTATTCGCTCCAGGAAAATGCAGGTGCGTCCAAGTCCAGAAATTGCGATGGCGATATCCACAATTGTGACCCTGCATTCCATAGCCGAGGGGTTCACCTTGAAACGAACAGCCATCCAGGGTAATTTGGCCGGAAAAGAGCGCATCGGAATGGGGCGTGCGCGAAAAACCGATCCAACCCATGCTGCTCACGTTCACGCGGAATGACGACCTGTAATGCAAATCCCAGGTGATCCGCCGATCGCCGGCTTTTATAGCTCCGCGACATTCATCCTCGCTGATGTGATTTTCGCCCACCTTCAAAACAAACGGACTGGCCTCGCGCTGGCTGAGACGAAGTTCCTCGAGTGGATATCCCTGGATCCAACTCTGGGCCTTTCCGTTTCGCGGGAACCACGTTGCCCAGACTTGGGCAGGATATCCCTGAGGATTTGAGGGACAACCTCCTCGGCCCGGGTTCAGCAGCAAATATCGGAACCACCATGCACCTGCGCCATCGGCCAAGCCCAGCCGCAAAAACCACACCTCGTACCGGCGGCGCATTGAGAGCCTCGAAAAAGGCTTATTCAGATTTATCATCAGTTCCTCTGGACGCGCGTTTCCGTTTGGGCGGGCGACGCGTCCGCTGACCCTTCTGACCCAGGCGTGTCTCCAGTTCCCCGACGCGACGCCGGAGTTTCTCGACTTCCGCGCCTTCCGGTGCGGGTGGCGAGGTGTGGCCTGCCAGAAGGTTTTGCACGAAATCGAGAGGGTTCGAGACAACATTCTTCGCTTCCTTGAGTCTTGTGCTAACGGAATTCTGGGCCTGCTTATAAAGGTCGAGCGAATTGTCCAGATACCAGGCCAAAAAATCGTGACTGGCCTCATCGGACGCCCTGACTATTTGTGTCAAGAGTTGCAATGGCAAGGCGACCTGCCGGTCCTTGGCGTCCTCCGCGATGATTTGGGTAAGGATGACGCGGGTCAGGTCCTTACCCGTGCGTCCGTCGACCACATGGACGTCGATGCCATCGCGGACCATGCGGGCGATGTCCTTCAACTTCACGTAGCGACTGGTGGCGGTATTGTAAAGGCGCCGATCGCTATATTTGCGGATGAGAACTTGCGGATTTTTCATGGCTCCTCCCGATGCAAGTGGTCCGGCCCCCGGGTTGAAGAAATAGCTTGACACAGGAGGAGCGGAGACGTACAGTTCGATTGGATACTGCAACGCAGTATCCCACGACTGAAAGGAGAACGAACATGACCGCGAGAGAAAAGAAAGCGACACGGGCCGCACCGCCGGCATTTCCGCTGACAGGTTGGGCCCGGCAGGGTTTTGCGAGTTTTACGGCCGCGCAGAGGATTCTGCTGGATTTGGCGGCGCAAGAGAACGCGCTGTTGATCGGCATGGCGCGGGAGGAGTTTGGCAAAGGGGGATTCCATCCAGTAGCCGTGCTGGCGGGAATGGCCGACGAGGGCATGAAGAACGTGGCCGCCGCCGGGAAGATCTTGCTGGATTTGGCAGCCGGAGAGACGGCGCTGGTGGTGGAAGGAATGAAGGAAGGGCTACCGCTACCGGTGGCAGCGGGAATGATGGCGGATGTGGCGCGGCACCGGGCGGAGACGCTGATCGGGCTGCAGAAGCGGTTGCTGGAAGCGGCGGCGGAAGAAACGCACGCGGTAGCGGAATCGTACCGGGAAGGGGAAGGGATGCAGGCCGGGGCGAGAGTAGCGGAGCTGGCGCGGCGAGGACTGGAAGGGTTGATCGAGAGCGAGAGGAAGTTTCTGGACCTGGCGGCGAAGGAAGTAAACGAAGCGATGAAGGAGACCAGGCCGGGCGGGAAAGCGCCGCGGGAACGGATGAAGGTGTTGACGGAGATGGCGCGGGAAGGGACGGAGAAGTACGCGGAAGCGCAGAAGAAGCTGGTGAACCTGGCCATCGAGCAGATGGAGAAGATCGGGAAAGGGAAGGGCGATCATAAGGAAGCGGCGCGCAAGCCGGCGCAGGAGTTGTTGGGAGAACTGACCGAGAAGAGCGTCAAGAACCTGGTGACGGCCGAGAAGTCGCTGCTGAACCTGGCCATGAAACCGCGGAAGGCGACGGGTAGAGAAGCGACCCGCTAGGCTGGCCCGCGAGTGCATGGCAGGAGAGTGCCTGTGGCAGGGCACAATATAGCGTAAGGAGGAACCATCGTTGCTACTTCGGCCTGATCTCGCGAGCATTGCGTGAAAGGCGCTTAACTAGTCCCAATGGGAACTGCTGTGCAGATTCCTGGCGCCAACGGCAGGAATCGGCACAGCAGCCGATTGACCAATTCGCAAGCGCAAAGCTAATTGCAGTTTGCGAAGCGCAATTTTTTAGATAGTCTGAGAGACACATGAAAGTTCGTCCACCGTTGCGACGAATGAAGCAGGAAGCGGAGCCGCCGGAGCCATCTTCGATCTGGCACGAGTGGATGGTCGGAGTGGAGTTGACTTTCCTGCAGCTTTCTCCGCTTTTCTGGGGGTATGGGGTTCCACACGGGGATGGTTCGGCGGTCGTGCTGGTTCCGGGGTTTCTGGGGACCGACCTGTATCTATCGCAGATCGCCAAATGGCTGAGCAGGATCGGATACCAGCCCTTCTACTCGGGAATCCGGCTGAATGCCGATTGTCCCAACCTCCTAATCCGGCGATACCTGAACGAAACCATCCAGCAGGCCTGCAAATCGACACGTGGAAAGATTCATTTGATCGGCCACAGCTTGGGGGGAGCCATCGCGCTCTCTGCCGCTGCGCAGATGCCTGATCGCGTTGCTTCGGTAATCACACTTGGAGCGCCCATCCGGGGCCTCCAAGCCCATGCTTCGATTCTGCACGCCGCCGACCTGGTGCGGAAACAAATACTCGAACGGCATGGCCGCGACGTGCTGCCGGCCTGCTACACCGCTCGGTGCACCTGCGATTTCGTGGAGTCGCTGCAGGGAGTTTTGCCGAAATCCATGCGCCAGACCGCGATCTACACCAAGACGGACGGCATCCTGAACTGGCGGGCGTGCCGTACAGGCGACCCCGAGATCGATATCGAAGTTTCCGCCACACACATCGGAATGATGTTCAGCCCGCTCGTCTATGGCATCATAGCCCAGCGTCTGGCCGGGAAGTGACCGCGCAAGTTTCCCAGGAACTGTAGTGAAAGCCGCTTCGCAGGCCGTGGTGTGTTCGAAAAACAAGAACAGTGAGCTCTGTCAGTTCTCTTGCGGTTGCGATAAGCGCGCAGCCCGACCGCATCTTCCACGAAATCCCTGAATTGCGGGCGATTTCCTGCCGCGCCTCCCCGCTTCCCCCCCACTTTTGCACATGTGACTCAAGACACCGCAATTTGTGCTGTACATCACATACATAAAACACGCGCGGGACTAGCGTGATTAACGTAATGTGCACCCGGTCAGATCGCGAAACTATTTACGCCCGGCGGTACGCCTGTCTCAGTGTTGCAAAGACTCTTCGACAAGCAGATGCCCCATTCGTTACGAATGACCCCACGGATCGGGAACTCGGTTTAAGCCAGTACAAACAGCAAGAAATGCAAAGCGTGCCGGCGAGCGGCGCGGCAGCGATCTCCATTGGGTGTGTTTCCGAGGCGGGCAGCGCGCGGGGAGGTTCTGCGGAATAGGAGGAGTTGGGGGAGATGTTGGAAGCCATCCAAGCAACGGCGCAAACAACCTACTGGCTGAATCCTGAGCGAGAGATGTTCTTGCTCATACACGTTCTTGGCATCGCGTGTTTTGCCTATATCGTGTGGAAGCGGATGACGCCGCTTCTTCGGGGCGAACGCGATTTTCGTTTCGACCGGCCGTGGCTTCGATTCGAAAGGCTCTTGAAATTCTGGCTGGGGCAGTGGAAGCACCCGCGCTACATGACCGCGGGAATCATTCATATTTTTATTTTTGCTGGTTTTCTGGTTCTGGCGATTCGCGCGTTCGATTTGCTGATTCTGGGATTGAATGAAAACTTCGCGATTCCCGGGTTGCCCGGAAGGGTCAGTTATCTCTACGGGGTCACGACCGACTATGCCGCGACGATTGTCTTCTTGGCGGTGATCGTGGCGATGATTCGCCGGGTGGTCTTTAAACCCATGCGTTACGCGGTGCCGGCAAAGTATGGCAAAGCTCATACGGCCGATGCGATTTTCCTGCTGGCGCTGATCGCCATACTGATGGTGGCAGACAGCCTTTTCGAAGCCACGAAAGCCGCCGGCCCTTCTCCAGCAGGCCAGGGCGTTGAATTTGCTTCTATCCTGTCACTGCCGTGGTTATTGCAGAGTGCGCTCGCCTCCGTTTCGTTTTCGACACTCAGGAATCTCCATGTGGGAGCCTCATTTCTCCACGAAGTGACATTTTACCTGTTGCTGTGCTACCGGCCGTTTGGAATCCAGTTCCACGTGGAAACCTCGCTGTTCAATATCTATTTTGCAAAATTGGACCGGGGAACTGTAAAGCCCGTGAAGTGGGGAGTTTCCGATGAGCACCTCGATCAGGTGAAATCCTTCGGCGTAAAGAAGTTTGAAGATTTCACCTGGAAGCACATGCTCGACTTTTATACCTGCGCGGACTGCGGCCGGTGCTCGGACAACTGCCCCGCGAATGCGGCAGGAAGACCGCTATCGCCCCGATTCTTGACAACCAAGGCGAGGGACTACAGTTTTGTGCACTTTCCGGTTCTCGGAAATGCAACGAATCATCAGCCGCTGATCGGCGGCATTTACTCCAGCGATGAGATCTGGTCCTGCACCACCTGCGGCGCCTGCGAGGAAGAGTGCCCGCTGCTGGTGGAATACATCGACAAAATCGTGGATTTGCGGCGAGGCATGATCGACGACGGGAATGTGCCTCAGAGCCTGCAAAAGCCGCTCAAGGCCATCGAAAGCCGCGGAAACCCGTACGGCAAGATGGAGAAAAAAAGAGCCGAATGGGCAGGCGGCAAAGAGTTCCAGCAAACCTGCGACATCAAGATCCTGGATGGAAAAGGCCGCGCGGATTCTTTGTATTTTGTCGATAGCATCACTTCCTACGACAACCGGATTCAGAGCATTGGCCGGGCCACGGCAAAAATTCTCAACCATGTGGGAGAAAACTTCGGAATCCTGGGTTCCGTGGAAAAAGACAGCGGTCATGAAGTGCGGCGGTTCGGCGAGGAATTGCTGTTCATGGCTTTGCGAGACCACAATGTAGCGGCGATCAAGGAATCCGGAGCTCAGCGCATCGTCACTTCCGACCCGCATGCGTACAACGCTCTCAAGAATGACTACAAAGATGTCCCGCCGGTGGAACACATCAGCCAGCTGCTGGCCAGGGAAGTGAAGACCGGCAAGATCAAATTCAATCCGGTGAAGGACGGAGACGTCTACACCTACCACGATCCGTGCTATCTCGGACGGCACAACCAGATTTACGACGAACCACGAGATGTGCTCGACGCGATTCCCGGCTTGAAGAGAGTGGAGATGACCCGGTCCCGCGACCGCTCCTTCTGCTGCGGCGGTGGCGGACTGATGTTGTTCTACGAGCCGAAAGAAGAACAGAGGATGGGCGTAAAAAGAGTGCAGATGGCGGCGGAAGCCGGGGCGAACGTAATCGTCACGGCCTGTCCGTACTGCATGGTGAACCTGGAAGATGCGATCAAGGTCGCGGGCCTGGAAGGAAAGATGACCGCCATCGACCTGGCGGAATTGGCGGACCGGCAGATTGCGAGCGACAGCCCGAAGGTGATGTGAAGGATTTTGGGCCCAGATCCAAGTGGGAGGAGCGAGCATGGAAATTCTAACTTGCATAAGAAGAGTGCCCGACACTTCTGAAAACGAAATCGCACTCGACAGCAGTGGCAAGGATATTCAACGCGACGACCTGGTCTATTCAGTGAATGAGCCGGACAACTATGCGGTGGAAGAAGCCCTGCAAATGGTCGAGAAAATCGGTGGAAGCGTCACCGTGGTCACAGTTGGCGGAGACGAGGATGAAGAAGTCCTGCGCCGAGAGATGGCCATGGGCGCGAACCAGGGCGTGCTGATTTCGGACGAAGCCTTTTCCGGATCAGACGGCAAGGGCATCGCAACAATCCTTCAAGCATTTGTGAAGCAGGGTCATTACGACCTGATCCTGACCGGGGTGCAGGCCGACGATGGTGGCGCCCAAGTGGGTGGAATGCTGGCGGCGCTGCTGGATTATCCGTTCGCGTCCCTGGTGAATTCCATTGAAGTGCTGGAAGGCGGAAAGCTGAAAGTGAGCCGGGAAATCGAAGGCGGGACCAAAGAGATGAATGAGATCGATCTCCCGTGCGTGCTCTCGATCCAAACAGGCATTAATGAGCCGCGCTACGTTGGCATGCGGGGAATCCGCCAGGTCGCCTCCGTGAATATTCCCACCTTCAGCGCGTCGGACCTGGGTATCGATGCAAGTACCGTGGGAGAGGCGGCCGCGAAAGCGAAGCGAGAGGATTACTTCGTGCCTGCCTTGGGCAAGGGAGCCGAGATGCTGCAAGGAAGCAGAAAAGAGATTATCGAGAAACTGGTGCAACTACTAAAGGACAAAGGAGGGCTGAGATAATGGCTCAGATCTTTGCCTACATTATTCACAAGAACGGAGTGGCTGATGAAACGGCGGGCGAGTTGCTGGCAGCCGCGAAGAAGATTGATGCCACAGCGCCGCTTACGGCGATCGTTACCGGCTGGGGAGCAGAGCTCGATGCGGTTTGCACGGCTCTGGGTGCTTCCTACAGTGAAATCTGGAAAATCGCGAACCAGGCTCTTGCCTACCCCAACGCGGAACTGGTGCGCAACGCGCTGCTGAAAATCCTGCCGCGAGACAGCATTCTCCTCGTCCCGCATGCGCATTTCGGAGTCGATCTATCTCCGGGTCTTTCCATCAAGATGAATTCCGCTTTTGTTTCAGATGTGCTGAGCATCGAAGGTCTTGAGGGGACCCATCTCAAGATGGTCCGCCAGGAATTCGGAGGGCAGATCAGCACTCACGTGCGTTGTGATATTTCCTCTGGAGCGGTGATTAACATCCGGCCGTGCGCTTTCAAGCCAGTGGAAGTTGCTCGCGCAGCAGGAAGGGTGGCCGATAAATCATCCGAGGTGGGCGAGTTGACGGCGCGACGGCGTTTTCTGGGGACAGTGGTCGCGGAGACGGGTGATGTGGACATCAGCACGCAGCCGGTCCTGGTTTCCGTTGGCCGCGGCATCCAAGAACAAGCGAACCTGGTGATCGCCCAGGAACTGGCCGACGCAATGGGTGCGGCGTTGAGCTGCTCGCGGCCTGTTGTCGACGCCAAATGGATGCCGAAGTCCCGCCAGGTCGGATCCTCCGGCCAGACCGTCAAGCCAAAGGTCTATTTGGCCTGCGGCATCAGTGGCGCGTTCCAGCACCTGGTCGGTATCAAAGGCAATCCCTTCCTGGTGGCTATCAACAAGAATCCCAAGGCCCCCATCTTTCAAGTGGCAGACGTAGGAATCGTGGAAGACCTGCTGGAATTTTTGCCGGAATTAACAACCAAGATTCGCGAACTATCCGCCGTTTCGGTTTAAGAGAGGAACCGCACATGATTACGAAGAAAACGCTGAAAATGAGTTTGAAATCACTCCATGACTTTGCGAAGAAGCGCCTGCCGGACCAGGAACTTTTGGATCTGGACGCGCGCGACGAGTGTCCGCTGGAGGTGGTCCGGTATATGTGCAGCCCGGACAAACTGGGCATTCAACTCTTGTTCATTCCCGAGGAGTTCGGCGGAATGGGCGGCGGCACGTTTGATGTGTATTGCGTTTGCGAAGAGATGGCGCGGATCGACCTGGGTGTCGCCACGGCCGTGCTGGCCACATTTCTCGGCAGCGATCCGATCACCGTCGGCGCCACTCCGGCACAAAAGAAACAATGGCTGACTCGCATTGCGGAAGAAGGATTGTTGTTCGCCTATGGAGCCACGGAGCCCGAAGCCGGAAGTGACCTGGCGGCCCTGCGCACTACAGCTGACCGAGTCATGCAAGACGGCCGCGTGGTTGGATACAAAATCAATGGCAGCAAACAATGGATCAGCAATGGCGGGATTGCGGATGCTTACACCGTGCTGGCAAACACGCCGGGCGGCCCGAGCTGGTTCATCGTTGAAAAGGGCGCGCCGGGCTTCAACCACGATAAGCCGGAGGACAAGCACGGCATTCGCCTGAGCAACACAGCAGCGCTCGCATTCAATGATGTGTATGTCGACGCGGACCGGCTAGTGGGCGGTGTGGAAGGACAAGGACTGAACCAGGCGCAGGCAGTTTTTGGATACACGCGGCTGATGGTTGCGGCGTTCGGCCTGGGAGCTGGATGGGCCGCGCTCGATCGCGCGATTCCTTACTCGACCAAGCGAATCCAAGCCGGAGCGCCGCTTTCCGAGAAACAGGGATATACGCACAAGCTGATTGTGCCGCACATGGTGCGGCTGGAGGCTGCTCGAGCCTACATCGAAGAAACTGCCGAACGCATCGACGCGAATGAAGGGAGTTTGAACACCGAAGGGGCCATCGCGAAATACATGGCAACCGAGGCGGGGAACCTGGCCGCGGACGCCAGTATCCAGGCCCTGGGTGGTTACGGCTACACCCGCGAGTACATGGTGGAGAAGATCAGGCGAGACGCGCGGATCACCACGATTTACGAAGGCACCTCC
Organism: uncultured Acidobacteriota bacterium; assembly: GCA_963756355.1. Lineage (GTDB taxonomy): Bacteria > Acidobacteriota > Terriglobia > Acidiferrales > UBA7541 > JBGPTK01. The sequence goes on along the minus strand of CAVWOD010000010.1, from coordinate 171,720 downwards.
GAGATCATGGAGATGACCATTAGCCGCGACCGCTGGCAATTTCACCTGAAAACGCGCGGGCAGCATTATCACGAGCAGGCTCGCGGGCTGGAAGCCCTGCACGCCCTGCATCCGAATGTAGGGGCAGACACTGCGGCGCTGGCGCTGCACGCGTTGGCCGAAGTGATGGAGAAAGCGCGTATCGCGCACCTCACCCGCCACCAACATATTCTTTTGCGCCTGGGTGAATTGATCGCCTACGCGGAAAGTGCCGGCTGTCTCTCCCGCCGTGCCGCACGAATGGCGGAAGGCAAGCTCAATGAAAAAGCTAACGGGCGGTTTGACGCGACAGCGCTGGCGGCTCTGAGCCGGGTCTTCGCTCGCGAAGCGGCCCTGAAAGTTGCCGAAGAGGGATTGCGCTGGGTCAGCGGAGCCGGCGGGGTGGACGATGCGGATATGCCGGCATTTGAAGCGAATTTAGGACTGCCGGCGATTCATCGGGCGCAAGCCGGCCTGATTTCAGACATGGATTTTATAGCGGACGTGGTTTACAGCCGCGCGGCGAAGGGCAAGGGCCTGGCCGCATAGCATTTGGAGATGTGGGGCTGGCATCGCGCCAGGATGAAGGGGTCAGTTGCCGGTTCCAGTCGAGAGGGAGCGTCATCATGGAGAATACGAATCATCGAGCGATCGCCATCGTGGGGGCGGGAGCCGTCCTACCCGATGCACCCAACGTTTCGGCCTTCTGGGAGAACGTGAAAAATAGCCGCTACAGCATTAGCGATGTTTCGCCGGACCGCTGGGACCCGGCGCTTTACTTCGATACCGACCACAGCGCCCCGGACAAGACTTACTCAAAGATCGGCGGCTGGGTGCGCGAGCACGTATGGGAGCCCATGAAATGGCGCCTGGCGATCCCGCCGCGAGTGGTCGACGCGATGGATGAGTCGCAAAAATGGGCCATCGCCTGCACCCGCGAAGCACTGGAAGACTATGGCTATCCCAACCGGCCGCTGGACAACAATCGCACGGCTGTGATCCTGGGCAATGCCATGGCGGGGGAGAAGCACTATTTCACCGCGCTGCGCTTGTACTTCCCGGAATACGCTCATGAATTGGCCGGAAGTGCCAGCTTCGCCGCGCTGCCGGAAAGTCTGCGCCGCGAAATCACTCGCGAATTGCACGACCGGATGGCCAAGCGCATTCCCGAAGTAACCGAAGACACCATGCCCGGCGAATTGGCCAACTGCATTGCCGGCCGCATTGCGAACGTTTTCAATTTTCACGGCCCCAATTACGTGGTGGACGCGGCGTGCGCATCGGCGATGGCGGCGATCAGCGCGGCGGCCGAGGGATTGGTGGCAAACGATTTTGACATCGCGGTCACCGGCGGCATCGACCGCAACATGGGCGCCTCGACCTTTGTTAAATTCTGCAAGATTGGCGCGCTGTCGGCCACCGGCACTCGTCCTTACGCCGAAGGGGCCGATGGCTTCGTCATGGGCGAAGGCACGGCGATTTTTTTGCTCAAGCGGCTGGCCGATGCGGAGCGAGACGGAGACAAGATCTACGCCGTGCTTCGCGGCATAGCCGGATCGAGCGACGGCAAGGGAAAGGGCATTACCGCGCCCAACCCGGTGGGCCAAAAATTGGCCATCGAGCGCGCCTGGCAGAATGCCGGATTGTCGCCGGCTACAGTGACGTTGATCGAGGGCCATGGCACATCCACCGCCGTGGGCGACGTGGTCGAAGTGCAGAGCATGATCGACGTGCTAAGCAGTTCTCATCTTCCCTCGCACTCCGTGGCGCTTGGTTCGGTCAAGTCGAACTTCGGGCACTTCAAAGGAGCGGCCGGCGCCGCCGGACTGCTGAAAGCCGCGCTGGCGCTTCGCGACAAAGTGCTGCCGCCCAGCGTGCGGTGCGAGCATCTCAATCCGAACATCGACTTTGCCCATTCTCCGCTTTACGTCAATACCGAACTGAAACCATGGACGATGCCGGCGGATGGTGTGCGCCGGGCTGGCCTGAGCGCTTTTGGCTTTGGCGGCACAAATTTCCACGCGGTCCTCGAGGAATACATTCCGCACAGGCTGAACGGAAACGGCAAGCGAACCGTGGCGGTTGGTGAAATACCGCCGCAAATTAAAGAGGCAATTATGAACGTGGAAGAATGCTCACCGGGATTCTAACTCTTCTTGTTGTAAAGCTCCGTTACGTGGAGCATTGGTAATCGGCGCCGCTTCCGAAGCAGCGCTCGTCGAGCGTCTGCGCGCGGTGGAGAAAGACGCGAAAGCAGGCCGAGCACCGGCGCCAATTGCCCCTGCTGAATCCGACCTCCGAGCGCCCGAGCGCATCGCCATCGACTACGCCAACGCCGCCGAACTGGCGGACAAATCAGGCAACGCACTCAAAGGGCTGGCAGCCAATCAACCGGCGATGTGGAAGGCCCTGCGGGCACAAGGCATCTTCCGGGGTCATGGTCCCGCTCCCCAGGTCGCCTTCATGTATACCGGTCAAGGCTCGCAGTACTCGAACATGCTCCAATTGATCCGGGCAACGGAGCCGATTGTGGCTGAAACATTTGCCGAGGCCGATCGCGTGATGACGCCTTTGCTCGGCAAGCCGCTCAGCAATTTCATCTTCGTTGACCAATCCGACGACGCCGCCGTCGCCAAGGCGGAAGACGATCTTCGCCAAACCGAGATCACTCAGCCTGCCGTGCTGGCAATCGACCTGGCGTTGACCAGGCTTCTGGCCGCTTACGGCATCGAGCCCAACTTCACGATTGGACACAGCTTGGGTGAATACGGAGCGCTGGTGGCCGCCGGTGCTCTTCCCTTTACGGACTCGCTCGAAGCCGTCAGCGCTCGTGGCCGCGGTATGACCAGCGTCGCGACGGAGGACAACGGCCGCATGGCCGCGGTGTTTGCTCCGCTCGAAGAAGTTGAGCGGATTCTCAAGACGATCAAGGGCTACGTCGTGATCGCAAACTTCAACAGCAGCCGCCAGGCGGTGATCGGCGGCGCCAGCAAAGCAGTCGAGCAGGCCATGGAAGCTTTCCAAAAAGCTGGCTATGAAGTATCTGCACTACCGGTCAGCCACGCCTTCCACACCACGATTGTGGCGGGAGCCAGCGAGCCGTTGCGGCATGTTCTAGAGCACCTGCACCTGCAATCGCCGCGTTTGCCTATCGTGGCCAACACCAGCGGCGAGTTTTATCCCACGGGGCCCGGCGTCGTGCCTAAAATGCTGGACATTCTCACGCAGCAGGTCGCCTCTCCCGTGCAATTTGTCAAGGGCTTGCGCACGCTGTACGATGCCGGCGCGCGGATGTTCGTCGAAGTTGGACCCAAGAAAGCTTTGCAGGGATTTGCCGAAGATGTGCTCGGCGGCTACGGCGATGTGGTTTCGTTGTTTACCAATCATCCCAAAGTCGGTGATCTTCGTCGCGTTCAACCAGGCGCTGTGCGGCCTTTACGCAGCGGGACTCGGCCGCGGCTCCGCGGAAGCCTTGCGCGAACCTTTGGTGGCAGCTGCAACGGCTGTTTCCTCGCCTACAGTAACCTCTAAGCCAGCCGCTATGGCGGCGTCCGCGACAAACGCTTCTGCCGCACCAGGCTCTTCCACACCAGCCGCGCCGTCCAACGGCGATCGCTACAACCAACTTGGCCGTCTATTCGCCGATGTTCTGGATCGCGGTTTCGAGATCTACCATGGCCAGAATGGCGTCTCCACCGCCGATCCGGTAGTGATCACGGGTGCGGCGTTAGGGCTGCCCGGAACCGAGCACATCTTCGATGATGGCAATATCGGCCGCATTCTGCGGGGCGATCAGTTCATCGACCTGATCCCCGCGCGCTTCCGGACGCGCCATGCTGGACAAACACATCACGCGCCTGGTGAAGAGTGCGAACGGAGATGCCAGGTTCGAGACCCTCACGGATGTCGCGGACGTGATCAAGCTGGCGGGCCGCGGAGGCGCTTTCAATCTGGAAGAGGAATTCGGAATTTCCGCTGAACGCGTCGCCGCTCTCGACCGCGTCACCCAACTGGCGATCGCCGCGGGCATTGACGCATTGCGTGATGCCGGCATCCCGCTGGTCATGCGCTATAAGACCACCACCAAAGGTACGCAATTGCCGGAGCGCTGGGGATTGCCCGACGCTTTGCGCGACGATACCGGTGTGATTTTTGCTTCCGCCTTCCCCGGCTACGACTCGTTCGCCGATGAGATGGCGCGCTATTACGCCGACCACGAACGCCGCGAGCAGTTGGCCATGCTCGAAAGCCTGCTCGCCCGGGCGGTCGAAGGCGAACGGACATTCCAATCTGGTGCAGGAGATCAACCAGCGCATCGACGAATTGCGCGCCACCATCGACAAAGAACCGTATGTCTTCGACCGGCGCTTCTTGCTCCGCGTCCTGTCCATGGGACATTCGCAGTTTGCCGAATTCATCGGCGCCCGCGGTCCCAACACTCAAATCAACGCAGCTTGCGCGAGCACTACGCAAGCGGTGGCGCTGGCGGAGGACTGGATTCATGCCGGGCGCTGCAGCCGGGTGATCGTGGTCTCGGCCGACGACGTCACCTCCGATCATCTGATCGATTGGATGGGCGCCGGCTTCCTGGCCACGTGGAGCGGCAGCCACCGACGAAGTGGTCGCAGACGCCGCCATTCCTTTCGACCGCCGCCGGCACGGCATGATTATCGGCATGGGCGCCGCAGCTCTGGTGGTGGAGAGCGCCGAAGCCGCGCGTGAACGCGGAATTCAGCCCATCTGCGAAGTGTTGTGCACCACGACGAACAACAGCGCTTTCCATGGCACTCGTCTTGATGTCCAGCACATCGGCCAGGTGATGGAGACCCTGGTCGCCAAAGCCGAAGCGGGCAGCGGCATTTCGCGTCGCCAGATCGCGCCACAGACGGTTTTCGTTTCCCATGAAACTTACACGCCGGCGCGCGGCGGCAGCGCCTCCGCTGAAATCCACGCGCTGCGTCGCGTTTTCGGCGACGTCGCGGATCGCATCGTGATCGCCAACACCAAGGGCTTTACCGGCCACGCCATGGGCACCGGCATCGAAGATGTGGTCGCGGTGAAAGCGCTGGAAACCGGATGCGTGCCGCCGGTGGCCAACTTCAAGGAAGTCGATCCGGAGCTGGGACCGTTGAACCTGTCGAAAGGCGGCAGCCTATCCCGTCGAGTACGCCATACACCTGGGAGCGGGATTCGGTTCGCAGATCAGCATGATGCTGCTGCGTTGGGTGAAGACGAAAGACGGGGTCCGTCCCAGCCCGAATGCTCTGGGCTATGCCTATCGCATCGCCGATACCGCCGCCTGGAGCGCTTGGCTGAGCCAGCATCGCGGGCCATCCGGCCGCCGATCTGGAAGTGGTCCATCGCACGCTGCGCGTGCGAGATCAAGGGTCGACAGCGCGGGTCTCCGCAGAGGCTCCGGAGTCAAGATCCGCCGCGACAACAGCTACAACGACCAGGCGCCAGCCCAACACCCAGTGCCGCAAGCACCGGCGCCCAGGCCAGTCGTCGCCGCAAAACCGGCCCCAGCGCCGCTCGTCGCGGCCGCTGAAGCCGGCGCCCAAAGTTCAAGTCGCTGCCACCGCTGCTGCTTCGCTACCAGCCAAAACCGGATCGGCGAAGAGCGATTCAAAGGGCGCTCCAAAGACCGATCCGGTGAAAGAGCAAGGTTCTGGCTCTGGTGCCGAAAAGACCGGTTATCCGGTCGACATGCTCGACCTGGATCTGGATCTTGAAGCGGATCTGGGCGTCGACACGGTGAAGCAGGCGGAGGTGTTTGCCGCCATCCGCGAGATCTATAACATTCCGCGCGACGAGAACCCAAACTGCGCGACTTCCCCACCCTGGCGCATGTGATCCGCTTCGTGCACGAGAAGCGGCCCGATCTTGGCGCGGCGCCGGCGGCTTCGGTACCACGGCGCCAGGGCCCAGGAAGAAACCAAGCTGCAGTCACTGACGACCGGCGTCCACGGTGATTCCTGCGAAGGAACGCACTGGCGATGCCGTAAGGAACGCATTCTGGCGCTGGTTGTCGAAAAGACCGGCTATCCGAAAGACATGCTGGATCTGGATCTGGATCTCGAAGCCGATCTCGGGGTCGACACCGTGAAGCAGGCGGAAATGTTCGCCGCCATCCGCGAGATCTACAACATTCCGCGCGACGAGAACCTCAAGCTGCGCGACTTCCCACTCTGGCGCACGTGATCCGCTTCGTGTATGAGAAGCGGCCGGACCTGGCAGTTCGGCGCCGGCACAGGCAGTAGCCGAAGCGAAGAAAGAGGTCACAACAGCCGACGCCGGCATCCGGCAGCTGCTTCCGGCGAAACTAGCTCTACGGCGATTCAGTGAAGGAACGCATCCTGGCTCTGGTGGTGGAAAAGACCGGCTATCCGAAGGACATGCTGGATCTGGACCTGGATCTGGAAGCTGACCTTGGCGTTGACACCGTCAAGCAGGCAGAAATGTTCGCCGCCATTCGCGAGATCTACAACATTCCGCGCGACGAAAACCGCAAACTGCGCGATTTTCCCACCCTGGCGCACGTCATCCGCTTCGTGTATGAGAAGCGCCCCGACTTGGCACGTCCCAGACCAGTCCGCCATCGTCAGCAGAGCCAATCGCGCCTGCGCCATCCGCTGTCCGCGGTCCAACGGCAACCGACGGACGATCTCATCAAGGAGAAAGTCCTGGAGATTGTGGCCGAGAAGACCGGCTATCCCAAAGACATGCTGGACCTGGATCTGGATCTCGAAGCGGACCTTGGCATCGACACCGTCAAGCAGGCGGAGATGTTCGCGGCGGTGCGGGCGGCCTACAACATTCCGCGCGATGAGAATCTCAAGCTGCGCGACTTCCCGACCCTGGCGCACGTGATCCAATTCGCGCACGACAGGCAGCCGGGAATGACGGGCGCCTGCTCCAAGCTCTCCGGCATCCCAGGAACAAGCGCAGCGCAGGAACAAGCTAGCGGCGTCTCCATCCTCAGTTGCTGTCCCGGCTAAGCTCGCACGCCCGAGTCCTTGCCAGTTTCGATGCCGCGAACGCATCCCACGCCGCGTGCCGGTGCCCAATCTGCGCCCGCCGCTCACCATCTGCAAGCCGACCGGCGTGACGCTTGGCCCCGGCAGCCGCGTGATCATTATGCCGGACAAGGGCGGAGTGGGAGACGCGCTGGCGCAGCAGCTGCAAACGATGGGCGTGGAAGTCCTCCGGCATCGAACGCTGCGCCGGATGCGGACGCACTGGCCAGAGCGCCTCAAGAGCTGGCTGGCGGCCGGTCCGGTGCAAGGAGTCTATTGGCTGCCCGCGCTGGACAACGAAGGAAACCTCAGCGATATGGACCTGGCCGCCTGGCATGAAGCCCTGCGGGTGCGCGTCAAATCGCTTTATACCACCATGCGCGCTCTGTACGCGCAGATTGCCGCGCCGGACACCTTCCTGGTATCGGCAACGCGGCTGGGCGGGCAGCACGGCTACGACGAGGCCGGAGCGTCGCGCCGCTGGGTGGCGCGGTGGTGGGCTTCACCAAAACGTATAAGCGGGAGCGCACGGACGCCCTCGTCAAAGCGGTCGATTTCGAACCGGCAGCGCAAGGCGTCGGAAGTCGCCGAAATGCTCATCGAGGAAACCCTGCGCGATCCTGGCGCAGTCGAGATCGGCTACAAGGACGGGCAGCGCTGGACAGTCGGTCTGCAAGAACAGCCCGCTGCCGACGGCCAGCCCGGTCTGACGTTGGACAAGGACACCGTTTTCTTGATCACCGGCGCGGCGGGAAGCATCGTTTCGGCCATCACCGCCGATTTGGCGGCCGCTTCCGGCGGCACGTTCTACCTGCTCGATCTGGTGCCGGAACCCGATCCGAACAATCCCGACCTGAAGCGCTTCGTGAGCGACAAAGAGGGTCTCAAGCGCGATTTGTTCGCACGCATACAGGCGCGGGGCGAGCGAGCCACGCCGGCGATGGTTGAAAAGGAGCTGGCGGCCCTGGAGCGAGCACAGGCCGCCCGCAAGCGCGATCGACGCCGTGCGAGCAGCCGGCGGCACCGCGCACTATTTCAGCGTCAATCTTACGGACGCGGACGCCGTGGCCAAAGTTATCGACCAGGTGCGCGAGCGCAGCGGGCGCATCGACGTGCTGCTGCACGCCGCCGGCATGGAGCGCAGCCACTTCCTGCCGGACAAAGACCCGCGCGAATTCGATCTGGTCTTCGACGTCAAAAGCGACGGCTGGTTCAATCTTCTGCATGCCATCGGCGACATGCCGCTGGGAGCGACGGTGGCCTTCAGTTCGATTGCCGGTCGCTTCGGCAACGGCGGACAGGCGGACTACAGCTCCGCCAACGACCTGTTGTGCAAGATCACCTCGAGCTTCCGCACCACCCGGCCGGCCACGCGCGGCATCGCCATCGATTGGACGGCGTGGGGCGGCATCGGCATGGCCACGCGCGGCTCCATCCCCAAAATGATGGAGCTGGCCGGCATCGATATGCTGCCGCCGGAAGCGGGCATTCCTTTGATCCGCCGCGAACTGACCGCGGGAGGAACGCGCGGCGAGATTGTCATCGGCCAGCGTCTCGGGATTCTACTGAATGAATGGGACGCGACCGGCGGGTTGGATACGACAGCCGCCCAAGTCGCTGCGAGAACGCCAGCCGGCACAAGGACCGATGATCGGCAAGATCGCAGGCATGGGCCTTCACAGCGGCCTCACCATCGAGACGACGCTCGATCCCGCGATTCAACCGTTCCTGTACGATCATCAAATCGACGGCACGCCGGTGCTGCCCGGCGTCATGGGCATCGAGGCTTTTGCCGAAGCCGCGCTCTGCATGCTTCCCGGCTGGCATGTCGAGGCGATCGAAGAGGTGAACTTCCTGGCGCCGTTTAAGTTCTACCGGAACGAACCGCGCACGGTGACCATCGAGGCGCGATTTCATCCGCAAGGCGACGCGTTGGTGGCGGATTGCCGGTTGATTGGCCGCCGGACACTCCCGAATCAGCCCGAGCCGCAAGTGACCACGCACTTTACGGCCCGCGTGCGGCTTAACAAAACAGGCGCCCGAAGCGCTGACCGTGCGCGCGCCTGGGCGTGCCGAGCGGATCCATCATTGAAGCCGCCGACATCTATCGCGTTTACTTCCACGGGCCCGCGTACCAGGTTCTGGAGCGGGCGTGGCGGGATGGAGATCGGATCGTCGGCCAGATGGCCAAGAACTTGCCCAGTCAATCATCATCCGCCGAACAGCCGACGCTGATGGCGCCGCGGCTGATCGAGCTGTGCTTCCAAACCGCCGGGCTCTGGGAGATGAGCGCGCAGGGCCGCATGGGTCTGCCGCAGCACATTCATCAGGTATGCATGTGAGGCTCACCGGACTGCAGCCGAGGGCGGGCTCTATGCCGTCGTCACTCCGAATGCGGACGGGGAGAGCTTCGATGCGGAGGTTGTGGATGCGTCAGGAATCCGCTACATATCCCTTATCGGATACCGCACCGTTGCACTTGCCAATACCGTCGATGCGGAACTCCTGATGGCCCTGCGGGCCGTCGCAGTACAGGAAACGAAACTTGCATGCAGCGAGGAGCTGCTGATTCGAGGCGTTATGCAACACGAATTTCAACGCGTGGCCATCGTAAATCGCGGTGAAGCCGCCATGCGTTTCATCCATGCGGTGCGGGAATTCAATCTAGAGCACGGCACGTCGTTGCGCACAATTGCGCTTTTTACCGACCCTGACCGCCAATGCCATGTTTGTCCGTGAGGCGGACGAGGCCGTGTGCCTCGGCGCCGCACATATCATCGACCCGAGCACCCAGCAGCCCAAGAGCACTTACGTCGACTATGAACGGCTCGAACGGGCACTGGCGGACCGCGCGCGCTGATGCCGTCTGGGTAGGATGGGGCTTTGTAGCCGAACACGCCGAATTCGCGGATCTTTGCCGCGAGATGGGCATCGTGTTCATCGGCCCGGATGGCGATGTGATGCGGCGCCTAGGCGACAAGATTTCCTCGAAACGGCTGGCCGAGGAAGCACAGATTCCGATCGCGCGCTGGAGCGCCGGACCTGTAGAAACTCTAGACGAGGCCTTGCGCCACGCCGAACACCTGGGCTATCCCCTTCTCATTAAGGCCACCGCCGGGGGAGGCGGTCACGGCATTCGCCGCGTAAACTCAGCGGACCAACTCCCGAAAGCCTTTGAGAGCGCACGTGCCGAAGCGCACAAGGCGTTCGGGGACCCCACCGTTTTTATGGAGCAACTCATTCAAGGCGCCCGTCACGTGGAGGTCCAGATCATTGCCGACCAGGATGGGACCACCTGGGCGGCCGGCGTGCGCGATTGCACGATCCAGCGGCGTCACCAGAAAATCCTCGAAGAAGCTCCTTCGCCCGCACTTACTCCCGAACAGGATCAGGAGCTCCGCGAAGCCGCTGTGCGCTTAAGCAAAGCCGCTGGTTATCACAACGCTGGCACCGTGGAATTCTTATACGAACCGAAGGGCCAGCGCCTCTTGTTCATGGAAATGAATACCCGCTTGCAGGTCGAACATCCTGTTACGGAATGCACAACCGGGCTCGATCTCGTCAAACTTCAGATTCACATCGCACGCGGTGGCCGCTTGCAAGGAGAAGCGCCGCGCACAACGGGTCACGCCATCGAGGTACGGTTAAATGCGGAAGATCCGGACAACGGGTTTGCTCCCGCGGCCGGCACCATCGAACGATTCAGGATTCTGGCCGGTCCCGGAGTCCGTGTGGACACAGGTGTGGCGGAAGGCGATGCCGTCCCAGCAGACTTCGACTCCATGATCGCCAAAATCATCGCCTATGGTCAGAATCGGAAAGAAGCGCTGTCCCGGCTTCAACGGGCGCTACGCGAGAGCGTTGTTGTGGTCAAGGGTGGGTCGAGCAACAAAACGTTTCTCTTGGAATTGTTGAACCGCCCCGAGGTGCAGAGCGGGAATCTAGACGTCGGATGGATGGAACGCCTGGTGGCAAGTGACGAGCACCTCTCGAGGCGTTACGCCGATGTGGCCCTGCTGCAGGCAGCGATCGCAACATACGATGCGGAATTGGCCGTCGAGCAAACCCAATTTTATGCGTCGGCGGTGCGCGGACGGCCGCATGTGCGGAACGAGGTTGGCGGGACGGTAGCACTGCGCCATCGAGGGCACTCCTACTCGCTTAAGGTCTATCGCCTGGGCTCACACCACTACCGTGTGGAAGCAGAAGGCTCGCGCATCGATGTGTACAGCAGCCGTCTGGGCCAGTTTGAGTACTGGCTTACTTGTTTTGGGCGGCGTTTCAATGTTGTCTCGGTCGTGCAAGGTTTGAGCTACCTGATCGAGGTGGACGGCGTCGCGCATCGAGTTGAGCGGGACGACGGAGGCGTGGTGCACGCGCCGGCACCGGCAGTCGTCGTCTCGATTGCGGTCGCGCCGGGCGACACGGTTTCGGCCGGAGACCGTTTAGCGGTGCTGGAAGCGATGAAGATGGAGATGCAGGTGGTGGCTCCATTTTCCGGCAAAGTGCGCCATGTGTTCGCCATACCCAACGTACAGGTAGACACCGGAACCCCGCTGGTGCAGATCGAAGCGGTCACCGGCGAGGATTTCGCAATAACCACGGAGCGGTTGGTGCTTGGCGCCACATTCACTTCGGAGGAGATAAGGGAAGACGGCCATTCGCGCTCCCGCCAGCACCCGGAAGAACTCCGGCAACTCATTCTGGGATTCGATGTTGATCCCTCGCAAACAGCGCGGCTCCTGTCCGAATGGGACCGCTACTGTGCGGAGCTGGCCGATGGAGCAGAAGCGAGGAAATGCGAGGATGAAATTCTTCAGATCTTCGTGGACATCTGTTTTCTATTCCACCGCGAAACGGAGTTGGACGATCCAACGGTAGGGGAAGCTCCGAGTCCCGAGGCTTACCTTTTCTCCTACTTGCGCATGCTCGAGACCCGCGGTGATGGGCTCCCTCCGGCGTTCGTTGATGCGCTTCGTCAGGCGCTCGCTCACTATGAAGTGCGGACGTTGGATCGTTTGCCGGAGTTGGAAGAAAGTCTGGTCTGGATCTACAAATCGCATCAGCGCGTCGAACAGCAAGTAGCACTGATTCTGGGTCTGCTGGAACGGCGCCTGGCGTACCTCGAAACCTTGCCGGCGCAAGCGGGGGAATCCTTCCGGAGGCTTCTCGATCGGATGATCTCAATGTCCCGGGGGCAATTTCCCGCGATCAGCGATCTGGCCAGGGAACTACGCTATCGCTGCTTCGAGCAGCCGCTGTTTGAGCAAGCACGGAAAAAGGTCTACGCAAATGCCGAAGAGCACCTCGCCCACCTGGCCGCCAACTCGGAGAGTAACGACCGCCTCGAGAGAATGCAGGCCTTGGTCGAATGCCCGCAACCCTTGGTGAGTTTGTTCGCCGGCCGGTTCACTACCGCGGACGTGGCTCTGAGCCAATTGATGTTGGAGGTTCTGACCCGCAGATACTATCGGATTCAGATGCTGACGGATCTTCGCCCCATCGCGGTGGACGGGCAGCGCTGTGTGTCAGCCGGGTACGAGAAGGAGGGGAAGCAGATCCATCTGTTCACCACCCATGCGGAATCGCCCCGGCTTTGCGAAGCGGCGCGCGCTTTGTTTCCGCTGATCGCGGAAGTCCCTGCGGACCATGATGTGGTGATCGATTTCTATGTTTGGCATCCCCGCGCGCTGGGCGACCCGGAAGCCGAACAGCGGGAAATTTGCGCGATGCTCAACCAGGCGGGCTTTCCCCGGGCGATCCGGCGCATCGTGGTCGCTTTAGCTGGCCCAGGTCGAGGCTCGGGCATCGGCGACATGCGCCATTTCACCTATCGCCCCCGCGGGACCGCCTATGAAGAAGAGAAACTCTACCGCGGACTTCACCCCATGATGGGGCACCGGCTGCATTTGTGGCGCTTCAGCAATTTCAACATTGAGCGGCTGCCGTCGGCGGAAGATGTCTACCTCTTCCACGCAGTGGCTCGCGAAAACCCAAAGGATGAACGGCTGTTCGCCGTTGCGGAAGTGCGTGATTTGACGCCCGTGTGCGATGACAGCGGCCGCATCGTGCAATTGCCACATCTGGAGCGCATGTTCTCGGAAGCGCTGGCGGGCATTCGGCTATACCTTTCGCGGCGCTCGACTCACGATCGTCTCTATTGGAATCAAGTGCTTCTTTACGTCTGGCCGCCGCTTGGCATCAAGCCCCATGAATTCCAGGACATCGTGCAACGGCTGGCTCCCGCGACTGACGGCTTGGGATTGGAGCAAGTGGTGCTGCGCGCCCGCATTCCCAATCCGGAGACCGGCGAGCTCCGCGACATGGTGCTGCGCATTTCCAGGCCTGCTGGCAGCGGTTTTCTTACGACATTCCGCCCTGCCGGCAAAATGTTCCCGCTGACTCCCTTGACTGAGTACGACCAGAAAGTCGTTCGCATGCGTCAGCGCGGGATGACCTACCCCTACGAAATCATCGAAATGCTCACCCCGGCAGCGGAGGACACGCCCGCGGAATTCCCGCCGGGCGATTTCGTCGAACACGATCTCAACGCTGAAGGTCAGCTGGTTCGTGTGGATCGTCCGTATGGCCAAAACAAATCAAATATCATCATAGGCGTCATCCGGAATTTCACGGTCAGGTACCCCGAGGGAATGACCCGGGTCCTGTTGATGGGGGATCCAAGCAGGGATCTTGGGGCTATCGCGGAACCAGAATGCCGGCGCATCATCGCGGCTCTGAATCTTGCCACAAAGATGGGAGTGCCTCTGGAATGGTTTCCCATTTCGGCCGGTGCGAAGATCTCGATGGACAGCGGCGTGGAAAACATGGATTGGATCGCGCGCGTCCTGCGTCGCCTGGTGGAATTCACGCAAGCGGGCGGGGAAGTGAATCTGGTCATCAACGGGATCAACGTTGGCGCACAGCCCTACTGGAACGCCGAAGCCACTATGCTCATGCACACCCGGGGCATTCTGATCATGACGCCGAAATCGTCCATGGTTCTTACCGGCAAGCGCGCCTTGGATTATTCAGGTAGCGTTTCTGCCGAGGATAATCAGGGGATCGGCGGCTATGATCGCATCATGGGCCTCAACGGCCAGGCGCAGTACTGGGCCAAGGACATCGATGATGCCTGTCACATTCTTTTTCGCCATTATGAGCACACCTATGTAGCCGCGGGTGAGCGATTCCCGCGGAAGGCCGTGACAACCGATCCCGTCGATCGCAATGTTCAAATTTATCCCCATGGAAAGACTCGTGGCGACGGCTTCACCCGTGTCGGCCAAATCTTTTCCGACGCGACAAACTCCGGGCGAAAGAAATCCTTCGATATTCGCACCGTGATGATGGCTGTGGTAGACCAGGACCATCCTCCGCTCGAGCGTTGGCCCGGCATGCGTGCCGCGGAAACAGCAGTTGTGTGGGATGCCCATCTGGGTGGATTTCCTGTCTGCTTGATCGGTATTGAATCGCGGTCGGTGCCTCGGTTGGGGTTTGTCCCTGCCGACGGTCCGGATCAATGGTGCGCCGGCACACTTTTCCCGCAGTCTTCTAAGAAGGTGGCTCGCGCCATAAATGCCGCAAGCAATAACCGGCCGGTAGTCCTTCTGGCAAATCTATCCGGATTTGATGGCTCACCGGAATCCATGCGCAAACTGCAACTTGAGTATGGTGCGGAGATCGGAAGGGCCGTAGTGAATTTCAAGGGACCCCTGGTGTTTTGTGTGATCTCCCGCTATCACGGGGGCGCCTATGTGGTCTTTTCGCGCGCGCTGAATGAACATATGGAAGTCGTGGCCCTGGAGGGAACGTACGCCTCCGTGATCGGCGGCGCGCCGGCAGCCGCCGTTGTATTTGCCGGTGAAGTCGAAGCCAGAACACGCAAAGACCTGCGTTTGCAGACGCTAAGCCAGGCCATGGCCACAGCCGACCCCGCCGAGAAGCGCCGCTTGCGCACTCAGTGGGACGAACTGTTTAAAATCGTCCACTCCGAGAAGCTGGGTGAAGTGGCGGGAGAATTTGATCGCGTGCATAGCGTGCAGCGAGCCCTGAAGGTGGGTGCGTTGACTGACATTCTGCCGCCCTCGAACCTTCGCCCGTACCTCATCCATGCGGTCGAACTCGGCGCCGAACGAGTGCAGGCATTGGATCCGGGAAAGCACGAAGGCGAGCAAGCGAGCGTGGAACCGGCTGCCGCACTCGCCGCTGCCAGGGCGTCTTGATGCAAATCTACTGGTGGGAGCAAACCGAGGCGGACCTGCCCACCGGAGATCATTGGCTGAGCCCGAGCGAGGTGGCCCGGCAGAACACTATGCGTTTTGTCAAACGGCGAAACGATTGGCGGCTGGGACGCTGGACCGCCAAGAGTGCCCTGGCACTCTACTTGAAGGTCCCATCCGATCCACAGGTTCTCGCGAGCATAGAAATACGCCCGGCGCCATCGGGTGCACCGGAAGTTTACTTTCAGAACAAGCCAGCCGCCGCCACGATCTCACTCAGCCATCGCGCCGGAATCGGGGCGTGCGCCGTCACCGGATCGAATGGAGTGCTGGGATGTGATCTGGAAGCCATTGAGCCGCGCAGCGACGCATTTCTCACTGATTATTTCACCACCGAGGAGCAATTGTTCGTTGCCGGCGCCTCCGCCGGGGACCGCCCTCAGCTCTTGGCTCTGCTTTGGAGCGCGAAGGAGAGCGCGCTCAAAGCGTTGCGCACCGGCTTGCGACTCGATACCCGTTCGGTGATGGTCGAGCCCACCGACGCGCTACCCGGCGAAAGCGAAAAAGCAAAAGGGCGTGCCGTAGATCGAGCCTGCTTAGGTGGATCATCGGATCGCTTCAATGGCTGGCGGCCGTTGCTTGTGCGCTGCGCGGAAGGTCAAGTTTTCAATGGCTGGTGGCAACACACTCAGAACCTCATGCGAACAGTGGTTGCGCTTCCGCCTCCGGAGCCGCCGATTCTTCTGGCCACAGCAGCATACTTTGGCTAAAGAGAAGTTCTTCTTATCTTCTTTTCAATTTTTATCGCGAGTACAGGGCAAACCTATGAGCAGAACAGCAGAGACGGCCTGAGTGGCCTCAGCGGTTGCGGCCGAGTTTCTCATGGCTCGAAACCCACTCGCAGGAAGAGATGGCCGCGCTTAATGAAATCTCGCCAGCCAACGCCACTGCGGCTATGATTTCGGCAAAACGATTCACTTTGTCTTTTCCGTAGCAACCTAAAATCTCCAGGCACTCACGTTGAGTCGCCAGGCCAGTGCCGCCGCCATACGTACCCACGATCAGCGATGGGATTGTGAGTGAGATGTACAGATCACGCTTTTCTGTTAATTCCGTGTACAGGATTCCCGCCGAAGATTCCGCGACGTTTGCCACATCCTGCCCGGTTGCGATAAACATGGCTGTGATGCCATTGGCGGACTGCGCCGCGTTGCTTGTGGCTCCCGATAGAAAAGCGCCTACGTTGGCCACGCCGTAGTGATGAGCGATCTGTTCCGGCTTGATCCGTAAGTATTGCTGCATAACCTCGCGCGTAATCGTCGCTTCGGCCGTCACGCGTTTGCCGCGCGTCCTCATGATGTTGACGTGCGAGGCTTTCTTATCCGTGGCAAAGTTGGATTCCAGATAGGACTTTTCGATTCCCTTGCAATGCTCCAGGATCCAGTTGTAGGAGGCATAGGTCGCGCGCCCCACCATGTTCTGGCCCGCCGCGTCTCCCGTCGAAAAGTTGAAGCGCAGATACACAAAATTGTTCGCAATGTACGGGTCAATATACTGCAGCCGGGCAACGGACGAGGTAGCTTCCGCCGCGGCGCGAATCTCCGCCAGATTGACCTGCACCCAATTCACAAATTCGCGGCCTGCCCGCGCGTTGTGGAACACAAACACCGGCGCGCGTTGCATGGCATCGGCTACCACGGTGGCTTCCACTCCACCGCACAGGTTTGCCACTTTCATCCCGCGATTGTAAGACGCCACCAGGGTTCCTTCGGAAGCCGCCAGCGGGATCAGAAACTCGCCGTTCGCGTGCTCGCCACGCACACACAGAGGTCCCGCAAAGCCGAGCGGCACCTGCGCTACTCCCACAAAATTCTCACAGTTCCCCTTGGCGAGGTGCGGGTCGAAGGAGTAGTGAAGCAGGTGGTGCAGCTTGACCCCGCTTGCTTTCTCGATGAACTTGCGCCGTTGCAGGATAACCTCGGGGTTATAATCGTCGGCTTCGTCACGCGGCATGCGTGCTTCCTGTCCGGCTTCCTCTGCCAGGGCATCTTCAACCTTCAGGTGCAGGTTCCCGAACGGGCGCGCTTCGAACGTGATTTCGATCTCATGCCTGCCGCTTCCCAGTCTGGGCAATCCGGCGTGAATCGTTACGGTGGAACGGAGCGGGAAAGGAATGGGGTGTTCAGCGTCGACCTGCGCCACGGTGAACGGGAGCTGATCGGCCAGATCCATTCGCACTTGATCGAGCGCCACCGGCTTCCCATCGATTCGGATTCCGCTCAGGCCGGTCAGTTCCGCGTCGCTCAACCGGTTCTTGAGCGCAAACTGGGCGCCGCTACCGGTGTTTCGCAAGCTGCCCACGGTATATAGCTTTTCCAGCAATTCATTGGGTAGGTCCATCGAGATCGTTCCTGTTGCGTTGGCTTTCATGCCGTTTCCTTTGCGTGAGCATACGCTGCCGTGGATGTTCTCGCCGGTAACATTTCCGCCGCCACTTGGGCTGCCGCTGTCTGGTTTGGCTTGGCCCTCTTCGCTGGCCGTCCCGCAGTTCTGGGCTCTGCCACACTTCGGTCCCTCACCTTCTTCGACTTTACGGACTTGCACAGCTCCTGGAAGGAGACAAGGATAAAGTCGCGCAGTTGGCCGACGTCCGGCGCCGCGGCCGCATCGGCTATCAGGCCGATAAAGAGCTTTCCGTCATAACTCTGCACGGCGCACCCGACGCCCAAGTCATAGCCGATCGGCACCTGTGGATAGGAGGCGAGCATCTTCCTGCCAACAGCGTAGAGAGGCACGCGCGAGCCAGAAACATTGGTGCAGATCATGTTCATGAGCGGCATTGGGAGTATGATGTCTGGAATTCCTCCCCACAGAAGCGCCTGCACCGGAGCGGGAGCGGCAGCGATCCAGTCGCCTACCAGGCCCACTAGATTGGCGGCCACCGAGCGCTTCATCGTCTCCGTCCTGTTCTGAACGATCTGGAGCATGCGGATGGGGTTGCGCACGTCCATGGGCAGGGCTACCGGCAGAAACGAGATCCGGTTACCCAAGCCCTGGTCCTGATCCCCCTGCCGCAGGCTGACCGGACAAACGATCCGCACGAATCGGTTGTTCACCGATTGGCCGTGCAACTTGACGTACCGCGCGAGCGCACGCGTCAGCACTGCCAGCACGATGTCGTTGACGGTCCCGCCCACAGCCTCGCGCACGGCCTGCAGATCTTCAAAATTGAACTCTGCCCAACAGAACTTCCGCTCCCCGGTGCAAGGCTTGTTGAACGGCAGTCTTTCCACGGATGCCGCTAGTTCCGGCATTAATTCGAGAAGTCCTTTTAGCTCATTTAGCTTTCGGTCATCGAGAAGCTTCTGCGCGAAACTCAGCAGCCCGTTCTCCAGCGCGAGCAAGCCTTCCAGGGAGCTACGCACGGTTTCGAAAATCGAGTTCTTGGCGCCGTCCGGCGCCGGGGGGTGCGGTGGATGGTAGCGCGGCTTTCGGCTTGCTCCAGGGCCTTCGGGCGTAGTATCCAGCATCACTTTTACCACTTCCGTGCCCGACACTCCATCGGCCAATGCATGATGCATTCGCCAAATTATGGCGCCTCTGCCGTCCTTCAACCCATCGACAACATGTATTTCCCAAAGTGGCCGGCTGCGGTCGAGCATTCCGCTGAAAATGCGCCCGGCCAGCTCTTCCAATTCCTTCTCTCCCCCGGGAGCGTCCAAGGTTTTCCGGAAGATGTGCCGGTGGATGTCGAAGTGCGGATCGTCTTCCCAAGTGGGCAGGCCAAGGTTCCAAGGCGGAGTTACGGCGATTTGCCGGTACCGCGGAACCAGATGCAGCCTGGAGCGGATGCTGGCGACAAATTCCTTGAAGGGTATCGCGCCGTCGAACACCGATACGCTGGCGATATGAAGAGGCATTTCCTTGCGTTCAAGGTAAAGAAAAGCCGCGTCTGCCGGCGACAAACTGCTACTGGGGACCGGCCTTTTCTGGTTCGTTTCCAATGCGACCTCGAAGAACCCCTCTTATAGATAGACGATATGTTGATACCTTAGCTGACGCCTCCGTTGCGGTGAGAGAAGTCACATGTGAATGTGACCTGCGTCACGAAGTAGCCTATACTCAGGCCAGGTTTCGAGCACGGCCATGCCTTCTTGAATCGGGGCAACCAGAATCGCGCCTTTCTAAGGAAGTTTCTATTACACATTTGATTAACTTCCGTGGAGCGGATTTCTGGACAGGAATGACTTCCGAATGCACCGTCAGGAGTGATATAGGATTGTGATAGCGCTTAAAACGTTTCCTGCTGGAGACTGACTTTATGCCTGGTCCGCGTGTCGCATATTTCTCGATGGAGATAGCGGTAGATCCACGGCTGCCCACTTACGCTGGCGGCCTGGGAGTCTTGGCGGGAGACACTTTGCGTTCCGCGGCGGACCTGGCTTTGCCAATGGCTGGCGTGACGCTCCTTCACCGCCAGGGATATTTCCACCAGCAACTCGATGCAAGGGGCCAGCAATCTGAGCGCCCTGAAGTGTGGCATCCAGAAGAAGTTCTGGAGCGCCTTGAGCCGACTGCCACTCTCAACCTTGGCGGGCATTTAGTGAAAATTCAGGCTTGGTGCTACTGGATTACGGGTGTCACTGGACACAAGGTGCCGGTCTATTTTCTGGATACGGATGTGCCGGATAACACGGAATGGGAGCGAACACTCACCAACAATCTTTACGGAGGGGATGATCGCTACAGGCTCAGCCAGGAAGCGGTGCTGGGCATTGGTGGAGTGCGCTTTTTGCGGGCTTTGGGCCATCAAAAAATTTCGCGCTTCCATATGAACGAAGGTCACGCCGCGTTGCTCACGCTCGCGCTACTGGAGGAAAATGTTGGAGGTCCGAATCTGGCCTCTGCTACCGAGGTCGAATTGGAGGCGGTGCGGAATCAATGTGTGTTTACCACTCATACGCCGATCCCAGCAGCCTTCGACCAGTTCCCGCTTGATTTGGTTGGTGAAATCCTCGGGCCGGATTGCGTCGGGATTCTTGAATCCACGCGTTGCTGCCTCTTGGGCAATCTGAACATGACTTTCCTCGCCCTGCGTTGCTCGCGCTACATCAATGGCGTGGCCATGCGGCACGGAGAAATCTCCCACGATATGTTTCCGGATTATCTGATTCACGCCATCACCAATGGAGTTCACGCGGCAACCTGGGTTTCCAGTCCCTTTCAGGAACTTTACGACCGCCACATTCCCGAGTGGCGCCACGACAATCTCTATCTACGCTATGCCATCGGGATCAGCGTCGCGGAGATTCAGCAGGCGCATGCTCGAGCAAAGCGCGAAATGATCCAGGCGATCGCAACGGGTACAGGAGTGCAGTTTTCTGAAACCGTGGCCACGATCGGATTTGCCCGCCGAGCCGCTACCTACAAGCGGGCGGATCTGTTTTTCACGGACCTGGAAAGACTTCGCTCCATCTGCCAGCAAGTGGGTCCCCTGCAGATCGTCTATGCTGGAAATGCGCATCCGCGGGATGCGGACGGAAAGGCTGTCATCCGCGCGGTATTCGAAGCTGCAGCCGCTCTGCGCGGCTCCATCCCCGTGGTCTATCTGGAAAACTACGATATGCGCTGGGCACGGCTCCTGACCAGCGGCGTGGATCTTTGGCTGAACACGCCCCACCGTCCCTTCGAAGCTTCGGGAACGAGCGGAATGAAGGCCGCCATGAACGGCGTGCCGAGCCTCAGCGTGCGCGACGGTTGGTGGGTGGAAGGTCACTTCGAAGGCGTCACTGGGTGGTCCATTGGCTTCGACCATGATGGAAACCAGCAACTGCTCGAAGTGAATTCCATGTACGAAAAGCTGCAGTACGTCATCCTGCCGATGTTTTATGATCGCCCGGGGAAATATGCGGAAGTGATGCGCTCGGCGATCGCTGTTAACGGATCGTTTTTTAACACGCAGCGCATGGTCACCCAATACCTGCTGAATGCCTATCTCCTCGAAGACATCAGAGACGAGAAGCAGACGCTGGAACAGGCAACAACTGTGAAAAAGAAGGCTGCGGGTCACGCTTAATCGGTTGCATTGCGGAGATTCCGGGGAGCCTAACCCAGCCGTTCCGGCATGCTATTACGCGCTGCAGTGCGTACACATGCAAACGAGCGAACTTTGCGATTATCAGTCGAACTCTGTCAGGAACGGACCGTGAGCACCGGGCACGGCGCGGTGCTCGCCACTTCGTACGCGATTGTGTGCGGCACATGCCCGGCCAGGCTGTTCCGCTTCTTTGCCCCCATCACAATCAGGCCCGCTTGAGTGTCTTGCCTCACGCGCAGAATCTCCTCGACTGGTTTGCCGTACACCACCTTGTAACCGACTTCGCAGTGCTGGGAGTGTGTATCCGGCACTAATTCTCTCATTTGGCGCAGAGCGGCATCCCTTTGGAGACCCGACGTTTGCTCGGTACCGCTCGAAACGTGCAGCACTGTGAGCTTGGAGCTATGTTCCTGGGCCAAACTCAGAGCAAAAGCAGCTTCCTTTACCGCCCCCGGTCCAAAGTCCGTGGCAAACAATATATTCTCGAATTCCGATACATATTCTGGTTCCGAAGGCGCAATTGGCCCGACGGTCAACATGGGAACGCTCAAATGCCGAAACATCTGTTCGCAGTTCGAACCGAGCAGGATTTTTTGCACGCTGCCCATGCGATGTGTTCCAGCAACAACGAGATTAACTCCGTACTTCTCGATGAGGCTCTGGATCGCGGGCCATAGCGCGCCTTCCTCGATCACAAGATTGTGAGACACGTTGGTAAGGACGCTCGACCGCGTGAGCCTGGCCATGGCATCCTTGGCGTCCTGGTGGTATTTCTGATCTCTTGCGGTTGCCAAGCCTGCAGCGTTCTTGCGGTTTCCATCGGCCGGGATGACGTGCGTCACGTAGAGATGCGAACTGTAGTGCCGCGCCAGGGAGAGTGCATACTCCAGAGCGCGGTCCGAAGCCGGCGAAAAATCAGTTGCCAGCAGAATTTTGTCCAGTGAAACCTTTGCTTCCGGAACAGGCTTCACCGCAACTCGAGTTGCCGTTTCTTCGATTGCTTGTTGTTCGTGAATCATCTGCAGCCACCTTTTCGAAAAGCGCTTCCCAAGATCTGCATCTCCACTTTCTATTTGGGATGAGTGTGTCCCTCGGGACTGGCTGCTCGCGGTGACCTGCATTACTCTTCGTTGTGACGTATATCACTTCAACCTGACGCGCCAAGTGATGTAATGCTTGCGATGGAAGGGCAGCGAGGAATTGCTCAAGTCTGAAAGGCGGGAGCATCACGCGTTTAGGGGCCGTACGCCGATGCTATATTCTGGACCGACGCGAAGTATTCATGGAACGCATCCTGCCGCTGCATGCGAGGTTTCATGCCGATGGTCTCTCTCCAGAAACCCGAAAGCCATCATTAAAACACCGCGCAGCAACTTCCATCCATTTCAGAGTTGCCGGAGATATTTTAGAGGGGATGTGTTAGTCCGTTGCGGCAGATTGCACGCGGGAAGGACTCCATGGAACGGGCGGCAATCAGCATATCCAGCGAGTTTGTTCCCAGCGTGTTGGAGCAACAGTAAATGTACGACTACGTTATTATAGGCGCGGGATCGGCAGGCTGCGTTCTCGCTGCGCGACTCAGTGAACAGCCGCACTCGCGCGTCCTGCTGCTCGAGGCGGGAGGCCCTGACCGCGCGCCCGAAGTGCATATTCCGGCGGCGTTCTCGAAGCTGTTCAAAAGCGCAGTCGACTGGAATTTCTCGACGGAATCCGAGCCGCACCTTCACAACCGTCAACTTTACTGGCCGCGGGGAAAACTATTGGGTGGGTCAAGTTCCATCAATGCGATGATCTACATTCGCGGCAACTCCCTCGACTACGAGCACTGGAAAAGCCTCGGAAACGAGGGATGGGGCTTCGAGGATGTTCTTCCGTATTTTCTCAAGTCGGAAAATCAGGAGCGTGGCCCGTCGAAATACCACGGATGCGGAGGGCCGCTGTGCGTCGGCGACCTGCGCTACGTTAACCCTCTCACGCGCGCTTTTCTCGCCGCGACGGGCGAACTCGGCATTGCAAACAACCCCGATTTCAATGGGGCCGCGCAGGAAGGCGCGGGCCTCTATCAAGTGACGCAGCGCAACGGACGCCGTCACAGCGCTGCCGACGCCTACCTGAAGCCCGCGCTGGCCCGTTCGAACCTGACCGTGTTGACCGGAGCGCACGCAACCCGCGTGCTTCTCGAAAAAAACCGGGCCACCGGCGTCGAATACGTTCGGAACGGCGCGACTGAGACTGCGTCAGCCTCCTCCGAAGTAATTCTCGCAGGCGGCGCGGTCAATTCACCGCAACTCCTTCTACTCTCCGGCATCGGCCCGGCAGACGAGTTGACCCGGGCCGGCATTCGCCCCGTGCAGAATCTTCCCGGCGTCGGAAAGAATCTGCAGGATCACCCGATGGTTTCGGTGGGTTATCTGTGCACCCAGCCTGTTAGCATGGCTTCCGCGGAATCGCTGTTGAATTTGCTGCGCTATCTTTTCTTCAAGCGCGGGCCGCTGGTTTCCAATGTCGCCGAGGCGGGAATGTTTGCGCGGACGCGCCCCGAACTCGCTATCCCTGATTTGCAGCTCCTTTTCGGCCCCGTCTACTATGTGAATCATGGGCTGGATAAGCGCAAGGACCACTGCTTCGGATTCGGTCCCATCCTTGCCACGCCCGAAAGCCGGGGTGAAATCACGCTTCATTCCCTCGATCCTTTCGCGCCGCCTGCCATCCGCGCAAATTATCTTTCCGCCGATCAGGACCTGCGCGTGATGGTGGAAGGAGTGCGCCTGTGCCGCCGGATCGCGCACACCAAAGCATTCCAACCCTTTCGCGGCGCCGAATTGCATCCCGGCGCGGAGATCACAACGGACGACGGGATCGCCGATTTCATCCGCGGCGCTGCACAAACGCTCTACCATCCCGTCGGCACTTGCAAGATGGGCAACGACGAAATGGCCGTGGTTGACTCCCGGCTCCGAGTTTGTGGAATCGACCGGTTGCGCGTCGCGGACGCCTCGATCATGCCACGCATCATCGCGGGCAATACGAACGCGCCAACGTTCATGATTGCCGAAAAAGCTGCGGACATGATTCGTGACGATGCCTGAAAAACGGGATTGCATCTGGCGCGGGGCTTGACGCCTGCGGTCAACAGTGCTCTATTTCGCGTCGGCGCTCGATGCATTCTTCCGGAGGAACTAGAGATGGCACAGGCCGTGATCCGAGAGGACATTCTGCGGAAGTTCCCTCACCTTTTCGGAACCAAAATCGTAAACGGGCGGGAAATCAATACTGAACGGACGATTGCCACGCTCACCCAGGAATTGCGTCCGGAAATCGCCGCAGCACTCTCGGCTCGCCGGATGCGCCTGCAGTCCTCCGCGCCGGTGGGCCAGAAATACTCCTGGCCGAAGTGGGACGACGCCTTTGAGGACCCGGTGACCGCGCAGCTTTGGACTTTTCACCAGATCGTTCAAGGCCTACTCGATAACTTTTTCGGCCGTGACAGCGACTGGCGCTGGCGATTGAACGACGACGTGCCGATCCCCAGGGATGCCCACCCCTTGAGGAATCCCGGCTTGGAGCTCACCGGGCCGTGGCATCCGCTAGACATGGCCTTCAACGCACTGAATAGCTCGGCGCCCATGAATATGCCTGACTTTGAAGATGCCTCACCGCCTCATTTCCAGCCCGATGGTTCCCCTGCAAGCCAACCGCTCGGGATTTTTGCCGCCTTGCAAAACGCCAAAGAGATATTCGAAGGCCGCTGGACCAATCATCCCTATGAGGTCATAAAGAAAGGCCAGAAGCGCGCGTACCAGATCACCACGTCGCCTTCTCGATGGCCCACCCGGTTTGTTAGGCCTCCCGGCATCCACGTCTTGTTTGACCACATCAGGGTCGAAGGCCAACCGGTTCCCGGCTTGATTCCTACCGTGACCCTTTGGGTTTTGAACAACTACGAATCCCTGACCGCCGCCGGCACCGGCGTTTATTTTTACATTCCGAAGATTCAGACGCCTCAGGAAGCTCTGATCGTGGAGAAGCTCCTGGCACGGCTGGAAGGCATGATCGGCATCCCGATTGGAACCTTCAAGATCAAAGTCCTGTATGAAGAGGGAAATGCGGGCCGCTTCTTGCCCGCAATCGCCTGGGTATTGCGGCGCCGCCTGCTTGGCACAAATGTCGGCCGGTGGGACTACCTGGGTAGCCTCATCGAAATGTGGAAGGACGACCCGCAGGGAGTCTTCCCCGACCCACAAGCGATCGGCATGGCCTCTCCGAACATGATTTCATATCAGCGGTATAACGCGCTGATCATGCTCATGGCCGGTATGAAAAATGGCGAACTCGAGCAGGGCGCTCCTATTGGCGGGATGGCGGCAGTGATGATCTATCAATCGACCGATTCCTACGGCCGGTCGAGATATAACCCATTGGCCTTGCGTGCGATAGCCATCGACAAGCTGCGAGAACGCCTGCTCGGTCTCATGTTTATGCCCCAGCACCCCCTGCCCGCAGGTCAACAGCCCACCCTTGAGGAAATCCTGGCAGGCCGAGTGAAAGGAAGACTCTATGATGCCTACCGGCAAAGCTGGGTCGCTAGTCCTGAGCCGGCATACGTCGCCGCTGGCAACTCGCCCTTACAGGTCCCGGTGTCGCAGCTCCAAACGATCCTCGATGCGCCACGGGAAGTTGTAGAGGTGAAAGGCAAACCGGTACCAACCGTCGCCAGCGGACTTAGTGCCGCGGAGCAACTCCTGCTGCAATCCCGTGGATTATTGAATTCCGATGGCAAGATCACACCCTGGGTCATAACGAACCAAATGGTGGGGACGCCGGAGAGACTCTTGGCGCAAGAACTTTGGGACGCCATCTACAGCGTGCCCAAGGGTGAGATCACGATCGAGCACATCCAGCACGCGTTCTACATGGCGGCGAACTATGGCTTTCAGATTCTCAACGGTAACTTCGCGGCCGCGATCGACGACTATGAACTTTCCTTGCGGTTCATGAATGATCTCGCCACTTACCGGATCGACGTATCCTGGCTGTGGAGCCTTCTTCATCACCAGGCCGCCATCACCAGGGACGGCTGCCTCAAGCGGCCGCTGCTTACAGAGGATGGCGTCATACCGGCATTGGACGCCTACGCGATCAAGGCAGGCACGCCGTTCAGCAGGGAGCTATTCGAGAAGTTGTGTGAATACCACAACGAATGGACCTCGGAGTTCTTTGCCGAGTTGGACCGCCGCGGCGATCCCGGCCGTTTTGACCGCGCCAAAGCGCCGATCATTATGGAACTCTTGAAGCGGCAACTGCTTTCACCCCGCTACATTCAGCACAGCGCCCGCGTGCTGTTCGCCATCGCGCAGGCGAACCAACAGGAGCGCGCGCAGATTCTGGAGGCGATCTTCGATCTTTCCCGCGAGGAAATCGTCAAGCGGGTTCAAGCAAACATGCTGAACAAGATTGCTCTAATCACTTATGACTATGTCTATGACATTTTTGCGGACTTAACCTAAGGGAGATCAAACAGCGTACCTGGAGACCGAGTGTGCCGATAGCATCGCGGTTTTATTCTATGAAATTATGTGATTTGAAACAGAGTCCGTTGCAAGAATGATCTGGTCGAAAACCATGCCTCGCATCGGTTCCGATAAGCGGAGCTCACGACCCGATGGCTTGAGCCGCGGACAACCTCCTCATGCGTTCGAGGCAGGCGTATTAACTACATAGATTCGTAGTGGATGGGTGTACGATACAAATCAACTTCGAAATCAAAACGGAGATATGGTGCTCATCATGTCAAAAAATAACGGTATGACCACGTTCGACCAGCAAGTGGCGGCCGCCAAGCAATGGTTCGTCAGTCCCCGCTTTGCTGGCGTCTCTCGCCTCTACTCTCCGCGCGAGGTGGCTGAACAACAGGGTACGATTTCCAGCGACTACACCGTTGCGCGACGGGCAGCCGAGGAATTCTACGCGCTTTTGCGCGAACTCTTCGAGCAGCACAAACAGATCACCACATTCGGTCCCTATTCTCCGGGCCAGGCCGTTACGCTGAAGCGGATGGGCATAGAAGGCATTTACCTTGGCGGTTGGGCGACTTCCGCCAAGGGTTCGCTCGCGGAGGATCCAGGACCGGACCTGGCAAGTTACCCCCTCAGCCAAGTGCCAGATGAAGCTGCAGGGTTGGTGCGGGCGCTCCTTACTGCCGACAAGAATCAACATTTCGCGCGGGTACGGATGAGTGAAGAAGAGCGCAAGGCGACCCCGGCCGTCGATTATCGGCCCTTCATTATCGCCGATGCGGATACCGGCCACGGTGGAGATGCGCACGTGCGAAACCTGATCCGCCGCTTCGTGGAGATCGGGGTTCCGGGCTACCACATCGAAGACCAGAAGCCTGGAGCGAAGAAGTGCGGCCACCAGGCAGGGAAGGTGCTTGTCGCAGTCGATGAACAGATCCGGCGTCTCAACGCAGCCCGCCTGCAGCTTGACGTCATGCGGGTCCCGGGCATCATCGTGGCCCGAACCGATGCCGAAGCGGCGACGTTTCTCGATAATCGGAGCGACGAGCGAGACCAGCCCGTCATCCTGGGCGCAACCAACACTCGAGTTACCAAGTTACCGAGTCGGCTATCTGATTATTCTGAGAAAGCTATTTGAACTGGGGGTCGAGGTTCGTGGACACCTCCTATTCGCCGTGTCGGAGACCGAGTACCGGGCGACCTTTGCCTGGCTTGAGCAGGTCGGACTCATTTCGATGATCACCGAGACTGCCCAGAGCCTCGGGCATGCTTCCGCAACGGAGCTCGACGCCGCACTCGAGAAGATCGACACGCGCTATATGGAAATCTGGCAGACAGAAGCCGGGCTGAAGACCTATGGGCAGGCGGTTGCCGACGTGATGAAGTCCCGCACGGACGAAGGCGATGCGTTTCGACATGAGCGTCGAGGAATGGCTGGCTTTCTCCAAAGGCGCTTCCTTCTACGAAGTGCGCGAGCGGGCGAAGTCCATGGGTATCCAGGTCGTATGGGATTGTGAACTGCCCAAGACTCCGGAAGGTTTCTATCAAATCCACAGTGGGATCGCTATGCCATCGCTCGGTCCCTGTCCGTGGCGCCCTTTGCGGACATGCTCTGGATGGAGACAAAGACGGCGGACCTGGAGGATGCCAGGATGTTCGCGAATGCCATCCACGCCGAATTTCCCGGCAAGATGCTGGCCTACAATTTGTCACCGTCGTTCAACTGGGACACCACCGGCATGAGCGACGAGGAGATGAAGCGATTCCCCGAGGAGCTTGGAAAGCTCGGGTTACGTCTTCAACTTCATCACTTACGGTGGACACCAGATCGATGGCTTGGCCGCCGAGGAGTTCGCGACCGCGTTGAAGGAGGACGGGATGTTGGCGCTGGCGCGCCTGCAGCGCAAGTTCAGGCTGCTGGAATCTCCCTATCGCACGCCGCAAACGCTGGTCGGAGGACCACGGCTGGACGGCGCATTGATGGCTTCGTCGGGACGTACTGCGGCAACCAAGGCGATGGGTAAGGGATCGACACACTTCCAGCACTTAGTTCAGACCGAAGTTCCCCCCAAGCTGCTGGCGGAGTGGCTGGCGGAGTGGAGGAAGCACTGGGAGCATCCGGCGAAGATTCGAGTCGAGCTGCGTCCCCACACGGCCGGTTCGGAGACTGTTGGAACTGAGCCTGATCGATGAGTCCAGCGGTCAAAAGCTCGCGAACATCATCTTCGCCACCGGTCCAGGATCGCCGCGGCCGTAACTTCCTCTCGGTGCGCGACCAGAACACGATCGCGCCGTTGCGCAAGAAGCGACTGATGACGCTGATTCAACTGTTTCTGATCCACCGCTACAAAGCGAGCGCCGTGCACTACCTCACTCCGACCGAGGATAACGAGTCCCAAACACAGAGGATGAAGAGTATGGGAATCTACTCGGACGTGCATACGGAAGTTGGGCAAATCATTGCGGCGAACGTGAACAAGCAGATTGTTGACGAGTTGCTGAATCCGAACCGCGCTGCCCTTTTGGAGATGATTCGTACAGCCTCTCCCCAGGTGGGACAGTCACGAGCGTAGCCAATCCTCGCTCTTGAGGCGTCCCGCTGTTCACGTTCGGACGGCCCATCGCAAGCTATGTGATGGAGGACACGCGGCCGGGTGATGGGCTTCACAGACAGGGACCTTCCCCATGGCGAATATTGCTATGGATTGCCGCCGTGCCCGGGGAAAGAATTTGGGCCGGCGGGGAGGACACCATGGCTACTGAGGTGTATCTTTTTGTTGCATTGGTCGCCATTGCCATCGTGTACGTGACCAGACGAGTGTGGGAAGGGCTGAGATTCCGGGGCAAAATGCTGGTGACCTGCCCGGAAACTCATGAGCCGGCAGCCGTCAAAGTGAATGTTCCGCGCGCCGCCATGCGAGCGATCGCCGGCCGCAAGGAACATGAGTTGTGCGACTGTTCGCGCTGGCCGGAGCGCGGAGGATGCGATCAGGACTGTCTGGAGCAGGTGGAACAGGATCCTGAGAATCATCGCGTGTGGACAATTGCTGCGCACTGGTATGCGGGGAAAAAATGCGCGTATTGCCAAAAGCCAATCGAGACGCTCAGCCACTTCGATCGGAGTCCCGCGCTGCTCGATCGCGCGAGGAAAACCGCGGAGTGGGATAGCGTTCCTGCGGAGAACCTCCCTGGAGAGTTCTCAAGCGACTTGCCCGTTTGCTGGAGTTGCCATATCGCTCAGGCGTTCTGGCGAGAACATCCGGATCTTGTGGTCTACCAGCCGTGGCAGAAGGGCGGGCCGCTGGGGGAGTACGTTCCACGAAACGCGATTGCCAAGCCTGCAAAGGTCGCAGGCAGGCCGTAGTCAAGCAGTCTCTGGTGGGTAGTTGGATGGCGTATTTCCGAGTTGTTCTCACACGACGAGACGGACGTTTTCGCGCTGAAGAGGATCGCGCGCGTGTCGCTGATGGTGCCGTGGGGAAACACTCTACACTGGGATTTCCGGCTTGAAAATCGCACCCTGTCCGCTCCCGCCATTCATGACCACCAGCACGGGTGAATCGAACCGCAGATGACGGACGCAACCCAGTTCCGCCACTGCCGGTTGCTCTGCCAGCCACTGCCAGTCCACAAAACCTTCCCCAGCATCGGGATTCACCGTGAAGTATCCGACCCCAAACGCAGTGAGATTCTGAAAAAGATGGCTGCCCTCGGAGGGAGTCACGTGAAAATCGCGGAACCCCGTCTCAACGATCGCGCGGGCTCCTGAGATTTCGTCCCACTCCACAGGAATGCCCAGCCACGGTTCTCTCGATCCCCATCGGCCAACGCCGATCAGCAAATACCGAGTCCCTTCGGCGCTGAGCCGGGCGTTGAACTCCGCAACTTGCCTGGCCACTTCCTGGCTGTGCGCCCGTTCGAAACGATGGGAGTCGACGACCACAACATCGCGCAAATCCACGATCCGGCCATTGCCCAGCACTTTCGGACTCTGGCAAACCAGCCGGCTTCTATCCACAGCCTCGATCTGTGTGGATTCTCCCTCCCGCAGAAGTGACAGCGGGCGCACTTGCAAAATCGCAAAGTCAGCCACTCCATCGCCGCCGCTTGGCCTGCTGGCGGCAAACTCGATCTCCACTGGCCGCCCGAAGGCGTCTTCGCTGATCTTCATGATCTCCATCAGAATCGGCGCCAGCGGGAAAGCACCCTGCTTCAGAATTGGCGCGAAGCTCACCAGGCGCATCCCCGGCCGGCTGAAACCGTCATAGACGGCATGGTTGTCCGCGGAATAGGTCGATCCCACCAGATCCAAGGTTCCGTCAGACACCGCCGCTTCCAGCCCGAATCGCACTTCGCGCAGGTGTGCCGCCGTATCGCCTACTCGCGTGCGGTGTTCCAGCTCCAAGGCCCAGAAGTCGGATTGCGAATTGGCCAGAATTTCCTCCACCGAAGAGAACTGCGCGATATGGCGAGGATACTGCGGACAAAACCTCACGCACCTGCCTCCCTCCACCACCGTCCTCCCCAACCCCAGCGCCACGGCCGCAATGCCGTCTTCGAATCGCATCGGCGGAGCGGGATAAAAGTTGCGCGAACGCAACACTCCCGAGAAGTCTGGGTAAAAGCGATTGCCGTGCACCGTCCCAACCATCTGTTGCAGGATCACCGCCATTTTTCCTTCTTCCAGGCGGTACGGAGTCGCCCGCACATATCCCTTGGCATGGCGGCTGAAGGTGGAGGCGTAGACGCGTTGAATCGCTTCGATCACCTCCGCCAGCCGCACACTGGGATCGGGATCGTGGTTGCCGAGCATGAACGTCTCGTACACACCGGCAAATGGCTGGTATTGCGCGTCCTCCAGCAGGCTCGAAGAACGCACTGCCAACGGATAGCGCGCCGAAGACAAAAAAGACCGTAGCGCATCGACCAAGGGCGCGGGCAGACTCGCAGCGACGAACTGCTTCTGGATCTCGTCGTCGTCGCTGCTGCGAATCGCGAAATCGAGCAGGTTGTTCTCGCTCAGGAATTGATCGAATACGTCCGTTCCCAGAACCACCGCCGGAGGCACCGTTATCCGGACGCCCTCAAACCGCCTCGCCAGCCGGTTCCGGTGCAACAGGTGGCGCACGAATGCCAGCCCGCGGGCCTTTCCTCCAAGAGAGCCCCCGCCGATTCGCAGGAAAGGAGCCTCGCCCGGCTCAAACGTCGCCGGATTGAAATCCCCCACCAGAAGCTGGCTCCGCTCCCGGCGATATTCGACAATGGATAGAATCAAGTCCCGCCGCAGGTCTTCGATCGTCGCGAAGTCGGAGACCTTACGCGGCCTGAGTTTTTGTGCCAGAACAAACTCGGTTCTGGCCATCAACCACCGTGAAAAATGATTTCGTTGGCTGTGATAAGCGATGCTTTCCGGGGGAACGTCGCCCAAGCGCGTTTCCAGCGTGCTCAAGTCGCTCGCCCGTCCCACCACGCTCCCGTCTGGCAGACGGAAGACGAAATCGCCGAACCCGCACTGCTCCACCAGAAATCGACGCAGGTCCCTGAGCAGGGTTGGCGACCGTTTCTGCAGGAATGAGAAACCTTCCGCATGGGCGCTTCGCCGGAACTTTGTGCGGCTCGACTGAAGCAGAATCGGGACGTCCGGCACCTCTTCGCGAATTTTCCGGGCCAGCATAATTCCGGCCTCACCACTCAATTCGCCCTGGTGCGGGAACTCCACATCCGAGACGACTGCGAACAGGTATTCCTTATATTTCATCGCCTGCTCCAGCGCGTCTTCATAGTTCGAGGCCAGCAGAATCTTCGGCCTCGCCCGGAGCCGCAAGAGCTTTTGGGCAACGTTCACTCCCTCGTGTATCAGCCGGCGCGACTGAGCGATGAGTTCGGTGTAAATCACAGGCAGAAACGAGGAGTAATAGCGGATGTTGTCTTCTACCACCAGGATCACCGGCACGCCCACTGAGGCGGTATCGCGCAACACGTTGCGCCGGTCCTCCACGTACTTCACGATCGCCGCCAGAATGCGGGCGTTCCCCTGCCACAGAAAGATCCGCTCGATCCCATGGGCCGGATGGCGGCTAACAAAATTCTTCACTTCCGCATAATCGTATGCCAGCACCACCACCGGAACGTCCAAGCCGGAGCTTCGGACCTCGCGGGCGAGTTGCCCTGCATCCATGTCGCCCAAATGCAAATTGGCGACGATCAGATTAAAGCGCGGCTGCGAACGCGCCAATTCCAGCGCCTCCGCTCCGTTCGAGACGTGCGTGATTCCGGGGGCCTGTTGTAAATCCAGCTCGAGCGATTCCCCGATCAGAAGCTCGCTCAGCCGGCCGTCTTCGCGAAGAATGAAAGAATCGTAGAGGCTGGAAACCAGAAGGACGTCCTGCACCCGGAATGGGATCAGACTCTCGAATCCCTCGAACTGCCTTTCGGCATCGATGACTGAATTACGCGCGTGCCCCATGCCCCGTTGCCAGTTCGCCGGGAGACTAAAACTCGGCGCGGGGTGGAGGACCCACCCCGCACCACGATCTCCAATCGATCTTAAGCTTCAGACCAATCCTTGATCCAACATCGCATTAGCGACCTTCAGAAAACCTGCGATGTTTGCTCCATCCACCAGATTGCCCGGAGACCCGTAAGCCTTCGCCGTCTCGTAGCAATTCCTGTGAATTTCAACCATGATCTTGTGCAACCGATCATCCACTTCCTCGCGCGTCCAGCTGAGCCGGGCGCTGTTCTGTGCCATTTCCAGTCCGGAGGTTGCCACTCCGCCAGCATTCGCAGACTTCGCTGGCCCGTAGAGGACCCCCGCATCCAGAAATGCCTTGGTAGCCGCTAGCGTGCAAGGCATGTTGGCTCCCTCGGCGACAAGCTTGATGCCGTTCTTGATCAAGTTGGCCGCGTCCTGAGCGTTGATTTCGTTTTGCGTGGCGGATGGAAAAGCGCAGTCCGCTTCCAAGCTCCACAGAGGATTCGAGCCCTTGCGCGGATCCCTCGCCGTGAATACTGCCTTCGGATACCGCTCGGCATACTTGGCTATGCGCCCACGGCGCGCATTCTTCAACTCCATGGCCCAAGCCAGCTTTTCCCTGTCGATCCCCTCCGGATCGTAAATGAAACCGTCCGAATCGGACAGAGTGACCGGCTTCGCCCCTAGATCGAGCAACTTTTCCACCGTGTATTGCGCTACGTTCCCGCTCCCTGATAACAGGCATCGCTTCCCCTCAAGCGAGTCGTTGCGGCTCTTCAACATTTCCGCGGCGAAATAAACGCAGCCGTATCCCGTCGCTTCCGGACGAATCAGCGAACCACCCCAGCTCAGCCCCTTCCCCGTCAGCACTCCGGTGAATTCATTTGCCAAGCGCTTATATTGGCCGAAGAGAAAACCGATTTCCCGTCCGCCAACTCCGATGTCGCCTGCCGGGACGTCCGTGTTGGGTCCGATGTGCCGATACAGTTCGGTCATGAAGCTCTGGCAGAAGCGCATCACTTCATTGTCACTCTTTCCCTTGGGATCGAAATCCGACCCGCCCTTTCCACCCCCCATCGGCAAGGTGGTCAGCGAGTTCTTGAACACCTGTTCGAATGCCAGGAATTTCAAGATGCCGAGATTGACCGACGGATGGAAGCGCAAACCGCCCTTGTACGGCCCGATCGCGCTGTTCATCTCGATGCGAAACCCGCGGTTTACTTGAACCTTTCCCATATCGTCAAACCATGGCACACGGAACATCACCACGCGCTCAGGTTCCACGATCCTCTCCAGAATCCGAGCCTCGCGGTATTCCGGATGCTTTGCTAATGCGAAACGCAATGAATTGAACACTTCTTGGACTGCCTGGTGAAACTCTGGCTCACCTGGATCCTTCGACTTCACCAAGACCATCACTTCTTCAAGGTAATCGTTGGAGATTTTCGATCCCGGGGGATTCATAACGGTGCTGCCCATGTCTTGCCTCCTATGATGTGATTATTATTTCCATGCGTCGTTCTCGAGTCCGTGTCAGACCAGCGTATCCTACAGCTCGGTTGCTGCGCTGCAAGCCATTCCCCTGGCCCTCGCTTACCGCACCCTTACTCCTTAATTCCCAGCAGCTTCGGGTCGAGGAGGGGAACTGCTTCGATTCGCTGCAATAAATCCCCCTCATGGCCGAGGTGTTCTCGAAGGACAGCAATCAGTCGCCTCCCCCGCGCTACTAAATTCTCAGTCGACAATGTCGTGGTGAACACCAACTCTCTGCGAAATTCGAAACTGGCTCGTTCCAGCTCCAGGTAGCTCTGTCTCAGTCGAGCCCACTCCCTGTTATCCACGAACAAGAAAGGAGATGAATCTACTGCCTGTGAACCCAGGTGGCAATGCTCGCGGATTTTCGCATTCTGATCCGCCATCTCATGCAACCGTTGTAACCCCAGCAGCCGGGATTCGTCGTCGTCCCTCCCGGCAAGCTCCAGAGCCGCCTCAAACGGTATCATAAACCGCGACATCTCCTGCTCTTCCTCATGTAGGACCTCGACGTTTTCCATCGTGTTCAGCATCCTCGCCTCCTCCCTACACGTCTGGTTTAGCCGTGTTCGTCCTGATTTTCGGTGATCTGGATCACAATCCGCTGTGACGTAGCCCGCTCTTGCTTGCACTCCCAAAGTCCTGTGGAATCTTCGCTGGTTTCTGCGAGATTCCGGTCATGACGCCGGTATTTTTGCCCCGGATAAAGTCGATCAGAAGGCGTCGCAGGGCCTCTATGGAGCAGTCCCGATTTTCCACACTGCCAGGAGCGGACGCCTCTTGCAATACCCTGAAGTGCCTGCTCCGGCAGGCGAATGAAAAGAACTCTGGGGAACCCTGGCCGGCAGTTCGAACGTACAGCAGGTGCGCAATGATGTTTAGCCACGCGCAGATCAGTAAGTACCTGGGCGGCCCGCTCAGCTACCGTCACCGCCATCTCGATGGTTACCGGAAGGCATCTCTACGCACCTGAGCTTGGCGGAGAACCGGGCTTTGTAGTGCCGCGACCAATCACTCGCCCGTCCGTGTACTGAAATATCGCATATGCAGCGATCGGCCTGAATGGTTCGCAGTGTTACCGCGGCAGGTGATCACGACTCGGACTGAGTTGTTGGTAGTCACCGCATTTGCTGAATGCCCCAGCAAGTAACCTGTGATAATTTGAGTCCATCTGGATAGGAAGTTGCCTGGCAAGTGAAGGGGAGGGGCCAGGGATGGCCTGGAAAGGGGAGCGGCGTGGAAGAAATCGGTCGGCGTGAGTTTGTGTTGATGACAGCAGCAACGTTCACTCTCCAAGTGGCCACTTCCGGATCATCTGCCTTTGCCAAGGCAAGCGGCACCTCTGACGATTTGGCCGGGCTGACTCTGAGCGAGGCATCCCGGCGCCTACGATCGAAAGAAACAACCTCGACGCAACTGACGCAGGCTTGCCTGGACCGGATCAAAATCTACAATCCGAAAATCAATGCGTTCATCACGGTGATGCAGGCAGACGCCTTTGCGCAGGCGGCGCAATTAGATAGCGAAGCGAAAGCGGGTAAATTCCGCAGTCCGCTGCATGGCATTCCCATCGCGCTGAAAGACAATATCGACACCGCCGGAACGCGCACCACCGCAGCCAGCGAAGTCTTTGATGACCGCATCCCCCCGGCGGACGCCGAAGTAACACGCCGGCTGAAGCAAGCGGGCGCGGTGATTATCGGCAAGACCAATCTGCATGAATTCGCGATGGGGGATACATCGGCGACGAGCTATTTCGGCCCGGTTCGAAATCCCTGGGCGCTGGATTATATCTCCGCAGGTTCATCGGGAGGGTCGGCTGCCGCGGTAATCTCTGACTTGGCGTTTGGCGCGCTGGGAACGGATACGGGCGGCTCGGTGCGCATGCCTGCTGCGTTCTGCAGCATTGTGGGACTGAAGCCGACCTATGGACTGGTATCAATCCGCGGAATCATTCCAATGCTTTATTCGCTCGATCATTGCGGTCCCATGGCCCGGACAGTTGAAGACGCGGCGATGCTGCTGAACGTGCTGGCGGGGTATGACAAACTCGACATCGCCAGCGTGGAGCATCCCCAGGAAGATTACGTCGCCGCCATGAAGCAGCCCGTCTCTGATTTGCGCCTGGGAATTCCGCGAGTTCCATTTTTCGATCGGCTCGATGATGAAACTTCCAAGGCGATCGAAGAAGCGCTTGCGGTGCTTGCGAAATTGACCAGGATCACGAAAGATGTGCAACTGCCCAGCGCCAGCGCCATTTCGAAAACTTCGCTCGATGGCGAACTGGAAGCGTTTCATATGCAACTGTTCCGGAAGGATGCCGGAAAATACTCGCTGGGCCCTCGCCGCCGTCTCGAGAATTTGCAAAAAACCATGAACGATAATTCCACCGAGACATGTTCTTCCAAGTTGGTGGATTACGTTCTCGCGCGCTGGGAACTGGCGCGGATGCGCAGAACCATTGACGATGCTTTCTCCGATTTCGATTTGGTGGCGCTGCCCACCGACCGCATCCTTCCTCGGACGATCGCCGATGCGCTAAACCGCGAGGAAGAACCGAAGCCTCGCGAGCCGGAAGAAACGAACAACAATTTCTTTTTCAATGTTTTCGGAATTCCCGCGATCACCGTTCCGTGCGGATTTTCCGCCAGCGGTTTGCCCATTGGATTGATGATTGCCGGCCCAAGATTTTCAGAAGGGAAAATCTTCGCGCTGGCCGGCGCCTATGAGAAAGCCACCGAATGGCACACCAGAAGGCCAAAACTCAGCCCGGAAATGCCCGTCCCGCCCGTTCCACGCAGATCATAAATTTAGCTGAGGCCGGAAAAACCGTGCTGCGATGTTGCGCGGATTATTCCGAGACGCGCTCGAGGATATAGCGGTTCTTCGAGGGAAACGTAAGAATCAGGCGGTTTCCTTCAAACTTGTATTCACTGGCCTCGTCTGGCCCTTCGCGAGAAAGCACCGGCTGCTTTTCGTCTTCTGGCCTTACGTGAATCTGCACCCATTGCGTAAACACGATTTGTTTGCTGTCGAGCTTGTAGGGACCGGCATTTCCATTTCCATCGTCGATGGGGCCGGCGCCCAACTTGAAGCGCACGTTCGCGGAATAATAGTTCCTCGTGAAGATGAACAGCCCTTGCATCGGGTGAGGTGTTCCGCCGATCTCGTAGGTCACAGCCTTCCACGCACCCACAATCCGGTTATCTTGAGCAGCCGGAGAAGCGACGGCAGAGAGCAGCAGCACAACAACGGCGAGAATCCGTTGAGACATTTCTCCTCCACTTCGGTAAAAACACCGATGGGGAGCGCGCGCATCCGGCTCCCGCCTGGCTGGTCAATCAACTATGGGACGATCGACGAGTCTTTCTTGAACACCACTTTGCCGCCGACCATTGTGACCAGCGGTGTAATTTGCGGGATATCGTTTTCCGGCGTATTGTAGAAATCCGCGGAGAGTACCACCAGGTCCGCAAACTTTCCCGGCTCGAGCGAGCCTTTCTTATCTTCCTCATAGGTTGAATAGGCCGCCCAGATGGTGTGGAATCGCAGCGATTCTTCGCGGGTCAGCTTTTGGTCGATGCCCACTACTTCGCCATCGATCGTTTTTCGCGTAATCTCCACCCACATCCATTTGAAATTATCACTCGGCTCAAGCGACCAATCCGTTCCGCCCAGAATCGGGATTCCGCGATTAATCAATTCACGGTAGGGATGCGACATCGCGGCGTATTCCGGTCCGTAATTTTGCAGGAAATTCCGGCGCAGATTGTAAAGATGCCAGGTCTGCATGTGCATGATGATGCCAAGCTGCTTGAGCTTGTCCATTTGCTCCGGGTGCAAAATGTAGCCGTGCTCGATGGCCCAGCGCTTGCCGGCGATGGGATCGTCTTTATCGGCAGCCTCATAGGCGTTCAAAACCATATCCACAGCGGCGTCTCCCACGCAATGGATGCCCACGCGCCAGCCATATTTGTTGCACAGCCTGCAGGCATTGATGAAGTTTTCCTGCGTGCCGCCTGGCTGGCCGCGGAAACCGGGCCGGTTCACATAATCTTTCCGAAGGAAAGCAAGGTCGGAGCCGCCGTCGGCCACCATCTTGATGCCCCAAATGCTCAGCATGTCGTCGCCGAGGCCCGAACTTGCCGGAGTGTCCTTCAGCATTTTTTCGAGATCGGCCGCGGGCATGTTGGGGTTGATGCGGATATTGACGCTGGTCCGCAAAATCAGTTCGCCGCGATTGTGCAAAGTGATGTAACCG
The DNA here is from genome assembly GCA_963756355.1 of uncultured Acidobacteriota bacterium. Classification (GTDB taxonomy): domain Bacteria; phylum Acidobacteriota; class Terriglobia; order Acidiferrales; family UBA7541; genus JBGPTK01. The sequence goes on along the minus strand of CAVWOD010000010.1, from coordinate 132,582 downwards.
CGCATTCCTGCCGGGCTATCGGCCGCGGAGCGCACGCTGGTGACGCCGGCAGCTGCCAGATCCTTCATCGCCTGGCGCTCCGACGCCATGATCTGCTCCTTGGTAATTTCCGGCAGCAGGCGGCGTGCAGGCTCGATGGCCTTCTCGTACAAGCGTCCCGTGAGTTTTCCCGTCGCGGGATCTTTTTCGAAAGTGCCGCCCGGCGGATTCGGGGTGTCCTCAGTGATTCCAAGTAACCGCAGCGCTTCGCTGTTGACCACCGCCAGATGTCCGCGATTCAGGAACACGGGGTTGTGCGGAGAGATCGGATCGAGATCGTAGCGCGTGGGATTGCGCTTCTCGTCCAATTTCGAGTCATTCCAGATACCGGAATTTGTAATCCACTCGCCCGGCTTGCTTTCCTTCACTTTTGCCGCGATCAGTTCGATGATTCCGGAGATCGAGGTGGGTTTCGAAAGGTCCGGCTGAAAAATCTTCATGCCGTAACCGGTGGGGTGGGAGTGGCTGTCAATAATCCCTGGAATTACCGTGCGTCCGTGCAGATCAATCACTTGTGTCTTGGGGCCCTTGAACTTGAGCACGTCCTGATTATTTCCAACCGCCAGAATTTTTCCATCGCGGATCGCGATGGCTTCAAAAATGTCATTCTGCGGATCAACGGTGATGATCTTCCCGGATTGCAGGATGAGCGTGGCCCAAACGCCCGTGAAGGGCGCATCAGGACCCGCGGGAGCCGCGTGCAATGCCAGCAGCGCGAACGCGCAAACACAAACCAACACTCCCAAACGCCTTCTAACCACAGACGCAATCGATTTCATGGAACAATCCTCCCGTCTAGATACACTGGCTCTGTTTCCCGCCGCTGGTTTTGTGCGGACGGAGTTCTTGGTTGAGACGCCCGATTACGGGATGATCGATCCATCCTTTTTAAATACGACTTTGCCCCCGACCATCGTGAGTAACGGTGAAATCTCCTTAATTTCGTCCTCCGGAACTTTCAAGAAATCGGCTGAGAGCACCACCAGGTCGGCAAACTTTCCCGGCTCGAGCGAGCCTTTTACGTTTTCCTCGAACGTGGAGTAAGCCGCCCAGATGGTGTGGAATCGCAGCGATTCTTCGCGGGTCAGCCTTTGGTCGATGCCCACTACTTCGCCATCGATCGTTTTTCGCGTGATCTCCACCCACATCCACTTGAAATTATCATTCGATTCGAGATACCAATCCGTTCCGCCGAGAATCGGGATTCCGCGATTGATCAATTCGCGGTAGGGATGCGACATCGCGGCGTATTCCGGTCCATAATTTTGCAGGAAATTCCGGCGCAGATTGTAAAGATGCCAGGTCTGCATGTGCATGATGATGCCAAGCTGCTTGAGCTTGTCCATCTGTTCCGGGTGCAAAATGTAGCCGTGTTCGAGAGCCCAACGCTTTCCGGCGATGGGGTCGTCTTTATCGGCGGCCTCGAATGCATTTAGAACCATATCCACCGCAGCGTCTCCCACCACGTGGACGCCCACGCGCCAGCCGTATTTGTTACAAAGCCTGACCGCGTTGGTGAGGTTTTCTTGCGTGGCGCCTGGCTGGCCGCGGAAACCGGGGCGATTCACGTAGTCTTTGCGCAGGTAGGCGAGATCGGACCCGCCATCGGCGACAAATTTGATCCCCCACACGGAGAGCATATCGTCACCGAGTCCCGAACTGACGGGCGCATCGCGAAAGATTTTTTCCAATTCCACAGCAGGCAGGTTCGGATTGATCAGGATGTTCACGCTGGTGCGCAAGATCAGCTCGCCGCGATTGTGCAGCGCGATGTAGGCGCGCATGGCCGCCTGGCTGTCCGCGGCGGAGCGCACACTGGTCACGCCGGCGGCGGCCAGATCGTTCAGCGCCTGGCGTTCTACGGACATGAGTTGCTCGCGCGTCAATTCCGGCTGAGCCGCCCGCACGTTATCAATGGCCTTCTCGTACAACCGCCCCGTGAGTTTGCCGGTCTTCGGATCTTTCTCGTAGGTCCCACCGGGCGGGTTGGGCGTGTCCTCGGTGATGCCCAGCACTCGCAGCGCCTCGCTGTTGACAACCGCCAGATGTCCGCGGTTCAGGAATACCGGGTTGTGTGGGGAAATCGGATCAAGGTCCCATCGAGTGGGGTTCCGTTTCTCAGCGAGTTTTGATTCGTTCCAGATGCCTGAGTTCATCACCCATTCGCCAGGCTGGCTCTGGCGAACTTTCGCGGCCATCATTTGAATGATCTCGGCGAGTGTGGCGGCTTTGGAGAGGTCCGGCTGAAAAATTTTCAAACCGTCCAATGTGGGATGAGAATGGCTGTCGATAATACCCGGAATCACGGCGTGGCCGTGGAGATCGACGACCTGTGTTTTGGGACCTTTGAACCGGAGGACATCCCGGTCATTACCGACCGCTAGAATTCTTCCGTCGCGAATCGCGACAGCTTCAAAGATGTCGTTGTGGGGATCGACCGTGATGATTTTGCCGGAGTGGAGGATGAGCGTGGCCCAAACGCCGGTGAAAGCAGAGTCGGGACCCGCTGGTGCGGCGTGCAGCCCCAGCATCGCAAGAGCGAAGAGGCAAACCAGCATTCCCCAACGCTCCCTGACGGCCGGCAGAATGGATTGCAATGGATAATGCTCCCATCCAAAGTATCTACAGTTAAATTTCCAGGGCACGGATCCCTTGGACTGGCAACTGCGAGAACCGCTCCCGCAGCCTAGAACATGAATTTGGCTCCAAATTGCAGGACTCGTGCGTCCTGCGCGCTAGTTATCGTTGCGAATTGAGCAGTGCCGAAACTGCGGCTGGGCACGTTGAAGTTGGCTCGATTGAACAAATTGAACGTCTCAATTCGGAGTTGGGCGGTAAACCGTTCCGAGAATGCAATCCTCTTCAAGGCTGCCAGGTCAACATCCTGGTAATTCGGTCCGTTAATCGTGTTCCGGCCGGCGTTTCCAAAGTTGCCCGCAGCCTGCTGCTGGAATGCCGCCTTGTTGAACCACTGCTGGGGCGTGTGTGGGGCGCCGCTATTGGGGTCGGAGATCTGGTTGGGACGGTCGGAGAAACCGCCGGTGCCGCTCACGTCCGTGGGCAGAACGGGCGAGAAGGGAGTGTTGCTCTGCAGAATAACCGCGGTGCTCAACTGCCAGCCACCGACCAGGTAATTCAGCCCGCGACTATTGGAACGGAAAGGAAGGTCGTAGACGCCATCGACGACGAACCTGTGGCGGACATCGAAATTCGATCGGGCATACTCCCCCTCGATGTTCCGCGAATTCTGCGGAACGTTGGAATTGCCGACATTGGATAACAGGTTCGAAGCGTCGTCCAAAGATTTTCCAAACGAATAGTGGGTCACCAGTGTGAGGCCGTGCCAGGGCCGCTGTTCGAAACGAATCTGCAATGCATCATAATTCGATCTTGCGAAGGGCCCGGACAAGATCAGGCTGTTCGCAAGAAGCGGGAACGGAGTGCGCGGGCCGGTCGGGCCGATTCCTGGAGTAGCCTGGTTGGCTAGAAGTTCCGAGTCCAGGTTGTCTCCGTGCGACCCAATGTAGGCCACATCAAGCAATCGCGATGCTCCAAACTGGCGCTGCACATCCAAGCTCCACTGTTGTACTCGGCCGGCCAGATAATCCACCGAGAATGGCTGTCCCGCGAACGCGTTTACACCAGGAACCGTGAATAGAGTCGAAGTGGGTACCGGAGTAGTGGTGCTATTGGTCGCTGTTGTCTGGCTGAAGAATGGAATGCTAAAGCTTGGCGTCCCGATGCGAACGGCCATCGGAGGATAACTGTAGAAAATTCCGTAGCCTCCGCGAACCACCCACCGTTCCCCCGGAGTTGTGTAGGCAAATCCCAAACGCGGGCCCCAATCGGCAGCGTCCGTCTCCGTTAACCCCTTTCCCAACCCGAGGGTATTGTTGCAGACGAAAGTGAACTGCGGAAACTTTGCGAGATTGGCTTTGGAGCTGGGTTGTCCGTTACTGCAGGGAAGAATGATGTTCCCGTTGTTCAAGTTCAAGTTGGAGAGACGGTCCGTGGTATCGACGGGAGGAGTGAGAATCTCGTAACGCAAGCCAAGGTTAAGGGTCAGGCGTGACGTAGCGCGCCAATCATCTTCCGCATAGGCCCCGATTCGCCAGGCTCTGCCGTTCACCAGCGGATCGCCCACGCCGACGGAGCCTGTGGAGGGCAGTCCAAGCAAGAAGTCCGCAAAAGCGTTCCCTGTGTACTTGCCTGTCAGATAATTGAACGTGCCTCGCGGCGATGGAAAGAAAAACGGGCTCGGCCGCAGCCTCGATACAATGATTCCCGTCTTTAGCGAGTGCTTCTCAAACGTGTGCGAGAAATCATCTATGTAGTGAAAGTCTCCAGAAGTGCCATTTAACGTGCTCACCAAGTCGCCGATCACACTGAAACCAGTGGCTGCGAAACGCGGCACGCCGAGTACCGCTGGGTCATGTGAGGTTCCCTGAATGCCATTCTGCGACGCGAAATCCAGATTGGGATGCGCGCTGGGTTCGACGCTCGAAGTATAGGTGTATCCGAATCGCGCCTGGTTCACCGTGCGCGCGCTGATGATGCGGGTCCATTGCACCCCAGCCGTTCGGGTGATCAATTTTACTCTCGGGGTAAAGCCCGGAGGAGAGCCGGCGGCGGGCACGTCGCTGAAAAGGTTCGCGTCGCTGAAGTGGCCGGAGAGTGTGTCCTTGTCGGATATCTGGTAGTCGAGCTTTACATTGAACTGAGTGGAATGCGCATTTTCATTCTCGATGGTGTTGAAATTATTGGAAAGGCTCGATCCGGCAGGCGTGGGGACGAGCGCGAGAACCGCAACGCTCACCGAGTCGAATCGCGCGCTGGGAATCTGGTTGTTCGGAAACGGGAGTTTGGTTTGCGGGTCGATTACGGGAGCTAAACCGGCAAAGTTTCCGGCACGCAGAGCCGCCGTCGGTAAGGTGCTGATGAGTGTGGTGCCGCTCTCGGTTGTAAGCCGCTCAAAATTTCCAAAAACAAAAAACTTGGAATGGATCACCGGCCCACCCATGCTCAAGCCATAGTCATTCTGAGTGAGTGGCGCCTTCTGCAGGGCAAAAAAGTTGCGGGCGTCGAAGGTGTCGCGGCGGAAAAAACCGAATCCAGTGCCGTGTATCTGGTTCTGGCCGGAACGGAGCGTGACGTTCACCTGCCCGCCGCCCGCCGATCCGAATTCGGCCGAATACAGGAACGATTGCACTTTCATCTCGCCGATGGCGTCCACAGAGGGCGAAATCGCCATCCGGCCCCACATGCTGTCATTGATGGGAACTCCATCCAGCAGGAAATTATTCGAATCCGTGCGATTGCCGTTGACGTTCACCGAAGAGCCCGCCAGTGCGAACTGGCCTCCAGTCTGCCCTGGGATTTCGGGTGTAGCTCCTGGAGTCAGCAACACAAGCTCGATGAATTGCCGGCCCTTGAGCGGCAATTCCGTCACGCGCGTCTGCTCAATCACTTCGCCGATGTTCGGGGAATCCGCATTGACCAGAGGCGGTTCGCCGGAGACAGTGACCTGCTGCGTCACGGAGCCGATCTGGAGCGCGAAATCGACGCGCAGCCGCTGGTCAATCCTCAGATCGACGTTCTGTTGTACTTGAACTTTGAAACCGGTGATGCTCGCCGTCACACGATAGGTTCCTACCGGAAGAAAAGGGATTTCGTACTGGCCGTCGCCATTTGTCGTCACGGTGCGTTGCAGGTTGCGGTCGACGAGGACAGCCTGTATCGTCACACCCGGCAAGACCCGCCCGCTCGGATCCTGAACGGTTCCCTGCAGGGTGCCGGTCACCACTTGCGCGCGCAATGAGCTCGCACCAGACATCATCACGATCCCGGCCAGGAGCGCCATGGCCAGGCGAACTTGCGGCCCACGAACGAAGCTAAGCAGACTCAAAATCATCGCACCCTCCTAATATTTGTCCGGGGGACACGAGCTGGATACATTCCGTAAACCCCACCCGTATAGCTTCGCCATTCGCTGATTGATGCGGCGAGTCTGCCCGGAATCTAAACAGCTAGCCTTGGAGCGCTATGGGAAGCGGATACGACCCCGCTCGCATCCTGGGTTTCCAAGGGAGTGGACCACCATCTAAATTCTCTGTCAAGAAATTTCTTGTACATATGAGTTGTATATCATTCAAATACTGGAAAGTATCTTAGATGCCTCCGTTTCACCCACCGGAAAACTAGTTTGCTTTGGCGGTCTGTGGATTTTGACGGCCTGGATTTTCTATGTGGGGTCCGGCGGACGCGGGCGCGCTTCGAACAGATTCCCGAAACAACTCGCGCGTAAACATTTGCCGCGAACGTCAGCCAAAATCGGAGACTTCACTGAGTTCAGTCGGGCTTCGAATAGTTCAACAAACTTAGTCATCTTTTTAAACAGATATCTTCAGTGCAACGGTGCTGCTGCGTACCACACGTAGTAGGTGCCGATCCCTGAGAACAAGACCACCCACCAGAGGATCAGTTCGATGCGCATCCATAGCTTCCAGCGTTGAAAGCGCCACGTAGTTGGGAGAGCGTGAGTTCCGGCGACTAGCAGGATATACAGGCCGAGCAGTTCCGCCGCAGCGCCGAGAATCCCGTGGAACGTCGCGACGGCGTAGTATCGCTTTCCAAAGTGCTCAGGAAGCCGAGGCAAAACTTGCTGATGAAAGGATGGCCACATCACCAAGCCAATCAATACAAGGTTCAGAAGCAGCACCGCAGCCTGGCAGGCGCCATGTGCGCGATAGCGCTTTGCCCGGGCCAGGAAAGTGCCGGCAATCAGTGCGACCCCCATGGCAATCTGGATCACCAAATTCAGGTCCGCACCAAAACCAGCCTGATTGTCGAAGAATCCCCTCACGGAAGCTCTCCTATAGAGGTTATTCGAAATAACCAAAAGCGTTGCTGGATGCTCGGAACGTCAAGCGGCCATCGTGCCCGACTTCGGGCTTCCCTTGGTGAATTCGTCGACCCGATGCTCGCCAAGTCATACGCCAGATCGGAGGGTCTCTTCTCTTTCGATTTTGAATGTTCAAGTCGACTCCTATGTCCTCATATCGACTTCGCCTGGTGATTAACCCTCCGTTCACTCTTCCATTCTCGGCCGGGCTGGGCGCATCTAGCCCGGCCCGTTTACGCCGCTAAGAAACCCGCCAAGGTGCCCTGTCAACCCCACAAGCAACACCGCGACCGCTTCGACCGGCAGCCGATATTTTGGCAAGGATTGTTCTGGATGGCGTCGACACGCAGATGTACCCAGAAACACAAGCCAGATCAGCACGCTTGATATGCAACCCAGAATCAGATGCATTAACAGAATCCCTTTTAGCTTTTGCCCTTCCAGCGCCCACTGCCACGCCACCAGTCCCGTCGCCACTGCCGGCACGTCAACACCGCCGCCAGCAGCAGATTGATATAAGCCGCGACCGCGAGCGTCTGTTTCTTCGTCCACTGCGCCGCGAAGTCCAACGCCACGGCCGCTATGAACAGCGCGATCGGAAAATGGATCAGCACCACGTGCTGCGCGTGCTTTGCCAGCAGCATTTGTTTGATGTCGAACGGATTCATGCGCCTCGCCTCTCTACTGGACGATAACCTTGCCGGTCATCTTCGGGTGAATCGAACAGAAATACGGATACGTGCCGGGCTTGCTGAAGATGAACGAAAATTTATCGTCCGTATCCAGCGCCTTGGACTTGAACACTCCGTCGGTGCTGACCACCGTGTGCGGAATATCGTCGCGATTGGTCCATGTCACGGTGGTTCCCACCGGCACAGTCAACGCCGTCGGCCCAAAACTGAATTGTCAATCTTCACCTCCGCCGTCGCTGCCGCCTTTTGCTGTGCGCTGGCGGCCGCATCGCCCACCCCGGCGCCCGCCGCGCAATTCTCATCGCCACAACGACCAACAAACCGCAACAGACACACCTATCCTCATGATTTCTTCTCCTTTTCCTTTACTTTTTGCTCTCCTGAATTGAAATCTCGCCGCGCCGACCCGCGCGTTCAACCCTAGCCCAATTCGAATCCACAATCGCCAGCGCGTGCTGGCCCCGCACGAACTTCACATCCGTGATCCCCAACACGCTTCGCAATTGCTCCGCCGGCACTTTCATAGGTCCCGGCGAATCCGCTTTTCCAGGCTGCGGTTGCGGAAATGCGGTCGACGCCGCGGTGTGAAACGTCACGTTCCCTTCCACCTTCTGCATGGTCTGGTGAATGTGCCCGTTCAACACCGACACCGAACCGAATTTCTTCAGGATAGCCAGCGCCTGCGCGCTATCGTCCGTGCCCCAACCCCACTCCGGATACACGGACCACAACGGAATGTGCGCGAACACCACGATCGGCGTGCTCGATTTCAAATGCTTCACGTCGGCTTCCATCCACTCCAGTTGCTCCCGCCCAGCTTGCCGAGCCCGCCTGCCTTCAGGTTCACCACGTTCACCAGCCCTATGAAATGCACGCCTTTTTTGTCGAAGCTGTACCAACCCTCGCCCTTGCGTTCCTTTCCCGTAACGATCGCAGGTATTGCTTCCCGTCGTCGCCGATCACGTCGTGCTCGCCCGGCACGAAAAACACGTCCTTCGCCACTGCGCCTCTTCAAAATCTGGTCCACGGTGTCGAACTCCTCCGGCCGCGCCAGATGGCTGATGTCGCCCGTGTGCAACATAAATTCCGGCTGACGTCGACAGCCCATTGATCTTGTCCACCGCGGCTTTCAGCGTCCCAACAACATCCGGATTCGCCGCCTTGTTGAATCCCATGTGGCTGTCGCTGATCTGCGACGAAGCTCAGATCGCCGCCATCGCCGCGGAGTCCATTCGTCCGCCATTCGGCTCAGGCTGTAAGACTTCAGTACGCCGCCCTGCATCACGCACAGAGCGCCGGTCCCCGCCCACGCCATGCACTTTAAAAAACCCCGCCGGTCAATTCCGTCGTGATTGTGATCGCTCAAAAGCTCGTCTTTCTTCGTCTGGGACATCTTTGTTCTCCTCCTCTATTACTTCCTTGTTCATCCACCCTCCGCGTGCCCTTTACCGCCGCGGAACGGGTGCGGGCCCCACTATGGTTAGCTCTTGAAATCGCTGCAATGGACGGAAAGTTCCTTCCCGCTGGAATCCGGGTCCCCTGGTAACTATCACTCGATAAAAAACTTACAGAAAACTATCCCCGCCGCGAGTTCCCGTAAACTCTGGCCAGTGATACACTCACTTTCGATTGAGGTTCACTACTCCATGCAAGAAGACCAACCGGTTCGCGTGTGGCTCCGTTTTGGGGTTTTCGAACTGGATCTTCGCGCTGGGGAATTGCGCAAGCACGGCCTACGAGTCCGCCTTCAGGAACAGCCCTTCCAAGTCCTGGCGATGCTGCTGGAGCACGCCGGCGAGGTCGTGACGTCGCGAGGAACTTCAGAAAAAACTTTGGCCCAGCAGACACCTTCGTGGATTTCGATCACGGGCTCAACAAAGCGATCAACAAACTCCGTGAGGCCCTCGGCGACTCCGCCGAGAGTCCCCGCTTTGTGGAAACCGTTGCTCGTCGAGGCTACCGCTTTCTCGCGGAGGTCAAAGTTGCCGATGCAGTCCCTGTTCGCAGCCCGGAACTAGCAACTCGCTTCCTCTCCCGCGGCAGAAGCTCGTGATCGCCCGGATCTCGCTGGCAAACCCGCAGTGCCCAAACATTTTCTGCCATCACTTGCGTGGAAGATATCGGTGTTCGTGCTGCTCCTGTTGATCGCCTCTCTCGCCACCTGGAAGCTTCATTCCTGGAACCACCCTGTCCCCGCCATTCGCTCCTTGGCTGTCCTTCCGTTCGAAAGCCTCTCGAGCGATGCGTCTCAGGACTACTTCGCTGATGGAATGACCGACGAGTTGATTTCCGACCTCGGCCAGATCAGCGCGTTGCGTGTGATATCGCGTACCTCGGTAATGGCCTATAAACGTGCGCGCAAGCCTCTGCCGCAGATCGCTCGTGAGCTGAACGTGGACGCCATTGTGGAAGGCACCGTGCTCCGTTCCGGCGACCAGGTCCGCATCACGGCGCAATTGATCGAAGCCCCTACGGACAAGCACTTATGGTCCCAGAGCTATGAGGGTGAATTGCGGGATACCCTGGCGCTTCAGAACAAGGTGGCTGGAGCCATCGCAGATCAAATTCGAATCAATTTGAATCCACAGGAACAAGCTGCGCTGAAAAATGTAAAAGTTGTTAACCCGGCATCTTACGAGTCGTTTCTCAAAGGCCGCTACTTCTGGAATAAGCGAACGGCGGATGATTTGAAGGTTGCCTTGGCTTATTTCAATCAGTCGATCGACGAGGACCCGAAATACGCGCAAGCTTATTCTGGCTTAGCAGACACTTATGCTTTGCTGGGAGACTGGCAGTACGCGGTGATGACCCCCAAGGAGGCTCTCCCGAAAGCGAAGGCCGCGGCGATCAAAGCTCTGGAATTGGACAGCGCGCTCGGCGAAGCGCACAACTCGCTGGCATTCTGCCTGGATGGCTTCGACTGGGATTTTGACTCAGCCGGGAAGGAATTCCGGCGGGCCATTGAGCTGAACCCAGGCTACGCAACGGCACACCATTGGTACGCTTGGCATTTGAGTCTATTGGGCCAGTATGACAACGCTATCGCGGAAATGAGAAAAGCGGAAAACCTGGATCCGCTATCTCTTATCATTAACGCCGATTTGGCAGAACTGCTTCTCCTTGCGCATTCTTATGACGAATCGATCCGACAGAGCCGCAAGACGATCGAAATGGATCCTAATTTTGCTCTGGCACACAATCAACTCGGCCAGGCATACCTCCAAAAACACATGCACGATGAGGCGGTTGCGGAACTTCAAAAAGCGGTCCAGCTTTCCGGGGCTAGCCCGACAAGCATGGCGAATCTAGCTCGCGCCTACGTCGCATCCGGCAAGAGCAGCGAAGCGGCAAAGCTACTGAGCGATCTGAAGAAGCGCTCGAACCCTGATTATTCTTATGCCTCGGAGATTGCGGTGATCTATATAGCTCTCGGGGATAGGGATCAAGCGATGAATTGGCTTGAAAAAGGATACGAAGAGCGATTTAACCCGGGCGTCCTGCTGCGGCCCGGCTTCGATCCTCTCCGCTCGGACCCGCGCTTTGAAGACCTTGTGCGCCGTATCGGCCTCCCTCGTTGAACCAGAATTGTGATGTTGAGAATGGTTCGTTGGGAGCGAGACTCAAGATCGTTGCGACGCTGCGATATCTGCCCATTCGAATATCCGAACTTTCATTCCCCTAGAATCCTTTCCGCCAGGGCGCCAAGATTATTTCCTGTCGAGTCTCGGACCGTGATTGAGATTCGATACGATTGGGGAGGCAAGGAAACCAGTTGATCAAGCACGAACTCCTGAAGTGGACTTACTTTCCCCAGCGAGATGCGGCCCGTGATTCCTCCGGTCGTCGAATAAAACGTCGCAATGGCTTCCCCCTGATAGAACACAGCGAATTTGCCGGTGGCGCGTGACTTTCCGTTCGCTGTGACTATGGCCAGCGGTTCATGCACAGCGCCGACCTGCGAAACCTGGCTGATCGGCCCATCGGTGCGGCCTGCATGCCATTGAAGTTTGAAGTGATATTCTTCGCCCGGCTCGAGCTTTGCAAACGGGCTGACGACTTCGGATTCCATCAAATATGGAAACTTCTCCGGCCCGCCTTGCATGTTCACAATTTCCTGATTATTGATGAATTCGCCCGGGCCCTGCATCCAAAATTCCACCGCGGCGTTATCCGCATATTCGGCGCCGGGAACAAAATCAAAAGATTCGAAAAATCCGTGTCCGGTGGCGCGGTTCACCACCGCCAGCCATCCTGCGTTCGTATCCAGGCCGACTTTGCCCACTTGGTATTGATAATGCGCGCGCAACATGCGCCCCGAATCATCCAGATGGAATCCCGGATTATTCACCAGTCCGAACATGTAATTAAATCCCCGCGGATACATGCTGCGAGGGTTGACCGGGCAATACGCCCAGAAATTCTTGTTAGGTTGCTTGGGATCGCTGGGATCGGCCGTGTCATGTTGCGTCACTTCCCAAAGCGACCATCGGACTGACCGCTTCGATGTATTTTTCATGACTAGTTCCACGGACACCGTGGAACTGCCGCTGTGAATCCGCAAGACGCGCCCCAACTGAACGCCAGATCGAGATTCGGACTGGCTCGTCAGGCGCACCGCCGCCTCGTCCGGGCCATTCGCAATGATTTCGGCGGTGTAGGGGCCCGCATCCAGAACCGGATCGGGAGGTCCAGGCCACTCCGAATCATTCTGCCAACCCTGCGGAGCAGTCCAGATCTTGTCGCCGCCGTAGTTTTTCCATTCCATGCCGAAATCGCTCTCTGCAGGCGGCACAACTTTGCCTTTGAGTTCGGGATGGATGCTGAAGTAGGAGTGGTCGCCAAGCTCGAATTGAATCACGCGACCGCCGATGGCCGGGACAATGTGCAGTGTCACGATGCCATTGGTCATTTTCAGCGCGTCCCAGCCCAGAAAATTTTCCTTGGTCACGCTGCAGGTTGCAGCGCCTGCTCGAGATGATCCTGTCGTCACGGCCATGGCGATTACCCCCGTCATCAAAAAGGCCAATAGTCTCCGCATCTCACGTCCTTGAATTTATTCAGCGATATCCGGCAAGGTGCCGCGTTTCTCAGAATCACTCACCGGCTTTCATGGGTGCTACCCGCGATGCTCCTGCCAATATTTTGCATCACGAAGAATCACGTCCCGGTAGGCATCGGCGGCCTCGGTGTGGACTCGTTTCAAGTCCGGGCTCTTCGCGTCTGTGATGTACAAGCCATTGTTCCAGCCGCCGGGGCGCACAAAGCTGGCTACCGGCTTGTCGAAATCCTCCCGGTAGTCCCATTGAATCGTGTCGAAAAGCGGCCACCAATTGATGCCTCGAATGGGAAATCTTTCGCTGCGGAATCGCAAAACCATGTCATAGAGCGCGTTGATATACGCAACTTTCCCTTCGGTGGTCAGGCCCGCGCTGGTTTCCGTCAGATAAATCGGCATCTGGAAATATTCATGGGAATTGCGGATCCCATGCTCCGTGCCGTCCACGGCTTCCCGCGCGGCTTGCAGCAGGGGGACGCTACCCTTTCTAGTGAAGTCGCCTTCTTTTGCGTACTTGAAAATATCAGGGTAATAGTTGTATCCGAGGATGTCGGGTTTCTGGACGTGCTGAGAAACCCAATCAATGTCCTTGAGGGCCACGCCTTTTTGCTTTAGAAATTCGGCAAATGGATCGGAAGGGCTAACTCTGCCATAAACCAGGGAAGCCGGGTAGGCAGCTGCGGCGGAGCGAAAATCTTTCATCGCCGGATCGGCGGCCGCTCCCTTCGGCAAGAAGGCATCAACATTTCCGTAAAACATCGGATCGACCGACAGAATCACGGAATCGGAAATTGCGCTGCGAATCGCCTGCGACTCCAAAACCATGGCCTTCGCCACTCGAATGCCAACCTGTGACCAGCTTTCGATATTTTTCTGATAAGGCGGCCAACGTCCGGTCAAGCCACAAAACAGGCAAGTCAACTGTGGTTCGTTTTGTGGGGAGTAATGATTCACAAGCCCCTTGAAGTGGCTGGCCATCGCTCCTGCGTAGGCTCCCAGTGCTTCCGGATAACGATCGTCCATTACGCCGTCTTCCATCCAAGCCGGAGTGCCGTAGTGAATCAGGTCCATAATCGGAATGATTTTCAGTTTATTCACCAGATCGTCGATGGGCTTATCAATCCAGGACCAATCGTAGACCCCCGGTTTAGGTTCGGCTTTGTACCAGGGCACGCTGTAGCGGATGCAATTCACGCCAACGTCTTTTGCCAACTGTAAATCCTGCTTCCAGCGGTTGTAATGATCCATTTGAAGGTAGACGTCGAGAAGCCGGCGCTTGCCGTCCTTGGCGGGATTCACCTGAGCGATCCAGCAGTTTTCGATTCCCACACCCCAATAAAAATCCGGTTGTGGGAGTGGCGCGCGCGCCGCAGCCAACTTGCCGGCCCAGGCTACGGCATCACCGGCGATCAACGCTCCCGACAACAGCGCTGTGTTGCGCATGAATTCTCGACGAGTCGACGACATTTGCTTTCCTCCGGCAGAACTAGATGGCTGCTTTCATCGCGGCATCACGGCCAGGCAATCTCGAATTAGATCCGCAAACCCATCAGGATCGAGCGCGGCCCGGCCCACAAATAAGCCATTCGCGCCAGTCGAACTGAGCAGCGCCGGCGCGTCGGCTGGGAATACGCTTCCGCCGTAAAGAAGCGGGATGGCTTGCGCGAGCGGCGCTCCAAACATGGAGTTCAACACATCGCGAATTACCAAGGCGATGCCGCGGATGTATTCGATATCGGCGGTGCTGCCAGAATCGCCGATGGCCCACACCGGTTCGTACGCGATGATCAACTGCGCCGCCGATCCGGCTGCCACTCCGTGGAGAGCTATGCGAAGTTGGCGCGCCACCGTTTCTTTCTCGACTCCAAATTGTTTGTCGGCCAATTCTTCGCCGATGCAAATCAACGGCCGTAAATGGAATTGCAGCGCCGTGTGGACCTTGCGATTCACATCCGGATCGGATTCATTGAAATACTGGCGGCGCTCGGCATGGCCGATCTCTACCAGGTCGACGCCCAGTTCACTGAGCATGGGACCGGAAATCTCTCCGGTGTACGGTCCGGACTTATCCCAGTGCATGTTTTGCGCGCCCACCCAAAATCGTCCGCGCCCCGCGCGGCGCACCGCGTCAATGGCGGTATAAGGCGGGATTACGAATACCTGGGCTCCATCGAGGGACATTGCTTCCAATCGATTGCCCAACTCCTCGGCATATTCAGTCGCCTCGCTGACCGTCTTGTACATTTTCCAATTGGAACCGAAGAGCCAGGGCCCCGACTTCATGATTTCTCCCCTGAAGAAGTCTTGGAGTTAATTTGCTCGCGCTCGAGTTCGAGCATGCGAGCTACCTTGCGCGCGGAACGTTCTGGCTCAAACTCGGATTGCAGCCATGCCGTCAGAACCGTCTTGGCCAATTCGGGACCCACCACCCGCGATCCAAACGTAATCACTTGAGCGTTGTTGCTTTTGCGCAGCCGCTCCGCGGAATACACGTCATGGCATACGCCGGCGAACACGCCTGGAACCTTGTTGGCGATCATTGCCATTCCCAGGCCCGTGCCGCAGATCAATACCCCGCGGTCAAACTGTCCTTGGGCCACGCGCTGAGCGAGGTTGAAACCGATATCGGGATAGTCCACTTTCTTGGTTGCCAGCAGGTCGAGGTCTTCCACATCAACACCGGCTTTTCGCAAATGCTCGACCACGATCTTCTTTAGATCGATGCCCGCGTCATCGCAATCCACGGCGATCCGCATAGATTCTCCGAAAGTGTTCCACCGCGGGTCTAGCCCTGGTGACGGTGTAGTTCCCAGCCCTTGTAGTTCTCCAGGGCCTCTCCCACCGCGCGGGCTTCGGTGCTCAGGTTTACCGCAACGTGATGTTCGTAGCCGTTCTTGCACACGTACTGGAGCAATTCCTGCAAGCGCGGCACTCGCACCACGCCGTACCCGCCAAAACTTTTCGCCCGGTCGTTGGTCAGTTCGCCTTCGCCCACGTAGGCGCGCAGCCGTCCGTGCAAATCGTCCGTGGAGGCGCGGCAATACGTGATCGGACCGCTTCGCAATTGCCCCACCACGGTGCCGAAGGAACGTTCCTTGCCGACGCCAGTCGGCGATGATTTCCTGGAAATCCATCTTCACGTCTTCGAAGAAATCCTTGGGAAGATTCGAGCAATGGAAAATCACGGCTTTGTCTGGATCATCGCCGTAGTTGTTGTTCCAATCCACGATGGCGCTGGGGGTTTGCGAGGCAAGTTGCAGGATGTACATGCCGATCATGCCGATCATGTCGGTCTCGCAGGCGCTGGGCATCAGGTTGTTCGACATCATGCTCATCAGCGTGCATGGCACCACTCCGAAAATATTCCTGCATGGCTGTCCAGCACTGGACTGGAACTGCCGGAGAGCTGGTTTGCATTCATCCACTCGTCTACCACAGCGCCGAACTTCGCCATTTTCAGCAATGAATCCGGCGGGATTCCCTGGGTGGAGACATACGACTGGATGTAATCGAGCTTTTGCTTTGCGGCCGGCGCATCGTCCGCCAGCCTCTGGATACGCCCCAAAATCTCCGAAAGATCGACGGTTTCAACCGTGATTCCGTGGAACTCCATCAGCTTTTCGCTGAAGCGCACAGTGTTGAACGCGGCAGGGCGCGCCCCAACCACTCCGACGCGCACATTGGTCAGGCCGCGCACCACGCGGCAGGTCGCGGCAAAAGAACGAAGGTCGCCGCGAAACGAAGCGGAACCGGGAGCTGAAGTGTGCTGCGATGTAAGCGTGAACTTAATTCCACACTGCCAGAGGTTGTTGCAAACGGAAATCTTCCCGCAGAAGCTGTCGCGCCGCCCACCCATCATCATTCGATCCGTTTGGTCGGGAAAGGCTTGCACCAGCACCGGCACGTTTAATCCGGACATGCGAACCGCGTTCGACGCGCTTCGTTCGTCTCCGAAATTTGGCAATGCAATAATGATTCCGTCGATGGCATCCCGGTGTTCGCGGAATAATTCCGCGCATTTCCGCGCATCCTGCAACGTTTCCACCGATCCGAACTTGGTTTGTTCCGGCGAAAGGCACACAGCTTCGAATCCTTCTTCCGCCAAAACTCGAAGCACTTCAGCCCGTCCGTCGCGGCAGAGTGCGTCAGGGAAAAAGCTGCGATTCCCCACAATTACGCCGAATGTATTTTTAGTTTTGTTCCCTGTCCCGCTTTGCTTTCCCTGTGTTGGCATTCCAAATCTCCTGAATTAGTTCGCGTGGAAACTCGAGGCGAGGAACAACAAGCCTCCCAGATAAAGCGCGAACATGAGTCCCAACAAAACGTTTGCACGCCCTGGGGAACCCTTGAATTCGCGCCATACGAACACGCCCCACAATGCGGCGATCAATGGATTTGCCTGGCCAATTGCATATGCCAGGGCGATCCCCACCATGCTGGCCGGCACAAACGTAAAGGTGGTTCCCAGCGTCCAGAAAAATCCGCCGAGCAGTCCGGCCGCGTGCTCCCGGCCCGTTCCGTTTCGATAATCCGCCCAGCGCAGCGGCGTTCCGTCGATTGGATGGCGCATGAAGTAGCTCAGCAACAGCGCGGTGCTGATCAGCGCGCCCAGAGTGAAGAAAAACGTCACTCCATAAGGCCCCAGAGGTTTAGGGGATGACAAGGCCTTGCCCACCAGCGGTCCGAAACCGCTGAACAGCACTCCCGCCAGGAGACAAACAACAAGCCCTTTGCTCGACACCTTCTGCTTGGTTTTTGCCGCGGCTTTATAGGCGAGGGAATTGAAAACCACGGCTGCGAACACCATGGCCACTCCCACGCAAAGCAACATCGGGTTTCCGCGCGGCATGACGATGTAGCTGCCGATCACTCCCACCACCAGAGCCAATCCAATCGACAGTGGAAAAGCCACCGCGAGACCAACCAGCGCAACTCCGAATACCAGCAGCACGTTGCCACAATTCCATAATGCTCCGGCGGCCGCGGCGTAAAGCCATGCGGAATGGTCCGCCGCAAGCAGGTCCACCAGAAATGTTTTCGGCCCGAAATACGTGCCCAGCGTCAACCCCACCAGGATGGACGATAGAAAAATTCCGAATGCATAGTCCCAGTAGAAAAGCTCGACGCGCCAATTCTGCGTGAGCTTGTAAGTGTTCGGCCAGGATCCCCAGAAGAACATTCCCGCCAGCATCATGAAGAGCGCCGCTGCGTAAGTGCCCGGAAGATACATCGCGCCTCCCTAAAGACCTCGCCCGAAACGTTCCGCCTAAATCGATCTAGTTCGAATTTACAAACGCCCCACTTGGCAATTCGCCAGCCCGCGTGCGCCATTGCGCGCGTGATGATTGAAAAAGACACCGCCCCTGGATCGGGATGCCCCAGCGCGCGATCGCCCAGGCGGCTGGCCCGGCCCATTCGGCAATGCATGGAAGCGGTTGCTTGGGCGGCTCGCTCCGCCGCTTCCGCTGCCACCAGCAACAATTCGGCAATCTCCAGATCGTCGCCCGTGGCCAACAGGGCTCGATTCACGGCATGAAGAGGATCGAGCATCGTCTTGTCTTCCGGTTTTGCTTTTCCGACCGCGCAAACGGTTTGCTCCATGGCCAAAAAGCACAATTTCCAGTCGGCTGCGCTCATGACGGCGCGCCCGCGCATTGCTTCACCGGCAGCGCCTAGTGCGCGGCCCAAAATGATTCCGATCGCTCCGCCGGTTGAACGCATGAACGCCTTGCCGGATCCCGTAAATATCTGGTCGGGCGTCGATTCGGCAGGAAGCGCCTCGATCGCTTTCTTCACCGCTTGAAATCCAAGTCTCATCGTGATTCCGTGATCTCCATCGCCAATCGCCGAATCCAACGCGTTCAGATGGGACTCCTCCCGCTCCACCGCCTCTCCCGCAGCCAGTAGCAACTCGCGCAAACCCGTGGATGAAATCGCAGAGGCCATTGGAATCACATCTGAACGAATGCCGGAGAATCCGCCGGAGCCAACAACCATCTCTTCATCTCCGCGTCCAGCCGCAGTACGGTGATCGAACATCCAGCCATATCCAGCGATGTCGCGTAATTGCCAACGTACGAGCGCACCGTCACCAATCCGGCTTCACGCAGCAGCCGGTCCACTGCCCGGTTCACGATGAACAACTCCGCCACCGGCGTATTTCCCAGGCCGTTTACCAGCACGCTCACTTCGTCGCCGCGCTTTGTGCCCAGGTCCTGCAAAATGCGCTGCACCAGATAGGCAGCAATTTCGTCCGCCGGCATCATCTTGGTTCGCTCGACTCCTGGTTCGCCGTGAAGGCCCAGCCCCAACTCCAATTCATCTTCGCCAATTTCAAAAATAGGGCGCCCAGCAGCCGGAATCGTGCATGAACTGAGCGCCACGCCCATGCTGCGCATGGAGTGATTGGCTTTTTCGGCGGCGGCTGTCACCTGAGCCAAAGTCCCTCGTTCAGCAGCTCTGGCGCCTGCCGCCTTGATCGCAAAAAAGTCTCCCGCAATACCGCGACGCTCCGAACGGCGGTCAGCTGGAGCGGACGCCACATCGTCTGCAACGCGAACGGTAGTTACCTGAATTCCGTCTTCCGCCAACATTTCGGAGGCGGCATCGAAATTCAATACGTCACCGGCATAATTTCCGTAGAGAAACAGCACGCCGGCCCCGCCATGAGAGGCTTTGGCGGTTTCATAAATTGGCTGAGGAGGCGGAGACGTGAAGATGTTTCCAGCGACGCTGCCGTGCGCCAACCCCGGCCCCACATATCCGGCGAACATCGGCTCGTGTCCGCTGCCGCCACCGGTCACCACGGCCACCTCCCCCGCCGCGGGGCCACTGCGGCGAACCACTGCCTGTAGACCTTCAAGCTGGCGCAAATATCGGGAGTAGGTGTTCGCAAAACCTTCAATAGCTTCGGCGGCGACAGAATTGGGAGAATTAATAAGTCTCTTCATCGTGGCGGAACCAAGAGTGGCAATCGGCCGAGTCTGGAACTCCGATTCGCTAAGAAGTATGAATACTGCTTACTGTAACGTTGCAGGTGTCTTATAGTGGGATTGGCATTAGGTGTCAAGCGCTTTGCCTGCCGGTTCCGGCAAATGCCGCGTATCCGCCGCCCAACTTGTAAAAATCGGTTCGCGACCTTACTATACGAGGCAGAATGAGAGTCCGATTGAAAGACGTGGCTCGCGCCCTCAACCTCTCGATCTCGACGGTGAATGCAGCTCTGCGAAACCGGCCGGACATCAGCGAAACCACCCGCCAGCGCGTCTTCAAGAAAGCGAAAGAGCTCAATTATCTTCCCAACTCGGTGGCGCGAAGCCTGGTCACGCACCGCACTCACGTGCTCGGCGTCGTGGTTCCGGATCTCTCGCGTTCTTTCTTCACCGAAGTGATGAAGGGGATCGACATCATCGCGAATGCTGCCGGCTACCACCTGGTCCTCTGCAGCACGGGAGAAGATCCCAAGCGGGAAGACGAAGAAATTCAGACGCTTATCGGTAAACAACTGGATGGTTTGATCGTCGCATCGGCTCACGACCCGAACGAAAACCGTGTGTGGCGCGATCTGGCAAAGTGGGGCGTTCCTTTCGTGCTTGTCGATCGCTTCTTTTCCGGCGCGCCCTTTATCGGCGTGGATGACGAGCAGATCGGCTTCATCGCCACCAAGCACTTGATCACCCAAGGCTATCGGAACATCGCCCATCTCCGGGGTCCTCACCTCTCCACGGGAATCGGCCGGTTCCGCGGCTATCTGAAGGCTCTTCGAAAGTATGGCTTGCGGGCTCGACGCGATTTCATCATCGATGCGCGATTTCACGACGAAGCCAGCGGCTATGAAGGGACGAAGATCCTGCTCCGTCGATGGCCCCGTCTGGATGCCATCTTCGCGGCCAGCGACCCGATTGCCATCGGTGCGATGGAAGCTTTGTTGGAGCACGGTCTGCGCCTCCCGGACGACTGTGGCCTGATCGGCGTGGGAAAGAATCGATATGGTGAACGCCTTTACGTGCCGTTGAGTACAGTGGACCAACACCGCACGGAAATCGGAAAGATCGCCGCGCGGACCCTACTCGATCTGATCGAGGGCGAGAAACCTCCTCAGCACCCCATCTTGATCGAACCGACCCTGATCATTCGGAGGTCGAGCGCCCGGTTGCCGGCTGACAAATCCTTTATTCCCACCCGGCCGGACGGCTATCGCTCCCATCTCGCCGTTCAGTCCACCCGCAAATAACCTCGCAAACCAACAACGCCTTCTGGATCAGTTTGCCGATCCCTGTCTCATACCGTTCTTCTTCAGAAGCCCAGCTTCATTCCGAACTGAATCACTCGCGGCGGAGTGGTCAAAGTCGTAATGGTTCCGCCCTGGGCAAGGTTCGTAAAGGGATTCGGCAATCCGAAGTGCGCCGTGTTCGTGATGTTGAAGAACTCCGCTCTGAACTGGAGTTGAGCATGTTCCGTCACTCGGAAATTCTTGAACAACCCCATATCGAAATTGTTCAGTCCCGGGCCAATCAGAATGTTGCGCGTCGAATTCCCATACGTGAACAGCGCCGGCAGCGAGAACGCGGATGTGTCGAACCATTTGTCCACGGTTGGATTGGAAACATTGCCGCTCCCATTACGATTCGGGCGCAGATTGCCGCCGAACGCGGTGTTGGCTTGGTTCACCGTGATAAACGGGGAAAATGGAGTCCCGTTTCGCAATCCCAAAATGCCCGTCATTTGCCAGCCGCCCAGTATCAAATCGGCGGCAGTATTCGCATGGCTCATGAACCGGCGATTGCGGCCCACTGGAATTTCCCAGCTATAGCTGAAAACCAAATTGTTGCGGATATCCCAGTCGGAGAGTCCGCGCTCCCCAACGTTGGGGTTCTGGGAATCTTGCGGCAATTGAGAGAAACCCGAATTGGGCCAGTAACCAGGAGTATTGTCGATCGCCTTCGACCAGGTATAGGAAGCCAGGAAGGTGAGCCCCGCCGAGAGACGCTTATTTACCTTTACCTG
This sequence comes from uncultured Acidobacteriota bacterium, assembly GCA_963756355.1. Lineage (GTDB taxonomy): Bacteria > Acidobacteriota > Terriglobia > Acidiferrales > UBA7541 > JBGPTK01. The sequence goes on along the minus strand of CAVWOD010000010.1, from coordinate 110,888 downwards.
CAGCGCGTTGTAATTGGATTCCCCTTGGTTTGTCATCGTGAACAACAGTCCGATTGCCGGGGAAACCGGGAAAACTCGAACAGGGCCCGGGTTCGGCTGATTCGGGTTGCGGATCGCGAGGAGATTGGAGCCTTTCGATCCAGCGTATGCCACGTCGAGTACAGTGTCATGCGTGACCTCGCGCTGGATGTCCAGGTTCCAGGATTGGACCATCGAATCGTCAAGGCCGGGGACACGGTATTGAACCGTGCCGAATGGCGCAGCCGGATTGGGAGGAGGCGGCGCAGGAATACCCGTGGAAAGCCTGAGCGTCGGAGCCACAATCGTCAAGCCGGACTGCGAGATGGTCTGAAGGAAATAAAATGGGATGTTGTACGCCAGTCGATTCAGAGTGGCCAGCGCATTCTGTTCGGCAAAATAGAAAATTCCATATCCACCGCGCAGCACCGTTTTGCCGTCGCTGAACGGAGTGAATGCGAATCCCAACCTTGGCCCAACGTCATGATGATCGGCGGCCACCAACCCTCGGCTCACGCCATTCTGCCCCGCGACGTCCAGAGCCACAGTATTGATATTGAAATTGGCCTGCCGGTTGTTGGCTTCCACCTGCGGCGAAAAGTAGTCATAGCGGAGTCCGAGGTTGAGCGTCAGCCGTTTGCTGACGTGGAAATCGTCCTGGAAGTACCCCGCATATTCGTTTCCGCTTTGATTGATAAATTGAGTCAGGAAATCGCGCTCGGCGAAGGACGAATAACCAATTAACATGCTGGCGATTGAATTCCCTCCCACTCCGGCTTGCGCCGTCACCAAACTGTCAAAATTAAACAGTCCGCGCGGAAAGCCTGCCTGAAATAGGTGCAGAAGCCGGCGGTGATAGTCGAAGCCAACCTTGATCACATGCCGCCCCTTGGTCCACGAAAGGTTGTCGTAAATTTGGTGACTCTGCTCCGTCACGATCTGCGGGAAGAACACCTGCCCTCCCAGCCCCGCAAATCCACTGGGATTAATCGCGGCTAGTCCGGATGCGGTTGGATCGGTGCTGATTCCAGGAATTCCGAATTGCTGGTTCAGTTGCAATCCAAACCCGGAAGGCAGGCTGTTGATGGACCGCCGGAGATAGCCATAGGCCAGGGTATTCAGCAGCGATGCGCTGAATGTGTGAGTGTAACTGGCTCCCAGATTCTGGCTTCTGAAATCGTTGATCGGAAGCGGGCCGCCTCCCCCAACGTTTCCGAAGAACGCGTCGTTTGTGTTCGCGCTGTCGTCGATATTAAACGAACCCGTAATCACGTCCCTCAAAGCCACCTGGTAATCCAGCTTGAAATTTCCCTGGTAATCATTGGTCGCGGTGCCCAGGGGTTCCACAAAGTTTGAGAAGTTACCCGGCAAATTAGGAGCGGGATAGAGTTGCAGCAATTTCTGCCCTGCGGGGTCCTGCTTGCCCAGGGGGATCTGATTATTCACAAACGGAGTTCGCACCGGCAAGTTATTGACGACTCCAGTCACATTGGTAGGATCGTAGATCTGCACGCCTTGCGCCAGCAGGCTGGAGAAGTCTCCTGTACGCCACGCCAGCGGCGGCACGCTCAAGATGGTGGTCGAATGGCTGCGCGTCAATGTGCCCTGAAAACCGGCAAAGAAGAATAGCTTGTTCTTCTTGATTGGCCCGCCAAACGTTCCACCAAACTGGTTGAACCGGAAGGGCAGTTTCGATTGGTGAGTGCGGTTTGAGAAAAAGTCATTCGCATTAAAGATATCGTTTCGCACAAACTCGAACGCGTTTCCGTGAAAATCATTCGTGCCGGAGCGCATTCCGATGTTCACCACGCCCGCATTCGACCGTCCGTATTCCGCCGAAAAAGAATTGGTCATTACGTTGAATTCACGCACCGCATCGGGCTGCAGCGTGATGTTCGGTGATTGCCCCATGAATTCGACGTTGTCCAGGCCGTCGATCAGAAACGCATTGGTGCTGGAGCGCTGGCCGTTGATGGCCAGGTCCACCCCGACGCCCTTGAAGAAGCTTCCCGTCGTGGTCGTCACGCCCGTATTCAGGGTGATCAATTGATTCACGTTCCGGCCGTTCAACGGCAATTCCACCGTCAGAGTCCCGGTGATCACCTGCTGGAGTTGCGAACTGTTCGGTTCCAGGAATTGTTCGGCGGTTGCCGTCACCTCAACCGTCTGCTGCGCGATCCCGACAACCAACGAGACATCTTGCCGCGACTGCTGGTCAATCAAAAGTACGATGCCCTTGGTAACCGAAGTCCGGAAGCCCGCATGTTCCACTCGGATCTCGTACTCGCCGGGCAACAGCGCGCCAACAAAATAAAGCCCGTCGTTATTGCTTTGCGTCGTTCGTGTCACACCCGTCTGTACGTTCGTCACGGTGACCGTACTTCCCACCAGGAGAGCCCCGCTCGAATCTGTGATCACTCCCGATACGGTCGCGGTTCCTGTCTGCGTCCAGGCTGGAGTCGATAGCAGGCCTGCCAATACCAGCACCAGAATCACTGCAAATCTCCGGTTCATACGCTGTCTCCTTCTCAAATTCTCGTTCATTCGGGATTCTTCAGGGCCAGGAAGCGGCCATCCAGGTTCGCTCCCTTTCGTCTCAAGTAATGCGCACGTCGGCTCGGATTTCATCGGTGAAATGGAAAACTATAACGTTATAGATTCACCTGTCAAGCGGAATTATTCATATTTATAACGTTGTAAGTCGATGAGGCGGATCGCCTGTCGGATGGGTTGTGCTGAGGAAATGATGATCCATGGGATCAGTGACTGGCGTGGAAGGGAACGGTTTCGCTGAGCCTGAGTTCAGCAGCATGCTGGAGAATAAGAAGGCTTGCGAGGCCGGACGTTTCAGCCAATCTTCCAGCCGGCGCTCTCACTTTGCGGGCGATTTTAGCTTTCCCACAAAGGTCGTGACGCTGAAGGGCGCGGCGGTGGCGCTAAACTGGTGCGCTTCCGTCAGCGGACTTTCCACTTCGGCCAGATCCAATTCCTTCGAGGTCCGGTAAGCCTTCACGTCGCTCACGTTGAACGGCCCGAACTCGTAGGTTGCCGGCCGGCCATTTACGGTCGCATTCAGCGCAATGATTGCGAATTCGTCCGTTGTGGAATTAACAAACGCGGAATTTGCGAAGGTGATCCCATCGATTTGTACCCGATGCCATCCCGGCCGGATGAAGTGGCTGTAGTTCGCTATCGTCCAGAAGCGCTTGGGAACTACAACCTGGCCGTCTTTCACCGGCGCCAAGACTCCCATGCTGCCCGGAAACTTAGCGTTGAAGATTACAAAGCAGTAGATCCACGCGGAGGCGTTCCCTTCCGTAAGGTCTCGGTAGATCCTGTGCGCGATCTGCAGTCCGGCAAACATGCTCGTGTCATCCGGAGGTCCGATAATCGAGGTTTCACTCATCCAAATCGGCAAGGAATACTGTGCCGCTGCGGCCTGCATCAATGCTCGACCCTGATCGACAAGATCAAAATCGCCGTACGTATGGCTCGCAAGAATGCCTATGTATTTGCGAGCCTCAGTACTCTCTAGCGAAGGCATCGTTCGTATCCACGATTCGTCCCAGGTGGAACCTTCCGGCAACATGATTTTGGCCGGAAATCCCCGAGCCCGGAAAATTGGTCCCAGCACCTGTAAAAAGTCTCGTAACTGATCGCCCGTCCAGCGGCATGATTCCCAATATACGGAAATGTCCGGCTCGTTTTGAAGGCTAAGGACACTGATATCAATCCCGTGGACTACCTTGTAGTAAGTCACGAAGTCCGCGAGATACTCTGCATACGCGGAATAGTCCTGCGGAGGTACCGCGCCGCCGAAATTGGGCATTCCGTTCGTTTTCCATCGTATCGGAGGCGTGAATGGAACCGCATATAAAATCGGCGCGCGAGCGTGCTGCAGAGCAAGACTCACGGCATTCCACACCGCCTGTGTGAACGGATCTTTCTCCCAGTCATATTGCAAACCCTTCGCACGAAGTGGATCATCGGCGGCGAGCGGTTGAGTTGTAAACGAAATATGAAAACGAATGATGTTTAGCCCCAGGCCTGTGTCGCCATACACAAGTTCGTATGCCTTGGCCCGGCCTTCCGGCGAAAGCGATTCCAAGTCCGTTATGGTTCCTTGATACATGCCCGCGCCAAATCCAGTTATGGACTGGAGCTTCCTGTCTGCATGGATGGTAAACGTGGCCGGTTCGCCCAGCACAACCGGCGGTGCCTGAGCCCCGGAGCAAGTTACCAGAACAAATAGGGCTACAAATATTATCGATCGCATAGAATTAATGTGCATACTATAACGTTACAGAATCGTTTGGCGGAGTCTACGCTGGCAAACCCTGGGCGTCAAGGAGGATATTCAAGACTTGGGAAAGATGCGTTCCGTCAGTGCGGTTTCCTCTGCACAAAGCAACGCCAGATCTCAATTGAAGCCGCGGCGAGATGAAGATCCGACACGAACGCATGAAACCGAGCAGTCTTAGCTTCGGATGGAGTTCTGGCAAGGCACAGCCGCATTTCCGGCATTTGCACTTCTTTCCTTACTAGTGGGCCTTCTCCGGTCAGCCACTGCTCGATCAACTTCCCAAACTTCCGGCCGAGCTTCTGTAGGATTTCCGCCCCCATTTCAGTTTGACTTCGCCCCGTCGCGATCTGAAGAGGGCGATCTACCGGACATCCAGATGCGCATCAACAGTTTTCAGGCCCTGGGAGGTTACCTGAGCTCAATCGGCTCCGTCCTCCCGGCTGCGTTCACAGCTTTTCCCTTGAAACGCCGCAATTCTCGCTGCTGTGAGACTAAAGGTTGGAGAGACGCTTGAGTGTGGTCCGATCGAGTATGGTGAGCGTTGCGCCTTTGAGTGTGAGCAATTTCTTTTTCTTGAACCCAGTTAGGACGCGCGTCACGGTTTCGCGGGAAACGCCGATCATTTCAGCGATCTCTTCCTGAGTGAGTGTGAGTTGCAGATGATTCTGGCCCTGCGCATGTGCGGCTGACCAGTCGAGAATGAATTTTGCGAGTTTTTCCGAGGCAGAGCGGGAAAGTCCCAGAGTCCGAATTTCCTGATGTGCTGTTTCGTAAATGTCCGTCAATAGCTGAACCACTCTGACGGCTGCCTCTCCATGCTGGCGCAGGAATTGGAGAAAGGCGTCCCGTTTGATGAAATTTACCTGGGCTGGTTCCATCACCTCCGCCGTCGCCCCGTAGGGTCGACCCGATATTGTCCCAGGAAGCCCGATAAGTTCCCCTCCTTCGACAACCCTCACGATCATTTCCTTCCCGCCTGCCGAGGAGGAAGAAATTTTAACGCGGCCGCTACAAATCACAAAAACTCCGCGTGCGGGCTGGCCTTCGACAAAGAGTACTGCGCCTTTGGGATATGTGGCCACCGAGGTAACCGCGTCGAGGCTATTTAAGACATTAGAAGGGAGATCACAAAATAATCGGCCTTCCCGCAAAGGGCAGGTCAAGCAGCTTTCGACGATTTTTAGGCCGTAAGGTGAAGGTATAAGTCACCTCCAAATGCAGAATACTCTTTTTTGATCAAAGAAGGGAGATCGGACGAAAGGGCTTTAGCTCGCTCATGCAAAGCCCAACTTGTTCACTCACATTCTGCATGCACCCATAACCAAAATTAGGTACGCAGAGGCGTCTTTTATATATGGGTGTCGACAGCTCGCAGTCCCCAAGGGGCCAGCTGAGTTCCATCGACCCCATCCCTCCGGCGATGTTAACGATGACCACAATATTCTCCCAACTATGGCGCGATTCTCACTGGTAAGGCCTGGCTTCACCTTGATGCTCGTCGTTTACCGTGCGCGCTTCAACTCTCTCCACTCGCCGCGGCTGACTCGCACGTACTCGCAACTGACCAGCCCTAGTCCCTCATATGAACCTCCCATTGTTCCTAGGGCATGGCGCGAGGGTTCTCTTCTCGCAGCCGTTCGAGTAACTGGATATCCAGGATAAAAACATTTTCTTACTTTCCGAATACCTGTTTCAAAAGGCTCGTCGTCTGAGCTGCAGGATCCTTCCGAATCTTGCGTTCTTCCTGTCCCAACATGTAGAAGAGTCCGTTGAGCGCTTGAGAGACTACGTAATTGGTGATATCCAGGTTTGGGCTCTTCATGAATGGAATTGATTGGGCTTGGCCGACAAGCTGTTTGTACTGTTGGGTGACGCTGTTTTGGTCCATGGTCTTTTCAACAATGGGACGAAATGCAACCGTGAGTTGTTCCGTTGTCTTGTTTTTGAAGTAGTCCGTTGCTGCGGTGTCACCGCCGGAAAGAATCATGCGCGCGTCATCGAAGTTCATGGAAAGAATCGCATCGATAAAGATCTTCTTTGCAGCAGGAGCAGCCGCTTCCGCCGAGCGGTTCATGCTGAGGATAAAGCCGTCCACTTTCGGCCCATAACCCACGGCGCGGAGGCCTTGTTCAAACGGGTGAAGGCTCTTGGGCATGAGAATCTTGATGGCCTGGTTGCCGAAGTAGCCGTCTGGTTTACCGGTGAGTTTGACGGCATTGGTGGCGCCCACCTGCAAGGCTTCTTTCAATCCCGAAGTGATCTTTGAATCGCTCAGTATGCCTTGATTTCCAAATCCTAAACTCTTTGAAACTTGGGGAACTTGGCCCAGAACGGGCATCGTCAGCAATAGCAACGCTGAGCCCAGGAAAAACCGTCGAATGATCATGGATTTTCTCCTTGGTGGTTCACATCGCCCCTACGTCCGCCCACAAATGGACCACTGTGTTCTTGCTGAGAAAAAAGGCCGTTTCGAACTTGCGTAATTCCAGCATTTCAAGAATAGGCCACTCGGGCGATGGCCTTCCATTGTCCCCGCAGCCTAGCCGGCTCGGGCAGGCCGGTCCTCATTGTCAACACGGCTACTCGAGGATCGTTCTCCGAAGTCTGCTACGAGCCTCAGTAAATCCAGCGAAGAACTTTGCACTCGTCGAATCTTCATTACTCATGTATCCACGGATGACAGCACGCGCACTACTTTCTTCCGGATGCTTCAGCCGCCCCGCATTTAGGCGCGTACAACGTTCTTCAATCTCATGAACAACGCAGACGTCTTCGGACAGCGGCGTTTGAAACCTCTTCGCGGATTATATCTCCGTAGTGACGTTCATTGGCAACGCTTGAGCAAGTCCGGAGGTCCGTGGTATCCCGGCGGCGCCTATCAAGCCGGAACCTTTGGCTGAATGGGTCGTCCGAGCAACGGGCGTGCGGACCTGGGCACATCTTTGACGGAATTTTCGATTATCTGCTCATGTGAAACACTACGCTGGCTCTGGTCGGTGGTCTCGTCCGCGGTGGTTGCGTTGAAGCGGCCGTCTATCCACAGGGCGGCGCCCATCCTGATTTGCGTCTTGTCTATACCAAATTTTTCTAGCGCTTCTAATCCTTCCTGGCTAACAACTTTTGCTCAAGTGAGTAAGATGAAACCTCCTCTCAAGAAGCAGGAGCCTTTTGAGCCAATAAATGTCTTGAGTTCAATGGATTCCGCGGATTGAAAAAGCCCTGAGGTAGAAAGAGCAGACCAATAATGAGATCCTTCCGCACGATACGAACATTCTGTCCGGTTATGATTGTCAGTCTTTGCGGAACCAATCATCTTATCGAATGAATCTTTACGGGTGATTCGACGATTATCGGCTGTTGCTGCGCATGGCTAGGTTCCAGAATAAAAGTACCCATGATATTCAGCGCAAAGATCGTCAGCCCCGCAAGTTCGCACAGCGCGGATGAAGGCAGCGCGCGCCAAGCCCACGCCGCATATCCTTGGTAGGCGATAATCTCGCAGGAAACCCGCAACGTGCACCCCAACGTTACCAGCGCCAGCCCGGCAAACATCAGCTTCGTACTCCACAGCGAGCGCATCCCTACGAATGCAGGCAAGATCCGCTGCCCCACGCATAGGATCATGATAGCGATAAACCCAACCGTCAGCGCGTGCCGCGATGCTCCCCAGATCCCGCCGGAGGAATCCCACAACACCGCCGCCACGCCGAGCGCTGCGGCAATCACCAGCCATAGATAGGCCATGCGAATAAAGAACGGAAAGCTCGCGTGCACGCCGCGAATTTTCGGTTCCTGCCGGGCCGGTTCGAACATTCGCAACCCCGTTCCGCCCAGCACCGCGGCGGCCAGGAAAATCCATGAACCCACCGGTGCAAATCCAGCAATCATCACCACAACCCCGGCAAGATTTGCCACCAATGCAGCCAGCAACAATCGTGGGTGAATTGGCTTCAATCCCAAAAACACCGCCATCCATTTCGCGCTGAATCCCCACACAAACGGCACCAGGAAACCCCACGCCATTAACGTCAGATAGCGCTGATCGAGCACATGAGGAAACGCCGGAGTAATTCCGCGTGCCGAGACGTAGAAACAGCCGGCCAGATTCGCCAGCAACACGAGCAGCAATCCCACGCTCGCGCTGATCACAATCCAGATCCAGGGCTCCATCATGCTCTTTCCGGATTCTTCCGGGCGGTGGCGAGAAACCGCGCGGAAGAAAATGAGAAAGGCCGCAACCTCAAGCATCGCGGAAATTGGAAGCAGCCACTGCCACCCCCATCCATAAACATTTGCGGTCCATCGCAAGGCCACGCCAGTAGTCCACATCGCCCAGCAGATCCACGCCGCACTCAATGACGACTTCGCGCCGCGCTGCTTGGGAATCGAATAAAAGCCGATCCCCAAAATAAAGCTTCCTACCCAGCCGAATACTTGCGCATGTCCGTGCGCCTGCAGCCACGCCGGAGAAATCGAAGCCACACTCTCTCGCCCGCTGATTTGCAGCAGATTCCAAACGCCCAGAAAAGTCCCTGGAAACAACATGAACGCCAGTCCTGAAGTGATGTAAGCCATCAACACCCGCGAAAGCGCTGCTTCGCGAGTCCGCGCAATTTCGAAAACTTGCGCGGGAGAATGCGAGGCTCGCTGCGGGCTCGCAATCGAGGGCGCTTCAGTTGGCTGTGAAGTTGCCATGGCATCGCTCCGCGCTAAACGGCCGCGGCCTCCAGTTCAACGGCTCGCGGAAACAGAATATTGTTCTCCAGGTGCACGTGCTGGTGCAGGTCCGCCTCGAATTCGCTCAGTTCCGTGTAGAGCGCGCGGAAACTGGCGCAGGCATCTGCCGGAACCGAATAGGCGGAACTCGCTTTGCGAATCTGTTTCACCAGGTCCCCGGCGGTATCGTGCTCTTTCATCATGGTGTGAATGGGATTTCGCACAGTCTGAAAAAACGGAGGCTCCACTCTTACGCCCCTATTAGCCGATCGTTCCAGCGCATCAATATAAGGAAACAGAATTTGCTCTTCCTTCTGCATATGCGCCACCATTTCCTGGCCCACTTGGGAAAACAGGATTTCGATCTCCAAAAGTACGGGATGGTTTTCTCCGTGCTTTGCACGCACCCTTTGCAGCAGCGGTCGAACTCGCGAAATTGCCTCGCGGACATAACGGTGATGTTTCTCCCTGATGTGAAGCGTGAGTTCGCACAGACTCGCCGAAATCCAATTCGCTTCGTCAGGAATTGATCTGTTCCTTGTTCCGGCGAAGCCGCTCCAGAATTTCCTCGCTGGATACGTTCGCGTGCAAGCAAGCTTCCTGCAAGGACTTGCCGCCTCCGCAGCAATAGTCAACTCCGGCATCTTCAAGAATTCTACGCGCCCCCAGATCCGACAAAGCAATCTCTTTCACTTTCGTCGCATCGCTGAAAATCATGGCTGTCCTCCTCAAACCAAATATGGAGGAGCGAAGACAAAGGGGCAGTGACCTAAGTCACATGACCATGAAAACTCCACTTTCTGATGGGAAGCCTATTCCGGAGAGGTTTGCTCATCCTTCAGTCCCGCCAGGTCTTTCACCACGATCTTGCGTCCATCCACTTCCAAAAACCCTTCCGCCTGCAGCCGGCTCAGATTGCGAGACACCAATTCCCGAACTGTCCCCAAGTCCGCCGCCAACTCCTGATGGCTCTTCGTCAATTCCAAGTGGATTCCCGATTGGGAACGCGATCCGCTCGCCTGCGCCAGGCGCAAAATGAACGAAATCAGCCGTTGCCGTACCGTTGTGAACTGATAGTTCCTCAATGATTCCAACAAGCCGGCGAAGCCGCGATCCAACCACCGCGATCACCTTCAGCGCCACTTCCGGATGTTCCCTGCAAAAGTTCTGGAAATCCTTGCGAGAAATAAACAGTACCTCCGCGTCTTCCAGCGCTGATGCCGCAGCGGGATAATTACCGCCATCGAATACGGGAAGCTCGGCAAACGAACTACCAGGCCCCTCGACGGCGAGCACTTGTTCGCGGCCCGCGGGCGATAATTTAAAAATGCGAATTTTGCCGGACGCAACAAGAAATAATCCTGTGCAAGGGTCACCTTCGGCGAATAACTGCTCGCCCCTTGCAAAATGCTTCGTGCTTACTCGCGCAGCCAGTGCCTCCATTTCATTCTGCGTCAGGTTCGAAAAAAGTGGCGTCTTCCGAAGTACTTTTTCCATAACTCCATTCACGGGGTCGCTCCGCCCTATCGTTTATAAGCGAAAAATCGTTCCTGTTGAACTCAAAGGACTCCCGAATCTTTGTAGCATTGCACCCCTTTCAGACAGTGGGACGGCAAAAGGTCATCGCGGACAGATCTTGCTTAGCGAGAATTCGATTTTCTTCTCCTGTACGCAGGTATTCCCTCCACTTATCAAACTCCTGGCCTATCTTCAGCAGATTTTCAGCCTCAATTGTCTTTTCGCCAAGCGACGCTCCGATCAGCAACTCGGGACCTCCTGGAGATCCACAATAGGGGAATCTAATGTTTGCTGTCTCCGGAAACAAGCCGAGGCCTATTCTCCTCGGCCGCAGTGTCCAAAAGAGACCCCTGTTGTCTATCGCCGCACCACAGTTGTCATAAAAACAGTGCCCGAAGTTGCCCGAGAAGTAGAACACGGAGTGGCGAGCACGTCGCTATCCCGGATACGCGGATTGCCTGCGTCTGTGACACACGTCACCTGCACAAGTGACCTTGGATACAGAGGATCAATGGAATCGCGAGTAGGCTCACGGCGATTCTGAATGGGGTTGGTTTCGGGCAGGAGATCACCTCTAGGCGCAGAAGTAATGGGCGCTGCTTTGATGAACCTGTAGGTCAGCACACCCGCGAATCTGGATTCCAAGGAGGCTGCGCCCATGTTTGCCACCGAAATTCTTCGCAAGGAACACGACTCCATTCTCAAGATGCTCGACGCGCTGGATCACACTTCCCAACAGATGCTGGCAGGTAATCCCGTCCAACGTTCCACCCTACAAGGATTGCTTGAATTCTTCCAGCTATTCGCCGACCGCTGCCACCACGGCAAGGAAGAGGGCCTGCTCTTTCCGCTGCTGGAGCGGCGCGGCATTCCACGAGACGGTGGACCGATCGGCGTGATGCTGCATGAACACAATCACGGAAGAGAATTGATTCGGGAAATGGAGGCGGCAGCCGCGGAATTCGAACAGCAGCCAGAAGTTGCCGGCAGGCGTTGGGCTCAATCGGCCGGAGCTTATTCCCAGCTCCTTCGTGACCACATTCTGAAAGAGAACGACATTCTCTTCCTCATGGCGGAGCAGATTCTCACACCGGACGAACAAACTTCACTGGCTGCCGATTTTGACAAAGCCGAGATCGAAAAGATGGGCGCAGGCACCCGTGACCGCCTGCGCGCACGAATGGCCCTGCTACTCGCGGAGATTGGAAGAACGAATGCCGCTGTGATTTAAGTCACTGATTTTGGCTCTGGGCTGCGTGCTAATACACAAAGTCAAGCAAAGCGGTCTGAACTGAGGTGGTGGGCAGTGGGTCCGGCGTACCGAGTGCGCATCGCTGATGACGCCTACTGGCGTGAGCAAATTAAGTGTCAGTTTGCTTGTCCAGTTCACACAGATGCCCGCGGGTATGTTCGGGCGATTGCGGAGGGAGATTACGAGCTAGCCTACCTGATCGCCCGTGGACCAAATCCCCTGGCTTCCATCTGTGGGCGGATCTGCGGCGCACCCTGCGAAGCGGCATGCCGCCGAGGGACGATTGACCAGCCGATCGCGATTCGCGCACTGAAACGATTTGTCTGCGAACGTGCGGGCCCTGAATCGCGCCAGGAGCCAGGCAAGGAACAGTTCCCCTTCATTTCCCAACGCTCTTCCGCGCGCGTTTGTGACGATCAAGACGAGCTACTTCATCTGCTGAATTTTCTTGCAAATCACAATTTTCCGAAACCTTCGGGGGAGCGGATCGCCATCATCGGTTCCGGGCCGGCGGGATTGGCCGCAGGTCACGACCTGGCGCTGATGGGTTTCCAGCCGACGATTTTCGAAATGGAGCCCGTGCCCGCGGGGATGCTCTACACCGGTGTTCCTGATTACCGCCTACCCGTGGATCTCATCCGCGCGGAAATTGCCGTCATCGAAAGCATGGGCGTGAAAATTCTGTGTAACACCGAGATCGGGAAAGATATCTCCTTCGACCAACTGCGCAAGGAGTTTGCCGCGGTGATCATTGCAGTGGGAGCGAAGCGTTCACGCCCGCTTCCGATTCCCGGAACGGATGCCATCGGCGTCTTTGGTGGGGTGGATTTTCTGCGCGATATTGCACTCGGAAAGCGCGTGGAGTTGGGGCCACGTGTGGTCGTGATCGGAGGCGGAAATGTGGCCTACGACGTCGCCCGCACAGTTCTTCGTCAGGAAGAGTACGACGTTTCGCGCACCGCGGCGCGGCTCCCGGGCGTTGGTGAAGTGAACCTGGCTTGCCTCGAGTCGCTCGAGGAGATGCCGGCCGATACCGTGGAAATTCTCGAAGGTGCGGAAGAAGGAATCATCCGGCACAACAGTTTGGGGCCGCGGGAGATTCTCTGCCGCGAAGAAAATGGCCGGAAGTTTGTCCGCGGAGTGCGGTTCGTGCGCTGCACGTCCGTTTATGACGAGAACCGGCGCTTCGCTCCGAAATACGACGAATCCAAGGAACTGGTTCTGGAATGTGAAGCAGTCCTACTCTCCGTGGGCCAGTCTGCCGACCTCCGATTTCTCGATCCGGCACGCGACGGAATCGAGATGCGTTCGCCCCAGCAAATCGTCAATGATCCAGCCACCTGCAGCACTTCGGCTCCCGGGATTTTTATCGCCGGGGACATCGCCTATGGCCCGAAGCTTCTGATCCATGCAGTGGCCAGCGGCAAGCAGGCCGCGCGTTCCGTTTATCGCTACCTGACCGGAAAAGAAATCGGCCAGGACGAAGTGCAATTCCACGCTCCCATCGAGCACTACCGCCGGGAAAAACTATATGAAAGGCGGCCGCGCCTGCACATCCCCACAAGGAGTCCCAAAGAACGCCTGCTCGACCCCAAAGCATTGGTCGAAAAAGGCTACACCGAATCTGAAGCGCGAGAAGAGGCCGGACGGTGCCTCGATTGTGGCGTGAATACGATTTTCGACGGCGAGCGATGCATTCTGTGCGGCGGCTGCGTCGACGTGTGTCCGACGGTATGCCTGAAGCTGGTCTCCGTCGACCGGTTGGAACGCACACCGGAACTCGAGAGTGCCTTGCGCGAATTTCTCGGCGCGGAAGCCCCAGAGTCATCGGCGATATTGAAGGATGAAGAGCGCTGCATCCGGTGCGGTTTGTGCGCTCAACGTTGCCCCACCACAGCCATCACCATGGAGCGGTTTTCTTTTGGCAGGGAGTGGAAATTATGCCCGAGTTAAACGAGATAAAACCTTCGCGCCTGGAACCCATACAAGTGCCGCGCCGCAGTTTTCTGAGCCTGGCGGCGCTCGGGAGTTTTTTTAGCGCGATCGGGATGGCCTTGGCGGGCGCGCTTCGGTTGCCCGGTCCCGCCGTGCTGCCTGGTCCTGTGCGGCGCTTTAAAATCGGACATCCGGAGCAATTTGCAATCGGAAGCGAAACGCGTGTGGAGGAAGCAAACTTCTTCGTGTTTCGCGATGAGCAGGGCCTCTATGCCATATCCGGAATATGCACGCATCTGGGATGTTCAGTCGGGCGCATTCCTGAAGGATTCGCATGTCCATGCCACGGCTCGCGCTTCGCAGCCAGCGGAGACGTTACCCGGGGCCCGGCGCCTCGGGCACTTCCTTGGCTTGAAGTAGGCCGTGCGGCCGATGGACAGCTTGTGGTGTACGCCGAGAACGAAGTTCCGGCAGGGACGCGATTCCGCGTCTAGGAGGGAAACATGGGCACGGCCAATCCACCTGTTGAGCCGAGCGCCACACGGGAGTTCCTGCAGAACCTCCGGCGCCTGCCGCAAACAATAAAAGATTCGTGGTTTCGTTTGGGACATGCTCCCGAGTCTGAACGTGAAGAATCGCAAGCAACATTCCATAACCTGTTTCTTCACATCCATAGCGTGCGTATACACATGCGCAGCTTAGCGCCCAGCTTCACTCTTGGACTCGGCCTTATCTCAACCGCAAGTTTTGTGATTCTCTGCATCACCGGCGTTTTGCTGATGGTGTATTACAAACCCTCCACAACGCTCGCATACGACTCGATGAAAGACCTGCAGTATGTGGTTTTCACGGGACGCTTCATCCGCAACATCCACCGTTGGAGCGCGCACGTGATGGTGGCGGCTGTGTTTTTGCACATGGCGCGCGTTTTCTATACCGGCAGCTATAAGAAGCCGCGTGAATTCAATTGGCTTGTCGGTCTTGCACTCCTGGTACTGACCCTTGCGTTAAGCTTCACCGGGTATCTCCTGCCCTACGACCAACTCGCCTATTGGGCGATTACCATTGGATCCAACATCGCCAATTCACCGCGTGAATTGACCGACGCTCTGGGCATCACCCAATGGTTCAACCCTGGCGGATTTCAAAAAAGACTTTTGCTCGGCGCCAACTTCGTCGGCGAGGATTCACTGATACGTTTTTATGTTCTACATGTGTTCGTGCTGCCCTTGGCGCTGATCACTCTGCTAGGCGTGCATTTTTGGCGCATCCGCAAAGATGGGGGTCTGGCGCGCCCGGACGATCCGCTGGGCGGGACCGCGGAGTGGGGCGGCGGCATGAAAAAAGTGTTTGAACCGCTAGCAACCAAAACCTACGGCTTGATGGCTGTAGTTAAAGGGCGCCGCGCCACGGTAAATCGTGGCCCGGAAAACACAGTCATGAGCTGGCCGCACCTGTTCTGGGCGGAGCTTGCGGTCTTTATGCTCACGGTGGCCCTCACCCTGATTCTGGCATTTTACTTTGACGCCCCGCTCAAAGAACTCGCTAATCCAGCGGTTCCAGAAAACCCTGCCAAAGCGCCGTGGTATTTCCTTGGCTTGCAGGAACTCGTTTCCTATTCCGCGTTCATGGGCGGGCTGATTATTCCCGCGATCGCCTGGATCGGCTTGGCGCTGATTCCGTTCCTGGATCAAAAGCAAGGAGGAGAGGGCACGTGGTTTGGCACGCCGGGAGAACGGCAAGTCGCGCTGAAGTCTCTCTTGGTGGGACTCGCCACCGTACTTGCGATGCTGACCTTTACAGTGAGCTACGGGTGGCTGCGCAGTTGGTTTCCGCACATCCACCAACTATGGATCATCTTTATCAATCCCGGATCGATTTTGGTGCTGCTGTACATGGCGTGGTCGCTCTGGGTGCTCAAGCGGCAAAATTCAGTGAGGCATGCCGCCGTGGCCCTGTTTACCTGCTTCCTGGCCGGATTTTCTGTTCTGACGTATTTCGCGACCGTGCACCGCGGCCCCAACTGGGTCTTCTACTGGTGGCCGTCACAGTGGCCCGTGCATTAGGAGTTCGTCAATGAAAGATCCTTCGCGCAAATATCGCTGGCTTCTCTTGGCGACGAGCCTGTTGACCATGGGTTATCTGGTGGCCGCCGCCGTTCGTGAGAATTTTCACGCGGATTGGTACCGGTTGCAGAAGCAGTACCGCACACTTCTCGATTCCAAAGCCACCGATACGTCTGGCAGGGCTATCGCACGGGATTTTCGGGTTGAGCTGAAGCAAGTCAGCGTTCCGCAATTGAAAGCAGTCGATCGTTGCGTCTCCTGCCACAACGGGATTGATGATCCAAGAATGACTGATGTACCCGTACCCCATGCGGTTCATCCCGGCGACATTCTAAAGAATCATCCTGTCGACCGTTTTGGATGCACGGTATGTCACCAGGGCCAGGGGCCGGCAACGACGTTTGAAGATGCCAAGGCGGTTGAGGCCTACTGGGACTATCCGCTTCTGGATCGAACACTCACCCAGTCGTCGTGCCTGGCGTGTCACGACGTCGAGAAATTGCCCCCTCAACAAGTTGCTCTGGTCCTGGAAGGCCGGAAGCTCTATCAGGAAAAGAACTGTGGCTCCTGCCACAAACTGGGTGGCCGCGGAGGTAGCTTAGGCCCGGCGCTGGATAACGAAGGCTCAAAGACCAAGCACCAGCTCATCCTGACAAATCTCGCGCCGCCTCACAGCACCTGGAATTGGCACGAAGCTCATTTCCGCGATCCGGGCGGCATCGTGCCGGGAAGCCAGATGAAGAACCCCGCTCTGTCTGAACCGCAGGTGCTGGCACTGACCGTGTACATGCTCGCGCAACGCCAGCGCGATGTGCCTGAAAGTTATCTCGCTCCGGACAAACTCGAAGAAAAAGTTCGCCGTCTGCACCCGCAGCCTTTGACGGGTGAGCAGGTTTATCACCAGTACTGCGTGGCCTGTCACGGCGAAGGAACTTACGGCCGCTGGGACAAAACCTTCCGGCGATTTATCCCGGCAATCCGTGGAGTCTCCCTGCAGACAACTGCTGATCGTAATTACCTGAAAGCTCAAATTACGAATGGGCGTCCGGGAACTCAAATGTCCGCGTGGGGAAAGCAAGCGGGGGGATTGTTGCCGGAAGAGGTCGAATCGCTGCTGGATTACATTCAACCAGCGGAGGCGAGGCGCGTGGCTGCTGCGGCATCGCATGCGGCAGTCATTCCAGCTCGTGGGAACCCGGAACGAGGCTCCGAACTGTTCTCATCATATTGCGCCGGTTGCCACGGGATGGCGGGGCACGGCGGAGCCGCACCGGAGCTCGCCAACCCGGTATTTCAACAAGCGGCTTCTGATGAATTCATCGTCACCACGATACGCAACGGACGGCGCAGCGCGGCCATGCCGAGTTTTCAACCGCGCGTCGCGGGAGCCCGCATGTTCAGCGATACCGACCTGGGCGATTTATTGGCCTACATTCGAGTGTTGGGTGGCGCTCACGCGGCGCCGTCATCGACGCAGGAGATCAAATCCCCTGCGACTTCAACAAGCAAGGGGGATGCAGGGCGATGAGTCCGAACGACAAATCAACCAAGAAATCGCCTCATGGAAACGGTCGTTACTCCCGGCGCGGCTTTCTCTACACCGTTGCTGCCGGCACAGCCGCTCTTGCTTTTCCAGGATGCCAGAAGAGCGAGAAGCCGGTTCTCACTACCCTGACTCGGCGAATTCGATCCATTGCGCACTTATCCTTATCGCGGATGGGAAGACTTCTATCGCAAGATCTGGACCTGGGACAATGTCGTTCGCTCGACTCATTCGGCCAACTGCACCGGCTCCTGTTCCTGGAAAGTCTACGTTCGGAATGGCGTGATCGTCCGCGAAGAACAGGCTGCGGACTATCCGCGCATCAGTAAGGATCTGCCGGATTACAACCCCCGTGGCTGCCAAAAAGGGGGATGCTTTACCGAGTATGTGTACAGCCCGCAACGTCTCCGCTATCCCTTGATCCGCACGGGGGCGCGCGGCGAAGGCAAGTGGCGGCGTGCGAGCTGGGATGAGGCGCTGAACCTGATCGCGGAAAAGCTGCTCGACAACATTTACAACCACGGTCCGGACACAAATGCATTCTTCAGCGTAATCCCAGCGATGAGTCCGGTGAGTTTCTGCGCGGGCTCGCGGCTTGCGAATTATCTCGGCGGCGTGATGTGCTCCTTCTACGATTGGTATTGCGATTTGCCGCCTGGCGAACCGCTCACCTGGGGAGTTCAGACGGAATCCTGCGAGTGTGCGGACTGGTTCAACTCCAAATACATCGTCCTTTGGGGCTCGAATATTTCACAGACGCGCATCCCCGACGCGCACTTCGCTTACGAAGCACGCTACAACGGCGCAAAGATCGTCTCCATATCACCCGATTTCAATTCCAGTTGCATCCATGCCGACTTGTACTGGCGCATCCAGCCGGGTTCCGACGCCGCCCTGGCTCTTGGAGTGGCGCGGCTCTTGATCGAAGACAATCACATCGATCGGCCCTACATCCAGGAGCAAACAGACCTGCCCTTGCTGGTATTGAAAGACAGCAAGCGCTTTCTCCGTGAATCCGATCTCCAGCCGGGAGGCAAGAACGATGTTTTCTTCGTTTGGGACTCTTCGAACAACCGTGTGGCGCCCACGCCCGGTTCCATGGGCTCCGCCGAGAAATCAATTCGATGGAACGGTGTCGACCCTGCATTGGAGGGCACTTACACAGTTCGCCTGGCCGATGGACGCAGCGCGGAAGTCTCTCCGGTCTTCGTCTTTCTTCGCGAATCTCTAGCAGCGTATTCCCTGGAAAGAGTCTCTCAGCTCACTGGGCTTCCTGCCCACGAGATCCAGACCTTCGCCCACGAACTCGGCACTCGCAAGCCGGCCATGATCATTCACGGCGCCGGGACCAATCACTGGTTCCACAATGACCTCACCAACCGCGCGATGATTCTTCTCGTCGCGCTGACCGGCAACATTGGCAAGAACGGCGGCGGGTTCAATCACTACGTCGGCCAGGAGCGCGTCTGGCCCGAACGCGGTTTCTTCGAGCTTGCTTATCCGGAGGGCCGCAAGAAGCAGCGTTTCCAGAACACCACGCTGTGGAGCTACGTCCATTCCGCCAGCAAGGATCCGCATCTTTACAACGGCAAACCGGTGGAATGGTACATCCAGGAATCCGTGAAAAACGGATGGATGCCGCTCTGGCCCGCTCTGCGCGAGGGCGAAACGCTGAAGACCGGGCGGAAGCCGCGAGCCTTCATCTGCTGGCGCGCGAATTATCTAAATCAGGCCAAGGGCAACGAAGTCATCGAAAATTCACTGTGGCGCGATCTCGATTTAATCGTGGACATCAACTACCGCATGGATACCACTGCGCTGTACTCCGACGTGGTCCTGCCCGCCTCCAGCTACTACGAAAAAGTGGACCTGAATTCGACCGATTGCCACAGTTACATGCATACCTTCGGCAAAGCTGTCGAGCCGCTTTTCGAAAGCAAGACCGACTGGGATATCTTCCACGCGTTGGCGCAGAAAATTAGTGACGTGGCAAAACAAAAGGGTTTGAAACCATTTCACGACGAACTGTTCGGCTGGGATCGAGATTTCACGTTGCTGCAAAAGCAATGGACCGGTGACGGCGCCGTCGTCACGGATGAGCAGGCAGTGGACTTCATTCTCTCTCACTCCAAAGAAACCGAGGGCATGACCTACAAAAATCTCCAGGAGCATCCCAAGCGATTCGTCGCCACCGATCCGGAATCCTGGAATAGCGACGTCGAAGAGGGCATCGCCTACACTCCCTTCAAACATCAAGTTGACAAGAAAGTTCCCTGGAGAACCCTCACCGGCCGGCAGCAGTTTTACATCGACCATCCCTGGTTCATTGATTTGAACGAGGAACTTCCCGCATATAAAGAGCCGGTTGCAGAGAAGTATCCGCTTTACTGGAATACGCCTCACGGGCGCTGGTCCATCCACTCCACCTGGCGCGATCACCGCGCCATGCTGCGCCTGCAGAGGGGCGGCCCCATCGTTTATATGCATCCAGACGAAGCCCGCAAACGCAATCTGCGCGACAACGATTGGGTTCGCATTCACAACGACATCGGTCAGTGCATCTGCCGCCTGCAGATTCTGCCCGGCGAAAAACCTGGCCGCGTCACCATGTATCACGGTTGGGAGAAATTCCTCGGCTTTCAGCAGGGTGGCTGGCAGTCGCTCAGTTACATCAAGATCAAACCGACACAACTGATCGGCAAATATGGCCACGTCAATTTCCGCCTCAACTATTGGGGCCCTACCGGCAACAATCGCGACCTCAAAGTGGAAGTCGAGAAATATAACGGGCCGCTCGTTCATGGCACGCCCGCGAAGGCATAAGGGGCAGACATGTCACGCCACCAATACGCAATGGTCATGGACCTGAACAAATGCCTGGGCTGCCAGACTTGCACGATCGCTTGCAAGAAGCTTTGGACCGATCGCGATGGAACACAGCACATGTATTGGAACAACGTCGAAACACGCCCCGGAATGGGCTATCCGAAGCAATGGGATCAGATCGGCGGCGGATGGAAGGATGGCCAATTGCAGCCCAGCCGCCAGCCCACTTTGCAGGATTATGGCGCTCCGTGGGAATTCGATTACGAACAGCGGCTCTTTGAAGGCAAGAGAAAGCCGGTGATGGCTTCTCCTGATCCCGTCTCCGGGCCAAACTGGGATGAAGACGTTGGCGCGCTAAACGGTGAGGACAATTTTTACTTTTATCTGCCGCGAATTTGCAACCACTGCACGAATCCGGCTTGTCTTGCCGCTTGCCCGCGCCAAGCCATCTACAAGCGCGAGGAAGACGGAATTGTTGTTCTTGATCAAGAGAGATGCGAGGGCTATCGCTACTGCATCGCCGCGTGCCCGTACAAAAAAATCTACTTCAATGAAATCACTGGAAAATCCGAAAAGTGCATTTTCTGCTACCCGCGGCTCGAAAAAGGGGAAGTCAACGCCTGCGCCGCGCAATGCCCTGGCCGCCTGCGGTTTGTCGGGCTCCTCGACGATACGAACTCCGCCGTTCATAAGCTGGTGCATGACTACAAAGTCGCCTTGCCGCTCTTTCCGGAGAAAGGCACGGAGCCGAATGTTTTTTATGTGCCGCCGTTCAATCCTCCCAAGCGCACGAACTACGGTAAGAGCATTTTGGAAGACCCTCGGCTTCCTCTCGACTATCTGGTCTTCCTTTTTGGGCCGGCGGTCAGGGATGTCATCGTGCGTCTCGAGGTCGAACTCACCAGGGCGCAGAGCGGCGTATCGAGTGAGCTTCTTCAACTCTTGATCGGGCGGGATGCCGAAACGAGATATCAAATCCGCCCGCAATTTGTCCAAATCCAATCCAGGATCGGATGACACTGATGAAAGCCCTTCTCAGATCACTCGTCGTATTCCTAGCTGGTGTGTTGTTCCTTTTCGCAAATCATTCTCATCTCGCCGCCCAACAGAAATCCCTGAAGGCTGCGCCTTCTGAACAGCCGGGAATGTCCTTGCGGGCGGCTGCTTCATCCGAGCGCGCAGAGGCGCTTCTCGATCCCATGTCACTGGATTGGAGCAAACTGCCTTCACAGCGCGTTGCCCTGAATCGAACGCCGCGGCTGTACGACACCGAGGCGCCCTCGGAACCAGAAATTCCGTTTGTGGATATTCGCCTGGAGCGGGCCGAAGGCAAGCTTTTGGTCCAGATGATCTGGCATGATCCTACCGAGGACGCCGCGCCAATCGCCAAACTTCCTGTGGCCCCCGCCGAAGGCCGCCCCCACAAAGAACTCACGGAAGCTACAGACCGTTTCTTCGATTCCGCAGCGGTGATGCATCCAGCCCGCCTGCCGGAAAATCAAGTTTGGCCTTCCTTGCAGATGGGTGATGCCGGTGCTCCAGTCACCATCTACTTTTGGAACGCCGCGCGGGGCGCCGCTCGCATGCAGGCTGAAGGCCGCGGCACCACAAAACGAACCGGTGAAACATTTCCGGCGCAGGCGGTCTATCGCGACAGCGCCTGGCACCTCACGATGGAGCTTGGAGATGTGCCGGCAGGCATGCCCCTCGCTTTCGCAATTTGGAATGGCAGCCAGCAGGATCGCGATGGCCGCAAGTACTTCACCACATGGCTAAAACTGGAGTAGCGCTGTGACCACGACCATTTTGAAACCGCACCGCCGCGAGAGAGTTGATCCTCTCCTTTCCGAGCTCGATCTCTATCGAGTTTTTGCCGCTGCCTTCAGTCACCCGTCCGCGGAACGATTCGCTTGGCTTTCCGGAAAGGGATTTCGCGCATTCTTGAAGAAGCTTGGCCAGCACCAAGAGGCGATTCTTTCAGCCGCGGCATTAGGGCGATTTTCCGATTACACAGCGTACGAAGCGGCTTACATCGCGCTGTTCGAGGTCGGAGTTCCGCAGGCGCCTGTCCCACTGCAGGAATCTGCTATTTCTCACCGCCAGGTTCCGCAGGAAATTGTTCTCGAATGCGTGAATTTCTATGATGTGCTGGGTCTCCGGCCTTCCGGGTCCGCCTTTCCCTCCGATCATTTGGTGACTCAGCTTGAGTTCCTGGCGGCTGCTCGCTATCTCCGTGAACACGCGAACGACTCAAACAAGGCGGAGACTCTTCGTTGTCTAGAACGCGATTTCATAGCCCGGCATTTGCTGAACTGGCTTCCTGTCGCACAGAAGAAACTCGACAAGGCAAATCCGCCGCTTTTTCCTGTGTTGCTTCGCATGCTTACGTTCTATTTGAAACAAGAATCAATCTTGCTCGGAAGAACTGATCCATCATGAGCTCGTGTGATGCCACCTTCGGCAGCTATTCCGCATTAACAGCGTGGATGCGAATAGCCGATCAGACTCGATGGCTTGTTTCAATTCTCATCGGGATGGTGTTAATAATTTTCACAACTCCCGCTTACTCCCAGGATAGAACCGCCGTCGCAACCGATTCCGCGGCCCAGAACGGACAGAAACCCAAGGATTCACAGTCCGGGCCTTCTGCATCCCCAGACCCGCAATCACAGTCCGTGAATGTAGGTGGTCTCACGATATCCGGCAGTCTCCGCGGCCGCATGGAAAATTGGAGTTGGTTTGATTCCCCCCCGGCTCAAAGTGACTATACGTTCGGCGCTTTCCTTCTTCGTCTCTCCCTCAGCCAGAAGCGCGAGAAATTCGAATGGCTGATCGAGGGGCTCTCACCGTGGCTGGTCAATCTGCCTGACCAGGCGATCCTGCCTGCTCCTCAGGGGCAACTCGGTCTCGGCGCTACCTACTTCGCAGCCAATCACAACCAGGATGGAAGTGCGATCTTCCGGCAGGGATACCTGCGGCTCAAGCACCTATTTGGAGACAATCCGAGCAGTCTTCGCTTCGGGCGATTTGAATTCTCAGATGGCGCGGAGGTCAAGCCTGCGGACCCAACTCTTGCCACCCTGAAAAACGAACGCATTCAGCAGCGGCTGATCGGCCCCTTCGGTTTTTCCCACGTAGGCCGCGCATTCGACGGCATTCATTTTGATCGAACTTCCAAGCTGAACAATTTCACCTTTTTTGCCGCCCGTCCGGTCGAAGGCGTCTTCCAACTTCGCAGTTTTTACGAACTCGATGCCGACCTCTACTATGGCGCATTCACCAGGCAATTCGCTTCGAAACGCGCTCCTTCCGAGGCCCGATTCTTTGTTCTCCACTATCATGATGGCCGCCCCATCTTGAAAACGGATAATCGTCCTCAGCCGGTTCGAGCCGCGGACCAGCAGAACATTCGCATCACCACTCTCGGAGGACACTACATCGCCGCTTTCGGCCCGGGCCCAGCCAAGACGGATCTACTTTTCTGGGGAGCGGCGCAGGTTGGAACCTGGGGAGTCCAGAGTCACCGGGCGGGCGCCATCGCTGTCGAAGCCGGACACAAATTTAACGCTTCGATGCAGCCCTGGCTACGTGCTGGTTACTTCCGCAGCTCCGGTGATGGCAATCCCAATGACAACACGCACACCACCTTCTTCCAGGTTCTTCCCACGCCTCGCATCTATGCGCGCACTCCCTTCTTCAATCTCATGAACAATCAGGATGTTTTCGGAGAATTGCTCTTGAAGCCTTTTTCCAGACTCTCTTTACGCACGGATGTTCACTGGCTGCGCTTGAGCAACTCGCACGATCTCTGGTATCTCGGAGGTGGTGCCTATCAAGCCGGAACGTTCGGCTATACGGGTCGCCCGAGCAACGGCCATTCGGATATGGGTACTTTCTTTGATGGTAGTTTCGATTATCAGCTCGCGCGAAACACGACATTGACCCTCTATGCCGGCGTCGTCCGGGGTGGTTCCGTTGAATCGGCCATTTATCCCCAGAGTGGAGCGCATCCCATTTTGCATTTCGTCTATCTCGAATTTCTTCAGCGCTTCTAGCCCTTCCTGACTCACAATTCTTGGTCAGACCTGTTATGGGGAACATCTGCACAGGAAGCAGAAACCCCGTTGACCCAACAAATGTATTGAATTCAGTGGATTCCTCGGAGTTGAAAAGCCTTAAGGTAGAAAAAGCAACTAATATGGGATCCGTCTGGACGATCCAAAAATTCGTCAAACTATGATTCTCAGTCCTTCAGGAACCAATCATCTAAGGAATTTGCGCCGGCCACTCGACGTTCCACCGCAGTTGCTGCTCACGGCTCGGTGAAGGATAGTCCGCCGCCGTCACATTCTTTGCCAAATTGATTTTCTGCGCCTCGGCTTTTATCTACCCTTCCTCCCGCCGCCGCACTTTCTCCAATATATTCCGCGTCTTGTGTACCCAGCAACGCTGGTGCCGCGCTCTGGAATAGACTTTTTCAAACGCCCGAGATGGTCCGCCATCTGCTGTTCGGCATCGCTCTCCAGCAGATTTTTCAACACTTCGCGGGTCCGTCACTGGAAACCTCCCCAAAAGCTTTCTTGCAGATCCTGCACAAACGCTTGAAACCGCTGTGTGCTATTCTTTACGCGCATCGGGTGTAGGCTCCTTCACCGGAGATCTTGTTGCTCGTCACAACAAAACCTACACCCTCTTTCTTTACACACTCTAAATTACGTCAACTGTACCGCTGGGTGGGTTGCCCGAACGAAGCGTGCTCTGCTAGAGTCCCTGTGGGGGTCTTCTTCCATGGCTGTTTCCCAGGAACTGCTCGATATACTCGTTTGCCCGAAGTGTAAAACGCCCGTGAAGCTGAATCGCGAAGGCGATGGATTGAAGTGTTCCACGTGCCACCTTGTATATCCGGTGCGCGACGACACCCCAATCATGTTAGTGGACGAAGCGCGCATTGAATCTGAGTAGCCCAACCTCTCTCCTCCCGGACCTGCCATCAGGGGCGCAAGTCCTGATCGTGCGCTTGCGTTCGATCGGCGACGTGGTGCTTACCACTCCTGCGCTCGCCGCTTTGCATGTCTGGCGGCCCGATCTTCGTTTCAGTGTACTGCTCGAGCCATCTTGCGCTCCGATTCTCGAAGGAAATCCCGCGGTGGAAGAAGTGATTCTTTCCGGCGATTATCTGCCCACCGTGCAGCAATTGCGCAAACGCCGGTTTTCGATTGCCTTTAATCAGCACGCCGGGCCGAGGAGCGCGCTGCTCACGCGATGTTCAGGAGCGCCGGTGCGTGTTTGCTGGGCCGCCCGCCAATTTTCGTCTTTCTACAATGTCCTTGTGCCGGAACCTGTCCCGGTCGAAGGCGAATCCGTGCAAATGCACACCGTGGAACATCGCCTGCGCCAATTTTATTGGACCGGCTTGCCCGCGGGCCCGATTCCGCCAGCGGCAGTTTACCCACGTCCTGCCGCCATCGCGTCCGTCGAGCAACAGTTGGCGGAACGGGGCATCGAACCTGGCACGCCCTACGCCGTGATCCGTCCGGGAGGCAGATTTTTCACCATGCGCTGGTCGGTGGAATATTTTGGCGCCATCGCACGCTGGCTTCGAGAAGCTCACGGCATCGCCACGGTAGTCGATATTGGCAAAGGCGACCGGGAAGTGATCGCCGCCGTGCGCTATCATCTCGGCCGCGTCAGCGCTGTTTTTCAATCGCTTGATTTGCGCGAACTAATCGCGCTGATTGCCGGGTCCCGGCTCTATGTCGGAAACGATTCCGGGCCGACGCACATTGCCGCCGCGCTCGCGCGTCCCACCGTGGCCATTTTCGGCTCCAGCAGTTCGGTCCATTGGCGGCCATGGAAGACGGAGCATCGCGTGGTGCAGAACTATTTTCCCTGCAATCCCTGCCGTGGTGACCATTGCTACGAATTTGACAAGCCACGTTGTATTCTTTCCGTCACCGTGGACCAGGTGCGCGAGGCCTGTGAAGCCTTGCTGGCGGGACTGGAAGCAGCCGGCAGCTCCGGCGCCATCGTCCAGATCGAAAACTAAGAAGTGCTGCTTTGAAACTCGTCAATGTATTAAGGTGGTCGGAACCTTAACGTCCGTGTGGAGACGCCAAGTCGGGTTGGTCATGTAGCGCCACCCTTCAGGGTGGCATCTTTAGCTTTGATTCGGGAAGCCCCTGAAGCTTTCGAACAGCAGGCACGGGGAAGCGGGTCGTCTGCCAAACGGGTGCTCGAATAATTGCATGCAAGATTCGGACAACAAATGAAATCAGCTTCCGGCGGAATTTCTCGTGCCCGGCTCGTTCGCGTGGTGAATTCGCTCCGCGGCCGCCGGGTCGTAGTGTTGGGCGATTGGATGCTCGACCGCTATATGTGGGGAACGACGGAGCGAATCTCGCCTGAAGCTCCCGTACCCATCGTCAATTTATCGAAAGAAAGCGAATGTCTGGGCGGAGCGGGCAATGTGGCGGCGAATCTTGTGTCGCTCGGTGCGCAGGTGGTGCCCTTCGGCATTGTGGGCGAAGACGAGCCGGCTGGTGCTTTACGCAAATGCGTCCGTTCGCTCGGCCTGGCCGATAAGGGCCTGCTTGCGGATTCTTCCCGCCCAACTACTTTAAAAACGCGCATCATTGCGCGCCAGCAGCAGGTGGTGCGCGTCGATCGCGAGGTGCATTCTCCGGTCGCCGGGGCCCTGGAAGAGCGGCTGATTCGCAGCGTCCTTGCCGCGCTTCGCTCGGCCGATGCCCTGATCGTCTCCGACTACGATAAAGGAGCGGTGACCGATGCAGTGGCGGATCGCGTCCTGCAAAAATGCCAGCAATTCGGGGTGCCGGCATTCGTGAAGCCAAAGTGGTCGCGGCTGCCCATGTATCGCGGGGCGACCGCGATCGTTTGCAATCGAGCCGAAGCAGGATTCCTGGTCACCCGCTCTCTTGATGACGATGCCTCGGTCGAGGAAGCAGGCCGCGCTCTGCTCGCGCATTTTGCGTGCTCCGGTGTGGTGATTACCCGTGGCGCTCAGGGATTAACGCTGTGCGAGCAGGATAATGCGCGTGCCTATCACACCGCCGCTGTCAGCCAGGAGCGTCCGATCGGTTTTTCAGGCGAAGCGGCTCGCGAGTCCGCTGCGCATGGCCGCCAGGTATTCGACGTTACCGGCGCGGGTGACACCGTGCTGGCTGCTTTGTCCCTGGCTGCGGCAGCCGGCGGCTCGCTCCGCGTAGGTGCAATTCTCGGCAATTTTGCTGCCGGCGTGGTGGTGGGCAAATTGGGCACCGCCACGGTTTCTCCTCCGGAACTTCTTGCAGTCCTCCGCGACGTTCGCTAAATGTCTGAAAATTTGAAAAACGCGGCAAAGAATGATCTGCGCCGCGCAGCCAGGGAAGAAAATCCACCAGCAGGAAACGTTCCGGAACTCCGCAATTGGATTGCTACGGCCAGCTTCGCTCTGCCTTGGTTTTTTGTGGCTGCTCTGTGCACCTTGGCCAAGTGGTATCTGCTGGAGAATCAAAACGGCTTCCACGTCGCCGCTCAATACTTCGGCCGAACGAATGTTGGCGCGCGCACCGGTTTAACGATTTGGGAACAGCTTACTTTCTTCCGCAGCGAGATTTTATTCGAGCTGCTGCTAATTCCAGTTTTCCTTCTTTTTCTATTCGATTATTTGCCGCGGTCACTTCGAGCGATCCTTATCGTGCTCTTCAGTGTCGGTGCTTGCCTCGTCTTATACATCCAGTTTCGTGCCATCGAAGAAACAGGCCGCTTTGTTTCCTTTGAATTGCTGATGTTGGCGCTCAGTTGGGGCTGGCACGACCCAGGCGCGAACAAAGCCTATCTGCTCACGAAAGAGTTTTATGTTTTTCTGGGCTGCTTGATTTGCTTGGGAACATTTATCTGGCGAGCTTCAAAAACCCGCAATCCCCCAAGTCTGCAAAGCGAGCACCGCTGGAAAACGGCCATCGCCGGGTATCTCGCCGCGGCCTTATTACTGGCGGTTTTCTCCTGGATTCCGTTCTTGCCCTCGACGGCCTATCACCGCAATATCCTGTGGCGTTCTCTGCGTGCCTTTTGGCATGACGACACATTGAGCAATCACGAATTCGAGGGCCGTTCAGTGGCCGAACTGAAAGATATCTATCGCCAGTTCACGCATGCACCCGCCCAAAATCGCGATCCGCGTTTCTTCGCAAAAGAAAAAGGCGCCAACCTGATCGTCATCGTTCTGGAGACCACCCCGGCCCGTTTCCTGCCGGCGGACGATTCGCTCGCGAACTTTCCCAATCTCCGCCGCTTGCAGTCCCACTCGATCGTCGCTGAAAATCAATTCACCACCTACGCTTACACCAATCGCGCGCTCTTCTCGCTCTGCAGCTCTTGGTATCCTTCCGATAGCATCAAGACGTTTGACGAGCAATACGCTGATTTACACTTGCCCGGCATGATCCGATCCCTGGCCGCCGCCGGATATGCCACAGCGATGTTCGCTCCGGCGAATTGGGAAGGCCAGCACGACCAGCAAATGTTCCTCTCCCTTGGTTTCCAAAAAATCGTAATTCCGGATTGGCGGCGAGTGACCGCGCAAATTCCCAGGAACAGCAGCCCAGATTGGAAAACCTACCGAGTGGCTCAAGATCAGGCCGCACTAGCCCTGATGAAGCAAGAAATTGCCGGATGGGTGGTGAATAGCCGGCCGTTTGCGGCAGTCTTTGTTCCGCAAGTTGGCCATCTGCCCTGGCCCGATAACCCCGCCGCCGGCCACAATCCCAGCCTCATCGCCCGCGGACGCGCAATCCTGGCAATGCAGGACGCCTGGCTGGGCGAGTTGCTCGAACTTCTCGATCAGAATCACCAGCTCAATCGCACCGTAATCGTGGTCACCGGCGATCATGGAATCCGCACGCGCCGCGAAGATCCGGATTTCACCGGTGGCACGACGGACGAATATTCTTTCCACGTTCCCCTGCGGCTCTATGCGCCCAACGCGATTGATCAGCCCATGTATATTTCCTGGCTCACCTCACACATTGACGTAGCCCCGTCCGTGCTCGATTTGTTGGGGATCGAATCAGGCCGCGAAGATGAACAGGGCTCGCCGGTTTGGAATCCCGAGATTGTCCACCGCACCACTTTCCTGTTCGGAATGCAATCCTTCGGCGCAGACGCCTATTTTTCGCGAGGGCGTTACTTTATGTGGAGTCAGATGTCCGGAATGGTTTCGGTGAATTCGCAGTTGCACTTTGGCCTGCAAGATATCGCCCCGCGCCATTCACCGGATGATCGCGAAGTCCCGGCGGCAATTTCACGGATGGTCGGATTTCAGCAGGCATGGATTTCCCAAATGGGCCGTGATCCGTCTCATCGCGACTAGGACGGATTTCGAATCGATTTTTAGGAGGTCGGAGCTTTAGCTCCGACCTCAGAAGTCCCACAAAACAGGGGCTTTAGCCCCTGAGGCCGGGCCGAGGAACTTTTCGTTGCAATTCGGAGATGAGCTTTCCTCAAAAGTTCGATTGACGTGGTTTTACGGCGGAAAACTCAGCGACTGATCCTTGCGCTCCACCCAGATACGAATCTCTTTGCTCTTGCTCCGCTTTACCGCGTCGTTATCTTCCGGAAACGGCGAATACGGGCTGATTTCCGCAATCACCACCACGCTGCTATCGCCCTTTGCCCCTTCCGCATCCCGGATCTGGAAGCTTTTCACCGGACCGTAGAACCCGTCCGGCCCCCAATCCTCCAGAAAATCCGGGTATCCGTAAGTGGGCGATGGCTTCCAGATTCGATAGGCTTGTTCGGTTTTTCCTTCGGCTAAAGTCTCCAGGAAAATGTGCACCGTGTGTTTCTCATGATGGAAGCGCGTGATGTACCACACGCCAAGGCCGACCAGGACGGTGAATACGGCGGTTGTCAAAATGTACCGGAACAGCTTCGAGTGCGGCTCTTCCGCGGATGAATCCAAAATACCCAAGAGCACCTTCCTTAATATGAGTCCATCAAATCTGTCGTTTAAACAGCGCGACGGACGCCGTGATGAACACCAGCGAAAACCCTGACAAAACTAGCACGTCCCGGTAAATCCCAGCAATGCCCGTGTTCTTCAGCAGCAAATTCCGCAACGCGTGCACCGTATACGTAAATGGATCGACGATCGAAATCCACCGCAGCCACCAGGGAAATCCCTCCGCGGGATAAATGGCGCCGGACGGGAAAAACAATAGAGTATTCAGCACGCCGAAAATCGCGCGCGGCACCAACGGATCATCCACGCGAACCATCAACAGAAACATGAAACTGATCATGCACAAAGACGCTACTGCTACCACCAGCGCCAGATACAGCAGCCGCACCGGATCCCAAAGGTGTGGAATGCCCGCAATCAGCCCGCCGATGATGGTTAGCACCATCCCGGCCATCAACCCCTTCAGCGCGCCGGCCAGATTCAGGCCCATCACCAGCTCCGCGGATTGAATCGGCGTTACCAAATATCCTTCATGCAGGCCGCGCGCTTTGTCGTCGATAAACGTGATGCCTCCGCCGATCATCGCCACCACGAAAATCGCCATGGCAATCGACCCGGCCAGCAAATACTTCACGTACTCGATGTAGGGATACACTTCCACGATATTCAACGCCACATCGCCCGGAAGCCGGGTAGTCACCACCGGCCTGTTGAGCTGGTCCACCTGTTGCTGCACCAGGGCCTCAATCGACGAGGACATGAACTGGTCGGTGTTGTCCACCGCCAGCGCCACCCGCGGCCGGTCGTGCTGGTAAAACGCGTCGCGAAAAATCATAAGGAATCTGCACCACTCCGCGCACCAGCCCTGTTCGCAGATCGGTGATCGCATCGGGAAGCGAATGATATTCCACGACGCGAAAGGTCTGCGGCCCGGTCTCGATTCCCGCGAATTGCTCCCGTAACGTGCGCGAAAGGTCGGAATGGTCCTGATCCACACAGCGCCACGTCCACTCCTTTGATTTTTCCGCCGAACGCATATCCCAGTACGATCAGCTGCATCAGCGGAAACACCATGGACGTGATCATCAGCGTGGGACTGCGGAAAAATTTCCGCATGTCGCGCTCCAGCAGCGCCCATACGCGGTAAAACTTCATGGGCGCACTCCTTCGCGCCGGCCCGCATCACGCCAAGCCCATCGTGGGATGGCGGCGCTGCTACCGGTAGAGGTGGCTGACGTCATATCGGCCCCCTCCTTGCGCCGCGTCCCGCAACTGACGCCCGGTGTAGTGCAGAAACACGTCATCGAGCGTCGTGCTTTGCACCGTAACTTTTTTCACGGTCACGTTCATGGCTCTCGCCAGGTCCATCAGCGCCGCCACTGTCGCCGGACCGTTATCCGATGCGACGCGATAGACGCCGTCCTGCTCGGTAACGCCTTCTTCGTGGGCCAGGCCGCGCAATGCATCCAGCCAATCCGCGGGCTGGTTCGCGAATTCCGCTTCCACCGTGTCCGTGCCGGATACCGTATCCTTCAATCGCGCCGGCGTATCCATCGCGGCCAGCTTGCCGTGGTCGACGATGGCGATGCGCTCGCAAAGTTTATCGGCTTCATCCATGTAGTGCGTGGTCAGCAGAATTGTCAGTCCGGAAGCTTTCCGCAGACTCGCGGATATGTTCCCAAACGTTCGTCCGCGATACCGGATCGAGGCCGGTGGTGGGTTCATCCAGAAAAAGTATTTTCGGCGAGTGCACCAGGCCGCGCGCGATTTCCAGCCGCCGCCGCATTCCACCGGAGAAGGTGCGCACCAGCTTGGTGGAAAATTTCTCGAGGCCGACGGATTCGAGAAGATTTCGCACCAGTTCCTTGCGCTCGCCCGCCGGCACGCCGTAGAGCTTGGCATGAATCATCATGTTTTCTTCCGCGGTCAAATCCGGATCGGACGTCAACGCCTGTGGAATCACTCCAATCAC
This sequence comes from uncultured Acidobacteriota bacterium, assembly GCA_963756355.1. GTDB lineage: Bacteria > Acidobacteriota > Terriglobia > Acidiferrales > UBA7541 > JBGPTK01. The sequence goes on along the minus strand of CAVWOD010000010.1, from coordinate 78,778 downwards.
GTTTCGCACTCCGTCAGCGTCCTTCACCACATCATGCCCGCCCACGCGTGCGGTGCCGGAGGTCGGCGAGGTAAGCGTGGTGAGCATGCGAATCAGCGTGGTCTTGCCCGCTCCATTCGGCCCCAGCAGCCCGAAGATTTCGCCCTCCGGCACGTCGAAGCTGATGCCATCCACGGCAGTCAAATCGCCGAATCGCTTCGTAAGGTTGTCCACTTCAATCGCGTTCATCAGCATTCACCGGTCCCAACAAAACCACCAGCTCCGCAGTTGCGCTCGCGCCGTCATTCCGAGCCCGTTCTTGGGGCGAGGAATCTGGGGCTTGCTGTCGAGTCCCACGGGAGTTCCTTTCCCGAAGAGCTGTCCGCGTACATCACCAATTCCCGTACCAATGCCGCTTCTCGGCAGGCGGCGGCAACAGCACCGTCGCAGTCATCCCCGTGAACAAATTCTGCTTCGGATTCGGCAGCTCCACTTTCACCGCAAAAGTTTTGATGTCCCGCTTGGTGCGGCTCACATCCCGCTGCGTGGCAAAGTCTCCCTCGACGCCCTTGAAAATCACGTTCCCCTCCAGCACATCGCCGGAAGGCAATTGAACCTTCAGCTTGTCGCCAAAGTGAATCGAATCGATGTAGGTTTCTTCCACGTCCGCTCGCACCCACAGATCGTTTGTATCCACCAGCACCACGATGGGCCCGCCTTGCGCCACCATCTCGCCTTGTTTCGCCACTCGCACCGAAACGATTCCATCGAGCGGCGCAAAGATCTTCGTGTACCCCAACTGCGTTTGCACCTGGTCTCGCGCTGCCTTGGCCTGATTCAATTGCGCCTGCGCTGAGAGCAGATCGGCCTGCTGCACTTGCACCTGCTGGCGATTGGCGCGAGCAACGGCCAGAGCCGCTCCCTGCGCGCGCACTTGATCCTCCAGCGATTTCACGTTGGCCTGGGACGCTTTCAGCGCCGCCGCATCCTGATCGCGGCTTTGCGCCGGCAGCACGCCCGCATCGAACAAGCCTAAAGTACGTTTGTAATTGATCGAGGCAAGCTCGAGGTTCGCTCTCGCCTGATCGAGTTGCGAGCGCATCGAAGTTTCCATCGCGGCCACTTGTTTAAGCGCCGCATCCGTCTGCGCGTCGGTCATGCTCAGCGTCTGCCGCGATTGGTTCACCTTGGCTTCCAGGCTGGCGATGCTGGCCACATCCTGCGCCAGCATGGCCTGCAATTCCGCCGGATCGAGTTCGGCAATCAACTGCCCCTTTTTCACCCGGTCGCCTTCGTCCACCGTCAGTCGAATCATTCGCCCCGCGATTTGCGGACTCACGATTACTTCATTGCCGTCGACGATTCCAATCAGCGGTATCGCGCTCCCGCGCGGCACTGTAAAAAAATAGAGCAGAGCCGTAATCAGGAACAAAACGCCCAGAAGCATGAAAAACTTTCGCGCGGTCATTCGGACATCGCCTCCTGGCGAAATAGCCCGTGGGCTAGAAAATCGAGCAACGCCTCTCTTCTCTTCACCAGCGCCTGGGGCGCCAGCAGGTCGTGCCCCAGTACCTTGCTGAAAATCGGCGCCGCGGCGAAATAAGAAACCGTTAGCCCGTTGATGCTCAGCACGGCCTGATGAGGATCCACTTTACGGAATTCCCCGGAAGCGATGCCGTCTTCAATCACGCGGCTCACGTGCCGGTGAAATGCGCAGAGATATTCCTTGGCGATCCACGCGAAATTCTCGCCCGCTTCCATGGCCGCCCGCTGCACCAGACGTGGAAAATTGGGGTGCGAAACAAGAAAATCAAAATAACTGTTCACGTAGTTCAGCAGGCGCTTCCGGGCGGACTGCTCGACGGTTCGCGGGGGATAGACGGAATCGCGCAACTGGCGGAACAGGTTCTCCAGAACGGAGCGATGCAGCCGCCGCTTGCTCGAAAAATAATAGTAAAGCATGGCTTTATTCACGTGGGCCGCGGCGGCAATTTCATCCGTGCGCGCCCCCGCCAGGCCTTGCTGCGCAAAAATCCGTTCTGCCGTGGCCAGGATGCGCTGCGCCGTCTCCGGGTTTTCCGTTTTTCGCCGCCCTCGTTTCATTTGCCAAGCCTCATGCCAGCGCTTCCCGCAATCCTCGCCTTCTGTTTTGTCCGCCCGCGCCCTTCCATAAACGCGCGCGCATTCGTCAACTAACTGGTTAGTTTAATAGACAATCTTCCAGCTGTCAACGGGCCGGCCCCGCCGGCGTGCTCGGTTAGGGCGCCTCCACATAGCCGGACTCGATTCTGCGATTATTCGCGGCTGATCAAAGGGGAGTTGCGAATCCCTCAAAAGCGAATAGTCAGATCGACGGTAGCAGGACTGGGAGCGGTTATTCCGAGGAGTCCCGATGCCTTTTATCGGGGCGACGAGGAATCCAGAGCAAACCTCAAAATCCACCAAAAAGAGTTTTTCTCGAAGAAATGTATTTCGCCGGCGGGCCTTACTGCTGCAAAGCCCCGCCGCCCCGCTCGGCAGCTCGATCGAGTATTTCGTGCGCTCTTTTTCGCGGTGGAGTTCCAGCGCCAGTTCGATCAAGCGGTCGATCAGTTTCGGGTAAGGAAGCCCGGAGGCTTCCCACAGTTTGGGGTACATGCTGATGGACGTGAAACCGGGAATCGTATTCAGCTCGTTGACGATAAATCTTGTCCGGTCCGACGCTCCAGGAAAAAATCGCAGCGCGCCATGCCTGTCCCTTCGATCGCGCGGAACGCGCGCACGGCATACTCTTGAAATTTGCTCACCTGCTTTTTGGTCAGCTTCGCCGGAATCACCAGCTGCGTTCCTTCCTCCAGATATTTCGCAGTGTAATCGTAAAACTCGCGATGAGGAACGATCTCGCCGGGCACGGAAGCCTTAATCTCGTCATTGCCAAGCACCGATACCTCAATTTCGCGCGCGGTCACGCCGCGTTCGACAATAATTTTCAAGGCGAATTCCGCGGCAAAATCCATCGCCGCCGGAAATTCCTCGAGCCGTCTTCACCCGCGTCATGCCCACGGACGAACCAAGTGTCGCCGGTTTCACGAACAAGGGAAGCGGCAACTTTTCTTCGATCGCACCAATCACTTTTTGGCGCGCGTGTTCCCAGTCGATGGCGCGAACCGCCACAAAACGCACGATGGGAATCCTGGCGTAGTCGAACAAGCGCTTCTGCACGTCCTTGTCCATGCCCACGGCCGACGCCAGCACTCCCGCGCCCACATAAGGCAATCCCGCAAGTTCCAGTAATCCCTGCACCGTCCCGTCTTCGCCGAACGTTCCGTGCAGCACGGGAAACACCACGTCCACCGGATGCTGGGCTGCCCCGTGCCGCTTGCGAACGGCATTAGAGACGAAGCGCTCGGGATCAGGCGGCAACACCACCCGGTCTCCACTATCGCAAAACGTCAGGAAGCAATTTCTGCGCGCTTCCGCCCACCAGCCAGCGGCCATCCTTGCTGATGCCAATCGGCACCACATCATATTTCTCAGGATCGAGCGCGCGAATCACCGATGCCGCCGATACCAGCGACACTTCGTGTTCGCCGGAACGCCCGCCAAACAGCACGCCCACTCGTAAACGTTTTTTTTCATTCGCCATTGGATGATTGCCCGAAAAATTAGATTTTTATTACAGAATCTTCTTCCCCAGGCCGGAAAGCACCAATTCCACTCCCAGCGTGGCTGTCGTATTATGCAGATCGATCACCGGATTAATTTCCACCAGTTCAAAAGAAACCATGGACTTGCTATCCGCGATCATCTCCAGCGCCAGATGCGCTTCGCGATACGTTACGCCTCCGCGCACCGGCGTGCCCACTCCCGGTGCGTCCGTCGGGTCCACAAAATCCATATCCAGGCTCACCGCCACTCCCGCAGTGTCGTCCGTGGCGAATCGGATCGCTTCCGTCATCACTTCACGCATGCCGCGCTCATCAATATCGCGCATGGTGAAAACGTGGATGCCTGATTCCTTGATCATCCGGCGCTCTTTCGAATCCAGGTCGCGAATCCCCACCATGGCAATGCTGCGAGGCTCGACCTTGGGTTTGAACCCAGCGATTTCGGTCAATTCCGGCGGCCCGTAGCCAGCAATCGCAGCCATCGGCATCCCGTGAATGTTTCCAGAGGGTGAAGTTTCCGGCGTATTCATATCGCCATGTGCATCCAGCCAAATCAGGCCGATGCGCTTTTCCTGCTTGCGGAAATGCGCTGCCACCCCGGCAATCGTTCCTGAAGCGATGGAATGATCCCCTCCCAGGACCAGTGGCAGCAAGCCTTCTGCCAAAGTGCGCTCGGTAATTTCCGCCAAGCCCCGGCAGGTTTCCGCGATTTCAGTCAGGTATTTCGCGCGCTTATCGCCGTAATGTTGCTCCTCGGCTTGCTTCACCGGGATGTTGCCAATGTCTTCCACATGATGGCCAAGCTGCTTCAGCCGCGCCTGCAACCCCGCGACGCGCAGCGCGGAAGGCCCCATATCGACGCCGCGGCGGCTTGCGCCAAGGTCCATCGGCACACCGAGGATGCGGATTTTTTCAGCCATGTTGGTTTTCGTCGCGGCCCGGTGAAACGACAGTGCGAGAGCCGACTAAGGATAGACGCGATACAGCATGCGAGGGAAGGGGATGACTTCCCGGATGTGCTCAGTTCCGCAAATCCAGGCTACGGTGCGTTCCAGGCCCAGGCCAAAGCCCGCATGAGGTACGCTGCCATAGCGGCGCAAGTCCAGATACCACTGGAAGGAATCCTCGGGCAGGTTGTGTTCTCGCAAACGGGCAACCAGCGTTTCATAGCTGGAGAGGCGCTCGCTGCCGCCAATAATTTCGCCGTAACCTTCTGGCGCGATCATGTCGTAGCTGAGCGCGAGTTCGGGCCGCTGCTCGTCCGTGGACATATAAAACGCCTTGATGGCCAGCGGGTAGCGATGAATCATCACCGGAAGGCTGAATTCCTTGGAGATGATCGTTTCCTCATCGCCGCCGAGATCGTCGCCCCACTTGGCGGGATTGCCGTTCTTCTGCAGGACTTTGATTGCGTCGTCGTAGGTGATGCGCGGGAACGGCGGCTTTACATTTTCAAGTTTGGAAATGTCGCGCTTCAGCGTTTCCAGTTCACGCGAGCGATTCTCCACCACGGATTGCACCATCGCGCTTACCAGTTGTTCGCCCAGCAGCATCACGTCTTCCAGGTGAGCGTAGCTGGCTTCGGGCTCGAGCATCCAGAATTCCGTCAGATGCCGGCGCGTCTTCGATTTTTCCGCGCGAAACGTGGGCCCGAAGCAATACACCTTGCCGAGCGCCGCGGCGGTTGCCTCGATATAGAGCTGCCCGGATTGCGTCAGATAAGCTTTCTGATCGTCGATGTAATTCACTTCGAAGAGAGTCGAAGTGCCTTCGCAAGCTGCCGGAGTGAAAATCGGCGAATCGGTAAGGATATAGCCCAGGCTGTCCATGAAATTGCGCGCGGCATGCACGGCCTGGGCGCGAATCCTCAAAATGGCCGCCTGCCGTGGTGTGCGAATCCACAAATGCCGCTGGTCCAGCAGGAAATCGACGCCGTGCTCCTTCAGTTGAATCGGGAACGGCTGGGATTCCGGCACTCGCTGAACCACCTGCACATCGGTGATCCCCAGTTCGAAACCGCCCGGCGCTCGCGGCTCGGCTCGCACCGTTCCAGTAACAATCACGCTCGATTCCTGCGTCAGGCCCTTCACCGCTTCAAACGCGGCGGGATTTTCCTTCAGCGACACCACTCCTTGAATGATCCCAGTGCCATCCCGAAAAATCGGAAACAGCAGCTTCCCCGATTCGCGAAGATTGTAAAGCCACCCGCGAATCGTCACCGCTTGGCCGGAGTGCTCTCCCACTTTTTCGATGGTTACAACCGCTGCGGCCATTCGAACTCCCTGTGATTCCATCTTCCGCCTGCCATTTCTGAATTGCCGGACGATAACTGCCGCCCAGCGCCTTACTTCTTGGGGGTAAAGCTTTTTTCGAGTTTATCGAACACCGCGGCGATCTGCGGAAGGGTTGGTAAATTCGCTCCCTGCTCTTTCAGTTCCAGCACGATGGGCAGTTCGTTCGGCGCGCTCGCCAGAATCTTCAATGTTGCATCCCAATCGATCGTCCCTTCATAGGGCAGTTGATGTTCGTCCTTCTCTCCGTGATTGTCGTGCACATGAGTGGTAACGGTGCGTTCGCGCATCACATCGAAGCTCGCCTCGATTCCATCTTCCATGTGCGCGTGCCCTGCGTCGAAACACATTTTCAGGTCATTCAGCCGCGTATCCACGATAAATTGCCGCAGGCTGGAAGGCGAGGTCAATTCGCCCGGCGTATTTTCCAGGGCAATCACCACGTCCCGCTGTTTCGCGAATATCGCCAGGTGCTCCAGCGAATTGAACGCCGCATCCAGACGCCGCTGGTCCGACATGCGCTTGCCGGAATCCAGGTGCTGAACCAGAAAGCGGAAGGGAATGCTCTCGGCCACCTCCAGCGCCCGCTTCACTTCATCCACCGCATCCAGCCGCCGCAATCGTTCCGGATCGGAAATCGAAATCGCCATTCCGCTGTCGCGCTTGCCGGATTGCACGTCCCGCTCCATCGGTGAATGCAGCGCATGCACTTTCAGGCGATGCTCGCCAAGCCAATCGGCCAAGTCGCGCACTTTTTGCGCGGAGCGGTAATCGAAATGGTAGGGCACGCAGAATAATTCGATTGCCGGAATTCCCGCCCCGGCGATCTCCGCCAGCAGGCCAAGCGTCAGCGGTTTTTCGGCATACAAATAAGTTGAGAGGACTCGTTCCATTCAGATCCTTTTGACCGCCTGTCGCAGAGCGCTTGAAAATCCCCTCGCGCGCGAACATCGCCGGGAACGGACTATCGTGGAGGCAAACACCCGCTGCCGTCAATACCCTACGGCGGCGCCGTTTCGACGCGGATCGGCGGCGCCCAGCCGCTCGCCGGTTTTCGTGTCGATGCCGATCGCTTCCACTTTCCCGATCCAATCTTTCTCCGCAAGGGTGTAACCGCGCTGGCGCAGGTCGCTCATCACTCCATCCGAAAGCGATGGTTCGACGCTCACTTCATCCGGCATCCATTGCTGGTGGAATCGCGGAGCGTTCACCGTCGCTTGTGCATTCATGCCCAGCCGCATCCAATTTAACGCGCTCAGCAGCACTACCGAGATGATTGTAGCCCCGCCAGGCGAGCCGGTAACAAAACTCAATTCCCCATTACGCAGCAGAATCGTGGGCGTCATGCTGCTCAACGGCCGCCGCCCCGGCCCGATCGCATTGTTTTCGGACTGGATCAGCCCAAACATGTTGGGCGCGCCGGGATCGGCGGCAAAATCATCCATCTCGTCATTGAGCAAAAATCCGCCGGAGGAAGTGACGCCAGATCCGAAGTAGGCGTTGAGCGTATACGTATTTGAAACGGCATTTCCGGCCGCATCGACCACGGAAAAGTGCGTGGTTTGTCCCCCGCGGCGAAGCTCCTGTTCTTGCCAATCAGTTCCACTGCGCAAGAGCATCGCCCCGTTCGCGCCCGGAGTCCCTGTTGCCGCATCAAATGGCGCCGGATTCCCTGCTCCTACCTGCTTGCTTGAAGAAGCCCGCAGCGGATCAATACCAGCGCGCAATTCCGCGGCATAACGCGGATCGGTAAGCCCCTTCACCGGCACATGAACAAAATCCGAATCCCCCAGATACGCCGCGCGATCGGCAAACACCCGCCGCAGCGCTTCGATCACCCAATGCACCGATTGCCCATCGTCCCAACCTTTCAATTCCAACGGCGCCAGAATATTCAGCGCTTCGATCAATGCGATTCCGCCCGAACTGGGCGGTGGGCTGGTGATCACTTCCCACTTGTTGCCGTTCGCTTGATAGATGGCGCGCAGCGGCACCCGAATCCGCGCCTGATAGAGATTTAAATCGGCAAGAGTGATCAACCCGCCCTGCTTCGCCATCTCGTCGGCCAAGTTTTTCGCTGTCTGTCCGCGATAAAATTCCGCCGGGCCGAGCTGCGCAATTCTCCGCAAAGTTGCCGCCAGTTCCGGTTGGCGAAAAATATCGCCAGGCCGGTAAAATGCCCCTCCCTTCAGAAAAATCCGCTTGCTCGCCGGAAAGGGTTCCAGCAGTGGCTGCGCCATGCGCCACAGCCCGGCGAGCCGTTCGCTGACAGGGAAACCTTCGACTGCCAGCCGAATGGCAGGCGCCATCACTTCCGGCAGCTTCATCGTGCCGTAATCCTTCAAAGCCAGGCACAAACCAGCCACTGTGCCAGGTACTCCAATCGCGCGGTACCCAACCACGGAAGCTTTGGAATCAATTTTGCCGTCCGCCCCGCGATACAGATCGCGTTTGGCGTTTTGCGGCGCTTGCTCGCGGTAATCGACGAAGTTCGTGCGGCCGTCGCGCAGCCGCACCAGCATGAATCCGCCCCCGCCGATATTCCCCGCTTCGGGCTCCACCACCGCCAGCGCGAATCCCACAGCCACTGCCGCATCCACTGCATTTCCGCCCTCTTTCAAAATATCCGCGCCAGCTTCCGAAGCCAGCCGCTCGTCGCTGACCACCATTCCCTTAGGAGCGCGTACCGGCTCCTTCGGCCATGCCGAGGCTGTTTTTCCAGCGGTCTGCTGATACTCAAGCGGCTGTTGGGTTTGTGCAGGAGCCTGGGCGCGTGCGCCGACCTGAGTAGCGAGTAGAAATGATAGAAAAATAGCAGCGATCAAATTGAGTCGTCGGCTAGTCATATCGCCTTCCGAATGTATTTGAATCATCAGTAGCGCGTCAAGGTAACCAGTCTGCTTTCCTAGGGGCGAGCTAGGCGAGCCGGATTCGCATCCCCGAATTTCAGTCTTGGATTTTTAGGGGTCAAAGCTTCGTAGTCCGTGTGGAACCGCCGAATGTAAGTGGCCGTGTAGCGCCACCCTTCAGGGTGGCATCTTTACTATCGATCACTTGGCTGCCGGTAGGCACCCTTGACAACAAACAAAGCCGAGTTACCACACAAACTCTTCAACCGCGCCGGATACTGGCAAGCAATCTTTGATTCACCTCAAGTGGTAAATAGAGACCGCTTAAAGAAGTTGGGAATGTCGAAAGCAATGAACAGCGTGGTCGTTCACCATTCCTGCGGCTTGCATGAAGGCATAACAGATCGTCGAGCCGACAAATTTGAACCCGCGCTCCCTCAATGCCTCGCTCATGGCATCCGATTCCCGCGTTTTTGCGGGAACATCCCGCGGAGCGCGGCGGCGATTCACGCGCGGCTTGCCCCCAACGAACTGCCAGATATAGCGGTCGAAACTGCCAAACTCCTTCTGCACTTCCAGAAATTTCTTGGCATTTTCGATGGCGGCGTGAACCTTCAGCCGGTTGCGGATAATTCCGGCATCCTTCATCAGCGCCTTCACTTTTTGCTTGTCGTAGCGCGAAATAATTTCGACGTCGAAATTATCGAATGCGGCGCGGAAATTTTCGCGCTTGCGAAGGATGGTATCCCAGCTCAATCCTGCCTGGAACGCGTCCAGCACCAGGAATTCAAATAGCTTCCGGTCATCGTGCACCGGCACGCCCCATTCCTCATCGTGATAGCGAATGGCCAAATCGATTTTCGGCCAGTGGCAGCGTCGTGGGTTGGGAAATTCGGTAATAGAGCCCTCTGTATTTATGATAGCCGGTGTGAAGTTCCGGGTAGCGCTGGCGGTCAATTCCGGAAAGCTTTTGCCGCGGCCACGCACACGCGCAATTTATCGATCGCTTCGTCCACCGTGCGCGTTTTCAATCCGCAATCCGGATCAACCCATATATTTTCCCTGGGCAGAATCGTAAGCGCCTGTTCCATTCGCCGCCGCACCGACGGAATGTCCTCGATCTTATGCGAATGGACATCCACCACTCCGAAGCTGATGTCCTTGGTAAAAGGCGAGCGTCGAAAAATCTCCAGCAGCGTCAGATCGTTATTCGATAACTCCAGATCGAAATTGTCCACGGCCAGTTCCAGCATCTCCGGGTAAATATATTCAAACGCGCCGTAGCAGGCGTGTGTGACGAAATACGCGTTCAAGCCATTCGTCGCGTGGTGCATCGCTTCAATCGCGATGGTCAATTCCTCGGGCCGCACGGAAAGTGCCGGCTCGTCAATTTGAATAATCTTGCACCCGGCCGCGATCAGTGCTTCCACCTCTTTGCGGATTACTCCGGCAATCGCCAACGCCGTGGCTCTGCGGTCGGCATAATGCTCGTTGAAGCTCCAGTCCATGATGGTGTAGCCGCCAGTGAGCATTCCTTTCAGCGGCTTTTTGGTCAGGCTCTGCGCGTATTTCCACCAATCCACCGTCACCGGGCCGGGCCACTTCACTTCGCCGGTGATAATCGGCTTGTGGTAATAGCGGTTGCCGTAGCTGCGGACCAGACCGCCTTCCGCGAATCCCGGAAAATGCTCGGCGAAATAAGCCACCATGTCGCCGCGATACATTTCACCGTCCACCAATACATCCACTCCAAGCTCTTCCTGCTTCTCGATCCAGAACGCGGTGGCTTTGCGTTCCAGATCGGTCAACTCCTCGCGCGAGATTGTGCCTTTGTTGAAATCAGCGCGAGCTTTCACCAAATAATCCGGCTTGGGAAAACTTCCCACGGAAGTCGTGGGAAAAAGTGGCAAGTTCAATCCGAGTTGTTCGAGTTTGGCGCGGCTCATCGGACTTTTCCTATTACCCGTTCAACGCGGTGCGAACCTTGCCCAATAATTCCAGCTTGGCATAGGCGCGATCGCGCGGCAGATATTCCAGGCCCGAAGAAGGACCCAGATAAGCGCGTCCTCCTTCCATTTTCTTCATCAGTTTTTCCACCTGCCCCGCAACCGCCGAAGCATCTTCCAGCTTTGTGTTTCGCCCATCGATCAATCCAAGCCCCAGCGGTTTCGGCGAACCGGCCGCGGCTACTTTCTCGATTAATTTTGGATTGTAGGTGAAATCGATTCCCAACACGTCCACCGGAAGGGCTAAAAGTTTTTCGTAGATCGCCGAGCAATCATGAAAATAAATATAAAGGGCCAGGTCAACTTTCCTGCCCTCGACCACCGATTTTTCCTTGGCCTTCACCAGCGGAATCAGCGCGCGCTCGAAAACCGCCCAATCTCCTGGATACTTCACAATGGCAGGCTCGTCCACCTGAATAAAACTTGCGCCGGCTTCGATCAAGGCGGTGATTTCGGCAGCCAACGCTTCCGCGTAAGCCAAAGCGCGCGCTTCCAAGGAACCAGACGCGCCATTTTCCGATAGCGAAGACTTAGCCAGCGTGTAAGGTCCGGTCAATACCGGCTTGATCGCCAGCTTTCCGCCCTTATGTGGCGGCGTTGGCAAGTGCCCCAGTGCATTTCGCGCAAACGCAAATTCTTCCAGGACCAACGGTCCTTTGCGTTTTGGCACGCCTTGCACCACGGGCTGGCGAAAATAAGTGTTGGTATCGAAGAATCGCAGCAGGCCTTTGATCTGGATGTTTTCCAATTTGCCAGCAAGGTAAGAGATGGGGTCATACCAGCGGATCATTCCGTCGGTGAGCAAGTCGACGCCCGCGCGAACCTGGTCTGCGATGGCGCGGCGCGTCATTTCGCTTTCCGCGTCCGCCAGATCGGCCGAGGTTCGCTCGCCGCGATCGGCGGCTGCGATGGTTCGACGGAGGACTTGCAGGTCCGCGGCATCTCCGATGCGCGGGTAACTTCCGGTATGAGCGAGAATCAGTCCCAAGGAGTTCGTGCCCTTCGAACTCAAACAGCTACCTCGTCCAGAAAATCCACTTCCACGTTGGCGGGCATCAGGTCCGCCGCGGCCCCGCGGGCATAGAGTTCGCGCACCGCCTGCCGCCCTTCTTCACCATAATTCAAAGTCCAGTTGTTCACGTACATGCCCACAAACTTGTCGGCCAAATCCGGATCCATGTCGCGCGCAAATTGCAACGCGTACGCCAGAGCCGCTTCCCGGTGCCCCAGGCCATACGCTACACTTTCACGGATTGCCCGTGCCACTTGCCGGCCGGTTTCCGGGCCCAATGCGCGCCGGATGGCGTTCGCGCCCAGCGGCAAGGGCAGATTCGTTTCCTTGTGCCACCATTGCCCCAGGTCCACCACGCGATGCAAGCCGATCTGCGAATACATCAGTTGCCCTTCGTGGATCAGCAGCCCGGCCTCCACCTCTCCCGTCTGAACGGCGTCGAGAATCTTGTCGAACGGCATCGTCACCGTTTCCACCTCAGGCTCAAATAATTTCAAGGCCAAATAGGAGGTGGTCAGCGTGCCCGGAATGGCAATCGTCCGTCCAGCCAACTCGTTTTTCTTCAGGGGATGAGTCGAGACGACGATCGGCCCATAGCCCTCACCGAAGCTCGCGCCGCAATCCAGCAGCACGTACTTGTCCGCCAGAAACGCATAGGCGTAGAAGCTTACCGCCGTAACGTCATACACCTCGCGCCGCGCGGACTGGTTCAGCGTCTCAATATCGGACAGCACGTGCGTAAACTTCAGACCCGGCGTCCGGATTTTCCCCGTCGCCAGCGCATAGAACATGAATGCATCATCGCAATCCGGAGAATGAGCCAGCTTTATTTCAGAAACCTGGGGTAAAGCGCTCTGACTCGCCATGGGATACTGACTCCCTTTTACCGTTCGGAGTGCGTTCAGCAATCGCGGCAGATAACCACCGGCCAGGAGACTAATGACTCGTTTGCCGGCTACGATCCTGGAATTTTGATGGGGTGAACGCTACCCGACGATACAAACGCCGCTTCAAGCTGAAAAGATTAGCACAACGTTTCGTCATGCACAATTGGCCGCCGCTGTGTCTCTCTCTGCGTCCCTCTGCGTTCCTCTGCGTGTAAGAGCTTTTGAAGTTTCTTCCCATCTGAATCAGCCGCTGCAACAGAATCTAGTTAGAGAGCGGCCCCGGCGAAGAAATCCAAGTGGCAATGTCTCCCACCACGTCCGGAGAAACATGTCCAAACCTGTTGTACTCCGAGGGTGTGGAAAGTTGTTCGCCAGTAGCCAGCTAATTATGAAAAGGTGGTTGAGGCCGGGATAGAGCTTGAACGTTGCGTTCGAGTGCCCGGTCAGCGCCTTCTTCCAACCGTCGAAATCCGCGAGACGCACTTGGTAATCCTTATCACCTTGCAAAATTAGAATCGGAATCTTCAACGCCGCGGCCGTCTGGCCGGGATTATAGCTTCGCAAATCGAGCCAGTAGGAGCTTGGCATCTGCGAGCCGAGGACATCGATCGTCGCGCCCGGCTTCAGTTCCGGACTCTCCACTTCGCGCTCGATTTGCTCGGCTGCGTCGATTTGTCTTTGAGCTTCGGGCGATACCGTCCCGCCGCGGCTGGTGAGATAGCGAACCTGCTCGACAATCAATTGTTCGGTGGGCCGGATATTTCCAGCCAACAAAATAATTCCGGCAATTTGCGGGTCGCCGGTGGCGATTCGCGGAGCGAGATAGGCGCCCAGGCTGTGCCCCAGCAAATAGATTCTCCTGGGGTCCACATTCTGCTGGAGCGCGGCGAATGCGATGGCGGCGCGCGCGTCGTCGATCACCTCATCTTTCACGGTCAGCGCGTTCGCATCATCGCTGGACTTCAATCCATATTTCGCCGTGCGCTTGGTGTAACGCAGCGTCACAATTCCCCGGCTCGCCAGTCCCCACGCTAGATCCTTGAACGGTTTGTTGGGGCCGATCGTCTCGTCCTGATCATGCGGACCCGAGCCTGCCACCAGCACCACTGCGGCGAAATGTCCGTTACCGTCGGGCGATGTCAGCGTGCCAGGCAATTCCCAACGCGCACTCTTAATCGTCACCGATGTTTCGCGGAAGGAGTTCGGCACCGCGTACGCTGGTTTGGACCATTCGTCTTGAGAGAGGGAACCGGTTCCGCCGGCTTGGCCGGCGGAGACGAAAAATAATCCCGCAATCTTGGCATCCGCGGAGAAAACGATCTTCGCGTCGAGCATAGTCTTCTCGAATTGGCAGGTGACGTACGCGACTTTGTATTTTTGCTCCGGAACTACTCGCACTTCATTGATTGCTTTCAAAGATCCGGCTTGTGCTACCAGGCTGCTCCAAGTTTGCGCCAACTTCGCTTCCGGAAGACTCTGCGACATGGCAGCATCGAATTGAGCTGCCACTTTTTCGAACTGCCCGGTGGCCAATTCGAGAACGACGGTGCGCCCCAGCTTGGAATAATCGGGCGCCGGAGGCGCCGGTTCCTGCGCTGCGGAAATCAAAACGCAAAGCGCGGCGGCAAGGAGCACAAGGCTGGGGAATTTCATTTTCGATTGAATGCTAGGATTCCGGTCCATGATCTCTTCACGTATCGCGCGCGCGTTACAATCCGGCCACAAGTTCCGACAACGCTTCATCGAAATCCGTTTTTCCATCCAGATACGGCTGCCAGTATTTTTCCAAAACTCTCTGATAATCCTGCCAGCCGCGCGCATACAGTTCGTTGCGCACGGCGTAGGGCATATAGGCTGCCGAGCCCGGAGCGGCCGATTTTTGGAGCAGTTGCTTCACCAGAGCCCCCGTAGTATAGAAAAGCAGCGCGTGCCAAAGGTCCCGGGGAATCGGCTTGTTCGCCGCGCGGCAATCTCGAATAATTTGCTGCTGCACCGCGCCCGCCAGCGCGTGGGATGACTCGTGAAAAAGGATCTCGAATCCCGAAAGGCCCTGGTTGCGGCGGTCCGTGCTGGAAATCGTGATGTGCAAGGGATCGAGCGTGGTATACGCGCCAAGTGGACCGGCGTACGCGGATACATCCACCAGGATCGCCCCGCCCGGCCATTTCGCATGGTATGTTTCGGAAAGTTTTTCCGCGAGCGGCTTTCCGATTTGCCGCACCATCGGCGCGACGGCGGTAATCCAGGCATGGTTCGCGCGATCATCTTCCGGCCACCATCGTTCGCGGTAGACCGGCGCCGCCCGTTCCAGCGCCTGCACCAAATCGTGATCCAATCGCGAAGTGCAATCCGGATCGCCGTGTCCGCTCAAGTCCTCGCAAGCTTCCAATTGCGCCAGCCGGTTATTGATGTCGATCATGCCGCTATCAAAAAGCAAATCTCGATCCATTTCGCTCACGTAAAAATTCAACGCGGCCGTCCAGTCCGGTGAATTTGCCGCCACCCGTTCCCGGGCAGCGGCCGCACCCGGCGCCGCCCCGCTTCCGCCCCGGTTCGTCGGCTGCTGCTGCCGCAAGCGTGCCTGCTCGTAAAGCACATGATGGAGATTCACCCAAAACCCGCTGTGAAATTCGAACACCGGCCGCGCCGCCGCGGCTTCCTGTTGCTCGGGAGTAGGCAGATTCAGTTGAGCGGGTGGCAATTGCGCCTGCGCCCGAATCACGCCGGGCGCCGTCACGATTGTCATCGCGGCGAAGGCCGCCGCGATCGCAAACGATCTTCCCGCTGGAACGGAAGCAAGCATGGTGAGGTTTGGATGTTAGCTGAACCAGCGGCATTTCACCATTGGGGCTTGGGATCATGTGCGCTTTCGAACCATTTGAATTACAGCCGCGAATGCTGCCTGGCTCGCCTGGCGCCCGTCGTTCCCTGAAAAACTCTCAAGTGCCGGAATGAACCAGCCAACCTCTCCGGCAGGCCCAATTGGACCTGTTTCTAAAGTTCTTCTAAAACTTTCATCCTTCACTAAAGCCCAACCCGCGCCTGCCGATAAATCCAAAAGCGGCTCTACCGCGCGCCACCAAGTTCGCAGTGATGTGCCGGACTCTAAAATCCAGCGCACCGTCGAGTGTGGCAATCCGAATATCACCGCCTCTCCACAGTCAACACCCCCTGAGCTTTTGTGGGGGGCCCGCCTTGGAGAGCGAATGCAGAGGACAGCATGAGAACACACCTTCGAAGCGCGGCCGCGTTACTCCTATTTGCTCTATCGACGGGCTCGCATTGCGTACGCGCGCAATGCAAATCCCAAGACAGCCAGACGGCGGCGAGTCCAAGCCAACCGCTGGTCACGGATTCCCCGGAGACAATCGCTCCGGGTATTTTGGAATTAGAGACAGGCTGGGCGCAGGCGTGGCCGGGCGCAGGCACACGCCATAGTTCTGTCGGCGTGATGGTCAAACTGGGAGTCTTCTGCAATTTCGAATTCCGGAATTACTTCGGTGGATGGCAGTCGCAGTCGGGCCCGGGCTCCTGGTCCGCCAATGGCAATGGGGACGACTGGGTCACCGGGCAATACCGGTTCATGCGCGAATCAGGATTGCTTCCATCGGCGGCGATTCATTACACGTTAAAGATTCCCATGGCCGGCGTTCAGGACGGTTTAGGCTCGGGAGCCATGGACCACATCGTCGCGATCTCCGCCGGAAAAACGGTAAAGCGCACTGCCTTCACGTGGGAAGCGAAATGGATTCTACTGGGCCAGCCGCAGCGGGGCGGATTCAATCGGTACGACGAGTATTCCGCGAATTTCACGCGATCCTTGGCGCGGCGGGTTGCCATCACTGGGGAGTTTTATGGGGATACCAAGAGTAGCGCCCTCTCACCTGCGTTTGGGTCAAGCCTCTGGAGCCTCGCTTACAGCGTTAATCCCAGGCTGGTGTTTGATGCCGGAATCGACGTCGGATTCACCCATGGCGCCCCCTGCAAACGGTTCTTCTCGGGAGTCACCTACGCGGTTGGGGATTTGTATCATTCGAACCGGTCCCGCCGGCCTGAAGAAACCCGGTTACAGCCTTCACCCACTCCGAGCCAATCGGCAAACGCTCGGGACTGACCCTAAAATCGCAGTCAACGATCCGGAGTTCCCTCAGGTGCTTGCCGGAGGTCCATTCCGGCGCATCTGAAATTCATCAGCGGCGTTTAGTCCTCTGTTTCTTGTGCCCAGGCCCTTTTGAATTGCCATTCGAAACGGCGTGAAAACTGCTTGGATTGGGGATAGGAAAACCAGCGGCTGACCGGCGAGTGCGCGGTGCGTATTGGCTTAAATGGACTTGCTGGGAAATGCGAGCCCCGGAAAGCGATGGGATTGAACGGAAAGTTCCAGTTTGGGTTCAGAAAATCCGTTACGAGGTGGCAAGGGAGCTACGGAAATGAAATTCTCGATTGGGAATAAGTTAAGCCTGCTCGTCGGCGCGGGCGTTCTTGGCTTGGCAACTTTTGCCTGTGTTTCACTCCTCACTCTGAATGAAGTGAAGATCAACGGACCGATCTATCAGGTGAACAAACAGGGCACGGATATCCTGCAGGAATACGCGCCTCCCAGCCAGTACATCGTCGAGGCCCGCGTCACGGTGTCGAGGATGGAGGACGCGGCCGACCGCGCGACTCTGGAGAAGCTTATCCAGGAATTTCGAGCCTCGCGGAAGAACTTGGAGGAAGTGGACAATCAATTCAAGGGTTTCCAGGCTACCCCCGAAGTTCGTGACGCCATGAGCCGCGCCCATTCGGTGGCGGAAGAATTCTTTGAAGCAGCGGAAAGTCAACTTATCCCGTTGCTCCTCGAAGGCAAGAAGGAAGAGGCGCGTAAATACAGGATGAAAGAAATGGCTCCGCGATTCGCTCAGCAGGCTGAGATCGTAAATAATCTGGTGGATCTCCAGACCAAGCAGATCGCCGCGAACGAATCGGAAGCGGCGCGGATCATCGCGAAGCGGACCTGGATTCAGGTGGTGCTGGGCATCGCGGTTGGCGTGATTCTAATTGTATTCGGGTGGCTGATCGGCTGCGGAATCGTTGGCCCGCTGCAATTGACGGCTGCGGCACTGAATCGGGTAGCGCAGCGGGATTTGACTGTGCGCCTGCGGATCGACTCGAAAGATGAAATCGGTGAAATGGCAAGCGCTCTCAATGAATCCCTGGAGGAAATCAGCAGCGCGATTTCGACCATCGCTGAGGCGGCTGGCCGGATTGCCTCCGCCAGCGAGCAGATTTCCGCTTCTGCGACGGAACAGGTGGCCGGCGCGGACAGTCAGAAAGACCAGACCCGGCAGGTGGCGACGGCCATGCAGGAAATGTCTTCCACCGTTCAGGAGGTTTCGGAAAACTCGAGCAAAGCAGCCGAAGCCTCGAAAAAAGCGGCGGAATCAGCGCGGCAAGGTGGCTCGATCGTCGAGGACACACTAGTGAAGATGCGGGCGATCGCGGATTCCGTGGGCCAAACCGCGCGGAAAGTAAGGGAACTCGGCGCCAGCAGCAACCGGATCGGTGAAATTATCGGAGTGATCGATGACATTGCCGATCAGACCAATTTGCTCGCGTTGAACGCCGCCATTGAAGCGGCTAGAGCCGGTGAACAGGGCCGCGGATTCGCGGTAGTAGCTGACGAAGTTCGCAAATTGGCGGAGCGCACCAGCAAGGCCACCAAAGAAATTACTCAGATGATTCTGAGCATCCAGGCCGAAACCAAGAGTGCCGTCGATGCGATGCAGTTAGGCACCAGGCAGGTAGAGCTGGGTGTAGAATCTACGAATCAAGCCGGAAAATCTTTGCAGGAAATCATCAAGGCGTCAGAGTTGGTCGGAGACATGGTGGCCCTGATCGCCACAGCGGCCACCGAACAATCCACCGCCAGCGAAGAGATCAATTCGAATATCGAACAAATCGCGAAAATCACCCAGGAGACCGCAATCGGCGCCAATGAATCCGCTAAGGCGGTTCATGATCTCTCAAATCTGGCCACCGACTTACAAACTTTGGTGAGCAAATTCAACATGGGGACTGCTGCCGTGGGGCCCCCGGGGCGAAAATCGGGAACCCGAACTCGAATTCCCAATAGCTTGCTCGCGCCGCATATGGATCGCGAAAGCGAGTTGGTCAATACGCGCTAGACTGAACTCTCCCGCCCGTGCGGGGCGCCTCACTGCGCGAGCAGAAGTGCCGCCGCCATTTTCGGTGATCCATTTTTTGCCGCGGACCGATCGCCAAGCGTGAACGGCGGAATCTACTGCACCGTTTGTTCTTTTTCCGGGGGCAGTGGCGAGGAATGGCGCGCGACCAGCACCCATCGGCCTTCGCGCAAGACGAAAATATTCGTGGCTTGCACCAGCACTTCATCGAAGCCGCTGGAAAACAGACTGGTCACATGCTCGGTGCAGGCGATCCAGGCCACTTCGCCTTCCACGCGCACCAGCACTGAGCTGAGGGCCAGCTTGATGCGCTTGGTATTCGCAAAGATGCGCGACCAGCTATCACGCACTTCTTCCCAGCCCATCAACAAATCCCAGCCGGGATGCACGCATTGCACCCAATCCTCGTGCAGCCAGATTCCTTCCATCTGCGCCAGGTCGAGAGATTCGAACGCGGCATAAAATCGCTGGTTGGCGGCGCGCACGGATTGTTCCAGAGATTCCGGCTGCGGAAACGCGGAAGGCGGCATTCGCACCTCGGGGAGAAGCTTGTTACCGGTCGTCTTGCAAAATGCGTTCCAGGAATTTACAAATCTGAATTCTAGAGTTCAGCTGCTAATCAACTCGCCGCGCCCGCTTGCGTTCAACACCGCGCACCGCCGCAATCACCAGGGTTATTTTGATCCATTCGCCGGGCAGAAATGGCGTAAATCCGCACCGGAAGCAAATTCGCCGTGGCAATCCGGCCCACGTTCCACAACAATCCTTCGCCGGGACTGTTCTGGCCGGCTAAAACCTGCATGGTCCTGGTTTGCTTCATTGGCTGCTCTTGCGCTTCATAAATTGTGTCGAGCTTGGCCCGTGAATATGAGCGCATTATACCTGACACGGCTTGCTGCGAAGAATCATTCGCTTTCCGAAATTGCGAAGCGTTCAAAGGCTAGCTGCCCGCCTCAGGCGTGATCAACGGATCATCCACGATGCCGAACGCGCCTTGATGATCGGCGGCGTGTACTTTGCCCTGTGTATCGAGGAAAAACGACCGGTTTCCCGTCTTTGAATATTCCGTGGGCTGCGCGGCAATCTCAAATCCATCGGGCCCCCCGTCGGTGGCGGGAACCACGCGATAGCGGAAGCGGTATCCGCCGCGTTCTCCACTCGCCAGGTCATCGTCCACCAGTTGCGCGGCTTGCGGAGAAACTCCGTCCTTTCCTGCCGGTCCCAATTGCTTCAGGGAATTCGGCAACTGGCCATAGGCCCGGCTGTAAGCCGCAATCGCGACAGCCAGATCTCGCAAAGAAGCTACTGCTCCGTTTTCGCGATCTTCCAGCGCTTGCTGAGCCCACTGCTTCGAAAGCTCGGGAATATTCAGCAGCAGCAGTCCGACGGAAAGCAGCCTCCACCCGCCGCCCTCGCGCACCATGCCAAATTCAATCGATTGCCCGTCCACCACCTGCACGGGAACGTACGCGATATTCTCGTGACCGTGTTCCGCGCCGAACCGGAATTCAACGGTGGGCCCTTTCGATTCGCACCGCAAGATCGTACGGTTTGCGGAATCGGAAGAAAGTAGCGCCCGGCCGGGATCGTCGATTAGCGAAAACCGCCGCATGATCGCTGTGCGTTCTTCTTTGGGCAGAGCGCGAAACGCGCTTTCATTTTCGCTAGTCAAGTAATGGCCGAACACTGGCTCGTTCTGCCGGCACGCGCTTACCAACGCCGCGCTCAACGCAGCGGAGGCGGTTTTTTCCTCCGATGCCTCCGTGGTGGAGGCCACTTGCGCCGCCGCCGGCCACACGAACGCCGCCAGCATTAAAATTACCAGCAACGCTATGTTCGATTTGGAGTTTGAGTGCAAGCCGGCCGGCTTTGGTAGCACAGGCACTCCTGCCTGTGTGCCTTTGTCCGCAGGTTCCACCGCTACACAGCCAAGAGTGGCTGTGCTACTGGAACCACCGCCGGAAATTGACTTTTGCTGAAGCATTTGGATTCTGCCCTGGATTCCTCACTCCATCAGAATGGCGCCAACGTGGAACATCCTGCTCGCCTTAGGATTTCGCTCCTGCCAGGATGGTTGCCAGGTTCTGCGTGAATTTCGAACGCGGCATCACCTCCTGCGCACCGGCCGCGCGAGCGCGTTCCGCCAGATCCACTTGCACATGAGAAAGAAACGCCACCAACGGCGTCGAGTTTCCAGCCGCGCGCAATTGCTCGATCGATTCCACCGGCCCCTGCCGCGCGTTCAAATCCACAATCACCAGCCGCGGTTTCGCGCTCGCCATCACTTCTGCCAGCGCTCCGCCCGTAGACACAAACTTCAATTCCACGCCCACGTGCCGCGCCGTTTCCATGATCTTCGACTGAAAAAACAGATCATCCACGAACGCCACCACCTCAGCCATTCGCAACGCCTCCGTTCAGGATGTACCACGCGCCGCCCGCCGGCACAAGTAGCGCAGCCACTCTTGGCTGTGTAGGTTTCCCGCTGCTGGACGAGCGAATCGAGCAGCGTGTTGTAGGGGCGCTGCTTGTTTACCCTGAGCTACGAAGGGCTGCGCCCGTTACACGAGGAAGCTGGCCCCTGGAATTGCGGGTGCGAATGGACTACAGCGATTCAATTCCGCCCCCGACTGCGGTATAAAAGAACTACGCTCTGTGGGAGGCGCAGATGGAAACCGCCACAAAGGCGTTGCCGGGATTGGCCGTGCTCGAGCAAACGCCCATCATCATCGAAAAAATCATTCACACGGCCAGCAACCAACAATTGCACTGGAAGCCCTCCATGGAGCGCTGGTCCATTGCAGAAATCCTGGCGCACCTGGCCGACGTGGAAGACGCCGGCTTCCGCCAGCGCATCAAGAAAATGTCCGAGGAAAATTCTCCCTTCCTCGAATCCTACGATCAAAACGCTCTATATAAAGCCGGAAAATACGCGGGCCGCGCTCAGGACCACCTGAAAAATTTCTGCCACGAACGCGACCGCACTCTTTCCTGGCTGCGCTATCTTCCCGCCGGCGTTCTTTCGCGCACCGGCAAGCACCAGGAGTTCGGCCCCATCACAGTGGCCCATCTGATGAACGAATGGGCGCTGCATGACATGGGCCACATCCGCCAAATCCTGGAAGTCTACCGCGCCCACGCTTTCTACCCGCACATGGGCCCGTTCCAAAAAGGCTACAAACTAAATCCATGAGCACAGCCGCCGAAAAACAAATGAATCCCATCGGCAAGCGCATCCTCGCTCTCTATGATGAACTCGAACGCGATTCGCTCGACCTGCACACCCTGCTCGAATTCGTGGGAGGCAATCCCCCCGCCGACCGCGAAGCGGTGTTAGACGTGGTGACGCAACTTGTTAACGAAGGATTGCTGAAGCCGGGTGAGGGCGGTGATTTTTACGCCCGCACCGAAGACGGCCGCCTGTCAGTAGCCGGTCCCCGCGACGTAACACTCTATACGCGCGCTAACTGCCACCTGTGCGACGAAGCCAAAGCCGCCATGGCCCCCGCGCTGCGCGATTTCAACGCAAAGCTGCGCGAAGTAGATATCGACAGCGACGAATCCCTCCGCGCCCGCTACACCAACGACGTCCCAGTAATTTTCATCGGCCCCCGCAAAGTAGCCAAGCACAAGCTCGACGCCGCCGAATTCCGCCGCCAATTGGAACGCGCCTAATTTCGGTTACTATAAGATGTCATATGATGTAAGGGTTGATATGCTTGAGGGTGCCCCTCGATAAGAACGAAGGCGTTGTCAATACGCAGATGTGCCGTCCGGTGTTTTTAGCACCGCGTGGTCGCCAGAGAAACTAGAGGACCAAGACTCTGGAAATCTCACGGTGAATCATTTCCCGGTGAAACCAATCGTTTCACCAACCATCGATACGGCCGCAACGTCGACCATGATTCTTCAATGCGAATCCCGATCTGCATCGGGACGAGAGCGCCCAATCAACACTTCGGCCGGTCCGCTTCGCAGCGGACGACCAGGGGCACCCGCGAGCTGCTCTCGATCGAAACGATCTCCGAATACTGCTTTTGCGTGCGCAGCATCCAGTAGAGTCGTATGGCCAACTTTCGCGCCGCTGCCACTTTGGCCACGCCTTTTGGCTTGCTGTGGCAGCGGTGCAAATACTCGGAACGAAACTGCGGATCGCAGCGCACCGCCACCTGTGCCGCTTCCACCAGCAACATCCTCATGAACCGGTTGCCCTGTTTGCTGATCGGACCGAAGCGCTGATGTCCGCCCGAACTGTACTCCCGCGGAATCAGTCCCAGGTAACTGGCCACCTGCTTGCCGCGCGGAAAACGCGAAACATCTCCCATCGTCAGCACAAACGCCATGGAAGTAATCGGCCCCACGCCCGGCTGCGTCATCAACAGCCGCGCGTTGGAATCCTTCCCGGCCGCTTCCTTCACTGCCAGATCCAGCGAGAGAATCTTTTGGTCGAGCAGTTCCATCACGCTCAACAAATCCTCGCGCCGCCGGCTGGCCCACGGCTGGAGTGGAAGCTCGAGCAGCAGCTTCTGTCCTGCTTTGCTCCACAGGCGTCTTTGCTTTTGCACTCCCTGGTTCATCGCCAGGTGCTGCAATTCATTCTTCGCCTGCGCCCGCAACCGCACCAATTTGTGGCGGTGAATCAGCAACTGCCGCAGATCCCGCTGCTCGCTCGAAGGCGTCCAGATCCGCGGAAACCGTCCTTCCCGCAACAACTGCAACAGCAACCCGGCATCGCGCTTGTCGTGCTTCTGCTGCCGTACGTCGCTGGCCCGGATTTTCGCCGCGTCTCCGATCCACACTTGGTGTCCCGCCGCCGTGGCCATTTCCACAAACCACTGGCAGTTCCCGGTCGATTCCATGCCGATCCGCGCCGGCGCCGCCAGTTGCTTGTAAAACTTCTCCGCTTCTCCCGTGGCATGCACCAGCTTCTTCTCTCCGGTCTCTCCCGTTTCCTGGTTCAACCAAGAAATCTGTTGCCAACTGGGGTGGTAATCGCATCCAATAAGCATCATCGAAGGCTCCTTCTTCCTTCCCAGGTTTCTTGGTCCTCCAACTACAGATTACCTGGGTTCGCGAAGATCGAGCCTTCGTTCTTATCCAATCAACACGTCGGTGTTACGTGTGGGGTTTTTGACGTTGATTTATGCCGAAAAGATTAAAACGCGACTACGGCCCAGGCCAACCTACCCGTCACTTCCCATCCATGGAAGCATCCGTCCCATCCGACCACTTCGCCACCGGCATCAAAAACAAAGTCAACTGGTCCGCAGTATCTTTGAACCCCAAAACTACCGGCGATCCCGGCGAGCCGGCACCCCACTCCGCAGGGTCCATTAAAGGAAGGAAAAACATCAGGTGGGGATGCCAATGTCCGTCATGGTCGCCCAGGTACGATTGTTTTGCCATCATGTAGCACATCGCGCCGGATTCCACCGCCGGCAATTCCTTCTTGTCGTAAGCAGCCTTCAGTCCCTCAAACATCTGATCTTTTGAGCTTCCGGCCAGCACCAGTTCGGTCCTCTTGATCGTGTTGAGGAGGTAGGTTCGCGCGGCGGGCGCGTTGAAGCAATTCGCGGCGCGCAGCTTGGGATTCCAAAAATCGGAATCGTCGGGTCCGGCGGCCCAGGAACGTTGCACCATGCACACGAATCCGTTCTTGCCCGGCACAACGGTTTCATAACCGTTCCGGCCCAGGACCATAACCTCGGCTTCCCGCGAGATCGATTCCGGGGCAGCGCTCCGCGCCAGCGCGATCTCCGCATTCCGCTCCATCAAGTATTGCTCTAGCGGCGCCATTTTCGGATAAGGCGTCTTGGCGTCCTGTGCGTGCGCCTGCCCCGCAGCACCAAGCATCACCACCACCGCAAAACCTCCGAACGCAATCCCCCAAAGAATCTTTAGCCGCACGGTTTCCCCCTCACACCCGAAGTTTTTGTGTTTCCACCCGGATCGCCCGCCCGGCCTCACCCCAAGCCGCCAGACAATGTACCTCGCTATCATTCCAGATGGCGTCACAAACCAATTCGTTGCATTCGTATCTCCTGTTTGGTCCACAGGGGTATGAGAAATCAGGAAACCCAAGTCAAAAACCCCAGGCGCGGAAGGCTGGCGCCTTGATTGGATAAGAACGAAGGCTCGATCTTCGCGAACCCAGGTAATCTGTAGTTGGAGGACCAAGAAACCTGGGAAGGAAGAAGGAGCCTTCGATGATGCTTATTGGATGCGATTACCACCCCAGTTGGCAACAGATTTCTTGGTTGAACCAGGAAACGGGAGAGACCGGAGAGAAGAAGCTGGTGCATGCCACGGGAGAAGCGGAGAAGTTTTACAAGCAACTGGCGGCGCCGGCGCGGATCGGCATGGAATCGACCGGGAACTGCCAGTGGTTTGTGGAAATGGCCACGGCGGCGGGACACCAAGTGTGGATCGGAGACGCGGCGAAAATCCGGGCCAGCGACGTACGGCAGCAGAAGCACGACAAGCGCGATGCCGGGTTGCTGTTGCAGTTGTTGCGGGAAGGACGGTTTCCGCGGATCTGGACGCCTTCGAGCGAGCAGCGGGATCTGCGGCAGTTGCTGATTCACCGCCACAAATTGGTGCGGTTGCGGGCGCAGGCGAAGAATGAATTGCAGCACCTGGCGATGAACCAGGGAGTGCAAAAGCAAAGACGCCTGTGGAGCAAAGCAGGACAGAAGCTGCTGCTCGAGCTTCCACTCCAGCCGTGGGCCAGCCGGCGGCGCGAGGATTTGTTGAGCGTGATGGAACTGCTCGACCAAAAGATTCTCTCGCTGGATCTGGCAGTGAAGGAAGCGGCCGGGAAGGATTCCAACGCGCGGCTGTTGATGACGCAGCCGGGCGTGGGGCCGATTACTTCCATGGCGTTTGTGCTGACGATGGGAGATGTTTCGCGTTTTCCGCGCGGCAAGCAGGTGGCCAGTTACCTGGGACTGATTCCGCGGGAGTACAGTTCGGGCGGACATCAGCGCTTCGGTCCGATCAGCAAACAGGGCAACCGGTTCATGAGGATGTTGCTGGTGGAAGCGGCACAGGTGGCGGTGCGCTGCGATCCGCAGTTTAGTTCCGAGTATTTGCACCGCTGCCACAGCAAGCCAAAAGGCGTGGCCAAAGTGGCAGCGGCGCGAAAGTTGGCCATACGACTCTACTGGATGCTGCGCACGCAAAAGCAGTATTCGGAGATCGTTTCGATCGAGAGCAGCTCGCGGGTGCCCCTGGTCGTCCGCTGCGAAGCGGACCGGCCGAAGTGTTGATTGGGCGCTCTCGTCCCGATGCAGATCGGGATTCGCATTGAAGAATCATGGTCGACGTTGCGGCCGTATCGATGGTTGGTGAAACGATTGGTTTCACCGGGAAATGATTCACCGTGAGATTTCCAGAGTCTTGGTCCTCTAGTTTCTCTGGCGACCACGCGGTGCTAAAAACACCGGACGGCACATCTGCGTATTGACAACGCCTTCGTTCTTATCGATGGTGGAAGCGGCACAGGTGGCGGTGCGCTGCGATCCGCAGTTTCGTTCCGAGTATTTGCACCGCTGCCACAGCAAGCCAAAAGGCGTGGCCAAAGTGGCAGCGGCGCGAAAGTTGGCCATACGACTCTACTGGATGCTGCGCACGCAAAAGCAGTATTCGGAGATCGTTTCGATCGAGAGCAGCTCGCGGGTGCCCCTGGTCGTCCGCTGCGAAGCGGACCGGCCGAAGTGTTGATTGGGCGCTCTCGTCCCGATGCAGATCGGGATTCGCATTGAAGAATCATGGTCGACGTTGCGGCCGTATCGATGGTTGGTGAAACGATTGGTTTCACCGGGAAATGATTCACCGTGAGATTTCCAGAGTCTTGGTCCTCTAGTTTCTCTGGCGACCACGCGGTGCTAAAAACACCGGACGGCACATCTGCGTATTGACAACGCCTTCGTTCTTATCGAGGGGCACCCAAACCGAACGCAACTTCGTTAGAATTGCGAACGCCCGGGCCAGCCGCCTTAACTATTCTTCTTTGGAAAATTCCACGCCGACGCCTTGATCGGGGATGTCGCCTGGCCGGCCTTTCACGCGGTCGTAGACGCTGATGTGGCTGATCGAGCCGAGGGCTTCGTTGTAATAGGTGGGCACGCCCAACGTGGTGCGCAACTCTTCATTGAAGCGCCGCAGATTGACTAAATCCTGCAGCAGTGCCGGGCGCTTGCGACCGTCCGTGGTCAGCAGAAACTTTTGGTAGCCTGCATCCCAGAGCCGCGCGAAAAGGCCTTGCTTCAGAAGAGCGGGCAGTTCCGTCAAGTTGAAATCGCCTTCTTGAGTCTTCCGCATTTCCGCGGCGCATCCATATTTCTCGATGCGCACCACTCCACCCGTATTGCGAACCGTGAAGCCGGCGGCGGGCAGAGATTCGAGTTGCGCGGAACTAAATTTCTGTTTGATGTACCACATGGACCTCTAGGGTAAGGACTTCGGGCACACGCTGTAAAGGTGAAATTTTGGTGACGTACGAGACAACTGGAGAAATCGGGATTTTAGTTGCGCCGCGGAGGAAAATGCCGCATCAAAAGATATAGGACCGATTCGGTCGTATATGCTAGTCTTATTTCAGCGTCGTATTCTAGCCATTCAATATGGACATGGGGCCGTTCCCTGCGTTGTGCTGGGTGTTTTTCAAGAATCGGTGATGTTGTTGAATACATGGAGGCTTGCGGTGCATCTAAGCCCCCAGTATGCGGGTGCGTGCGACCTGCGTGGCAGTGAACAGCTGAAATATGCTTCAGGGGATTATTGAAGCAATGAACGCCTTCCATTCAACGCAACTTGAAGAATCTCCTCGACAATTGTGCCCTCGCGGGGACGACGAACTGCTCAGCCGCATCGGGAATACTCCTCTGCTCCCTCTCAGGCGAGTGGTTCCGAAGTTCCCCAACATCGAGTTTTATGCCAAGGCCGAATGGTTCAATCCCGGGGGGTCTGTTAAAGACCGGGCCGCATTCCGGATGATCTGTGAAGGGGAGCAGGCGGGCCTGCTAAACCACAACAAAACCATCCTAGACGCGACCAGCGGGAACACGGGAATCGCTTACGCGCTGATCGGCGCCGCGAAGGGATATCGCGTCAAGCTTTGCGTGCCGGACAGCGCGACGGAAGAGCGCAAATTAATTTTGAAGGCCTACGGAGTGGAACTGGTGCTGACGCCAGGCGATGAAGGCTCAGATGGCGCCATTCGCCGCGTGCGCGAGATTTATAAAGCCGCTCCGGAGCGGTATTTTTATCCGGATCAGTACAACAATCCGGCCAACTGGCGCGCTCATTATGATTCGACGGCGCCGGAAATCTGGGCGCAGACGCGGCAGCGTGTGACCCATTTTGTGGCTGGCCTGGGAACCAGCGGAACCTTTACGGGCACCACCCGGCGATTGCGTGAATTCAACCCGGAAATCCGCGCGATCAGCATCCAGCCGGATTCCTCCTTTCATGGACTGGAAGGCTTGAAGCACATGGCGACTGCAATTGTTCCGGGAATCTACGATCCAAATTTGGCGGATGAAAATTTGTTCCTGAAGACGGAAGACGCCTACCAATTGGTTCGGCGCCTGGCGCGGGAAGAAGGTCTGCTGGTGGGAGTGAGTTCGGGAGCGGCACTGTGCGCTTCAATCGAAGTGGCGCGGCGAATTCCGCGCGAGCAGAATGCGGTGATCGTCACCGTGTTCCCGGATTCCGGCGACAAGTATTTGAGCGAGCGGTTTTGGAATGAGTCGTAACCGGCGCGGAAAAACCAGGAGAGCTTCTTCTTCCCGATAGAAAGCATCGGGGCGCAAAGTTCGCGCTCCGCTCAGAATGACCAAGTGGGAGAAATTGACGTTAGCGATTTTGGGAATTCGCAAATGGAGTTCGAGTTGGACAGGCCGCTAAAACTCAGCCAGGAACTGGAAGCGCGAATCCGCGCGCATGCGGCGGAAACGTATCCGTACGAGTGTTGCGGCGCCTTACTGGGCCGCGACGGCGACGAGGGGCGAGAAGTGCTGGCGCTGGTGCCGCTGGAAAACCAGCGCGCCGATTCGCCGCGTAACCGATTTTCGATCACGGCGGAAGATGTGCGCCTGGCGGAGCAAAAAGCGCGCGAGCAGCGCATTGATTTGATCGGCTGGTATCATTCCCATCCGGATCATCCGGCCGCTCCCAGTGAATTCGATCGCGAACACGCCTGGCCGTGGTACAGCTACATCATTGTGCGCTCGGAATCGCAGGGCACCAAGGAAATGAATTCCTGGCGATTAGCCGATGATCGAGCTTGCTATGCGAACGAACCTATCGAAACGAATGCGCCCCTGGCTGCGCAGCGACAGCGTTGATTTTGTTGCGGGACATTCCCGCGAACCCTAAAGGAGAATTCGGATGGCCGTGAAAGTAATCATTCCCACGCCGCTGCGGCAATATGCCGGCAAACAGGAAAGCGTGGAATTGCAAGCTGCCAGCGTGGGAGAAGCATTGAATTCTCTCGTGAGCAAATATGCGGAACTGAAGAAGCATCTCTACGCCGATGATGGACGCCTGCGCAGCTTTGTGAATGTCTACTTGAACGACGAAGACATTCGTTTTCTCGAGAGAGAGAAAACACAAGTGAATGAGGGAGACACGATCAGCATCGTGCCTTCGATTGCGGGCGGGGATTGATAGAATTAAACGCGTAATGCGACGGTTATCGGAGTCCCACTTCAGGGGCTAAAGCCCGCTTTTACGGACCTTCTGATGTCGGAGCTGAAGCTCCGACCCCCTGAAAACGATTTATCAGAAATAAAAAGGCAGGAGAAATTTTTATGGCAACAAAACTCGAGGCTGTCTCTCCAGTTGCGCTCTCGAATGAAGAAATTTTGCGCTATAGCCGCCACCTGATCATGCCGGAAGTCGGCATGGAGGGGCAGCTCAAGCTGAAGCAGGCCAAAGTGCTTTGCGTCGGCACGGGCGGCCTGGGCGCGCCGCTGGGCCTTTACCTTGCCGCCGCGGGAGTGGGCCGGCTGGGCTTGATTGATTTCGACGTGGTGGATTTTACCAATCTGCAGCGCCAGGTGATTTTCGGAACCGGCGACGTGGGCAAACCGAAAATCGAAGCTGCCGCCGCGCGGCTCCGCAACATGAATCCGACGATTCAAATCGATACCTACGAAACGCAACTGACCAGCGCCAATGCGATGGATATTTTGAGGCCCTACGACATCATCGTGGACGGCACCGATAATTTCCCCACTCGATACCTGGTCAATGATGCTTGCGTGCTGCTGGGGAAGCCGAACGTCTATGGCTCGATTTTCCGTTTCGAAGGGCAAGCCACGATTTTCGCGTACCCGGGCGGGCCGTGTTACCGCTGCCTTTATGCGGAGCCGCCGCCGCCGGGACTGGTGCCCTCGTGCGCGGAAGGCGGCGTGCTCGGAGTGCTTCCGGGAATCGTGGGTTCCATTCAAGCCATGGAAACGATCAAGCTGATTTTAGGCAAAGGCGAATCGCTGGTGGGACGCCTGCTGCAATTCGACGCGCTGGCCATGCGCTTCCGCGAATTTAGATTGCGCAAGGATCCGAACTGCCCGATTTGCAGCGAGCATCGCACGATTCACAAGCTGATCGATTACGCGGAATTTTGCGGCATCCGCGGCGAAGAAGCGCCCGCGCCCGCGACGACTGTTCCGGAAATCACCCCGCGCGAATTAAAAGCACGCCTGGATCGCGGCGACGAGCTTTATGTCTTGGACGTTCGCGAGCCGCACGAATACCAGATCTGCAATATCGGCGGGCATTTAATTCCGCTCGGCGAGATACCCAAGCGCGTGAACGAGCTGGACAGCTCGCGCGAGATCGTGGCGCATTGCCGCAGCGGAAAGCGTTCCGCCGAAGCAGCCGAATTTCTGCGCAAAGCCGGTTTTCGAAAAATCTGGAATTTGAAAGGCGGGATTCTGGCATGGTCGGATGAAGTGGATCCCAGTGTTCCGAAATATTAAGCGGGCCAACCCCGGCAGGGACCGGCAAATCCTGCTACCATATTCATACATGCCGGTATCGAATTCCGCGCGGAGGCAATGAATGGCAGGCACAAAAGTTACCGTTCTGAACAATGGTTCGGTTCGCATCGAAGGCGATTTCGAAATCCTTGATCCCGAGGGGAAGGCATTCGGACTTGCCGGGCGCACGGCCATTTCCCTTTGCCGCTGCGGCCATTCGCAGAACAAGCCGTTCTGCGACGGATCTCACAAGACATCCGGGTTCCAAAGCGAAATTCATGCGCGAGAACTGCCGCCACCCAAGCCCAAAATCTGAGCCAGCGCGATTTGAAAGCGCCTTTCTCTTTGCCTCCTGACGCGCCCACACCAGAAAATTTCCAGCGAGACAAGAAATCCTGAGAAGATGCCCCAATCTCGCCAGCGCCGGAGAATCGGTAACCGGCGACAGACTCTGTAACTTTTTTACCCGAACCCAGTGCAGGTTTTCCACAAACAATTCCCGTTCCGCATTCTGGCCGTTGTTCAAGTATATGTAAATAAATAACATGCTACGAAGGCAGAGGGGTACTAGAACGGCCTGCCGCTTGCTCTACAGCTTAGCGGGTAGGGGACTGGGCATTTTCGCCCAGCGCATGGGAGAGTTGTGAGCACGACACAGAAACCGAATCGAAGCGGATGGAGTTGGCCCATTTTCTGGACCGTGGTGGTGTGCGGATTCGGATTTGTGGTCATTAAACTCCGTCTCCTAACCTTTGTTGCGGACCCGCTGCTTGACCGCTACCTGGAGATGGCCGGGAGCCTGGTTGCGTTTACGTTCGCTGCCAACGCACTGGTGCGCTTCCGCGGGGCGCATGACCGCATTTCCCTGATCCTGGCATTCGGCTTCGTTCTCTCCGGCTTGATCGAAGCCGGTTCGAGCCTCACTCAATCCAATTTTCTTTTTGCCCCCCCGGGCACTCCGCTAACAGTTCCGCTTTCCTGGATGGTCGGCCGGACGCTTCTGGCGCTGTTGCTGGTTGCGGCGCTGGTGGTCGAGCGGCATGTTCCCGTGTCGCGTGACCCAACGCGCGAAATCATGGCCGCTACGCTGGTGGTAGGCGTGGTGGCTTATCTGACCAGCGCTGCCTACTTTGCCGTTCCGGTGGAAGCGGCAGTCCACGTGGGCGCCTGGCTGCCGCGACCCTTGGATCTGGTGCCTGCCGCGATTTTTGCCGTCGCAGCCATCGGCTATTGGTACCGGCTGGCCAACGTCGATTCCGCGCTCGATCGCGCGCTGTGCGCCGCCGCGGTGATGAATGTTGCGTGCCACTTGATGATCAGCCAGTCGCAGCATTTATATGACGCTCCTTTCATCTACGGCCATTTCCTGAAGGTTGCCAGCTACGCCGTAGTGCTGGGCGGTGCGTTGCTGGATAACGGGCGCCTGTTCGACCAGGTGAGCGAATTGGCGAAAAGCGATCCGTTGACCGGCCTGGCAAATTACCGGCGCTTGCTCGAGGTGATGGAAAATGAACTGGATCGCGCGCGGCGTTCGCAACGGCCCTTCGCGGTCATCTTGTTGGACCTGGATGGCCTTAAGCAGATTAACGATCGCCACGGCCATCTGGTCGGAAGCAAGGCAATCAAGCGGCTGGGACAGGTATTGCGCGTGCATTGCCGTTCCACCGACACCGCGGCTCGATACGGCGGCGATGAATTTGCCCTGGTGCTGCCGGAAGCGAGTGAGGAAGCGGCTTCGAGCGTTGCCAATCGTATTTGCGAGAGGCTGGCGGCGGACCAGCAAGGGCCCGCAATCAGTGTGAGCGTGGGTGTGGCGCTCTATCCCCGCGACGGCGTTTCCATCGAGAAACTTTTGGGAGCGGCGGACCGCGCGCTTTACGCCATGAAGGCTCGTGGCCACAAGAAACTGTCATTTTCGAAAGTAGCCGCGTGCCTTTGATCCGCTGAAAAGTTCGAGAGGCTGCGAAAATGGCCAAGCGAGAAGAAAATACCGAATTGTTTTCCGTTCCGCGCCGGGAAGCGCGAACGCCCATGGCTGTGGGCGTGCACATTGCCGGTCACGAAAAATCACCGGGCGTGGAAACCACATTTACGGAAAACGTCAGTTCGAACGGCGCGCGAGTGTTGAGCACCCGCCGGTGGAATCCGGGTGATTCTCTGGAGATCACCACGCTCAGCGGCGCTTTTCATGCGCTGGCTCGCGTTTCTTATTGTGAATCGGAGAGCGACGGATTTGTAATCGGTATCGAGTTCCTAAAGCCGGTTGGAGCATGGGTTATCACCAACTCCACGGGTAGAAGGGAAGCACCACTACAATAGAGGAACGTAGATAAGCCAAGAAATTGGCGCGCAATCTATCGTTCGCGAAGACGCCGGCAAGCGATTGCCGGCGTTTTTGTTTTTATTCGAATAAAAGTTTGTCGCTCAGGGCTGCGGCGGGGGTTTCGGGCGGCGCTTCAGCTTGGGATAATCCGGATCGTTGGCGTGATCCGAACCGTCGTTTGCAGGGCCGCCGGATTCGCTGCCTCTGGAATTCACCGGCTGCACTTCAGCCACTGCCTTGCCGGGAAGCAAAACCGGCTCCTGGATGGAAACTTCGAACGGCATTCCCGGTTCCAGGTAAACGTCGGTGCCTTTCTTCGATGCCATGATAATCAACGCCACCGCCACCCCCGCACCGCCGCCGATGGCCGCGCCTTTGCCTCCCCCGATCTGCGAACCGATCAAGGTTCCTTGCGCGCCATACAAAGCCAGGTTGAGCAGCGTTGCCGCGCGGTTTCGATCCGGCCGCATTTTGCCGCGGCCGGTCATATCGCTGGAGTCGATCTTTGCCACCACTTCCGAACCGGTACCGTTTGCCAGTTCGATGCGGTTCACTTCCACGAGCAAGGTGCCGGAGCGGCCGAAAGCGCCGGGTTTTTTGGCTTCCACCACTTTGCCGGTAAATAGCGTGTCCGGAGGAATAACCAAATCGCCCACGGGCAGCGCTTCATTGGTCCGGAAATTTACGGCTTGCCCGACCTTTGAAATGCGCGTGCTGAGAGGTGTATCGAGCGTGACGGCCATGCGCGTCCCGGCAGGAACAACAACCGTTTCGGGCACGTTGCGTCTGGGAAGCGGCGGCGCGGGTTGCGGCGCCTCAACCGGTTTTACAATCCGGGGAATTGCAGCCTGCGTGGAATCGGGCGACTTCGCTGAAGGATTGGCCGGCGGCGCCGGCGGAATATCAGGCGGCGGTGGCGGCGGAATTCGAGGGTTTATAACAGGCGGCTGCTGGGCTCCGGAAGGCAACACAAGGGCAGGCGAGGCGAGCACGGCGAGCGCAAAGGCCAGCAGGATTGGCCGCATCTCAGCGATCCGCCGCGTCATTCGCATCAAGGATTCCACCCTCCGGGGCCTGAATATTAGGTGCAGGCGCCGCCGGAAGGTTGCCTCCGCTGTCTCCACTGGAGCTTATGGGGCAACCCGGATATAGTTGCACTCATGCTTGGGTTCTTTCAGCCTTGTGGTTGAAACTAAAGATGCCACCCTAAAGGGTGGCGCTACACGGCTAACTCAACCCGGCGCTGCCGCACAGACTCTACAGAAACGCGCGCTCCCAAAATCTATTGAACGAAGCCGACGTTCGGCTCCGGAACCGGGCCCGATCCTTCGGGTATCGTACCAAACTGCGCTTCGTACCGGACGATGTTTTCGCCCAGCGCGCGCAGCAGGCGCTTGGCATGGCTAGGACTGACGATCAGGCTGCCGACGAGCTTTCCCTGAGGAACGCTGGGGAAGAGGTAGATGAAATTCAGGGTGAATTCCTCGGCGTTGTGGTGAATCATCACCAGATTCGAATACTGGCCGAGCAATTCTTTTTCATCGGCTTTGATTTGGACCTGCTCCTGTTTTACCGCTTCGGCCATCGCATCCTCCCCGGAAAATGGAGCTTCAACTATAGCAAAGCGCGGTGCACTGCGGCAGGTTTCTCCGACGATGGTGCTGTCCTAATTTGACTCAGTACAGGTTTTTCAGGGGGTCGGAGCTTTAGCTCCGACATCAGGATTTACTAGAAAATCGGGCTTTAGCCCCTGAAGCTCCACGCCGGAGTAGCGCCGCGAATCGGCGCAACGCCAAATTAGGACACTACCCCGACGATCGAGGCCTAGATTGGACCTGGGAGCTATGGTTCACTCACGACCGGCATGGTGGATTGTGTAAACTAGGAACAGATGATTCCGGTTGGCTACATGGCGAAACGAGTGTGCAAGAGTCCTGACTCTTCACTTCGAGCGGCCGGCGTGATTGACATCTATTCCGTCAGCGGTTGTATTTCCAAGAGATTCGCCGATTACATTGATTACTGGAAGCACAACGGCTATTGGTTGTTCGATTCGC
The DNA here is from genome assembly GCA_963756355.1 of uncultured Acidobacteriota bacterium. Taxonomy (GTDB): domain Bacteria; phylum Acidobacteriota; class Terriglobia; order Acidiferrales; family UBA7541; genus JBGPTK01. Next base: position 43,555 of record CAVWOD010000010.1, on the reverse strand, counting down.
CTGAAGTGATTCGAAGCCTTGCCCGAGAGAACTCAATCGATCTCGAAGGAACATCGCTTTTCTACTACGAGGCGTATGAACAAGAATTTAATGGTGAAAAATGGCTGGAGTTTAGTCCCGAGCCATCGTTTTCAACAAACGTAGTCGCGCCTTCCAGCAAACAACTCGGAGGATTCGATGTAGTTACCTTTTACGCCCGGACCTCACCCGAGTGCTCTCCGCTTTCCTGCAACTCAATGGCGGAAGAACTCCCCACTAACGCACATTGTTTGTTTTCTTCCTTTGAAGAAGCCGAAAGGCATCTCAAAAACGGGGCATTCAAACACTGCGAACCTGGTCCCTATCGAATTTTCGCCGTGTACTCGGTCGTCTGGCCCTGATCGATCTATTCCGACTAGACCTCCAATCCACAGTTGAGCGGCGGCCCGCTTGATGCCTCACGTACTGTCCCAAAACGGGCAAACTGCGCTGATCCGCCGCCGAAAATGTGCTAATGAAACGGGAGTGCGCGGAGGTGTTGGACTTCTGGGCGCAAGCGGGCAACAAACAGTTTGATTTTTGGCGGAGTTAAGTGTAGTTTACTTTAGGAGTTCATCTCGGTTAACTATGTCGGCTTCGGATACAACCAGCCCGGTCCCGGCGGTGCACACGGAAACCGGCGTCCTGGGGGCCGTCAAGCCGCGCAAAGCGCCTCGCGAGTTGTGGTTTTATTTCGGCCCTGCCTTTGTTGCTTCCGTCGCTTACATGGATCCGGGCAATTTCGCCACCAATATTGAGGCGGGCACACGTTTTGGCTACCAGTTGCTTTGGGTGCTGCTTTGGTCGAACGCGATGGCCATTCTGGTGCAGTATTTGGCCGCCAAGCTGGGAATCGCCACGGGCAAGACGCTTCCGGAAAATTGCCGGGCACACTTTTCGCGCTCGATGAATTTGTTCTTGTGGTTCGCGGCGGAAGTAGGCGCAATGGCCACGGACCTGGCGGAATTTTTGGGAGCGGCGCTGGGATTTTATCTTCTGCTCGGATTGCCGATGCTGCCCGCCGCAATCCTCACCGGCGCCGTGGTGATGCTGATTCTGCGCGTGGAGCAGGCAGGTTTCCAGTGGCTCGAGCGCGTGATCATGCTGTTCGTGGGCATCATCGGCGTTGCGTATGCCGTTGAAGTCTTTCTCAGCCATCCCAGTTGGGCCCCGATCGCGCGGCACGTGGTGGTGCCGGTAATCAACAGCTCTTCGATCTACGTGGCGGTGGCGATGCTGGGCGCCACGGTAATGCCGCATGTGATTTATCTGCACTCGGCGCTGGTGCTTTCGCGCCGCGAAGCACACGATCGCGACGAACACCGCCACCGCAAAATGGAACTGGCTGATGTGCTAGTGGCCATGAACGGCGCGTGGCTGATCAATTCGGCGATGGTGATCATGGCGGCGGCCGTCTTTTTCGGCCACGGGCTCAGCGTCAGCTCGATTGAAAGCGCGCATCACACGCTGGTGCCGTTGCTGGGGCGATTTGCGGGCTTCGCCTTTGCGATCGCATTGCTCTGTTCGGGCCTATCGTCTTCCACGGTCGGAACGATGGCGGGCCAGGTAATCCTGCAGGGATTTCTGGACATCAAGATCAGTATTTTCCTGCGCCGCGTGGTGACCATGATTCCGGCGATCGTGGTGATTGCCATGGGGCTCGATCCGTTGCGCGTTCTGATCCTGAGCCAGGCGATTCTCAGCTTCTGTCTGCCTTTCGCAATGATTCCGCTTCTGGTGCTCACTCGCCGCCGCGACGTGATGGGAGTGCACGCGAATCGCCGGCTTACCAACGTCCTGGCATACATCTGCACGGCGGTAATCCTTGGGTTAAACGCCTACTTGCTCGTCGACATCTTCGGTGTAAAATTCTAAAGCGTCCCTTTTCCGTTTGAAGTTTTCGCAAGGCTTCCGATCCCTGGGTGAGGAGTTTCACTTTGCCGTCGGTTTCCAAGAATCGTGCCGCCCTGTTTCTTTGTGCCGGCATCGGGCTTCTGGTGGCGCTCGCGATTGCGGGCGCGGTGGTTGCGCATCACAACGACGATTGGACCGTTCCCGATGAGGCGAAACAGAGGAAGAATCCCGTTCCGGTGAACGATTCGACCCTCGCCGCGGGAAAAGCGACGTTTACCGACAAGTGCGAGGATTGCCACGGAGAAAAAGGCGACGGCAAGGGCCCCGATGCGGACATGTACGCTCCCTCGCCTTCCGATTTCACGGACGCGGATATGATGAGCGATATGACCGACGGCGAAGTTTTCTGGAAAATTTCGGAAGGGCGGCGTCCGATGCCCAGTTTCAAGAACCGCCTCAGCGAAGAACAGCGTTGGCAGTTGGTGAATTATTTGCGGACGTTCTCGGCCAAGCCCGCAACTCCCAAAAAGTAGCCTGCCTTCATCTGTTGCCCATGTGATTTGGTTCTGTAGGGGCCGGCTTCAGCCGCGCCCTGCCTTTGTTGTTGCGTTTGAATTTGTCGTTGAATTGCTCTTCGATGAGGCCAGATTCACGCACGAAACCTCATCGCAGTTCCTTTGGACTAAACACACCTAAAAAGAAGGCAGGCCCACATGCGCCTGCCCCCAACATAGGCACGCTCTTGGATTCACTGCGGGTTATTTTACCTGGGCCAGCGCCTGTGACACTTCACTCAAATCCGGAACCGTGGGAATGTCATACTGCTTGAACCAGGCGACTTTGCCGTCTTTATTGATGATGGCAATGGCGCGGCCGGTGATTCCCTTGTCGGCCAGAAACATGCCGAATTTTTCGGCCACGGCGCCGCGCGGCTGGAAATCCGCCAGCAGGGGATATTGAATCCCCATTTTCTCCGCATAAGCTTTGTGCGACCAGGCGCTATCGACGCTTAAGCCCAGCACCTGGGCGTCAAGCTGCTCGAATTTCTTCATGTCGTCCACGAAACATTTGTGCTCGTTGGTGCAAACCGGACTCCAATCGAGCGGGTAGAAAACCAGCACTACGTTTTTCTTGCCCTTGAAGTCGCTGAGCTTCACTTCCTTCTGGCTCTGATCTTTTAACGTAAATTCGGGAGCGGCTGCTCCAACCGCAATTGCCATGGTTCCTCCTGGGATTTTGCTCGCGCGTCCGATGAAAATAAAACTGCGAATTCGCGTCGCGAGAGCATCATGATAGCCGAAGCGGCAGCCGCAGACAATTCCGCGGGTGGGTTGGCGACGCCAAGCTGCTGCGAGATGTTTTTTTCGGTCTTCATTGTTGGGGAACATGACCACGGGAAGCATTCGCAGGTGTGGAAAAGTGCCGCACCTACGGTGCTTGGTCTGTTCCCATGACGCTTACCCAACGCTTACGCGTTGGGCTAACTTCTGCCGCGCCTCTGGCGCTGAAGCGAACAAAATCTGGCGCCCCTCTGGCGCTGAGGTGAACAGGCTCTGCCGCGCCCCCGGCGCTGAACCGAAGTCCTGCGCGGGGCAATCTGCTACCATGCTTCGAGCGGAATAATCATCTCGGTTATAACTGGAGTGAGAATCTTGGGGCGCGTGACGCACGAACAGGCCTATCCGGGAATCGAGATTCGGCCGAACAGCCGCAATTGGTGGGCCTGGCTGAAAGGCACGCCTGCCGAATGCGTCCACCTGGATCACGCGCAGGATTGGATGGCGACGCTAGTGCCGGATGTGTTGTACCTGCGCGGCAAGGCGGCCACACGGCGGCAGCCGAAACGCCCGGAAATTTCGCTTTGCCGCCAGTGCTTGCTCGGCGTAGTGGAAGCAGAACTCGCTGCTTTTCACGGGCGATTGGTTGCGTTCGAGCCAGACCCCGATAGCTTCAGCCAGTATTTCTTTGTGGGCGCCGGCGATTTCGAGGCGGCTGGACTTCAAAAGCAAGTCAGCGACGCGATCGAACAGCGGCTGGGACAGGAACGAGGCCCATGCGAGGAATGTTCGAGGCCAGCGAAGTGGCTGTGGTTCTCGCGCGAGCAAGTGGAATCTCTGGACAATGTGGACGCGATCGCCGCCGCCCCCGGCGATCAACTTTGCTCCATCCATGGAGCTGAAAAATTCTGCCGCGCTCTCATGAACATCCCCCAGGCTAATGTGTTTTATATGAACTTGCCTTATGGAGATTCGGGAGCATACGTTTGGATTTAATAAGAGCAAATCCCCGCTAAAAGTGGCAAAATTCCGGTTAGTCGGTGAACTCGAGCGCGAGCATCGCCTCGCTCGCCGCCCAGGGGGCTTTATGGCGAGTTCAGCAAGGCTTGGACCTTCCATGCCGCTACGCGAACTGGTGGAGAAATATCTCGCAATCGCCGGCGAATTCGGCACGCCGATCGCGCTCCGTAATTTCAAATTGCCTCATAAGGATACCGAAAGCATCTTCAGCCTGTTCGACGAGGACTACCACATCAGCCGTTTCCTCCATTTCTCCGCGCACCCGGGAGGAGATTCCTACGACATAAATGGTTTCCCGTACACTCATGTTTCCATCGGCGCCGAAGTGAAGACAATTCTGTAGCGATCTTCGCAGCGCGCCAGGAACGCTGAATTGAGCGGCGTACTGCTCAGAACCGATCGCCGTTTCATCCTGATACAAACCCGCCTGAAGGGAACATGTGTTCATTGTGGGAAACTTTCGCTTTTCATGTGCTTTCGAAACTGTGGACATCATGACAAATCAACTTGTTCCAGACAGCATTCGCTGTGGTCCTGGAATTGCATCTCTCTCGCTTGGCCTGCCGAACTGGAAGATTCAAGAGGATCTTGGATCATGCCGATGAGCCATTTAGAAAGCGGCGATTCTTTCTTACGTTCGGGGTTAGTTGTCCAAATCGTGAATGCCCGATTCAAAGATTCTCGTGCAAGCGAAGTAGCAGGCTTGTAGGCTAGTTAAAGCCTCGAATTGCCGGCTCGGAGGTCGCCCAGTTGGAAGTCGCACCCGCTTTCACCGCCGTCCGGGAGTTCGATCAGCAAACCTTCGAAAACGAAGAGGCGCGCAGCGTCCAGCAGGCTCTGTTGCCCACGGGTTCGCTGACCACTCCAACCTTCGAGATAGCCTTTCGCAATCAATCCATCGCGGAAGTGGGCGGCGATTTCCTGGATTATTTTTACCTGGCCGATGGGCGTCTGGGCTTTTATCTGGCCGACGTCGTGGGGAAAGGCTTGTCCGCGGCGATGTACGCCACGCTGGCTATGGGAACGATCCGCGCGATCCACAAGTCCGGCCAGGCGCCCGGAGATGTGCTGGAACTATTCAACCACCGCTTGCTGGTCCGGCCGGTGCCGCGCCGCTATTGCGCCATTCAGTACGCGGTACTGAATCCGTCCACACTCCAAATGCACTGTTCCAACGCTGGCCTGCCGTATCCGATTCACATTTCGCACGGGCGCTGCCAGGCGCTGAATGTGGGAGGAATTCCTTCGGGAATTTTCGACGCCATCCGCTACGAACAGCACACCCTGCAATTGGCGCCCGGAGATGCGGTCTTGTTTGCCACGGACGGCCTGCACGAAGCGGCGGATTCCGATTTCAATGAATTCGGATTCGAACGACTGCTCGAATTGTGCGGGGCCAGCAGCAACGACTCCGCGGATTTGCTGCTCGACCGGGTGCTGGAAGCTGCCAAGACCCACTCCGGAGGCCATCAACAAGACGACGTCACTGCAGTAGTCCTGAAAGTGCTTTCCCCGCCGGCTCCCCGCCCCTGAAAAACAGACGGAGAATCGTTCCGTAAACCGCAGGCTCATAATCGCCTAGGAAGAATCTAGCCAATCGAACCCGCCGAAAAATGAAAGCTCCCTACCTGTGAATCTCCCTGAAATTTTCCGCCGGCCCATCCGTAATTTACAGAAGCAACTGCAAAGGAGCGCCAATGTCCAAAGCCCGGATTGGGGTTCCGCTGCGGTATCTCGGATGGATTTTACCGGATCACCGCAACTCAAGTTTGGTGGTTGCTTATGTTGCAATTCTTGATCTGGTTTTCTCGGGCGTGCTTTTGATTCCGGTCTGGCTGGTTTCAACAGCGAGAGAGACAGCGGCACAGACCAGCCCGCAAATGGCGCAGAAACCCGATCCCACTTTTGACGGAAAAGTTCGAGAGGACATGTTTAGCGGAATGACGGGCGATTCCGACGCTCTGGCGCGAGCGATGAAGACTTGTGAAGATGCGCTGGCGAAGAATCCCGAATATCCCGAAGCACTGGCCTGGCATGGAGTTGGACTGCTGTGGGAAGCAGGGCAGGCGTTCCTAAAAGGGGAGATTGCCCCAGGCAAGGAACTCTCCGTGCGCGGTCACGCTGAATTGGATCATGCCGTGTTGCTGCTGCCGGATAGTGTTACCGTGCTGATCCCGCGCGGCGCCGTGAACCTGGAGAATTCGAAGCACATCCAAATCCATGAATACGCCCAGCGCACACTCGAACAAGGGCTGGGAGATTACGAAAAAGTTTTGAAGCTGCAGGAATCGTATTTCAATACGATGGCGCCCCACTCGCGCGGAGAATTGCTTTCCGGGCTGGCGGAAGGCTGGTGGCGCGCCGGAGATGAAGCGCAAGCTAGAAAATACGCGCAAAAAATTGTCAGCGGACTTCCCGGTTCCCGCTACGCCGCTCGCTCCCAGGCGTTCCTCGATCAGCCGCCGAAACCGGGCACGCAGCTTGACTGGCACTGCCTGGGTTGCCACCGCTGATTGCATCCGATGGAGAACAATATTCATTCCGTGAGGCTTAGCACTAAAACAAAGAGAGATTCTTCGCCCGCTTGAGGCGGGCTCAGAATAACATCGTTGAGGTTTTTTTTTCGCGAACTGTTGAGCCGGTGAATTTCAGCGGTTATTTCGGAGTCATCACAACTTGCTGCAGCCGTTGCGCCAGCTTTTCTTTTTCGCGCGTGATTTCTTCCGGCAGCCGCGCGCCGAATTTCCCGTAGAATTCGCCGACCGACTCCATTTCTTCCGCCCAGTTCGCGGGATCAACCAGCAGCAATTCCTCAATCGCCGCGCGCGAAATGTTCAGCCCGTCGAGAGTTAATCCGTCGGGAGTGGGTACGAATCCGATGGGAGTCTCGGCGGCCTTGGCTTTGCCCTCGATGCGGTCGAGCATCCATTTCAGCACGCGCACATTTTCGCCGTAACCGGGCCACAGGAATTTTCCGTCGGCCCCTTTGCGGAACCAGTTCACATGGAAAATCGCGGGGCGGGTGCGCCACCCGGCGGCCCATCTCGATCCAGTGGCGGAAATAATCCGCCATGTTGTATCCGCAGAAGGGCAGCATGGCCATGGGATCGCGCCGCGTCACTCCCACCGCGCCGGTGGCCGCTGCGGTGGTTTCCGAGGCCATGTCGACCCGACGAACACTCCGTGCTGCCAGTCGCGCGATTCATAAACCAGCGGCGCCACGCGCGCGCGACGTCCGCCGAATATAAACGCGGAAATCGGCACGCCCGCCGGATCTTCCCAGTGGCGTCGAAAGGATGGGCGCCTGCCGCGGCCGGCACTGTGTATCGAGAATTCGGATGCGCCGCCGGACCTTTGCCCGGCTGCCACGCTTGCCCCTTCCAATCGACCAAGCCGTCGGGTGGCGGGCTCGACATTCCTTCCCACCACGGTTCGTGTTGCGCAGTCATGGCCACATTGGTGAAAATCGTATTGCCATGCAGCGCCTTCATCACGTGGAATTCGTCTGGTCATTCGTGCCTGGCGCGACGCCGAAGAATCCCGCTTCCGGGATTGATGGCGCGCAAGTACCCATCCGGGCCCGACATGCAGCCAGGAAATATCGTCGCCAATGGTCCAGACGCGATAGCCCTGGTCTTCCAGAGCCGAGACCATCATGCGCCAGTTCGTCTTGCCGCAGGCGCTGGGAAATGCCGCGCCCATGTAGGTCACTTTGCCGCCGGGATCTTCCAGGCCCAGGATCAGCATGTGCTCGGCCATCCAGTTTTGTTCGCGCGCCATCCAGCTTGCGATTCGCAGAGCGAAACACTTTTTACCCAGCAGCGCGTTGCCGCCGTAGCCCGAGCCCACGCTCCAGATCAATCGTTCTTCGGGAAAGTGCATGATGAATCGCCGGTCGGGATCCAAATCGCCCAGCGAATGCAACCCCGGCACAAAATCCGATGAACCGCCCAACCGGTCCAGCGCCACTTTGCCCATGCGCGACATGATGCGCATGCTGGCCACCACGTAAGGGCTGTCGGTCAGTTCCACTCCAATCTTGCTGTAGGGCGAAGCCGCCGGTCCCATGATATAAGGCACCACATACATGGTGCGGCCCTTCATCGCGCCATCGAAAAGCGGCCTCACTTTCTGTTTGGCTTCCTCGGGCGCCATCCAATTGTTCGTCGGGCCGGCTTCTTCTTTTGTGCGTGTGCAGATGAAGGTAACGCTTTCCGTGCGGGCCACATCGTTGGGATTGCTGCGGTGCAAATAGCAATTGGGATAGGTCTTGGGATTCAGTCCCAGGTAAGTGCCGTCGCGAAGCATCTCGTCGGCCAGGCGTTGATTTTCCTGTTCCGATCCGTCACACCAGGCGATTTTTGCAGGCTTGGTGAGCCGAGCGGCTTCTTCAACCCAATTTTCAAGTGGTGTAGCCACTGAGCCTCCTCGATGATTGGAACGGAAATGACCCCGGTCAGGCGATCCGAACCCATTGGCGGGCCCGGCAGTACGCAATGATGGAACTGGTTCCCCCAGAAAAAGTCTAGGACACGCACGGGGCAATTGCAAGATACAGCACCCGAGCGATGTCACCGAAGCCGCATCAACCACTCGGTCACTGCCCGTTACCAAACCCGCTGCCAAGCCGCCGGTAACCCGCTGCGAACCCGCTCAGGAATGCCTCTTAGTGATTTACGGTTAGCGGGCCAACCAGCCGAATGAGTTCCTGCAAGAATTGGCCGGAGTGCATGAACACGGAAAAGTGACCGCCACCGTTGATGGTTACAAACTCTTTGCGCGGTGCCTTGATGGCGTCGAGATAGGATCGAGCGAGCGCAGTTGGAGTGGTAAAGTCTTCCGCTCCTTGAATGAAGAACACCGGAATTGAAAATTCAAGGCCGAGTTCCTTCGGCCCGTGGGGCTTCATCGCGCCGACAAGTTGTCCGGCGCTCAGGATCTCGCCATCACCGATGTCATTCATTTCCTGCACGGAACTGCCTGGAGCGACGAGCGTGAGGCCGATTGTCCCCGCTAAGAACTGGTCTGCGCCCTCGAAGGCATTGGCCCATTTCCACTGGACTCTGTAGCCCCGACCCGATTCGTAAGGCGGTGGGCCGACCTGGGTGAGTTCATCGATGGCTTGCTGATTGCCAACGGCTCGCGCCTTTTTCAGCAACTCGTCGTAAGCCACACTATAGTTTTTGGTTTCGTCGGCCACCTGGCCGGTGCCAACATATGCGTAGAAGAGTTCCGGCCTTTCTTGCACCATCCCCAGCTCAAGAATCGTGCCGAACGAATGACCCACCACGAGGATCTTTTTCTTGCCGAGGTGTTTCAGCAGATATTCCGTCAGTTCGATACCGTCCTGGACCATGCGATCCACGGTGATCGTGGGCGCAATTGCCGGGCCGCTTTTCCGCAAGGTCCTGCCCGCGCCCCGCTGATCCCATTGCACCAGGGTGAAGTGCTTTTCCCAGGGAGCGAACAATGCGAATGTCCAAGGGTTGGTGACATCCCCCGGCCCACCGTGCAAGAACAGCAGAACGGGGTTATCGCGGTCCCAGCCGCGAATCGTGATCCACTGTTCGATGCCGCCGATGGTGACGAACTGCGCCTCATCGATGCCCTTCGGTGACGAAATCGCATACACTTCCGCGTTGCGGGATCGCGTGGAAGCGAGCCGGTCATCGAACTTGCGATACTCGGACTCGGTTGTCCGGGGCTGCTTCGCATCCTGGGGGGCTTGCGCCATCGCCCCGTGTATCAGGAAGAAGGCTAAAAGAGAATTAGCCACGGCTAAACGCGCTATGTGTATGACCAGCGACCCCCGGAATTGTCTACAGAACGATTGATTTACCGCAGCAAGAAAGGGATAGGCGGATTTTCCAAGCGCTGACCTGTTTCTCATTTCCATCTCCAGTGGGCCTGTTTTCGTTCGCGAGGCGTGTGGATTCCTGCCGAACACCGCGCAGGGTGCGGCGACGTTACGCCGATCGCTATTTGCGAACGCCATGTATGAATCTCTTGAAAGATCGCCGGTAGAATGCGCGGAATTGGGCGGGAGGTACTGCCATACGCCCGCCCAGATAGAGCAGAATAAGACCGTGGGACAGGGCGCCCATCTCGAAGACGATTTCCCAAGCATCGCCCTTGCGGAAATAACCGCTGTCCATGCCGCTCTGCACCACTTTCGCTAACAAGTTGGCGGTTGGGGAGCGGCCAGCCTTGAAGTCCCGTGGGTAGCTGCGGGCGCCTTCGCGCGGTTTCAGAAACATGAGCTCGAAGAGCCGCGGGTTCTGAAGGGCGTGCTCCAGATATATCTCCATCATTTTCGCGAGCCGCGTTGCAACGCCGCCGGGGACCTTTCTCAGGGCCAGACGAGCAGCCAACTGCTTGAAACCTTCGTCCGCCAGGGCGTTTAAAAGGCTGGCCCGGCCGGGGTAGTGGCGATAGATTGCCATGGGAGTGACGCCAACAACGGCGGCCACGCGGCGCATCGTCACGGCCTCCGCACCCTCCCGATCCAACAGGCGGCGGGCGGCAGCAACGATTCTCGATGCGGTCGAGCTGGCACTCACGTATACAGCGTATACTATATTCATCTACGCTGTATACAGCGAAAACCAAAACTGAGAAGACGGCTGCTCAAGAAGTGGAATTCACGAATCGGAAACTGACGCACTACGCAAATCTTGGTGTCTTGGGCATCAAATCGCGGCCGGATGCTATACTTTCGATCCGATGTACGCCAGAAAACTCCAGGTTGCGGTGCTGATCGATGGCCAACGGCGCCCGTGCCCGCTGGAATGGCTGGACGGTTTTTGCATGCGCAATTTCACCGGCTCCGCCGAATTCGACGACACCTTGCCGGTTGGCGAGGGCAAGTTGGAAGCCAGCCTGCGCGTGGACCCGGCGCAATTCGCTGCTTCCTTCGCCCAATGGATTAACCAACGAGGCAAGGCGGCCGGCAAGACAGTTCAAGTCGAAATCCACGAAGAGTACGTCCCGCCCAGGAATCCCTAGCCCGTTATTTCGGAAGCATGCACTTTATTGGCGAGCCGCGGAGATCGTCGAGAACGGCCTGTTCTGGGATGAGCGGCGGATAAAATCTCTTTGCCTGAAGTGTTTGGGATTTGCGCCGGATTCCGCGCATCGCTCGGAATGACTCACAGTGATTCGTTCGCAGCTTACGAGTGATCAGCTCTTTTCGTCCGGCCGCGCTGGTGATTCGGCGGGAGGATAAACCGGCGATCGCCGCGCAATCGCGGCGCGTATTTGCGGCAGCGCCGCTCGCGCGGAGGCCTCGCCCGCGGCCACCAATTGCGGCGTCATTTGAAAATCATCCCACAGAAAGTGATGGACCTCGGGCTCGATAATCACATCCGCTGCTCCCCGCCACGCCCCGCGCGAGTGGGCTTGAATAATCGAAAACGACCGGCTGATCACTTCAATCGTGTTTCGCGGTTTTTCGTTCAGCAGGCCGGGCTCCAGATGGATTCCGATCACCACCTGGGCTCCCATCTGGCGAACTTCCGTGGTCGGCACCGGAGCGGTCAGAAATCCATCCACCATGTATCGTCCGTTGTGCTCCACCGGCAGAAACAAGCCGGGATAGGCGCAGGAGGCGCGGACTGCCGGGCCGATCTCGCCTTCCGTGAAACAGATGGTTTCGCCGCGCACCAGGTCCGTGGCCACGATGCCCAGTGGAATTTTCAGCTCTTCAAAATAGGTGAACGAAGAAAATCGCTGCAGATAAAATTCCAGTTTATCATTCGTCGCCATGCCCAGCCGCGAAATCGTCCAGCGCCCGAAATCCTTGAATTTCGTCAGCGAGCCCTGCCGTTCCATCTCGTCAAGCGTTGCGCCGCTGCAATAGGCTGCGCCGATCAGCGCGCCCACGCTGGTGCCCGCCACCAAATCGATGGGAATGCCTTCCTCTTGCAGCACGCGCAGCACGCCGATATGGGCGATTCCACGCGCGAATCCGCCGCCCAATGCCAGGCCAATTCGCGGGCGTCCACTATCCGGGCCGTATGCGAACGAACGCAGGCCCTGCACCGCGCTTCCAATCCACTTCAGCATTTTGGGCATTCTCCCAGCTTCGATCCGTCCCTTTAGTCTAGCGCGTTTTCGCCCGCGTGGGATTTTCCATTGACCGCGCGTTAGTCGTTCTGTAACCTCCAACATTGCCTCGAACCTGACTATGAACACGCGAATCGAACGGGTTGCCGTTCTCGGCGCTGGAACAATGGGCGCGCGCATCGCCGCGCACTTTGCCAATGCGGGTATCTCTTGCTTCTTGCTGGATATCGCCCCGCGTGAACTGACCGCCGGCGAGAAGACCCGCGGCCTTACGCTCGATCATCCCGAAGTGCGCAACCGTATTGTTCGCGCCGGCCTGGAAGCCGCGAAGAAATCACGCCCTGCCGCTTTTTTCACTCCGGAAACCGCCCGGCTGATTCGCATCGGCAATTTTGAAGATAATCTGGCCTGGTGCGCGGAAGCCGATTGGATTCTCGAAGTGGTCGCCGAAAATCTCGAAATCAAGCGCAATTTGCTCGCCCGCGTGGAACAGCATCGCAAGCCCGGGACGCTGGTGACCAGCAATACTTCCGGCCTGCCCATTCATACCATTGCCGAAGGGCATTCCGAGGATTTCCAACAGCATTGGGCCGGAACGCATTTTTTCAATCCACCGCGCTATATGAAGCTGGTGGAATTGATTCCGGGACCGAAGACCAGCCCCGAAGTTATCGAAGCCCTTGGGAATTTTTGCGATCGCTCACTTGGCAAAGGCGTCGTGATTGCCAAGGATACGCCCAACTTTATTGCCAATCGCATCGGCACCTATTCCATGCTCAATGTGCTGCGAGTGATGCGTGAACTCGAAATGACGGTCGAAGAAGTCGACGCCTGCACCGGTCCCGCCGTGGGATGGCCAAAGTCCGCCACGTTTCGCACCGCGGACATCGTCGGCCTCGATATCCTGGTGCACGTGGTCCGCAACATTTACGAAAACGCGCCCGACGATGAATCGCGCGAAATGTATCGTGTGCCGCCGCTGATCGAAGACATGATCCAGCGCGGCTGGCTGGGCGAAAAAACCGGCAAAGGCTTTTATCAGCGAGTCAAAAAAGGCGGCGAAAGCGAAATCCTCACCCTTGATTGGCGGAAAATGGAGTATCGCCCGCGCCTGAAAGCGCGCTTCGCTTCCATTGAAGCCGGAAAGCAAATTGAAGATACGCGCGAGCGCATTCGCATGCTCGCCGGTCCCGCGTTGGCTGGAAAAGAAGGCGACAAGGCCAATCGATTCCTGTGGGCCGGCCTTTCCGAAATGTGTTCTTACGCCGCGCGCCGCGTTCCTGAAATTGCCGATCGCATTCCCGATGTGGACGCGGCCATGCGCTGGGGATTTGCCTGGGAACTCGGCCCGTTTGAAATTTGGGATACGCTCGGCGTCGAATCTGTGGCGCACGCGCTGGAGCGCGAAAAACGGCCGGTGCCCGCGCTGGTGACCAAGTTGCTTTCCTCGGGCAAAAAGTCCTTCTACGAATCGCAACTGGGAACTTCCAGCTATTTTGATTTCGCCACCTCTTCACAGCAGCCCGTTCCGCTACCCCCGGGCATCCTTATTTTGAAATCACTGACGGAACAATCGAAAGTGGTGCAGCAGAATGCAGGGGCCAGCCTGATCGACTTGGGAGACGGCGTGGTGTGCTGCGAATTCCACGCCAAGATGAACGCCATTGGCGGCGACATCGTCTCCATGATTCATGCGGGCATCAAGCGGCTGGACAACGAATTCGAAGCCATGGTGATCGCCAACCAGGCCACGAATTTTTCGGTGGGCGCAAACCTGATGTTGCTGCTGATGACCGCGCAGGAAGAAGAGTGGGACGATATTCACCTGGCTGTCCGTCAATTTCAAAATGTAAATCTAGCCATCAAGTATGCTCCGCGCCCCGTGGTCGTTGCGCCGCAGGGCATGGCGCTGGGCGGCGGCTGCGAAATCACTTTGCACGGCGCGCGGATTCACGCTGCTGCAGAATCCTATATGGGCCTGGTGGAAGCCGGAGTGGGATTGATTCCCGCGGGCGGCGGAACCAAGGAAATGCTGATTCGCGCCAATGAACACGCTGCCGGAGGCGAGGATTTGGATTTATTCCACGCGCTCAAGCCGGTATTCGAAACCATCGCCATGGCCAAAGTTTCCACCAGCGGCGAAGAAGCCCGCTCGCTCGGTTTTTTGCGGCGCGGCGATTTCGTGGCCATGAATCGCGATCGCCAGGTGGCTGACGCCAAGGAAACCGCGCTGGCCATGGCTCGCGCGGGTTACCGCTCGCCCGCTCCCACTCCCGCCGAAGGCGCCAAGACCACGCTGGTGCGTGTGCTGGGCCAAGAATTCAATGCCGGCGCCAAGCTCGCCGTCCACATGATGCTGCGCGGCGAATATATATCCGAATACGACGCCCTGGTCGCCCGCAAGCTCGCCAACATCCTGGCCGGCGGCTCGCTGTCCGCTCCGCAACTGGTCAGCGAACAATACATCCTCGACCTGGAACGCGAAGCCTTCGTCAGCCTGTGCGGCGAACGCAAAACCCAAGCCCGCATAGCGCACACCCTGAAAACCGGCAAACCCCTCCGCAATTAATTAAGGGTCTGGATTTTGAATTGATTTTTCTTCTGTAGGGGCCGGCTTCAGCCGCGCCCTCTTGCTTTCTTCCACGGTGGAATCCACGTAACGCTTGGCGGATTCTTTCGTTTCCATTCGAATGTCAATGATCCCGAAAACGGATAATCTTCGGGAGCGCCGCATAATTTTGCACGCACCGGATTCAACCAAATGTACCAGGCGATCGGATCAGGCGAATCGTTAGGACGTAATACGTGATCGAAGGAAGCGCGTTGCCACAACTTGCCTCGGACTTTGCGTCTTGATTCAAAGCCTGTCCACTGCTTGAATCGGGCGACGAATTCCAGGACATTGCTCCGGTCGCTTGCCCCTTCCACGAGTATATGAAGATGGTTGGGCATCACGCACCAGGCGTGAAGCAGGAATATGTGGCTGGAGGCCTGCGATTTGAGTGTTTCCACCACCCAGTTAGAAATTTCCGGATCGCGGAAGACGGGGCGGCGACTGTGGCAGCAGAGAGTCAGAAAGTACCACCCGCGACCTTCGTACGCGTCACGAGGCAATCGAATATCTTTCCTTGGCGGCATGCCGGTGTCATTTTACAGCAAGCGGGCGCGGCTGAAGCCGGCCCCTACATATGCAGACCTAAATTCGTGTTTGTGATTCTGGTTTCGGTCTCGATGCATCAGAGATCATCGCAGCCCAGGCATCCGGTTTGCCTTTGTAGGGGCCGGCTTCAGCCGCGCCCCTGCGCAAATTGCGCATGCCACACCTACAGCGCAGTGGTGCGCAATCGCCGCCGCAGCGCGAAGTACGCAATCCAAAAAGCCGCAGCCAGCCCCGCGAGAATCGCCCACTGTTGCGGGAATCCTTGCAGTGCGAACCCGACATCTTTGAACCGCCCGTCACTCCAGGTAAATTTCACACTGCCGGCAATCGAGGTAAAAAGAATTGCGAACGCGATCAGCCATTTCTGCCAGCCAATCATGCGCTTGGTCTTGCGAAAGGCGCGCAGCTCGAGTTCCGGAGGCAGAGTTGACGGCGCCGCGGCATTCATCTTTGTCATCCACTCGCTGCGGATGCTGCGCGCCAGCTCCGGATCTTGTTTCAAAAATTCTTCGATCAGCGCGCGCGAATCCACGCTGGCTTCTCCCGCCAGATACAGCGGCAGCAAATCCACAATCACTTCCCGTGTAACATTCATGATCAGCCTCCCCGAATTCCGGAAAGCGCCAGGCGCGCGCGATGAATCTTTACTTTCACCGTGCCCAGCGGAATTCCCAACGCCTGCGAAATCTCCTCGTAACTCATTCCCTCGAACGCCCGCATCACCACTACCGAACGATCCATTTCCGGCAGTTTCTGCAAGCCCGCCAGCACCGCTGCAAATTCTGCTTTCTCTTCCGCCAGTTGATGCGGGCCCGCTTGCGGATCGCGCATTTCCGTGTCCAGTTCCACGTTGCGTTTCCCTTTGCGGAGACCTTGGAGAAACAAATTCCGCGCGATGGTGAACAAATAGCCTTTCACTGTTGCGGCGCGAATCGGTTCCGGCGAAGTCCAGGCGCGCACGAATGTTTCCGAAGTGATGTCCTCCGCCTCGGCGCGATTGCCGGAGAGATACAGGGCGAAGCGCAGCACGTCGAGCGCATACTTTTGATACAGCGCGTTGAAATCGTTGGTCATTCAGACTCGAGGTTGCCAGAACGCCGTGCATTTTTACTCGGCACAGCTGCGCACCCAATCTTCAGGGGCTAAAGAGTCTGTGTGGCAACTCGGTTTTGGTTGTTGCCACATGTGGCTGCATTTTGCCAAGTGATTGAAAGCAAAGATGCCACCCTGAAGGGTGGCGCTACACGATCACCCCTACTTGGCTTTGCCACACAGACTCTGAAGCCCAACTCTTAGCGGCCTTTTGATGTCGGAGCTGAAGCTCCGACCCCCTAAAAAGCGTTTATCAGAGAGGCCCGAACCGGATCGCTATGCGCCGAGGATGCCGCCGAAAATGTCAGCCCAGGCGTGAGCGATCATGCCCGGCCGCAGGCTCTTGCGCCACATCGCCAGCAATCCGAATAGCGCGCCGAAGATGGCGATGCGAATCGTGGCATCCAAGCCTTGATAACCGTGCGAGATGCCGAACAATATAGACTGCAGCAGCACCGCCAGTAAGCCGCTTCCCGCAAAAACCTGGAATTGCCGCTGAAAATATCCGCGAAACACTATTTCCTCGCAAATTCCCGCGCTGATCGAAACCAAGATCCACAGCACGATTTCAATCGCGCGCCGGGGCAGCAGAGTTCCAATCGATGAAGGAGATCCCGCGCCCATCCAATGGCTCCAGGCCGTCTGCACGCCGGTCCAGAACGCCCACAGTCCGATGCCGAGAGCAGCGTCCACGGCGACTTGTTTAAAGCTGCCCCATCTTCCGCCAATCACCTCGCGCAGGGTTGTCCCGGTGCGCCGAAGCCTTTCATTACAAAGAGCACCAGCGCCCACTCCATCACAATCAGCGACAAATAGAGCCCCGCGACGTGCGGATGCTGTTGCAGCATTTGCGGGTGCGTTTGTTGCCTATGCTGAAATAAAGCCCCGGCCACAGTCAAAACCAGGAACAAAAGGATAAAGAGCACCGTGTGCCACCACGGCGCGATAAGCTTGCTGCTCTTGCTGCCGGTGAAGTGTGCTTGAACTGCGGTATGTGCGGTCATCGGATTCCTCGCTTCTAATTGCAACTCTCATAGAAGGGTATCCACCAGCAGCCCAAAAGTTTCACGAGCGGCGAAAAAGTTCCGCGGGTGCGCCGCCTGTCTTTTCCCGGTTAGAAAGTCATGCCCTGCGCCTCGAAGGATCGGGCTGCTCCCAGTGCCACTTGCTTCCGCTCTTGACTCTCTCGTAACCAACGAATAGCATCGCGCGTCTGTGATAAACGCAGGGCGTTGGTGCTGGGCGCTCGATCATCCCGAAATTATTCGAAGGTCTTCGAAATCGCCGAGGGGCAGCACCTGCGCCGCGTGAACGTCGCACTTCAGGGGTGGCAAATGCAAAGAAATCGAATGCATGGTTGTGCCGGTGTGTGTTTGGCGCTCGCCGCCTCGCTTGTATTTTTTGCTGCGCGCGCAATTCATGCTCAAGGAGGCGAGCCGCGCTGCTTCGCGATTCAGAACGCGCGAATCGTTCCAGTCTCCGGCCCGCCGATCGAAAACGGCACGGTGGTCGTCGCCAATGGCTTGATCAAAGCCGTTGGCGCGAATGTCTCCATTCCCCCCGAAGCATTGGTGATCGATGGCAAGGGATTGACGGTTTATCCCGGCCTGTTCGACGCCATGGCGGAAATCGCTTCGCAAGCGGAAGCTCCGCCGCCTCAAGTCGTCACCACCGGCGCAGGCCGCCCGCGCGCTGTCCCCACGGAAATCGCCAATGGCCCGGAAGATCGCCCCGGCACCAAGCCCTGGGTGGCCGCTTCCGACGAACTGAATCCCAAAGACAAACGATTCGAAACCTGGCGTGACGGCGGCTTCACCACCGCTCTGGCCGTCCCCAAGGGCGGCATGATCCAGGGGCAAGGCTCGGTGATTGATTTGGCCGGGGAGCGCGCCGGAGATATGGTCATCAAATCGCCCGCCACGCTCGATCTTTCCATGACACCCGCGGGAGGATTTTTCAGTTTCCCCGGCTCGCTGATGGGCGTGATCGCCTACGAGCGGCAAGTTTTCATCGACGCGCGCTGGTACCAGCAAGCCGAATCGGTTTACAGCGCTCGTCCTGCTGGGCTCGAACGCCCGAAGTACGATCGCACCGATGAAGTGGTGGGGCAGTCTCTTCGAGATAAGGAACTGGTCCTGATTCAAGCCAACACAGCGGTTCAAATCCTGCGGGTGCTGCGGCTGATTAAAGAATGGGATTTGAACGGCGCGATTTATGGAGCCCAGCAAGCCTACGGCGTAAGCGACGCTCTTGCCGCGGCAAAGTTGCCCGTGCTGGTGAATTTGAAATGGCCCGAACGCGCGAAAGATGCCGACCCTGACGCCGAACAGAATCTGCGCGATTTGCGGTTCCGCGATCGCGCTCCCGGGTCTCCTGCCGCGCTGGCAAAGGCGGGAGCGAAGTTCGCATTTTATTCCGACGGAGTGGCCACGCCGAAGGATGCGTTGAAGAGCGTCAAGAAGGCGATCGACGCGGGCCTGGCGCCGGACGCCGCGCTGCGCGCGCTGACGTTGAGCCCGGCGGAAATTTATGGGGTGAGCGACCGCCTAGGCAGCATCGAAGCCGGAAAAATCGCCAACCTGGTGATTACGGATGGCGACCTGTTTAACGAAAAAACGAAAATTAAGGAAGTATTTGTGGACGGCCAGCGCTTCAAAATCCGCGAGCCGGAAAAACCCAAGGAGCCGGAGAAACCGGGCGAGCCGCCGAAGAGTGCGGCTGCGGATTCTTTGCGCGCCAGCGGGAACGCAGGAGGCCGGCGATGAAGCGCGCAATTTTTGCAATTTTGTTTGGACTGGCGGTGCTTGCCGCGCCGGCGATTCGCGCGCAGGATTCCGGCGTCACTTTGATTCAGAACGCGACGATCTTAACCGTCTCGCAAGGAACCATTGAGAACGGGTCGATCCTGATTCGTAACGGTAAAATCGCGGCGGTGGGAAAGGATCTGAAAGCGCCGAGCGGCGCGAAAGTGATCGACGCGAAAGGCCAGTTCGTCATGCCCGGAATTATCGATTGCCATTCGCATATTGCCGGGGAAGGCGACATCAACGAAGGAAGCATCGCCGTTTCCTCGATGGTCAACATCAAGGACATCCTGAACCCCGACGACCGGGATATCTATCTCGACCTTGCCGGAGGCGTCACCACTGCAAACATTCTGCACGGCAGCGCCAATCCCATCGGCGGCCAGACGATCGTGATCAAGCTGCGTTGGGGCAAACCGGCGAGCGAGCTACCCTTCGAAGGCGCTCTGCCGGGAATCAAATTTGCTCTCGGCGAAAATCCCAAGCGCTCGAATTTTCCGGCGCCGGCCGGGGTCCCACGGCGATATCCCGCCACGCGGATGGGCGTGGAGGAAGTGATTCGCGCGGCCTTTATCGAGGCGCGTGAATATAAAAAGCAGTGGGACGATTACAATCGCCGCAAATCCGCGGGCGAACCAAACCTGACCCCGCCACGCCGCGACCTGAAACTTGAGCCGCTGGTGGAAGTGCTTGAAGGCAAGCGCTACGTGCACGCGCATTGCTACGTATCCGACGAAATCCTGATGCTCATTCGCGTGGCCAACGAATTTGGCTTCAAAGTGCGCACGTTCCAGCACGTCCTGGAAGGCTACAAGGTTGCCGATGAAATTGCCGCGCACGGCGCGGGCGCTTCCACGTTCTCCGATTGGTGGGCTTACAAAATGGAGGCGTTTGACGCGATTCCCTACAACGCGGCGCTGATGACGCGGAAGGGTGTGGTGGTTTCCATCAATTCCGACGACGCGGAGGAAGCCCGCCACCTGAATCAGGAAGCGGCGAAATCCATGCGCTGGGGCGGTTTGACGCGAGACGAAGCGATCAAGCTGGTCACGCTGAATCCCGCGATTCAACTGGGCATCGATAAACGCGTTGGTTCGATCGACGTCGGCAAGGATGCCGACTTGGTGATCTACAACCACGACCCGCTCAGCATTTACGCCGTGGTGCAGAAAACAATCATCGACGGCCAGGTCTATTTCGATCGCGACCAGGACATCGCGCGGCGCCCCGAACTGGAAAAAGAAAAACAAGCGCTCCTCGATAAGGAAAAGAAAGCCGCAACCCCCGAACACAAGAAACCCGACCAAAAGCCCGACGCGAAGCCCGACGAACATCCCAAACCGCCGCAGGCAGCCATCTCCTCCGATGGAGGTGCGCAATGAATCGCCGCGAGCTCACAGATTTGTCTCGACGTCATTCCGAACGGAGTGAGGAATCCCGAGTGGCGGCAGCGTTTCGCGTTGATGAATGCCATATTGAACCGCTGTTCCGCGCTGCTTCTCTACCAATCATTCTCACTCTGGCCGCCGTGCTCATCGCGATCCTTCCCGCGCCCGTCCGTGCCCAAGCGCCCTCATCCGTCTACGCCATCCAAAACGCGAAAATTTTCACCCTCGCCGGCTCTCCCATCGAAAACGGGACGGTCCTCATCCGCGATGGCAAAATCGCCCAAGTCGGCAAAGACGTCACTGTTCCCAGAGGCGCGAAAGTGATCGACGGGAAAGGCTTGGAAGTTTATCCCGGCATGTTCGATCCGGTTACGCAAATTGGAATCGAAGAAGTTCCCGCGGTGGTCGCCACCATGGACGTTTCCGAACTCGGTCTCTACAATCCGGATATCGTCGCCGCAACGGCCGTGAATCCCACCAGCGCGCACATTCCCGTCACGCGCGCCAGCGGCATCACCGAAGTCCTCAGCGTCCCCGGCGTGGGAGGATTTTTCGGCGGAGGCGGAAGCGAAGTGATTGGCGGCCAGGCCTCGGCGCTCAATCTGGCTGGATGGACCAACGAGCAAATGACCATCCGCCGTTCCGTTGCCATGGCCGTGAACTGGCCCACCATGCAGACGCAAGCGTTCGATTTTTCCACATTTTCTTTCCGCGAGCGGCCCTACAAGGAAGTCAAGGAAGAATACGAAAAGAAAATTGCCGACCTGGGCGATTTGTTCGAGCAGGCTCGCCACTATTCGCAAGCCATGCAGAAAGGGCCGAGCGGCGCGTACGAGCGCGATCTTAAGCTCGAAGCGCTGGTTCCCGTGGTCGAAGGCAAGCTGCCACTATTGCTGGTGGCCAACGATTCGCGCGACATTAAGAATGCCATCGAATTCTGCCAGAAGCAGAATGTGAAAATGATTCTCGCCGGCGGACAGGAAGCCTACAAAGTAAAAGATCTGCTCAAGCAGAATGATATTCCCGTCATTTTGCAGCCCACGGAACGCCTCCCGTACCGCCCGGACGAGCCTTACGACGAAGCCGATAGCGAGCCTGGCCAATTGTTTGCCGCCGGAATCAAGATCGCCTTCGCCAGCTTCAATACCTCGTTCTCGCGCCGCCTGCCTTATTACGCAGGCACCGCCGTCGGCTACGGACTGCCGCACGAAGAAGCGCTCAAGGCCGTCACGCGCAACACCGCTGAAATTTTCGGCCTCGGCGATCAACTCGGCACCATTGAGCCGGGCAAGATGGCCAATTTGATCGTCACCACCGGCGATCCGCTCGAACTCAATACCGAACTCAAATATCTGTTCATCAACGGCGAACAAACCTCGATGGAAAATAAGCACCACGAACTCTACGAGGAGTTCAGCAAGCGCCCGTAGTTAGCAGCCAGTTTTGCTGCGCAGTTCCATGGTTCTCGCGGCAAGTTCGTGCCGGACTGCTTCAGGCCCGGCGGATTTCCTCCGTCATTTCGGCCGAACGTCTTGCCTTCGCACCATTTCAAACCTGAAACTAATTCACACGCCCACCCGTATACAGCCCGAAGCCAATTGGTCTTAAAGAAGGATTTGTCTTAGATTGTGTAGCGCCAGCCTTCAGGCTGGCATCTTTACAGTTCGAGCTACCGGCAGTCTGAATTCTCAGCCGCAGTCGCGCGCCTAAATCGCACCGGAGGTAGCCTTCATTGAAATCGCAAACAAAATACCTCCTCCTCTCCATCCTGGGTGCAATCATC
The DNA here is from genome assembly GCA_963756355.1 of uncultured Acidobacteriota bacterium. Classification (GTDB taxonomy): domain Bacteria; phylum Acidobacteriota; class Terriglobia; order Acidiferrales; family UBA7541; genus JBGPTK01. The sequence continues at coordinate 21,095 of CAVWOD010000010.1, read as the reverse complement.
CCTTACACCCAATTCATCCCTTGGGTCGCTCGAAACGGCCTGAACATGCCCCTCTTCGTCCATCAACTCTTCTCCAATCGAATCGGCGGCTTTTTCGCGATGGACGTACTCGTCTCCGCCATCACATTCCTGTTCTTCGTCGGCCTGGAAAGTTCCCGCCTCCAAATGCGCGGGTGGGCCCGCTGGTTGCCGCTGGTCTCCGTCCTCACGGTGGGCGTCTCTCTCGGCTTGCCGCTGTTCCTCTACCTGCGCGAACTCAAACTTCAGCAAATCCCATCCTCAGCGTCATCTGCATAATTTGATTGAATCGGTTCGCATGCCCGTCCCAGGACCCATGTAGAGAAGCGCAACAATAAGTCGTTCGTCGAAGAGTAAGTTCCAGAAGTAAAATAGAATTTCGTCGAAAATCGCTCGGAGATCGAAAGCTGAACCATCGCCCACCATCCCTGTTGCTTTTTCCTCCTCCCGAGCATCAAATAGGCTCAGTCGCCATCATCAGGTACCATCTAGCAGGGAAGGTGCCGCATGAAAGAAGCAGTCTTGGTCAGTTCCGTTCGAACCGCCGTCGGTCGCGCCTACAAAGGAACTCTACGCTCCACGCGCCCCGACGATCTTGCCGCCTTTGCGATTCAAGGGGCGCTCGCCCGCGTGCCCATGCTCGATCCCAAGGAAATCGAAGACGTAATCCTCGGCTGCGCCATGCCCGAAGCCGAACAGGGAATGAACGTCGCGCGCATCGCCTCGCTTCGCGCCGGCTTACCGGTCGAAGCCGCCGCCATCACCATCAACCGTTTCTGTTCCTCCGGCCTGCAAGCCATCGCCATGGCCGCCGAGCGGATCATGACCGGCCAGGCGGAAGTGATCGTCGCGGGCGGCACGGAATCCATGAGCCTGGTACCCATGGGAGGCAATAAAATTTCGCCCAATCCCTGGCTGATGGACCACTACCCGGATTCCTATCTGGGCATGGGCCTTACCGCGGAAAATCTGGCGCGCAAATACGCCATCTCCCGCGAGCAATCCGACGAATTTTCGTTGCGCAGCCACCAGAAAGCTCTGGAAGCGATTGCCGCGGGCAGATTCAAGGAAGAAGTAGTTCCTGTTGAAGTGAAAATCACCGCAATTGACACCAACAACGGCGGCCGCCCCAAAACCACCAAGCTAACTTTCGAGACGGACGAAGGCCCGCGAGCCGACACTTCGCTCGAAGCCCTCGCCAAGCTCAAGCCAGCATTTCACGTAAAGGGAACTGTCACGGCAGGGAACAGTTCGCAGATGAGCGACGGCGCCGCCGCGGCAATCGTGATGAGCGCCGACCGCGCGCGCGCCATCGGCGTAAAGCCGCTCGCGCGATTCGTCGCGTTTGCCACTGCCGGTTGCCCGCCCGAAGAAATGGGGGTCGGCCCCGTCTTCGCGATTCCCAAAGCGCTGAAACTCGCCGGCCTTACCCTCGATCAAATGGATGTGATCGAACTGAACGAAGCCTTCGCCGCGCAATCTCTAACAGTGATCAAGCTGGCCGGCCTCGATCCCGCGAAAGTGAATCCCAATGGCGGCGCAGTCGCCCTCGGCCACCCGCTCGGCTGCACCGGCGCAAAATTAACCGCCACCATCCTGCGCGAACTCGCACGCCGCAACGGACGCTACGGCCTGGTCACCATGTGCGTGGGCGGCGGCATGGGCGCCGCTGGAATTTTCGAGCGGCTCGCGTAACGCGGCTCCCAAAGCTCCGGCAAGATCCCTGGAATTTCCGTAGGAATGCAGATTTGGGGCGATTTTGTAGCGCCGCCCTTCAGGGCGGCATCTTTGGAATCGCTCCGCTCCCGTCTGGCGCCGGAAGATTTAGGTTTTAGGGACGTCAATTCCCAGAGCAGTCGCCAGAGCAATCTGGTGATCTTGCTCGTCCATCAAAATATCGCGAATATGTTCGGCCATGGAATATTCACCCAGGGCTTCGCACTGCCTCACGCGATCCCGGTAGTTTCGAATGGTGATCGTTTCGCTTTCCAAATCGAACTGCAACATCTCTTTCGCTTTTTCCGATGTGCGAACCGGCGTCGGCGTCACCGTTGGCATGCCGCCCAGGTAATCCACCTGATTGGAAATCACCAGGGCGTGGGCCAGTTCCTCGCCCGCGTGTTTTTCCAGCTCGCCGGCGATGTTCATGTACTCCGCGCCCTTCAGCACCTGCGAATACACCACGTACGAAATGATCGCCTGGTATTCCCGTGACAGGTCCTCGTTCAATAAATCAATCAATTGCTCGCGAGTCACTTCCTTGCCACCGGCCGGTTGCTTCTCTTCCTTGCTCGATTTCACGGAACACTCCTTTAGGATAAAGTTTTTTGACCTTACCGCAGTCGGGGCGAAAAGTCGATAACCGGCAGCTCTGCTTGCGAAATCAACTCCTCGGCCAGCGGTAGCGGGTGTGGACATCTGACGACGGTATCCTACCGCGTACCTTGGCTCTATCAGGTCTTTCCCGTATTCGCTTGGGTCGCGATCGAACCACGAATCTCTTTGCGGTTACCCGGGCGCAGGGGTGCCGGATGCTTCACGCCAATCGTTCTCAAGCTCTCTTGAAATTCAATGCTGGTTTGTGGCGCAGGTCCGCTGTACGAGTGCCTATCTCTTCTTCTGTGCAACATAGAAATCTGTGGAATGATGGCGGGATGCCATCTCGCGGGGAAGCAATGCGCTCAGGTCGATCCTGCGAATCTTGATAAAACCCGCTTCCGTCAGCGCTCGCCGGATTTCCGAAGATGTCCAGCACACTTGCTCGATACGCTCCCACGAACGTTTCCACATTCCGTTTCTCCGCGCCGTGAACATCGTGAATTCCAGCCAGCCCTTTTTCTCTTTGGCGCTGTAGCCACGGCGCGAAAAAACCAGATAGTCTGGTGTTTCGCCGATCCAATTTCCCGATTCCGCAAAGGCGGCGGGAGTGTGCACATCGAAAAAGAAGTGGCCTCCTCCACGTAATGCGCGTGCCTACAGCCCGGACCACGCGCCGGAGATCCGATTTGCGCGGAACATGATTTAAAGCATTGAATTCACAAATTACCAAATCCACTTGCACGGGAAGGCGAAAAGTCCGCATATCCGCGAGGATGACATCGAGTGGAGCGCCCGATCTCCGCGCCTTCCCGCGGGCGATCCGGCACATCGTCGGCGAGCGGTCGACTGCGCACACCCGCACACCGCGGCGCGCGATTTCCAGCGCCGTCGTCCCCGTTCCGCAACCCAGATCGCAAACCGATCCTGCCTGGGTGAGTATTTCACCCAGAACCAGCTGGCGGATTCGGCGCCAGGCTTTCGGTTTGCCGCCAAAAGTCTGGTCGTAGTTAGGGCCCAGCCCGGCGTAAGCCGATTTGATCTTCCTCTTGGACAGGAGAACCTACAGTGAGCGGGCCATCATCTTCAGGTCGCGCCAGTCGCTTCGCAGATTACTTGAGCCAGCGGGCGGCTGGTGCATCGACCGCGGCGACCTTGGTCATTTTCACTTTGGGAGCTGCCGTCTTTTTTGCTTTCTTTACCGGCTTGTTCGATTTCATCATGGGCTCCTGGCGGAATCAGCCCCCTCTGTGAAGGCCGATCCGGATGGACTTTGGTTTCGCACACTACCCGGATCGTTCCGCCATGTCAATGATCTCTGAGCCGCCTGACCGGCCCGCAATCGCGATCAGAATGCGCGCCAGCCATTTCATTCCATTCACCATTCGCTCTGGAGCCGCGCTACTTCCGCGTTGCCTTTGCGGTGTAGATCATCTGGAAGGGGCCGTCGCCTTGCTTCGATTCCTCGTCGATCGTAACGGAATTTGGTTGGATGTCTTTGTAAGCGCTGCGCATCGTAAACTTCGTCCCGCCATAATTGAATTCGCTGGTGGTCACGAAATTCGAGCCTTCCCAGCGGCCTGTGCCGGAAATCACTCCCGGAAATGTGTTTCCCGCGATGTAAACCTTGTAGGCTTTCTCGCCGGGATCCCAGGCGATCAGTTCGTGGCCGATTTCTTTTCCCATTGGGCCATCGGCGTCAAAATCGGCGATTAGCGAAAATCCACCGGGGCCAAGCTGCGCTTTATACCATCCGGATTCTTTTCCGCCGTTGGGAACCATTGCGGTTTTCTTATATTCGCCGTTGTAATCCCACAAGCCCCACCAGAAATTTCATTTTGTCCATTTCCGGTCCGGGGCCCGGCATCATGGATTGCTGCTCTTGTTTTTGCGATTTTTCCTGTGGCTTATCCTGGGATTCGGCCTGGACCAGCAGGGACTTTCCAAACAGTGCAGCCTCTAGGATTGCAACAGTGCACAAAGCGGTGGCGAGCCATTTCATATTCCTCTTGTTCAGCAGCATGTGGGGATTCCTCCTCGTGAACCGTAAGCTAGCTTGCTCTTATCATGCGAAGGGCCGGTTGAGCAAATCCGCGCCGTGTCGTCTCCTTTTCCGCACCGGCTGGCGTGGCGGAATAGGGTAACACCCCAGCATCAACCGACACAGCCATCCCGGACCCGCCGAACCATCCGCTAGCTGCGCCGGCGACGCGAATCGCCCCGCGCCTCGGCAGGGTTCTCGTATGGTATATACAAGTGTATGCTGAGTCCTTCTCGCATTTTCGCCGCCTTGGGAATCCTGGTCTTCTGTGCGCGAATTTCGCTTGGTTTTTCGGCATCCAAACATTCTATGTTTGGAAAAGCCATGAACTCGGTAGAGCGCCGCCCGCTCTTTGGCTCACTCAGTCGAACTGCCCGATCCATCGATCTCCCATGCGCCGGGACGAAAACTTTCCTACTTCGGGTATGAATTTGAGGTTCCCTGGCAGGATGTCGACGATGGAAGATCCAAGACACTCTCATCGGACAAGGAAATCATTGCTTTTCGCTCGGGCAATCGGTCTCCTTTTGGTGCGGCCCCCCGAACGAGCTCATGAATGCCCTTTCGGCTGGCGGAAAATCGACAGAAGTCGCTGAGCCAACTGATGAGCAGCGAATCGGATCAATCAGATTACGAATATCAGCGCGCGGTTTTGAATGTGACTCCCGGAAGTTTTTCCATTTTCATGCCGAAGAAATTGGCTGTTCAGCGGAGGATATTATTGATGATCAAGACCGTCATAATTCCTCTCAGAGCTGATTTGGGCATCTTTTCCGTCACCAGATAGAATTCAAGGGGTTTCAGTACGGACGAGTTGTTAATCCGCCGAAACCCATCGTCATCGAGCTCTACGCGCCGGAGAGCCATCTTTCTATCCTGATCGGCGAAACCTTGACTGGCGCTGTAACAATTTCGCAGGCAGACATCAATGAATCGTGCAGAGTGTTCACAAGCTCTCAGGGCCAGAAACGGGATCAGAGGTCAATACGCACTGGCTCATTAGGACCAAGCCAATTGTGCTCGATACACTACAGGCTGCTTCGAAGTCCGATATTCCCGCGATGGCGCGTATTCGCGCCGGAGTGGGAAACGAAGAATACTGGACAATCACATTTCGCGGTATTTGAGCTGCGAACAACATCCGCGGCAGGCGCTGCAGCCACGCACCAGTTACGTTGCGTAGAATGATTCTCTGGTGGGCTTCATGCAGGTACTTTACTCGTCGCTATTCGTGCGACGGGGAACTTGAGTGGATCGGATGTAATTCCGGAACGTCGAGGGACCCGATCGCTTCCGTTGCTTCGCCATTTAGCGGCATGGTTTTCGCAGCAGAATGCAAAGCGAATCTGCGTCGACGTGCAACCCGCCAACACAGTCGCCCGCCGCTTCTACATGCGCCAGCGCGCGCGAACTGAACGCTCATTGGCTGCTTTGGGAGGACATCAAAGCCGTGCTTAGCCAGCACTGATCGATGCAGTCCAAGCGCTTAGGGACTAGCCTTTGCTTGCGATTGCAGGTAGTGGGTCAGTTTGAAAATTGCCATAGCAAATTCCGAGAGTTCGGCACTAGGATTGCCTTGGCTCTGGTTTTGCTACAAGGTTTCACTGTTATTTCCTGCTGAGTTCCTACTTGTCTCAGCAAAAGAAAATCAAATTGCCCTCCTGTCTGTGGAAAAATCAGCAACATAGACCCGCTGATACTCAATCTGGACGTCGCTTCAACAGATCTTGCTCTGGGTCGGTCCGCAGCCAACTCCGATCGTCAGGAGCAAAGATCTGGAAGCGCTCGTCACGTCGCGAATCATCCGTGATCAAGTTCGATTCAGCTATCGAGTTGAGTACACGCAAGCCACGCACAATTCCACAATTGCGCGAATCGTTGTGGAAATTCCCGAAGACCAACTAACCTTGCCCGTGCACAATGAAAATTCATCAGCGGGTTACGAACTCTTTGGCCGAATCAGCAAGCCAACCGGCACTGTGGTCTCCCTATTTGAAGATTCCCGCAAACTCGATCAGCACCAGGATTCCGTTCCGGCGAAATCAATTCAGCAGACCGAAACCACAGCCATTCTGGAGCCGGAAACTTACAGTCTCGCGTTGGTGGTAAAAGACGTAATCAGCGGAAGGGTCGGCCTGCTCAATGCGAAACTCCAAGTTCCAAGCTACGAAGCGTTAATGCTGCCAAAGCAATCACACTAGTGGCACCACTCTGTCTTTGACTTGTCTCCGGCTGCAACCTAAGATGTGCGACTGTTGGCATGGCTCTGCGCTGCATGCGGCACTGGCCGCGCCGGAGTCCCAATCAAAATGGCGGATTCTTCTTCATTCATCGGGCAAACAGTTTCGCACTACCGCATTGTCGAAAAACTCGGCAGCGGCGGCATGGGCGTGGTCTACAAAGCCGAGGACACTCGCCTGCATCGCCTGGTCGCGCTGAAATTCCTTCCCGATGATTTCGCCAAGGATCCGCAGGCGCTTTCGCGTTTTCAGCGGGAAGCCCAGGCCGCCAGCGCCTTAAATCACCCGAACATCTGCACGATTTACGATATCGGGGAACACCAAGGCAAAGCGTTCATCGCCATGGAATTTCTCGATGGCGCAACTCTCAAGTACATGATCGACAGCCGGCCCATGGAAATGGAAACGGCGCTGGCGCTGGCCATCGAAATCGCCGACGCGCTCGACGCCGCCCACTCCGAAGGCATCGTCCACCGCGATATCAAGCCCGCGAATATATTCGTCACCAAGCGCGGCCACGCCAAAATTCTCGATTTTGGCCTGGCGAAAGTCACGGCAACGGGCAGTTCCGCAAACCAGTCTTCCCCCGCGCTCGCCGGAGCCACGGTTGATGACGTGCATCTCACCAGCCCGGGAACGGCTCTCGGCACCGTTGCTTACATGTCTCCCGAGCAGGCCAAAGGAAAACCGCTCGATGCCCGCACCGATCTTTTTTCGTTCGGAGCGGTTCTCTACGAAATGGTCACCGGATCGTTGCCTTTCCGCGGCGAGACCTCGGCCGTAATCTTCGAAGGAATTTTATCCAAAGCTCCGGCTTCTCCTGCCCGCCTGAATCCTGAAATCCCCGCCGAACTCGAACGAATCATCGGCAAAGCGATGGAGAAGGACCGCAATCTTCGCTATCAGAGCGCAGCCGACCTGCGCAGCGATTTGACGCGCCTGAAACGCGACACCGATTCCGGCCGCTCAGCCAGCATCAGCGTCGAAACGACGCACGACCCCGCAACAATCCACGCGACAAATGGAATCGCACAGCTCCGACTCGGTGATCGCGGTCGGCCTGCTAAAGCGCCACAAAAAGAAATTATTCCTCGCGCTGGCGGCCGCAGTGGCCATCCTCGTCGCGGCGGGCTATTGGATTTTCCGTTCCACTTCTTCCGGTCCCGGCGGATCAATCGATTCCATCGCGGTCCTGCCATTTGTAAATAGCGGCGGCGACCAGGACACCGAATACTTAAGCGACGGCATCACCGAAACTCTGATCAACAATCTTTCCCATGTTTCAAAACTCCGTGTCGTCCCTCGCAGCACCGCCTTCCGCTACAAAGGACAGAGCACGGCTCCTGAAAAAATCGGCAAAGAGCTCAATGTGCGCGCGGTTGTCACCGGCCGAGTGGCGCGGCGTGGCGATTCCTACGTGATCGGCGCTGAGCTAATCGACGTAAACAAAGATTCACAATTATGGGGCGATCAGTACACCCAGAAGCTTTCCGACATTCTCGGCATTCAGGATCAAATTTCGCAATCGATTTTCAGCCATTTGAAGATGCAAGTCAGCGGCGCGGAACAGCAGCGAGTGGCAAAGCGCGACACGGAAAATCCCGAAGCCTACCAACTCTACTTGCGCGGCCGCTACTTCTGGAACAAAAGAACCGATGATGGGGTGAAGCAGGCTCTCGGCTATTTTCAGCAGGCCATTGAAAAAGATCCCGGATACGCGCTGGCATACGCCGGCTTGGCAGATTGCTATGCCGTTGGAAACGGCTCTTATCTTGGGTTGACGCCCCTCGAGGCTCGTCCCAAGGGAAAAGCGGCAGCGCTCAAAGCTCTCGAACTGGATGATTCCCTGGCGGAGGCTCACACCACTCTGGCCGATACGTATCTTTATTACGATTGGGATTTTGCCAAAGCCGACCAGGAATTCCGCCGTGCCATCTCCGCGAATCCAAATTACCCCACGGCTCATCAGTGGTACTCGGAGTGCCTCTACAGCATGGGCCGCTACGACGAAGCCGTTGCGGAAGCCAAGCGCGCCCAGGAGCTCGATCCCCTCTCCCCGATTATCACCGCATCGCTAGGAAATGCTCTTTACATTGCGCGAAGGTACGACGAGGCCATCGAACAGTTCAAGAAAGCACTCCAACTGGATGCAAATCTTGCGACCGCCCGAGGGGGTTTGGGGGATGTTTATGTGCAAAAGAAGATGTATCCGGAGGCGCTGGCCGAATGGCAGGAATTTCTGAAGCTTGTTGGAGCTTCCGCGCAAGCTACTCGATTGGAAGAGGCCTATCGCCGCGCGGGATTCGAGGGCGTCCTTCGTGCCAGGGCGGAAATGATTCCCGCTGCGAATCAATACGAAGCGGCCATGAATTTTGCCCTCTTGGGGAAGAAAGACGAGGCGCTGGCCTCGTTGCAGAAAGCTTTCGATGCGCGGTTGGGTGGGATGGTCTATATAAAGACCGAGCCCGTCTTCGATTCGATACGTTCGGACCCGGGTTTTCAAGCCTTTATCAAGAAAATGAATTTCCCGCAGTAGGCCCTGGCCATGGATCGGACCAAATTGCGCTTGGCCGCGATTCTCGCACTCAGGAATAGCATTGGCATACTCCTTACAGCGATCGTTCTGCTCCCTGCGCTTTCTATTCTGAATCGCATTTTTGACCGCACCTGGAACGTCGATTGGCGCTCCATACTCGCAGTCTCCAGCATCCTGACTGGCTGCGTCTTTTCTTTTTTCTTCATTACTCAACTGCTGGAGTTTTGGGCTGCAGAGAAGCGCCAAGCGTCCAATCGATTCGTTTTTCCGGGGGCGATGTGGATCCGGGGTATATGCCTTCTGTGTATCGTATTAGGGGTGGTTCTAGCGGTTGGAACGTACCGGGAGGGGGATCCGTGGTGGGATGTTGTTTCCTCCTTTGCTTTTGTTTTACTGGGATATTTCACGTGGCCGAGGGTAATTGTTCTCTCCGATCATGAGATTCGAAAACGAGGCCCTCTGTTGAGATGGAATCGTATTGCCTATGGTGACATCGCAAGCATGACATTCGACCGCTCTTGCAAGGAAATCGTCGTCTTTGGAAACAACACCGACAGAATTACTCATACCAAAATGCACATTGATGCGGCGAAATTTATTGAGGACTTGGAATCCGCGACCGGAAGGGAAATAGCCGTCTTGGGTAGCTCGAAATAGGGTCTCGCTTCCAAGGTGCGGACGAACCCGCTGCGCACACATTCCGCCCCGCCATTTGCTACCTGCATTGCTTCCCGGTAAGATCATTCTTCCCGCTTACAGCGGATCCTGCTATTCCCCCGGAGCAATATGGCGCAGTCAACTGTCTGGTATTTCGCGTATGCCAGCAACATGAGCAAGGCGCAAGTGAAGTCGCGTCTCGGCGCCGATCCGGCCGAAGAGCGCGTCGCGCGCCTGGATAACTATGAACTGGTTTTCAACAAGCGATCGCGCGGCGGCACAGCCACAGCGAATATCCGTCAGGCGCCGGGAAAGTTGGTGGAAGGCGTGCTCTACCGGCTTCCCGAATCAGCGCTGCGTTCCCTCGATCGTTACGAAGGCGCGCCCGTTCATTACCGCCGCATCGAAGTCACCGTAGTCGACCAGGCTGGCCGCAAAACCAACGCCCAAGTCTTCATCGCCACCAAAGTGGACAAAGGCCGCCTCCGCCCTGCCCCTCACTATTTGCAAACCATCCTCGAAGGTGCCAGCGAACACAGCCTCCCAGCGGAGTATATTGAGAAGATCAAGGCTGCCGCGCAAGGTTAACCACAAAATGCCGTCGATGCACGCCCGGATACTTGCCGTGAAAATTTTGCGGCGGCACTCCAGGAAGGTATATAACTAAGTAGGGGTCGCACAATATCTGATACCCGACACCCAAAGAGGCACTTATGGCCACAACTACGATTTCCCAAAATCTGACGCGCGGCGGCGGCTTTTTGATCGCAGATTCGCGCCCCGAAGACGTTTTCACTCCCGCGGATTTGAATGATGACCAGCGCCTGATCGGCCAAACCGCCAAGGAATTTGTCGAAAAGGAAGTCCTCCCGCAGGTAGCCGACCTCGAACTGCATAAAGAGGGCCTGCTGGCCGAATTGCTGAAGAAAGCCGGCGAAATCGGACTGCTCGGCGGCGGCATCGCGGAAGCCTACGGCGGCTCCGAACTCGACAAAGTCTCCGCCACCGTGCTCGCGGAAAAACTGGCGGCATACGCTTCCTTCGCCGTCTCCCACGGCGGCCACGCCGGAATCGGCACGGTCCCCATCGTTTATTTCGGCACCGAAGAACAAAAGAAGAAATATCTTCCGAAGATCGCTACTGGCGAATTGCTTTCCTGTTACTGCCTTTCCGAACCTCAGGCCGGCTCCGATGCGCTGGCGGCGCGCACCCGCGCCGTGCTCTCCCCCGACGGCAAGCACTGGATTCTGAACGGCCAGAAAATGTGGATCACCAACGGCGGCTTCGCCGATGTCTACGTGGTTTTTGCGAAAATCGATGGCGACAAATTTTCCTGCTTCATCGTCGAGCGCGGTTTTCCCGGCTTTTCCGCTGGCGCCGAAGAAAAAAAGATGGGCCTCAAGGGCAGCTCCACGGTCCCCATCTTTTTCGAAAATTGCCAGGTGCCCAGGGAAAATTTGTTACATGACGTTGGTCGCGGCCATATCGTCGCATTCAATACCCTCAACGCGGGCCGCTTCAGCCTGGGCGCCTATTGCCTGGGCGGCGCGAAATTAATGATCGAAGCAGCTTCAAAGTACGCCAAGGAACGCACCGCGTTCGGTAAGCCCATCGCCGATTTTGGAATGATTCGCGAAAAGCTTGCCGAAATGGCCATTCGCTCGTTCGCCGTCGAATCGATGGTCTATCGCTCCGCCGGAATGATTGATGCCGCCATGTCGGCCCCGCATGAAAATAAAACGCAGCAGGCCATGCAGGTGCTCGAGGAATACGCCATCGAAAGTTCCATCAGTAAAGTTCTGGGAAGCGAGTTGATTGATTTTTGCGTGGACGAAGCCGTGCAAATTTTCGGCGGCTACGGTTTCCACGAGGATTATCCCGTCGCCCGCGCCTATCGTGATAGCCGTGTGAATCGTATCTTCGAAGGCACCAACGAAATCAATCGCATGCTCATCATTCAAATGTTGATGAAGCGCGCCATGGGCGGAGTGCTTCCGCTGATTCCCGCGGCCATGAAACTGGCCGAAGAAGTGCTGGCCGGTCCTTCCATGGAAGAATCCGAAAGCGGCGATTGGGCCGAGGAAGAACGTTGCGTCGCTAACGCCAAGAAAACTTTCCTTCTCGCGGCCGGGGCCGCCGTTCAAAAATTCCGCGAAAAACTTGCCGACGAGCAGGAAATCGTCGGCTCGCTCGCCAATATTGTTATGGAAGTCTATGGAATGGAATCCTGCTTGCGCCGCGCCCAAAAAGCCGCGGGCGCCCGCGGCGATTCCGCCTCGGTGATGGTCGATGCTGCGCGTGCGTTCATTTCCATTGCCGCGGGTCATGTCGAGCAGGAAGCGAAGACGGCGCTCGCGGCAACCGTGGATGGCGATATGCTCCGCACTCAGCTTTCCGTGTTGCGCCGCTTTGCGAAGCGCGAACCCGTGGACGTAATCGGGTTGCGCCGCCGAGTCGCCGCTGCCGTGCTTGCCGGCGATCGCTATCCATTCGAAGGGCGTTGAATACTTTGGCTCTCGATCCCGAACCACTCGGCTGGGTCCGCGAAGTAGCCGCGCCTTACTTGCGCGGCTACCGCGCCCTGCCGGAGCGCAGCCAGAGCCTGCGCGGATTCTGGTTCCTGCATCCCAAGGCGGCGCGTCCTGCGATCTCGTCGCCGGCATGCCCGAAACCCGGCGATCATCCGGAATCCATCGGATTTTTCATCGGATATCTGCTGGAAGACACTGCTTTCGCTTATCTCACTCCAACTCCTCCGGAGTGCGTCTTCTTCGCCTTCGTCGCGCCGCCCGGTTCAGACGCGCACCAGCGGTTGGTGGCCGCGCAGGGTAGCCTGGTCCGGAAAATGTTCGAATATATCCGCTGGCTCACCCACCGCCCGCCTCGTTTTGTTTTCCATGAGCAGGGATTGGCGATCATCACGCGCCACCAATCGATGCACGATTGGCCGCGCGAAAAGCTCGATCATCTATCCCGGAATTTTTTCATCGAAGCCCTCGCCTGGATGGTTCGCAGCGGTCTGGTAGCAAGATTTTTGCAAGAATCTTTGATGCTGCCACCGGTAGAGCGCTTCAACGTACGCTCTCAAGTAGCTAAAACCAAAAAATCCGCGAAGAAAACCGCCCCAAGGCAACGCCGAAAATCCATCAAAATCAGCAACCGCTCTCGAAAGCCAAAACCTGTCCCTTCGGACAGGAAACGGCCAGCCAGGAAGCCTGTCCGAAAGTAGCAACCAAAGTATGTATTAGGGAAGATGAGTTCCCATTTCTAGTAGCCTACTCAAATTGGAGATCCCGCTAATCCTAGTACTGCCATGCACTTAATTGTTTGATCCCTTTGGACGGTTACTTGCATCTATACAGTACGAAAGGGTAGGTGGGGTCTAAATGATAACGGCTCGCTTGAAAACGGTTAAGAAGTGGGTGTGGTTCACAATCGCGGCAGCGATTGCTGTTCAAATTTATTTTGTACAGGAATTGCTGGCTGCCGAGCTTCTGTTCGCCCTCTTGCTCGGGATCGGCTTATTCATCGCTTTCCTTTTCTTCGTCGTGCAGGAAATCGGAGAGCGCGGATTGGGATGGATAAAGCCGCGAACGCGTGAGATCGCCGGGTCTGCTTGGCGGCGCATCGTCCAACTCGAAGAGTTCAGCAGAAAGACATTCCGCCATCAACGTTCAGAGACTGCCCCGTAATCGCACTGGCCTGGTCCGAGACCAGAAAGAGCGCGGCAGCAGCCACTTCTTCGGTAGTCTGGGGTCTTCCTTGCAGAATTCCTTCGACGAACTGCGCGAATAGCTTGTCCGGATCCGCCTGAAACCGTTCCGCCAATGCATGTCCCAGATTCTGGGACATTTGTGTTTCCGGCAGAGGCCCCGGAACGAGTGCGTTGACGCGAACTCCCCTTCGCGCGCCTTCCGCCGCCATTGCCCGAGTCAGGCCATTGATCGCCGCCTTGGTTGCCGTGTATGCCGATTGCAGCTGCAACGCCATCTTCGAGGAAATGCTGGAGATATTCAGGATATTTCCGCTGCGCCGCGCGTACATTTCCGGCAGCACCAGCCGCGAAATCAGGAACGGCGCCCGCAAGTTGATCGCGATCACTTCATCCCATTCCTTCGGCGTCAATTCCTCCAGCAGTTTCACCGGACCAAAAATCCCTGCGTTGTTCACCAGGATATCCACCCGCCCGAAGGCTTCGTGCGCCGCCTGCACGATCCGCTCGCAATCCGCTTCTTGCGTGGCATCTCCCGCAACATAGGCCGCGCGTCCACCGGCCGCTTGAATTTCCGATGCCACGCTCTGAATTTCCCTTTCCGTCCGTGCCGTCAAGAACACGGCTGCCCCCTCTGACGCAAATTTCAGCGCGATCGTACGTCCCAATCCCCGTCCCCCGCCCGTCACCAGCGCAACTCGCTTCTCAAGCAGCATCCCCGCCTCCTCCACAACCGCAAAGAATCACAGAGAATATCACTGTTATCTCTGGCCCAGCCAAATGCTCTGCCGCGAAATCAAAGCCTCGAATTGCAGCCTCGTATTTGAAGTCATCCTGAGCAACGCGAAGGATCCAGAGTAGGATGTTCCGAATCGCTAGCGTTCCATGCGATGCACCACTCACCCGCCCGAATCGCTTCGGTGCCGGAAAACCCTTCAAACATCAACTATCAAAACCTCGCGTTGCGCATCTTTCCTTCGCAACGTAGAATCCGCGCCGGCGCATCTCTATGGCCACCTCTACCCGCTTAACGCGCAATCAAATCCAGGGCTTCTGGGCCTCTTGGGCCGGCTGGGCGCTGGATGGGATGGATTCGTTCATCTACGCCCTGGTGATGGTGCCCTCTCTCCGGGAATTGCTCCCGCGTTCCGGAATTCCTGCCACTACCGGCAGCACCGGCTTTTATGGCGGATTACTGTTCGCCATTTTCCTGGTGGGCTGGGGCTGCGCGTTTCTCTGGGGTCCGCTGGCCGATAAATTCGGCCGCGTCCGCACCTTGATGCTCACCATCTTGTGGTATTCGCTGTTCACTTGTCTCAGCGCCTTCGTCACCAACATCTGGCAATTGGCCGTGTTTCGTTTTCTGGCTGGAATTGGCATTGGCGGCGAATGGGCCATGGGCGGCACCTTCGTTGCCGAGGAATGGCCCGAAGACCGGCGCAAAATGGCGGCGGGATTCATGCATACCGGTTACTACGTCGGTATTTTTATCGCCGCCGTGGCCAATTACGGAATCGGAGCGCATTTCGGATGGCGTGCCATGTTCGCATTGGGAGGCGTTCCGGCTCTGCTGGTGGCGTACATTCGCCGCGGCGTCAGTGAACCCAGTCGCTGGAACGCAAAACTCGATCAGGTGCGATCCTGGTCTCTCTGGCGTCCCTTGTACACTCTCTTTTCCCCGGAATATCGCCGCCGCACTATTCTGAATTTCATTTATATGGTCGTCTCGGTCACCGGTCTTTGGGCCGGTTCGGTCTATGTCCCTGCGGCGGTGCAGTCTCTCGCCGCTCGCAGCGGGCAAAGCGCTGCCTTGGGCGACCGTCTCTCCTCCTATGCCACCATGCTCTTGGCCTCCTTCACAATAGCCGGATGCATCCTTCTTCCGTGGCTGGCCGAACGCTTTGGCCGTCTCCGCACCATGGCCCTATTCTTCGCCTGCATGTTTTGCTCGATCGCTGCTGCTTTCGGTTATGTTTTCTATCTTCAACAAAATGCAATTCAGTGGTTTTTCGTTTGTCTGGTTTTTCTGGGTCTGGGCGGCGCCAATTTCGCCATGTATACGCTATGGCTGCCGGAGCAATATCCCACCGAATGCCGTGCCAGTGCGTTCGCGTTTGCCACTTCCATCGCGCGCTTTGCGGGAGCGGGAATCACCTTTCTGGTCGGCGCCGGCGTCCGCCACTTCGGCAGCATCGGCACTCCCATCGCCCTCACTTCTCTCGCTTTTCTGGTAGGACTTCTCCTGCTGCCATTCGGCGTCGAGACCAGAGGACGGCCTCTTCCCTCGTAGTCAATAATTCCCTCGGGTGACGATGAGTATTCATGCAAAGTGTTTCACATCGAAACTGCCGCTTCGTCATCAGCATTTGTCTCGCAAGCGGCGCGAGGGGACTGTAAGTACTGAACTCACCTAGTCACCGATTCGAAATTTCTCCCCTTCCGCATATTGCTTTACAAAAATCCGGTGTTACACTCAGTTTTGCCGCAGTCCAATCCAAGCCGCTCCCTCCCGGCCACTGAAAGTAATTTCAAGATGATCAACGACCGCCGAGAACACGCCCGCCTGACAATGGATCCGGCGATTTTTGTGCGCATGAATGAAAAGCAAGGCGGCTTGCTCTTTGATATCAGTGAAGGCGGCCTGGCTTTGGATGGTTTGACTCCAAAAAGCCGCACGGCGCCCATCCATCTGAATTTTCATCTGCCCTCGACGAGCGCCACGATTGAAGCTCGCGCTCGCATGGTTTGGGTGGACCGCTGGAATCACCGCATCGGAGTGCGTTTCATCGACCTTCCGGAAACTTCTCGCCTGCAATTGCGAGAATGGCTTTCTGCTTCAGCGATCTCGCATACCGGCCATTGGCAAACGGAAAAGCCGGCTCCCCTCCCGGAGCCGCGTCTTCGGGTCGTTCCTTCGGTGCTCACCGATGTTGCCCCTAATTCCACATTGCAGAATTCCATTGCGGATGCGGCTGCGAAGCCGCGCCGCCTCGATGGACTTTTCTGGGGCTTGGTATTTCTTTCCAGCACGCTTTTTCTATTTGCGTTCCTGATGAGCCGCACGCAACAGCCTTCCCAGGCCCAGCAATTTGCTCCAGTCGCTGCATCTTCCCCTGCTGCTTCCGGGGCAGCGCCCGCTCCATCATCTCCGGCCCTAATTCCATCGCAGCAATCGAATCCACTGGCGACGTCACAATCATCCACGGTTCCGGCGCCCCCTGCCTCTGCGTCGCCTGCCCCCTCGTCGTCTTCAGTTTCCAAGAGCTGGCAGTTGCCTCACCAGCCTTCCAACGCAGGCAATTTCGTGCTCCAGGTTGGGGCAATGAGAGTGGAAAGCAATGCGGTGCAGCTGAGCGCTGAATTGGCGAAGAAAAATTTTCAATCCTTCGTAATCAAACGGCCCGGCGATCCGCTCTTCCGCGTCAATGTGGGACCGTACAGCGATGCCGCTTCGGCACACACCGTGCAGCTCCAACTGGAAAGCCAGGGAATCGCCGCTATCTTGAAAAGCCAGCCGCCCCAATAAATAATTGGCGATTTTTAAGCGATTCTTTTTCGCCGGCTTCGCTACAAAGAATTCCTTCCGCTCTATTTTCTCTGCTAAAGTAGGCATGTCATTTAAACTCCGGCTCAATTAAAATTCCGTGGCTGGAAAAGAAAATTTTTACTAAATTTGAATTCAGGAGAATCATCATGAGTCGAGAAGATTGGTCGGGAACATTGACAGCTTTTGTGATTGGAGTGGGAGTTGGAGCTGCGTTGGGTGTCCTGTTCGCGCCCAAGTCCGGAGAAGAGACCCGGGAATTCCTGCGCGATAACGCCCGCAGAGGCCTGAATCAGGCTACCGCTGCGGGACGCAAGATCAGCCGGCAGGCCCGGGAAGTGGTCGAAGATGTCTCTGACCAGTTGGGAGACGTGGCCGAAGCCGGTTCGCGCGCATTCAACCAGGTGAAAAAAGCAATCTCCTGATTTTTCACCAAAAACTTTCATCATTAAATTTCCAATTCAAACTGCTTCGCGCTCGGAGCCATCGCCGGTTCGAGTTGCTTCCACGAAAGGAACGTGCAAGGGAAATGCGACTCCAGATCCGGCTTTCCCTTCCCGTCGTCGCGGGTTTGCTGGCCGGGGCGCTGCTCGGCCTGTTCATCGGCATTCAGGGCAAGCACATTCCGATTGAACACATCGTGCAGCCGCTTCGGGTTCCGGGCGCGCTGTGGGTCTTTTTCAGCCTGTATTGGAGCGTGGCGGCAAGAAATTCCGCGCCCGTGCAGCGCTCGGAAGCCGTGTGGTCCACGCTGCTCCACCAGGCGCTGTTGAATATTTCTTTGTTGCTGCTGTTCTGGCGAGTCCCCGGATTGGGTGACCGCCGCTTTCTGCCCGTTCTTCCTGCTCTCGTTCCGATTGGAATCGCCATTCAAGTCGGTTTCATGCTGCTGGCGTTCTGGGCCCGGCATCACCTGGGCCAAAACTGGAGCGGCGCCATCACCGCCAAGGTCGATCACCAACTGATTCGCAGCGGACCTTATCGATTGATTCGCCATCCCATTTACACCGCCATGCTGGGCATGACCCTCGGCACCGCGGTCACTTCCGGCGAATGGCACGCGTTTGCTGGAGTCGTTCTGCTCTCGATTGCCTACTATCGCAAAATCCGGTTGGAAGAAGAAAACATGCGCGCGGTGTTCGGCCCCGAATACGAGGCCTACTGCCGGAGTTCGAAAGCGCTGATCCCCTGGATGCTCTAATTCGCGAGTGCGAAGGGTTCTGCACTCGGGAAAATCGGCTTCTGGCCCTCCATTGACAGGCCTTTTCGAGCCCCGGGAGCGGGGCTTGCGAACATACGATATAGGAGCGATTGGGATTTTGTAACCACTTGTGTTGTCAATGAGTTGAGAGATTTTGACTATGTTGCCCATTGGCGATTAGGAAGCGCCGGTTCTTGCGTCCCGATTGGTCTGTCGGGATGTCAGCTGTTCGTTCCGAAATCATTTGTGGCGGGCGCGTTGCAGAGATTGAAATTTTCCGCGGGTCGGGTGTGCTGGAAAGCCGTGAAGGGTGCGACGCTGAGCGGCGATGGGTGCTCGGGAGGGTTGCTTGGGAACTCTTAGCGTATTCTCTCATATCACTATTTACCATAAAGATAACTAAGAAGTCAAGAGAAAAATGGGATTGCAGTTCAAGTTTTGATCGTACTTTGCACGAATTGAGCAGGCATTGATTCGGATCGATCCAATTGCTCGGAGAAACTTGGAGGATCGAATCCACGAGAAAAAGGTCAGAGTCAAGAATCGCACCCCTAACGACGAAGCGTGCGGCACCCAGACCTTCTCGCCTCGTTAAGTCTGTCCCACGCGCCGTTAAGGCTGCCTCACCCGCCCTGACACTTGACTATCTAATTAAAATACGGTGGTATAGCGCATGCCAGTTTTTCTGGAACGATTTGTCTTGGCGGTATGTGCAGCTGCGCTGCTTAGTCTGGTAATCCTGAATCTGACAAAATTAAATGTCCCGGAGAGAATCATGCTCGGGGTGATCATCGTAGGCATTGCTGGATTTTCAGCCTACGTGGTTCATGCTCAGAGGGCCAACGTGAAGGTTAACCCGCCCCCACGGAATGAGGTTTTGGTAGCCGTGGCCACAGAACCGAATCTTCCGGTTGAAGTCGCAGGGGAATACTTCGAGAAGAAATTCATATTGAAGGTTGGTGGCTACCAGGACTTCATGTGGCGTGGAACCAGAGTGCGCATCGATGTTAAAGAGATCAGCAAACAGACTATTCCTCGTCGGCATGCATTCATCGCGGACGAGCAAGAACAGGCGACCATCCGTGTCAATAACGGAGGCGGACTGGTATACGGGGGTGAAGAGGCATCCTTTGTGGACGTGAACGTATACCGCGTTCCAGCCATCCGCGAGAGTTTTTCTGAACCGCGGACAATTTATTTCTTTCAGCTATCGCCGTATTTCTATCATTTCTTTTGCCTCTGGGTCGATCACATCAACCCGACGACGAATGAAGTCACACTAAATGCTGCCTTCGCATTTCATAGGAAATAAGAAGTTTCCTACACCATAAAACTTGGGCGGGTGGCCTCAAGAATTTGATCGAAGAAATGTTTGGTCATGGAGCGCGGAGAGTGTATGCCATTCGGGCACTAGCGGCAACGGGTAGAGACGCGGTTGCGGCACCCAAACCCGTCTGGTCGCGTTAAGCCTGACCCACCCGCCATAAAGAGTACGCGAATCTCCATATAAGAAGCTTGCAGAATGGGATCGCCAGTGTCTCACGTTAGTCGATGACTGTAAGAGCGCGAAAAAGGTAGACTTGCATCATATGAATAACAAGAAGCCGCTGTTGGTCTTGCTGTCGGGGCCGCCGTTATCCGGTAAGAGCGAAATAGGTAATATGTTAGTTGCTCGGGAAAACACACCTTTGATCGAAATGGATTCGGTCAGGGAAGAGCTGTATCCAGAAGGTTCAAACACTGCTGAAGAACGGCTTGTGTCATATCGAGCGATGCACATGTGCGCCCGAGAGCTGTTTCAAGCAGGAGTGGACAAGGTGATTCTTATCGCAACCTATCAGCCAGTTCACGCGCGCAACGCTGTAAGAGCTATGGTAGAGCGTTTATCTCTTCAGTTTTTACCAATCCAATTCAAAGTTGCTCCAGATATCGCGGACCAACGCTTCAGTCAGCGGCCGCAAGAACATGCCGCAAAGGACTTGACAGCAGCTAGAGTAAGAGAATTGGCTGACGTTTATCCGTACTGGTTTCGAGCGCCCACGATTGACACTTCAACCTGCACGCGTGACGAAGTATTAGCAGGTGTAATCGGCTACATTTCGAACACAGCATCATTAGAGTTATTCGTTTCGGAATGGGTGGACTGTCTCTGAACAGGATTCCGTCAACGTCGGTAGGATATCGCGGGTCAGCCCTCTATTCGGCTTCCGCGGAAGAATCGCGTGGAGGGATCAAAGCTAACAGGTTCCAGCTCTTTTTCCCAGACAACTTCGATTTTCGTAGGCTTTGTTTCATGGGTATCGTGATCATTGTAAACTTCTACACGAAAGACTATTTGAAAGAACGTTTTGTCCTTTAGCCGGTCCGACAGCTTGACCAGGTCTTCACTGGAAAGGCGTTCGGATCTAGCAAGAGGCTGAAAGCTTCCGTGCCAGCGCCATGAGCACCCGACACTAGGATGACAGCGCCTGTTTGATGTCCTTTCCGCGAATATTTAGGTGTCTTGCTGACAAGTAGAAAGTCCTGTGACAGCCAATTACCTGAATCGTGTGGATGGGGTGGTCTCCAGATTTATGCTCGCTTGAACGAGACACAGAGCTGTAGGCTATGCCATTCAGACGAGATTTTTTTCTGTTCCCTTCATTGCTGAATAAACACGGATCAAATACTTCTGCTCCACCATAGAACACGTATGGAAGCTCATTGCCATTGATCACCAAGTCACGTTTAGACTTCTGAGCGACATCGCTTCGCCGATCCTCGCTTATGTAGGGCATATACATGCGGGCGCAACTGTTGCTGACCGGACTCCCCGAAGCAATCAAGCAGC